>NZ_BONY01000086.1 GCF_016862955.1 Rhizocola hellebori | reverse complement strand
ACTAAGCCCAGCCGCCCGTTTGCGGAAGACTCACCCCCCGATCACGATCAGCCACGCCGTCGAGAACCCTCATCCGACGGCGGCTTTCCCATGTCCACCCCCGGCACGCCAACGCCAACCCTCGGCGGCATGAACCACGGACAACGCTTCACCCCGCAGCGCCCCAAGGCCCTGGGCCTCCCACAGCACCACCACCAGCGCCACAACCCATAGCACCACCAGCAGCACGGCAAAGCACCAACCCGGAACCGCAGACGGACCCGGCATCACCCGAAGACTCGACGTCACCGAAGACCCGGCACGACCGAAGACTCGGCGTCACCGAAGACGCGGCACCCGCTGAACACCCGGCCTCACGGAAGACTGCAAAAGGCCCTGCGCCGCAGAAGGAAGACTCAGCACCACGAGAGGAAATGTAGGTGCCACGGGAGTAGTAGGCGGAGGGCGGCAGAAGCAACGCGGCGGGCGGCGAGGGCTAACGACGGAGGTCCACGGCACCTACAACTCTGCCTCACCTCCCTAACGCAGAGACGTAGGTGCCACGGCAGTAGCGGGCGGAGGCAGCAGCAGCGCGCCGGGCGGCGGGGCCCGGCGGCGGGGAAGGCCCACGGCACCTACAGCTCTGCCCCACCGCCCTAACGCAGAGATGCAGGTGTCGTGGAAGTAGTAGGCGGAGGCGGCAGAAGCAGCGGCAGCGCGGCGGGCGGCGAGGCACGGCGGCGGGGAGGGCCTACGGCACCTACAACTCTGCCCCACCGCCCTAACGCAGAGATGCAGGTGCCACGGCAGCAGTAGGCAGGAGCGGCAGAAGTAGCAGCGCGGCGGGCGGCGAGGCACGGCGGCGGGGAGGGCCTACGGCACCTACAACTCTGCCTCACCGCCCTAACGCAGAGATGCAGGTGCCACGGCAGCAGTAGGCGGAAGCAGCGGCAGCGCGGCGGGCGGCGAGGGTCGGTGGTGGCGGGTGGGGGTGCGGCAACGGTGCCGAAAGGGTGGGGGCGCGGTGGGTCGTGGTGGCGTGGGAAAGGCGGCAATCGGCGGGGGTGGAAGGTGGGGTGGGGCTGGGATGTTTGTGTGGCTTGATATTGAGCTGGCCGAGGGGGTCTGCTTTGGCTTGGGCCTACGGAAACCGAGGCTGGCAACTAGGCTTCGGTGGTGTCTGAGCTACGCATCGAGCCTGTCAACGGCGACCAGATGATTTTGGATTGGCAGCATGTTCACAACGCTATTATTCCCAACGACCCGCTGAGCCTGGCCGACATCGGCGAAAGGCTGCGGCGCAACCGTCTTGAGGTTGCTTACCTTGCGGAGACGCTTGTCGGCTGCACCACTGTGCGCCCGCCCAGCGGGGACACGGCCGCGGCTACTGTGATCGTGCGGGTGCTTGCCGAGCATCGCCGGCGGGGGTTGGGCAGCCAGCTTTATGTTAGGGCGCTGGCCCAGGCACGGGCGCTGGGCACCGACGAGATAGAGACCATTGTATGGGCCTCCAACGTGGACGGTCTGCGGTTCGCGGAGGCTCTCGGGTTCGTCGAAGTGTCCCGATATCTTCCGCCGGATGAGGAAGTCCCGTATCTTACGCTCCGGCTGACTGATCGCGGGTGATGTTGCGCCGGGGCGCGGGTTACCGCAAACTCTCTATTGGTCGAAATTTTTCAATCGTTGAGCGATCGCGCGTGCGCTGTGGGAGGAAGTCGTGCTTCTGGTTTATACGGGGCGGCACAAGGCCGCGTCGAGCTGGTCGCGGTACATCCTCGCCGAGGCGGCGTCCGCGTTGGGGATGCGAACCCTCACTGTGATCTCGCCGCTGCAGTGGGCCGAGCACGGCTCGCTGGGCGCTCTTATCCAGGACAAGAAGCCGGACCTGGTGTCGCTGACGAATGCCCGCCAGGAGGACTATGACACGCTGCCGCCCCGGCGCACCGTCAACGTCATCCGCGATCCGCGCGACATCGTCGTGTCCGGCTACTTCAGCCACCGCAACAGCCACGTCACCCAGGCGCTGGGCATCACCTGGGAGGAGCTGATCCCGCATCGCCAGCGCCTGCAGGAGCTGGACCTCGATGAGGGCATGCTGGAGGAGATCGAGTTCAGTGGCTTCTTCCTGGATCACATGGTCACCTGGAATTATTCGCAGCCCGAGGTGCTCGAGCTGAAGATGGAGGACCTGGTCGGCGACAAGGTGCGGCTGTGGACGCAGATCTTCGACCACTATGGCCTGTTGATCGCTCCGAACCGGGTGCGCGAGTGGGTGCTCAGCGCCGCGGTGAAGTGGAACCTGGCCACCAACAAGGAACGGCCGATGCCGCTGCGCCCGACCACAAAGCGGGCGTTGCCCCGGATTCCCATCAAGCGGCTTCCGCGCGGCTATGTGCCGCGGACACTCGAATTCTTCACTTTCGCCAAGATGTCCAATTCGACCCGTAAACCCGGCGAGGTGGATGAAATGAGCCATTACCGCAAGGGCATCCCGGGCGATTGGCGCAATTACTTCACTGAACGCCACGCCAAGGCGTTCCGCCAGCGCTACGGCGATCTGGTCGAGCGCCTGGGCTATCCGCCGGAGTAAGCCCGCCGGTGAGTGTCGTGTAGCTGACACCGCCCGTCTCCCCAAAGTGGAGGCGGGCGGTTCGCCTTTTTGGACATCCGAATTCATCAAAATAGAACTAGCGTCATGCATCGATCTGGTTAATACTCCCAGACGGGTGCGCCTATATCGAACCGTACTAGGGGATTAGGCGTGCCCATGAACAGATTTACCAGGCTGACCGCTGCGGTCAGCACCCTCATTCTGACCGTCTCCGGGGTCTCCGCCGCCCAGCCCGCGAGCCAGCTGGCCGGACCCGCCGCCACCGTCGCCGAGCCGGCCCCGGCCATCTGCGCCGTCGGCGACACGGCCCAGCAGAACATCGCCGCCAGCCTCACCCTCCCGGACTTCCAGGCTGTGGTGAGCCCGACGGACAGCCAGACCCGGGTCGTCTCCTACGAAAAGGCGAGCCTGAAAATCAAGCCCAGCGCGGTGAAGCTGCCGGTCGGTATCGGCATCACCGCGCTGAAGGACAAGGATGTTCCCCCGCTCGACTCGGGTATGACGAACGTGACCGGCAAAGCCCACCACGGCTACCGGTTCACCCCGCACCCGATGCAGTTCGCCGAGATGATCGAGGTGTCGCTTCCCTACGACCCGGCGCTGCTGACCGAGGACTTCACCGCCCAAGACATTTACACCTATTTCTACAACGAGGCGGGCGGGTGCTGGGAGCCGCTGCAGCGGGTGCGCGTCGACGAGGCCAACCAGCTGATCGTCTCGCTGACCGACCACTTCACCACCATGGTCAACGCCACCGTCGTGGTGCCCGAGCATCCGGAGGGGGTGGAGTTCAACCCCAACCAGATCAAGGGAATTCAGGCCGGCGACCCAGGCGCCGGGGTGAACCTCATCGCGCCGCCGTCGGCGAACAACCAGGGGGACAACAAGCTGGGCTACGCGCTCGAGCTGCCACCGGGACGGCGGGGCGTGCAGCCCCAGCTGTCGCTGAGCTACGACTCGTCGCGCGGCAACGGCTGGCTCGGGGGCGGCTGGGATCTCGCCACGCCCACCGTCACCGTTGAGACGCGCTGGGGAGTTCCGCGTTACGAGGCTGCCCAGGAGACCGAAACCTATGTGCTCAACGGCGAACAGCTCACACCGGTCGCCCATCGCGGGGTGCTCCAAGCCCGTACCCCGGAAAAAGTCTTTCACAGCCGGGTAGAGGGCAGCTTCGCGAAAATAGTGCGGCACGGCACCAGTCCCGCCAACTACACCTGGGAGGTCACCGACAAGAGCGGCACCACGTGGATCTATGGGGCCGCCGACGGGTCGACGCTCAAGGACGGCAAGGGCAACGTCTTCGTCTGGGCCTTGCAAGAGGTGCACGACCCCAACGGCAACCTGATGCGTTACCACTACGCCAAGGTGAACGACACCGGTTTGGACAGCGGTTCGGTGCCTGGCAGCAACCTGTACCTCGACCGGATCACCTACACCGGGCAAAACGGTGTCGAGGGCCGCTACACGGTCAGTTTCACCCGCGACCGTGAGCTGGGTGAGCCGCTGCGCACCGACAAGATGATCGACGCGCGCGGTGGGTTCAAGCGCGTCACCGCCGACCTGTTGCGCAAGGTGGAGGTGTCGCTGGACGGCAGCCTGATCCGCGGATACGAGCTGTCCTATGTCACCGGCGCGTTCCACAAGAAGCTGCTGCGCTCCATCTCCCAGCTGGATGCCAATGGCGCTCTGTTCAACACGCACCAGTTCGACTACTTCGACGACATCCGTGACGCTTCTGGGCAGTACCAGGCGTTCCAGCCGCTGGGCTGGACCTCGCCCGGTGACGGCCTGAGCAAGGACGAGCTGAACCTGACGCCGTCGCAGGCGGGCGACGCCAGCGCGCTGAACGCCAACTCCAGCTTCGGCGGTGGCGGCCACCTCTACGTCGGGGTGGGCACGCAGGCCAGCAAGTCCGGCTCGGTCGGGCTCAAGGTGGGCTTCAGCCATACCGACAACGACGGCGTGCTGGCCCTGGTCGATGTGGACGGCGACTCGCTGCCGGACAAGGTTTTCCGCGATGGCGGCGCTACCAGGTACCGGAAAAATCTGGCCAAGCCGGGTGGTCAGCCACGCTTCTCCGATGAGGTCAGAAACCTTGCGCTGCCCGGAATCAGCGATGAATCGAGCAATGCGGTCACCCTCGGCATCGAGGGGTACCTGGGGGCGGTGGCCGCGCAACTGGACTACGTGAACACCTTCGCCACGACGAGTCAGTATTTCAGCGATGTCAACGGTGACGGCATCATGGACCTGGTCACCGGCTCGACCGTCCTGTTTGGACGGCTGGGCGCCGGAGGCGTTCCCGTCTACGGCATCAGCGGCGACACCCCGGTTCCTGTTCCCAGTGGACCGGTCGACCCGACCGGGTTGTTCAGTGACTTCGCCGCCGACCGGGACCGGCTCACCGACTCGTTCCCGCTGCTGGACACGCTGCGCCGCTGGGTCGCCCCCTACACCGGCGTCGTCAGCGTGACCGGCAACGTGAAGCTGGCCGACTCGACCGCCGCGGCACGGGCGGCATCGACTTCGGCCGACGGGGTGCGGGTGGCTATTCAGCTGGAGAACCTCGAGCTGTGGAGCGAACAGATCGCGGCGCAGGACAACTCCGCGCACACCCCGACCGGGGTCGCGTCGCTCGCGGTGACCCAGGGGCAGCGGCTCTACTTCCGGGTGCAGTCCGTCTTCGACGGCGCTCTGGATGAGGTGTCGTGGGATCCGGTGATCACCTACACCGGCGTCTCCCCCGTCCTTGACGTCAATTCCCTTTCTGGGCACCAATTCCAAGCCAGCCGCGACTTCACCCTCGGCGGGCGCAGCTCCTCGGTCAAGGCGCCGCTGACCGGCACCATCCATCTGTCCGGCGACTTCGTCAAGAGCGGCCCGACCACCGACGATGTCACCGTCGTCATCGCCGTCGACGGCGTCCCCGCGCTGGAGCAGACCCTCGCCGCGGGCAGCACCGGCTCCGTGCCGGTGAACTTCGATCGCACCGTCACCCAGGGCCAGACCCTGACCTGGCGGGTGAAGGTGGACTCGCCGATCGATCTGGATCGGATCGACTGGGTCCCCAACGCTTTCTACACCGCGGCCAGCGGTGTGGACAGGGTCACCGACCCGCAGGGCAATCCGCTCATCACCTTCTATCCGCCCTACAACCTGGACATGTACCCGCAGGACGGGCTGGCCGCGCCGCAGGGCTCGCACACCGTCGCGGCCGATGGCGACCTGACGGTTGCCCCGGAGCTGACCTTCAACTTCGGTGGCGCCACCCCGACCGCGCGGGTGGCCTTCACGGTCAAGCGGCGCGGAGCGTTGCTGGGCAAGCGTTTCTTCGACATCCAGGGCGGAGTGGTCACCGCTCCCGCGCCGTTCACGGTCGCGGCGCAAGCCGGTGACGAGCTGTTCTTCGACTTCAGCACTCTCGACCCCGCCCTGCGCGGCTTCCTGGTAAGCCAGTCGGTTCTCCTCGACGGAAATCCGGTGCCCAGCGCGCTGCACAACGCGCTCACCGAGGACGCCTTCGCCCAGCCCTACCGCGGGTGGGGCGCGATCGGCTACAACGGCAACCGCGGCCGGGCGGGAACGCCCATCAACCAGGCCGATCTCGTGATGGACGACGATTTCGGCGACCAGCTGCCCGGCAGTGTCGACCCGCAGGCGCAGAAGGACTCCTTCGCCGCCGACCCGCGGATCAACCCGCCGAGCGTGGACGCCTTCGCGCCGTTCCCCCAGTTCCATCGCTGGGGTTCCAGCGACCACAACTGGGTGACCAAGTCCGCGGCGAGCAGCTCGCGGCGCGGCGCGCTTTCCATCGATCTGCCCGACCCGGTGGATTTCGGTGGCGGCTATGCGGTTGCGCGGCTGTCGCGTTCCCAGCAGATCTCGCTGACCGGCGGGCTGAGCAGCCCGGTGGGAAGCATCGGCGGCTCCATCGCCGAGGGGGCCAGCACGGGCGAGGTCGACTTCATCGACATGAATGGTGACCAGTTCCCGGATGTGGTGGGCGCCAACGGTATCCAGTTCTCCGACATGGTCGGCGGCTTGGGCGGCAAACGTGGCGACCTGCCCGGCGGCGCGGTGCGCAGGAGCACCAACATCGCGGGCAACGCCAGCGCCGGAAGCCCGGCTCGGACCATCACCACCGGCCGCGGCCACGGCAGCCCTCCCGGGTACACGTCGACAAACACCGCTGAGGCCGGAAATGACATGCCACCGCTGGGCATCGGCGGGAGCATCGGCGGGAGCAGCTCGGACGGCAACTTCGACCTGCTCGACATCAACGGCGACGCGCTGCCGGACCGCATCTACGACAACGGCGATGTCGCGCTCAACCTCGGTTACGAGTTCGCCGGGCGCGAGCCGTGGCGCAACCCGGCCGCGCTGAACGACGGCGACGGCGAAAGCTTCGGCCTTAACATCGGCTTCAACACCGACTTCTACGGCTTCGCCGGCGGCGCCTCCTACAGTGAGGGCAACAACACCGCCAATGCCACGCTGGTCGATGTCAACGGCGACGGCCTGATCGATCGGGTCTTCGCGGGCAGCCCGCTGCGGGTGTCGCTGAACACCGGCAACGGTTTCGAGCCGCCGGTGCCGTTCCTGGGCAGCCTGTCGGCCATCAACGACGAGCAGAACGCCCGGCTCGGCGGCGGGGTCTACTTCACGATCCCGATCTGCTTCATCTTCATCTGCATCATCATCAACCCGGGTGGGGACATCTCCACCGGGGCGAGCCGCACCGAATTCGCCATTCGCGACATCAACGGCGACGGCCGGCCCGACCATCTGTCGTCCACACGCGACAATCAGCTCACGGTGGCGCAGAACCGAACCGAGCGCACGAACCTGCTGCGCGGGGTGAGCCGGCCGATGGGCGCCCGGCTGGACTTCGACTACACGCGCGACGGCAACACCTACGACCAGCCGCAGTCGCGCTGGCTGCTCACGAAGACCACCGTCAGCGACGGGTTCGCCGGCGATGGCGCTGACACGCAGCTGACCACCTACGAGTACACCGGCGGCGTGTTCGACCGGCTGGAGCGGGAGTTCTTCGGCTACGGCAGGGTGATTGAGCGCCACCGCGACACGCAGGCCGCCGACGCGGTCTACCGCAGCATCACGCGTGACTATCTGACCGACAGCCACTACACCCGTGGGCTGGTGCGCAAGGAGCTCACCACCGACGCGGCCGGGCGGCCGTTCGCCGAGACCGAGCACACCTATGCGCTGCAAGAGGTCGGCGGAGGTCTGGCCAACCCGCGCAGCACCACGGCGACGGTCTTCCCGCAGCTGACCCGTACCGACAAGCGTTTCTACGAGGGCAACCCGACCCCGGGCAAGGCCACCTTCACCACGATGGACTACGACGCGTTCGGCAACGTGATCCGGTTCTTCGATGCCTCCGATGTGGGTTCGGCCGACGACACCGACACCCGGATCCGGTACTCGGCGGACGATCCGGCCTGCCGGACGACCAACATCGTGGGCGTGCCGAACGTGATCGACGTGTTCGGCAACGGAACCCTGATGCGCCACCGTGAGTCCACTGTGGACTGTGCGACGGCGAACGTGACCCAGGTGCGGGCCAGGCTGGCCGGCGGCGAGACCGCGGTCACCGATCTGGAATATTTCAGCAACGGCAACATAAGGGCGGTCGTCAATCCGCCCAACCGGGTCAGCCAGCGCTATCGGGTGGACTACACCTACGACACCGCCGTGGCCACCCACGTCGAGTCCATCACCGACAGCTTCGGTTACCGATCGCTGGCCACCTACAACCTCAAGTTCGGTTTGGTGGAGAACACCACCGATTTCAACAACCAGGTCATCCGCAACACCTACGACGCGGTCGGGCGGCTGGACACGGTGGCCGGACCGTATGAGGCGCCGGAGAACCGGCTCACCATCGACTTCGAGTACCACCCGGAGGCGACGGTGCCCTATGCGGTGACTCGTCACGTCGACCGGGAGGCCAACGGCACGGTACGGCCCGACGCCATCGACACCGTCATCTTCATCGACGGGCTGGGACGCAAGCTGCAGACCAAGAAGGACGCCGCCGTGCACACCGGCCCGAACACCGCCCCGCAACAGGCGATGATCGTCTCCGGGCGAACGGTGTTCGATGCCTTCGGCCGCAGCACGCGGCAGTTCTACCAGACCACGGAACCCAAGGGCGGCGCGAACCAGACCTTCAGCCCGGCCTTCGACTCCGTCTCCCCCACGGTGCGCGTCTTCGACGTGCTCGACCGCACCACGCGCACCACGATGCCGGACGCCACGGTCACCACCACCTCGTTCGGGTTCGGCCCGGACCGGGCCGGGGCGACCCAGTTCGAGACCGTCATCACGGATGCGAGCGGCAACGCCAAACGCACCTATGCCGACGTCCGGGAGCTGACCGTCGCGTTGAAGGAGTCCAACCCGGCCGGCAACCAGCCGGTCATCTGGACCAGCTACACCTATGACGCGCTGGCCCAGCTGACGGCGGTGACCGACGACCGCAACAACGTCACCCGGTCCGGCTATGACAACTTCGGCCGGCGCACCTTCACCGACAGCCCGGACTCGGGCCGTACCGAGATCGTCTACGACCTGGCGAGCAACGAGATCCGCAAGATCACGTCCAAGCTCGCGGCACAGAACCTGGCGGTCGAATACGACTACCAGTTCAACCGCTTGGCGGGCATCCGTTACCCGGTCTTCCCCGCCAACAACGTCACCTACACCTATGGCGCCCCGAACGCGGCCAACAACGGCGCGAACCGCATTGTCGGCGTCGTCGACGGCGCGGGTGTGCTGTCGCGCAAGTATGGGCCGTTGGGCGAGACGGTCGAGGAGACCCGTACCACGCCCGCGCAGGGCAGCCATATCTCCACCTTCACCACCTCATACCGGTACGACACCTGGAACCGGATGCTCGCGATGACCTATCCGGACGGCGAGCAGCTGAGCTACCACTACAACTCCGGTGGCCAGATCGACTCGGCGACCGGCGTCAAGGGCGAGTTCACGTACAACTATCTGTCTCGTTTGGACTACGACAAGTTCGAGCGCCGCGCGTTGCTGGACACCGGCAACGGGACCCGAACCCAGTACACCTATGACGCCGAGGACATGCGGCTGGCGAACCTGAGGGCCAACGCCGCCAACGGTTACGTCTTCGACAACCTCAACTACACCTACGACGAGGTCGGCAACGTCCTGCAGATCCACAACAACACCGTGGTTCCGGGCGGTCCCGACCCGGGCGGGCCGAGCCTGCAGACGTTCCGCTACGACGACCTGGACCGGCTCGTACACGCCGAAGGCGTTTACACGTCGAAGAACCCGCGGGCCGACACCTTCCGCTACGACCTGTCCTACGACACCATCCACAACATCACCCGCAAGACGCAGGTGCACGAGATGGTGGGCAACGGCAACACCCAGCCGGTCGGGAAGACGAGCTACGACTACGCCTACAGCTACGCCAGCGCAAAGCCGCATGCGCCAACCACTTTGGGCATTTACACGATCGGGTACGACGCCAACGGCAACCAGATCAGCCGCGATCAGCAGCCACGGCCGCGGCGGCAGAACATCTGGGACGAGGAGAACCGCCTGGCGTGCAGCCACGAGAACGTGCAGAGCCAAACGTTGCCGCAGACTCCCGCATCGTGTGACAACGCGGGCGGCACCCCCAACGCGGCCCGCTACTACTACGACGATCAGGGCACGCGGATAGTCAAGGACTCCGCGAACTTCCACATGTACCCCAACCGCAACTTCTCCACCCGGGGCAACCAGGAGTTCAAGCACGTCTACATAGGACAGACCAAGCTCATCACCAAGCTGGTGGAGCCGGAACACCGCATCGAGGACAGGCAGTACTACGCGCACAGCGACCATCTGGGCTCCAGCGGTTTCGTCACCGACGACCGGGGCAACCTGGCCGAGCACCTCAAGTATTTCCCCGGCGGCGAAACCTGGGTCAGCGAGCATCCGGTGCAGCCGGTGCCGCAACAGTTCACCGGCAAGGAGTTCGACCCGGAGACCGGGCTGTACTACTTCGGCGCGCGCTACTACGACCCGAGAACCCAGGTCTGGCAGAGCCCCGACCCCGAGCTGAACCAGTATATGAACGGCAAGCTCGCGGGAGGCGTCTACACGTCGGCCAACCTGGCCCTGTACACCTACGCGCACAACAACTCGGTGCGGCTGACCGACCCCGACGGGCGATGGGTGCACATCGCCGTGGGCGCCGGGGTGGGGGCTCTCATCAGTGCGGGCGTCGAGGGGTACCGGCAGTACAAGGCCGGTGAGTTCAGCGCGTTGCGGCTGGCCGGGGCCACCGCGGGCGGTGCCGTGGCGGGCGCGGTCGGCGCGGCCACGCTCGGCGCGAGCGCGGGCGGGGCGGCTCTGGGCGGCAGCCTGCTGGCCCGTACCACGGTCACCGTCGTCGGCGGTTCCGCTTCCGGCGCGGCGGGCGGGGCGGCCGGCGGCGCCACCGAGGCCCTCATCACCGGCGGCGACGTCGGCCAGGCGAGCCTCGACGGCGCACGATCGGGCGCCATCGCCGGGGCCGCGGGAGCAGTGGTGGCCAAGGCGGTGGGCGGCATCGTCACCCACTACCGGCTGCGGCCCTACGCCCCGGGCGGCGGGCACCACCCCGTCTCCCAGGCCGCGGTTCGCGGCGCCCCCGGCTACCCGGCCCGCGGCGCGGGGGTGCTCGCTGTCCCCAACGAGGTGCTCAACGACCTGGGGGTGGCCCACCGCGTGATCACGCAACAGCAACGCGATCTCTACACCGCCTGGCGGGCGGCCAACCCGACCGCCACCCCGACCTGGGCCACGATCGCCAGGATCGAGTCTCAGGCGATGGCCAACGCGGGGATGGATCCCGTCCTGGCCCGCACCATCGTCGACCGGGCGATCCGGGAACTGGAGGCACGAGGAATAGCGGCGCCAACCCGGATCCCGTATGTTGATCCGTAATGGACGATAGGCAAGAGCTGCAACGCTTTGCGGAGCTGCTGATGCGCCTGGTCAGGGATCAGGCCATCAGCAACCTCGACGTTTACGCCGCTGGCAGGATAGGCGGCGCGATCGGCGAGCACTGGAAAATGGTGCTCGCCGATCCGGCGTGCCGCGACGCCATGCTCGAGCTGCTGCCCGAGGTGGTCGACGAGGTGCTGTTCCAGCTGCTCAACGCGCTTGACAACGGCGACCTGCCGATGGCCTGGCGGTGCGAGGACGCCTCCTATGCCGACCTCTACGACATGGGCCGCTCCGAGATGGCCGGCGAGTTCCTCGGCACCGACCCCGACGGCTGGCGGGTCAAGCATTCCCAACAGCGGTTCGTGCATCCCGACGCCGGATAGCTTTTCCCGCACGCCTGCGGCAGGATGCGGCGGGTGGACTGGAAGCGAATGCCGCTCGTCTTGGTGACCTGCCTGGCCGCCTGCGGCACAGCGCCTGCTGTCCCGGCGCCCGCTCCTGCCCCCGCTTCCGTTTCCGTTTCGCCATCGCCAGCACGATCGCCGATGCCGGTGATCGTCCCGCAAGGGGTCAATGCGGGAATAGCGGTCTTCGACCGGCAAAGCGGCAGCTACCTCACCCAGGTCAACGCCACCGGCCGGTTCCGGTCCGCTTCGCTGGTGAAAATCCTTATCGCCCTTGACTTTCTGCTCGCGCGCGGCCCTGACTATGCGATCAGCGCGTCCGACCGGGCGCAGCTGGAGCTGATGCTGCGCGGCAGCGACGACAAGGCGGCGTCCTACTTTTATCAGCGCATCGGCGGCGAGCCGGGGATCAAACGCATGATCACGTTGATGGCGCTGGAGAACACGGCACCCCCGTCGGCGGTCGGGCTCAACGGCTGGGGCTCCACCACCTTGAGCGCCAACGACATGGTACGCGTCTACCGCTACCTGCTGGAGCAGAGCCCGGCCCCGGTTCGCGAGCTCATCATGGGCAACCTGCGCCAGTCCACACCGTGCGGGACTGACGCCTATCACCAAACCTTCGGCATCCCGCTCGCCTTCCCCCGGCCCTGGACGGCCAAGCAGGGCTGGTGGGGTTTCGGCGACTCCCCACCGATCCGCTGTACCGCCCAGACTCCCCCGCCTGCGGTGCCCTCGGCGGCACCGGCCATCCGCGGGGCGAAACCGGCCCTGATGAGCGGCCGGGTGCTACACACCACGGGCACGGTCGGCGAGGGCGACCGGTTCATCGTCGCGGTGCTGACCCAGTACCCGTCCGGGACAGCCTTCACCGACGCATTCGCCACCATCACCGCCCTCACCCGCACCCTCCCGGTGTCAGTGCCGTCGTGACTGCACGTCACCGCGTCACGATCGCCACATACCAGTCGCCGCTGATGTATTCGGGTCGCACGGTAACGGTGGGCAGCACCCCACGTTCGGGCTTGAAGTCGCCGAATTGCGGGTCGCGCGGATTGATCTGATATCCGTTGGAACGTTGGTCGTAGTCCCAAAAGCCCAGCTCGGTCAGCTCTTTTCCATTGATCTCGATGTGTAGTAAGCCCGGTGTCTGGCTGTTGCCCACAAACGCGATGGACTGTTCATTCCAATGCCACAGCATGCTCGTGCTTGTCTTTCCGCCACTTTCGAGAATGACCACCTCCGATCCCTCTTGCGCCTGATAGCCCTTGAGCTTGCTCAGTTTGCCGGGCCGCGGCGGGAGCGGACGCTGCTCGAACGGAACCTTTTCGAGGAAGGCCGCGGTGGCGACGGTGCCGCGGGGAAACGATTTACCCGATTCGGCCTCGAGCCTCACCTCCAGCGTGGCCATCTCGCCTACCGGAAACCAGGGTTCGCTCGGCTTGAAACGCATGCCGCTCTCGATCGACGCCGAGCCGGAGGAGCAGCCGGTCGACAGGACCTCCTGCCCGTTGATCAATATCCACATAGTCCAAATGTCTTCGTGGCCTGGCGGAAGGACACAGATGCCGGTGACCCAAAAGTCGGTGGTGAACGGAATCCAGGTGGTGGTCGCGCTGGAAGCGCCGGGCAACGTGGTCTGCGCGGCCGCAGTCACCTGGTACTCGCGAATATATTTGGGAATCTCGGTTTTCATGGGTAGGAAGACCTTCTCCACCAGGATCGGAATCACCGAGACTCCGGCCATGATCGCCACCAGGAGGGCGAGCGCGCCGGCGATCCGGTGATTGCGGCGCTGCTTGATCCGCTCGCGAACGGCGACCAGGCGCTCGGTGCCGGGACGCGGTGACGCGACCGCGAAGCCAGACAGCAGCTGCGGATCGAGCCGCAGCTTGGTCAGGGCCCGGCTGGCGTGGCTCTTCACCGCGCCGGCCGAGATGCCAAGCGCCTGAGCCACTTCCGCCTCGCTGAGGTCTTCGAAGTAGCGCAGCACCAGAACGGCCCGCTGCTGGCGGGTAAGGCGGTTCAGGGCCCGCCACACCGCGTCGCGCTCGTCGACGGCGAGCTGACCTCCGGGCTCGCCGTGTTCGGGCAGCAGGTCGGTGGGGCGTTCGGCATGCCAGCGCCTTCGCCACCAGGTGTTGTAGGTGTTGGCAAGGACACGGTGGACATACGGCTCGGGGTCGCCGTCGATGCGCTTCCACACCGACCAGGTGCGGGCCAGCGCTGTCTGCAGCAGGTCTTCCGCCAGGGCGTGGTCGCGTGTGAGCAGCACGGCTACCCGCATCAACCGTGACGAGCGGGTGGTCACAAACTCCTCGAACGCGGCTGCGTCGGCCATCCTCTTCCCCGATTCCTATCCATGATCGCTGTCATAGTAGGTACTCATCGGAGAGAGCTTCAGGTTTACCCGATTATGGTGGCGTTATGTAGCGGGTCCTGGCTGTATGAGGGTTAGATGCGCCGCATGACTGAGACGACCTTGCCCAGGATCACCGCTTCGTCGCCATCGATGACGTCGTAGTCGGGGTTGCGGGGCTCCAGGAAGACGTGGCCGCTGCGGCGGCGGTAGACCTTCACGGTGGCCTCGCCGTCGATCATCGCGGCGACGATGTCTCCGCTGTAGGCCTCCTGCTGCTGGCGCACGGCGACGATGTCGCCGTCGCAGATCGCCGCGTCGACCATCGAATCTCCGCGGACCCGCAGGCAGAACAGCGTTCCCCGGCCGACCAGCTCTCGGGGCAGGGTCAGCACCTCCTCGAGCGATTCGTCGGCGAGGATCGGCCCACCGGCGGCGATCGAGCCGAGCAGCGGCACGAGCACCGGCTTCGGGCCGTCGTCGGCCTCACCCTGAGGCTGCAGGAACATTCGCACGTCGACGCTGCGCGGGCGCGACCGGCTGCGCCGCAGGAACCCTTTCTCCTCAAGGCTGTTCAGATGGTACGAGACCGAGGAGGAGGACATCAGGCCCACCGCGTCACCCAGCTCGCGGTTGGTCGGCGGGTAGCCGCAGCGCACCACCCACTCCTGAATGGTGGCAAGGATCCGGCGCTGACGAACACTCAACGACGACGTATCCACGCTCTCGGCCAAACTCACCGGCAAAGCCTAAGCTATTACATCACTTTTGAGCCGTACATCTCCCCTAGCGGGTCGGCGATCAGCTCCACGCGGGCGCCGTCCGGGTCGCGGAAATAGATCGACGTTCCGCTCTCCAGCATGTACTCGACGCCGGCGGCCTCCAGCTTGCCGCGAAGGTGTTCCCACCGCTGCGGCTCGACGGAGATGGCGAGGTGATGCAGGCCGCCGAGCACCTCGGCGTAGTCGCCGAGATCAAGGCCGGGCAGGTCGAAGAAGGCGAGCAGGTTGCCGTTGCCGATGTCGAAGAAGAAGTGGTTGGAGCCGCGGTAGTCCCGGTTCTCGAAGATCTCGGTGAGCGGGAACTCCAGCACCCCCTGATAGAACTGCACCGTGCGCTCAACGTCGGCGCAGAGCAGCGCGACGTGGTGCACGCCGCGCGCGCTCGACGCCGGGCGCTGCTCGCCCAGGTACACCTCACGGATCCTGGCCCGGTCGGCTTCAATCTGGTCGTAGTCGATGCCCATCGCCCCAGCTTCTCACCCTCAGATCCGGAAGAACATGTTCAGATAGCGGTCGGCGACCGTGGCGTCGCCGCGCACCGTGCCGGCGTTGCTGCGCCCGAAGGCCGTCAGCACAAAGCTCCCCGGATCGAACTCAAGCACCGTGGGCAGGTCGTCGACCGCCGCCGGGGCATAGGTTATCGCGTCCGGCCCGGCGGTGACCTTCCAGCTGCCCGCGTTGTGTCCGCCCAGGATGCGCACCCCGATCTCGCACGGCGGCGCGTCGGCCGGGAGGTCCGCGGTCGCCGACCAGAGCACGAACATGAACGGCACCAGCAGGTCCGCGGCGTCGCTGTTGAGGCAGTGGGCCCGTCCCGAGCCCTGGCGGATGTCCCAGCCGTGCACGCCGTAGTCCATCAGCTGGAAGACCGGGTAGAAGAAGGCCGGCAGCGGGCCCATGTACTTGTGCGGCACGAGGAAGCTGCGCCACTCGTCATCGCTGAGCCCGCGGACGATGTCGACCATCTTGGCGTAGTCTGCCCGCAGCCGGGCCAGGGAAACGTCTGCCTCCAGGCTGCGCAGATCGCGCGCGCCTACGTCGAGACCGTCTTGCATTGCTTTGGTACCAAGGGCATCCGCCACCGACGCGCCGGCCCGCGCGGCGTCGAAGCCGGTGAAGTAGCTCTCGGTGACATCGATCAGGTGGCCCACGACGTCGCGGACCTGCCACTGCGTGCTCAGGGTCGGCGCCTCCCACGCCCCGGGCGCGGCGGCCATGGCGAACAGATCCTGTGCCTGCTCATCGACGACGCGCAGCAGATTGTCGCGCGCCTCGGGGCTGGTGGCATCCCAAATGGACATACCAATCTCCCTTGCTGACGGGGAGTGCGGAGTGCGAACGATTGTGCTCAGAGCGAACCTATGCCCACGCGTGGACAGACGTCAATCGGTCGCGGGTGCGGCGGTCACGGTGACGCAGCATGAGCCCGGCCGCGGGATCAGCCGTGCCTGCAGCGCGTGCGCGCCGAGCCCGGTCAGCACGCCTTCCACGAACGCCTGGTTCAGCCCGCAGATCAGCTCCCGCTGACGCTGCGCCAGCGCGTGGAACGGGCAGTTGTCCAGCAGCATCTCCTCGCCCGGACGCGGCTCGTAGCCCATCTCGGCCAGCGCCTGGCAGGCCTCGTCCAGGCTGGCCACCCGATCTTCGCTGCCGGGCCGGGCCGATTGCCCGATCTGCTGTCCACGCCGGAATGCCTGGCGGCGCACAGCGGCCAGGGCATCGGTCGGCGATTCGGCGATGGCGTCGGCGAGGATCTGCCCGGCGAGCTCGTATTGGCGGGCCGGGATGGTCAGGTTGAGCCCGTCGGCGCTCGCCTCGTAGACCTTGGGGGTGCGCCCGCGCCCCCGCCGCTTGCCCGACGGCGCTTCGTAGCGGGCCTGCAGCAGCCCGACGTCGACGAGCTTGTCCAGGTGAAACGCGGTCAGGGTGCGTGAGACCGCGACCGCGTCGGCGGCCTCCTCCCGGCTGACCGCATGCTTTTGGCGCCTGACGTGCTCATAGAGCGCCCGCCGCACCGGGTCGATCAGCGCGGCCACCACGTTCCATCTTGCTATTGCCATCGCGGAGAGATTATCACCAACGTCCGCTGTTGATAATCGGGCCGCTCGGCCACAGAATGGTGATGATTAACAGCAACGGCCATTGGCGAAAAAGGGCGGTATCAGATGCACAACGCAGTTCAGGCCCCGCGGGGACGCGCGATGGCGAACACCCGCGACCTGGCTGCCGCCGAGGAGGCGGCCGCAGATCTGCTGCGGGCACTCGGTGTGCCTCTGGATTCGGAGAGCCTGCGGGACACCCCGCGCCGCATGGCGCAGGCCTACGCCGAGCTGCTGACCCCGCGGGCGTTCAAGGTGACCTCCTTTCCCAACGACGAGTGCTACGACGAGCTGGTGCTGGTGCGCAACATCCCGATCAAATCGGTGTGCGAGCACCACATGCTGCCGGTCGTGGGGGTGGCGCACGTCGGTTACCTGCCGGGGGAAAGGATTCTTGGACTGTCCAAACTGGCCCGCGTGGTGGAGATGTTCGCCCACGGCCCGCAGGTTCAGGAGAGGCTCACCAAACAGATCGCCGACTGGTTGCACACCCAGCTCACCCCGCGCGGCGTCGGCGTCGTCATCGAGGCCGAACACCTCTGCATGACCCTGCGCGGGGTCCAGGCGATCGGCTCCCGCACCCTGACCTCCACGCTGCTCGGCAGCCTGCGCAAAGACCCCCGTTCCCGCGGCGAGTTCCTCGCCCTCACCGGCGCCGCTTCCCGATAACCCACGAAAACCCTTTGAGGATCGAGCATGAGCGAGCAGTTTGTCATCGTGGGCGCCGGCCTGGCCGGCGCCAAGGCGGCCGAATCCCTGCGCGGGCAAGGCTTTGCCGGGCAAATCACCCTGTTCGGCGAGGAGCCGCACCGCCCCTATGAGCGGCCGCCGCTGTCCAAGGGCCTGCTGTTGGGCGCCACCACCGAAGAGGACGCCTTCGTGCATGAGCCCGGCTGGTACGCAGACAACGAAGTCCAGCTGCGCACCGGGTGCCGCGTCGAGTCCATCGACCGCGCCGAGCGCACGGTGACTGCCAGCGACGGAAGCGTCACCGGTTATCACAAACTGTTGCTGGCCACCGGTTCCGCGCCCCGCCGGCTCGACCTCCCCGGCGCCGACCTCGATGGCGTGCTCTATCTGCGTACCCTGCCCGACGCCGTGCGGCTCGCCGCCGTGCTGGCCGACGCCGAACACGTCGTCGTGATCGGCGCCGGGTGGATCGGGTTGGAGGTCGCCGCCGCGGCGCGCTCCCGCGGAGCTTCGGTCACCATCGTGGAAACCCTTGCGCTGCCGCTGCAACGGGTGCTGGGCGACGAGGTGGCGCAGGTCTTCCTCTCCCTGCACCGCTCGCGCGGGATCACCTTCCACGGCAACAGTTCCGTGCGCGAGTTCCGTGGCGGCAAGCGGGTCACCTCGGTGGTGCTCGGCGACGGCAGCGAGTTGCTGGCCGACGTGGTCGTGGCCGGGGTCGGCATCTCGCCCAACATCGAGCTGGCCCGGCAGGCCGGGCTGGACACCGACAACGGCATCACCGTGGACTCCGGGCTGCGCACCTCGGATCCGCGCATCTTCGCCGCGGGCGATGTCGCCAATGCCTACCACCCGCTCATCGGCCGCCAGATCCGGGTCGAGCACTGGGCCAACGCCGTCAACATGGGCGAGGCCGCGGCCAAGGCCATGATGGGGCAGGATGTTGTCTACGACCAGCTGCCGTACTTCTACTCCGACCAGTTCGACCTGGGCATGGAATACAGCGGTTACGTGGCCCCGGGCCGTTATGACTACATGGTTTTCCGCGGCGATCCGTCTAAATACGAGTTTCTGGCGTTCTGGGTCGACGAGGGCCGTGTCATCGCGGGCATGAACACCAACATCTGGGATGTGCAGGATCAGATCCAGGCTCTGGTGCGGGCCGGCTATGCCGGACACGTCGCCGACCTCGGCCGTCTTGCCGACCCCGCCATTCCATTGGAAGACCTGTTGGTAGGCAACTAAATCACTGTTTTTTGGAATCATGCCATTTTTGCCGCGTACCCTATCGGAATATATCGATCAATGTCAAACTGCTGCAAACGCGTGAGCGCGCAAGGGAAAGGAAGTATGAGGCGCGCTGCGCATCCAAAACCCTTTGGGAGCCAACGATGGCAGACTCAAACCAGCCCACGGGTCGAAGAGCCAGGCTTAGCCGGCGTAAGTTCGTCGGCGGCGTCGGAGCAGCAGCAGCCGGCGCGGTGATCCTGAGCGACGTCGAAGCACAAGCAGCAGAGGTGGAGGGCCCGGTCGTCTCGGCCGCCCCCGATCCCCGATTCAGCCGTATGTTCAACCTTCCCGCGTTCGCCAGCCCGACCTCGACAGCGGTCAAGAACGCGATGAACGACATCGGCAAACTCGGCGGCCTGCTCGACGCCAAAGACCCACTCCAAGAGGGCCCGATCCGGTTGATTACCAACCCGGAGCTGAGCCCCAACAACCGCGACAACGTGGTCACCAACATGACCGCCGGGACAACGTTCCTCGGTCAGTTCATCGACCACGACGTCACTTTCGACGCCGCCTCGCCGCTAGGCGTGGTGGCTGAGCCGACCGCGACCACGAACACTCGCGACACCCGGCTCGACCTCGACACGGTGTTCGGCGGCGGGCCGACGGTCAGCCCGCAGCTCTACAGCACCTCAGACCGGGCCAAGTTCCGCATCGAGAGTGGCGGTCTGTTCGAAGACCTGCCGCGCAACAGCAACGGCACGGCGATCATCGCCGATCCGCGCAACGACGAGAACCTCATCATCTCCGGGCTGCAAGCCGCGTTCCTGCTGGCGCACAACCGGACGGTGGACTTCCGCCGGGCCAACAACCTGCCCGGAGACGTCTGGTTCTACTCGCGGCGCACCATCATCCACCACTACCAGTGGATTGTCGTCAAAGAGTTCCTCCCGCAGATCTGCGGGCAGGCGCTGGTCGACGACATCTTCCGCAACGGGTTGCGCTGGTACAGGTTCGACCGTCCCACCATGCCGGTGGAGTTCCAGACCGGCACCTTCCGCATGGGACACTCACTGGTCCGACCCTCCTACCGCGCCAACCTGGCCGGCGACCGCGACCCGGTCACCGGCGCCCCGGCGCCCTTCTTCGGGTTCATCTTCGACCCGGCCGGGGAGAACCAATCCGATCCGGTCGACCTACGGGGACGGCGCAGGGCACGGCGTCGTTTCATTGGCTGGCAGACGTTCTTCGACTTCGGAGGCGATCAGACCCAGCACGTAAGGCCGAACAAGAGACTCGACACGAGTATCTCGACCCCGCTGTTCAAGCTGCCGCTGCAGGCCATCGCGAGTGGAGATCCGCCGATCTCGCTTCCCCAGCGAAACCTGTTGCGCCACTTGACCTGGTCGTTGCCGTCGGGCCAGCGCATCGCGCAGGCCACGGGATCGCCCGTCCTTGCCTCGAGTAACTTCCCTGAGCTGAGAGGGTATGGACTCGGTCTGGATGCCAGCACCCCGCTGTGGTACTACATCCTCAAGGAAGCGGCCGTCTTCAACGACGGCTTGCGCCTAGGCCCGATCGGCGGCCGCATCGTCGCCGAGACACTCATCGGGCTCCTCGCACGTGACGAGTTCTCATATCTGAACAACGGCTTCACCCCCACTCTGCCGAGCCAGACGCCCGGCACCTTCAAGATGACCGATCTGCTGCGCTGGGCACGAGTCGACCCGGCCAGCCGCGGTCAGTAGACAACCGGGCGGGCCGTGCCGCCGCACGGCCCGCCCCAAACAGCCGCCAGCTAACCTTGGTGGGATGCAGGTAGAACTACCGCCGTCGTTCCTTGCCTCGCCCGCCTGGTTCAGCGGTGGCGCGGCCTGGCTGGCCGCACTGCCGCAAGCCGTTGGCATGCAATGCGCGGCGTGGCGGCTGCGCATCGCCGGTGAGCTCGCGCACGGCTCCCACGCCATCGTTGTGCCGGTGGAGCGTGACAGCGAGAGCTTCGTGCTGCGCATGTCACCGCCCGGACCAGATCTCGACGCCCACATCCGGGCCCTTCGGTTCTGGGACGGACGAGGCACGGCAAGGCTTTTCGACGCCGACGCCGCCAGCGGTGCGATGCTGCTTGAGCGTCTCGGCGAGCCGCTGGCCCGGGTGCCGGTGGACGAGGCGATCCCGCTTCTCGGCGCGATGATGCGGCGTTTGGCCGTTCCGGCGCCTGACGATGTGCCGTCGACGGCGGATCTGGTGCGCGCCCGCCTCAGCCGGCTCGAAGCGGATTGGCAAGCGCTGCAACGCCCCTTCGACCGCGCCATCCTCACCGAGGCGCTGGATGTCGGCGAAGCGCTGTGCCGCAGCGAATCCGAGCTGGCCGTCAACGGCGACATGCACTCCGCACAGGTGCTGCGCGGGCAGCGCGAAACCTGGCTCACCGTCGATCCGGTGCTGCTGCGCGGCGACATCGCCTACGATCTGGCCCGGGTGCTCTGGACCCGCCTGGACGAGATGGCGGGCCCGGCCACCATCATCGAGCATTTCGATGCGGCCGCAGCCGCAGCCGGGGTGGAGCGCGACCATGCCCGCGATTGGGTGCTGTTGCGTGCCGTCGACTACTGGCTCTGGGGCTTGCGCGCCGGGCTCACCGAGGATCCGGTGCGCTGCCGGCGGCTCGTGCAGGTCTTCGTGACATAGCGATGCCGGGCCGCCCGCGTGGGGCGACCCGGCATCCGGGGCGGATCAGGCCCGTGTGACGGTGACGTTGTCCACGCCCGCCTCGACCAGGCTTGCGCCGGAGGCGTCGGCTGCCTGGATGAGGATTCGGACACTCTGCCCGGCGAAGGCCGAGATGTTCCATGTTCCGGTGGCCCAGGCGCCGTTGCGGTTGGCCGCAGCCCCCGCCTGGTTGAACAACTGGGTCGTCCCTCCACTGTGGACGATGCTCACCCGGAAGAAGTCAGCGCTTGACGCGTTGCTGCCGTGGGCGAGGTACCAGGACAGGGAGACATTGAGCGTGCCGGTGGCCGGCAGCGTGATGGCGGGCGATTGGATCGACGTGGTGCCGCCGTCGATGTCGAAGTCACCGGCGGCCGCCCCGGCGAGCCGGCCGGTCACCAGATCGTTGGTTCCGCTGACCGTGGTACCCAACTGCTTGGCGCCACTTGACGTGGTGGCCTCGGGGTCGCCCCGCTCCCACACGCCGGTGGTCGCGGTGTCGGTGCCGTTGGGGTTGGTGGTCCACCCGGTGGCGGTTTCGAAGGTGTCGGAGTAGACGGTGGTGGGCGGAGTCCCGGTGCCCACGGCAAGGGTCCACAGCGCGTGTGCGGCCGCGTCACCGGCACGGTTGAGCACCGTGTCGCTGATGTTGGCCGGGAAACGGTCGCACGCCTGGTGGTAGCACGGGTCATAGTCGCCGGTGGTCCCGCCCCACTTGGTCACCTGAGCGGCGGTCTTGTTGGCGCTGGCGCCGGCGGCCACACCACTGGTCTGAATGCCCACCGCGTTGAACGACGCGTCGTCGGAGCGGCCTGCGCCCTCCACGTTCTCCTCCGGGGCGATGCCCGGGAAGTTGGTGTCGTAGTAGGCCTTGAGAACCTGGCCGATGCTCGAGGTGATCCGGTTGATGAAGTACCCGCCGTTGGTGGAGGCGACCATGTCGAAGTTGAAGTAGCCCTTGATCTGCGTGCGCTGGGCGGCGGTGAGGCTGTTGGCGTAGTGCTGCGAGCCGTTGAGCCCCTGCTCCTCATCGCTCCAGAAGGCGAACCGGACATGGTTCTGCATGGTGGGGTTGGTGGCGGCCAGGGTGAGGGCGATCTCCAGCACCGTCGCCGAGCCGGACCCGTTGTCGTTGATGCCCGGTCCGGCGGTGACGCTATCGAGGTGGGCGCCGAACATGTAGGTGTTGTTGACGTCACCGCCGGGCCAGTCGGCGATGACGTTCGGGCCCGCGCCCGCGGTGCAGCCGGTCGCGCAGGTCTGCCGCACGACGGTGTAGCCCGCCGCCGACAGCCGGTCGAAGACGTAGTTCACCGAGGCGGTGTAGCCGGCCGTGGTGGAGCGGCGCGTGCCGCCGTTGGCGGTCGCGATGTTCTGGAACTGCTGCAGATGCGCCCGCTGATTGGTCAGCGAGATGTCCGGAGTGGCCAGGGCCACCACATCCGGCGCGGGCGCGGCCGCTGCCGATGACGGCAGGGCAGCGACCGCTGTCGCAGCCAGAGTGAAGGCCATCAGGCCACGAAGGATCGATGAAGGTCTCAACGCCGTACTCCTCACGGGGAAAGGACGGGGGTAGCCCGCAGCCGCAGGATAAGCCGCACAGCGATGATTGTGAATGCCTGAAATTTTAGGGTCTTGCCACGGCTTTGCCCAGCGCCATCACCGCGTAGCCCGCGAGAAGCAGCCCGGCTCCCGTCCCCACCACCACGCTCGCGTTCACCGACGAGGCCAGGGCCACCACTAGACCGGCCACGGCCACCGCGCACATGGCCACCCCCAGCGGCACCAATAGTGGATCATGCAATGCGGGCGCGAGCGGGAAGAAGTGCACGCCCACCACGAGACATATCCACACCGGAATGAACTCGCTCTGCCCGGTCGCGCCCAGCGCCACCGCACCCAGGCCGCAAGCCGCGAACTCGACCCCGACGATGATGCCGTAGCGGCGTCCGTCCACCTGATCCTGCCCGCCCGGGCTGCGGAAACCGATCACCGCCCCGGCCGCGGCGGTGGCCAGCGACACCCAGGCAAGGACGCTCAGCCAGGTGCCCAGCGGAGGTGCGGCCTGTGCCCAGCTGAGCCAGCCTGCTCCGAAGAACCCCAGGAAAAGAGCGGTGAGCCCGAAACTGCGACGCGACCGCCGGTCGGTGGAAGCCATGTGTCTCCTAATAGGGTTGGTGCCATGCCTGAGCAGATGGTGGCCGTCAACGGAGCCGAGTTGTGCGTCGAATCCTTCGGGGAACCGCGGTCACCGGCGATCCTGCTGATCGGTGGCGCCGCCTGTTCCATGGACCTGTGGAGCCCGCGGCTCTGCGAGCTCCTTGCCGCCCAGGGCCGTCAGGTCATCCGGTATGACCATCGTGACACCGGGCGCTCAACAAGCTACCCTCCCGGCGCACCCGGTTACACCGGGCCCGATCTCGCCGCCGATGCCGCCGGTTTGATCGATGCGCTCAGCGGTGGCCGAGCGCATCTGGTCGGCCTCTCCATGGGCGGTGGCATCGCCCAATATCTCGCGGTGCACCAGCCGGAGAAGGTGGCGACATTGACGCTTATGTCCACCAGCCCCGGCCCGGCCGGCGACCTCCCGCCGCCCGCCAAGCGAATCCGGGAGGCCTTCGAAAACCCGTTGCCCGAGCCGGATTGGGCCGACCCGGCGGCGGTCGCCGACTATCTCGTGGAAAGCGAGCGCCCTTACGCCGGGCCGAAATCCTTCGACGAGGCGCAGGCGCGCGCGGTGGCGCAGCTGGTGGTCGCCCGCACGGTCAACGTGGAGTCCAGCGCGAAGAACCATTGGCTGCTCGAAGGGGGCGAGGAGGTGCGCCCCCGGCTCGCCGAGGTGAGCGCGCCGACGTTGGTCATCCACGGCACCGAAGACCCGTTCTTTCCACCCGGCCACGGCGAAGCGCTCGCCCGCGAAATCACCGGTGCGCGCCTGCTTCTGCTCGACGGCGTGGGACACCAGGCGCCACCACCATCCACATGGGACACCGTGGTGACAGCCATCGCGCGCCACACCGCGTGAGAAGTGGGGCCGGCGGTCGCGCCGGCCCCACCGTGAAGTTGCCTAGGTTTACTTGGCGTAGATGTCGAACTCGTAGAGGGAGAATCCGTAGGACGTCGCCCGGGTCAGGCCGAACATGCGCACATAGCGGGCGCTGACCGGGGCGAAGGAGATGTTGTCTGTCCCGCCGTTGCCCGCGGTGGTCGAGAAGACCGTCGTCCAGTTGGTGTTGTCGTTTGACACCTCGATGCGGTACGACCGGCCGTAGGCCGACTCCCAGTTGAGGATCACCCGGCCGACCGTCTGCGCCGAACCCAGATCCACCTTGATCCATTGGTTGTTGCTGAACGAGCTGCCCCAGCGGCTGCCGTCGTTGGCGTCGACCGCCTTGTTCGGCGTGAGGCTGGTCAGGAACTGGGTGCTGGAAGCGGTGGCGGTCTTGTTGTGAGCAAGGTTGGCTATGTTGTCCCCACGCCGGGCCGGGAACTGCACGACCTGTTGGTAGGTCGGGCGGTTCTGCCAGCTGATCGGGTCCTGGCCGATTCCGCCCAGCGCCGAGTGGATGATCGTGTCCGCGCACCACTGGTCGCCCGCCGCGCAGTCACCGTCACCGGGATACACCTGGCTCGCCGGCACGGCCGCGGCCGTCGCCAGCGTGCTCAGCAGCACCGACCGGCAAGCGGCCAGATTGCCTGCGCCGCAATAGGTCGCGGCCAGCGGGCCGGCTACCGGCTGACCCAGTACCGAACGCAGATCCTTGGAAACGTAACCCCACCAGCCGGTCTGGAACGAGGATCCCTTGTGCGGCTGGCCGTGATCGGAAGGTGCCTCGTCGATCTGAATGGCGCCCGCCAGGGAGGCGAACAGGCTGTCGCCCAGCGAGGGACGGAACATTCCGTCGACGAGCCGTGGCCACCAGGCGTCCAGGATGCGGATGGCGTCGGCGTCGCGGTAGACGTGACTTCCCGCGCCGGTCTCGGTGCGGTGCCCGCCGTTGGCGAGCCAGGCCTGCAGTTTGGCGACCGCGTCGGCCTGCGCCGGGTCGGTCACCGGCTGGGAGGTGATCACCTGCAGCAGCAACCCGAGATCGTGGGTGGCCCGCAGATCCTCGTGCGCCGCGGCTTCGACGAGTTTGACCACGCCCGCCCGGTCGAGCTTCTGCCCACCGGCGATGGCCGCCTTCACCGCCTTGTCGAGCATGTCGCCACGGTGTACCGGGCCGAAGCTGAAATTCCCGTCCGCGGCACTGTAATCCTTGGCCTGCTTGTTGTTCCACGAAATGAAGTAGTCCTGGTTCACCGCCTGGGGATGCGCCGAGGTGGGCGTGTAGGAGGCGGTGTTGTTGTCCGGGTTCCAGCCCACCCATTCGTTGGCCGCGGTGGCCGCGATGGGCAGGTTCGGGTCGACGTGGCTGGGCCGCACCGGGTTGGAGCCGGAGTTGAAGTAGGCCGCCTCGGCCGAGTTCACGTAGAACCAGTTGAACGCGTAGCCGACGTTGCTGGCCGAGGTGACGAAGGCCGCCGCGGTGCCCATCTGCGCCGGATCGTTGAACATCTGGAACCCGAGCGCCGAGTCCGCCTCGTGCCGGTACGTGGAACGCAGCGAGGTGAAAGCGGTGGGCACCCCGTTGACCAGGCCGCGCCACAGCACGAGGCCGTACTTGGTGCGGTAGGTGATCAGCGAGTAGGACCCGGCCGGGGTGGAGTCGGCCAGCGTCGGCGTCCACGCGTTGTCCTGGCGCAGCTGCTCCATCGGCGTGCACACGCCACGGAAGCGGTAGACGGTGCTGTTGATGTCACCGCACAGTTCAACGGAGTAGGTGTCGGTGATGTCCTGGCCGGCCGAGGTGGCGCTCCACGCGTAGTCCTGGCCGCGGCCCAGCTGGACATAGAGGTTCACCCCGGCGAAGGACGCGCCGCGGGCGCTGATCCCCGGGCCTTGCAGCTCTTGCAGCAGGAGCAGCTGCGGCGAGAAGTAGGCGGTCTGCGGCCCGAAGACGGCGATCGGGTTGCCGGTGGCGGTGTGCGCGCCGGAGACCACCATGGCGTTGGACATGCCCCGGCGGCTTTCCGGGCCGATGTTCAGGTTCGGCAGAATCCCGCGCTCCTCAGGTGAGGTGATCGGGGTGCCGGCCGACCCACTTCGGTTGAACACCACCGGGACCGGCGATGCCGTCCCCCGATCGGGCAGGGCCACGCCGGAGGCGGCGGCCGGAGTCTGGCCGTATGGGAAGGACTGGCCGTTGTGCAAAGTCAGCACGGTCTCGGGGTCGTTCTGCTCTCGGAAGGCGCGCCACACCTGGTCACCGACGACGGTGCCGTACTTGGCCTGGGCCTCCAGGCGCACCAGCGCGGAGCGCATCTCGTTGCCGCCCCCGCCGCCGAAGAGCCCGCCGACCACGCCGCTGATCGAGACGATGTCGGTGATGGTGAACGGCTCCGGGCCGCCCGCTCCCGTGATCGCGTCCAGGTGCCCGGTGAGCACGTACTCCCCCGGGCAGTTGATCGGGATCGCCGACATGCAGCGGTTGATGTAGGCGTTGATGCCCGCCACGAACTCGGTGATGTCGCTGTGCAGCAGCGCGCCACGCGGGCCGGAGACGCGAAGGGCCTCCACCTGTACCTGCAGATCGGCCTCGGTATAGGGCGAGTTGCGCCAAACCTGCTGCTCAAGCGCCTGATTACCGGGCGAGCCGCCGGCGAAGGAGGTGAGCTTGCCCCGGCCGACGCGGCGCAGCAGATCCATCAGGAAGAGCCGGTCGCTGGCCCCCGCGTACCCGGCCCCGAACATCGTGCCGCCCCGGGTGGTGCCGTAGATGTGGGGCACACCGGTGGCCTTGTCCCGCAGGATCGTCACATCGGAGCGGGGCGAGGAGGTGCTTTCCACCTGCGAGGCGGGCACGCCGAAGGCGGCGTCGTTGTAGAACTGCCCGATCTGTTCGCCGGTCAGCCCGGTGTAGGCGCTGAGCAGGTTGGCGTACTTGCCGATCTGGTCGGCGTTGTGCGCCGGTCTGATGCCGAGTGCTTGCTGGGCAAGGATTTCCGCGAGCGTGGCGTTGCCGTTCTGCCCCGGCGGCAGGATGTCGTCGCATTGATCGAGGCAGTAGTCGTTGGGTTGCAGGTAGGCGCTGGCGGCGGTAGCCGGCGAGGCAGGTGCGAGCACCAAGGCGGTGGTGACAAGCACGAGCGCCATTCCGGCCCGCGTCACTTTGCTGAGCACGGGCGATCCCCTCTCGGGAGCGAGGTATATGAAGGGTGTTCACATACTAGGAGTGCCAAACCGTCCGCAACAGCCTAAGAATTCCGGCATATCCATCTATAAGAAGCGATAAGTAACCCCCGGTTTGGCGGCGGTATGCTGCGCCGTGTGACACGGCAGCAATCGATCACCTGGTGGGGCTCGGGCAGCGCGCTCCTCCTGTTCGCGGTGACCGGCTTGATCGGCGCACTGGTACGAGGAGGCCCCCCACCGGGGCCATGGCATGTCGATGTCACCTCGGCCGCGGTCGCCGCCGACCTGCCCCCCTTGCAGCGTGCCGACCCGGCCAACCGCTGGGTGATCGTGCGCGCCAAGGTGGAGATCACCGGCAAGACCAGCGCCACCGGTCTCGCCTCGATCCTGCGACTGTCCGGAGTGGACGCGCTGGTGACCACCGAGCCGGGCGTTTTGCTGGTACGCGACGGCAGCAAGATCGATCGGCTGCATCCCGGCCTGCCCGAGGAGCTGGCGTTCGCCTGGGAGCAGAAGGTCGGCGCGACGCCGCCCACCCAGGTCACCGTGGAGGTCTCCGGCGGTTCCCCGGTCACCATTGCGGTGAGCACGAAATGAGCCGCTACGACCGCCTCAACGAGGTTGAGGAAGGCGCCCCGCTGTTCGGCGAGGAGGCGTGGGTCCAGATGCCCGACGGCAGCTGGGTTCGTGCCACCGACAAGGCCGCCAAGAAACTCAAGGGCAAGTCCAAGGGCAGCCCCCCGCCCGAGCCCGACTTCATCCCCGCCCAGTCGCGCAAGCCGGAAGCGAGGGCGAGCGTTCCCGAGGCGCCGGCCGAGCCCGCGCCCGCGGCGGAGCCGAAGCGCAAGTTCGGCCGCAAATCCGCGGCGGACAAACAGCGTCAGGCCGAGCTGGATCGCCAGGCGGAGCAGGAACGCGAGACACAGCGAGCCCGCCGCGCCGAGCTGGAACGCGAACGCAGAGCGCAGGCCGATCGCGACCACCAGGCCGAGCTCGACCGGGAGCGGCTGGCCGAGCAGGAGCTGCTGCGCCAAGCCGAGCTGGAACGCGAGCGCAAAGCCGACCTGGAACGCACGGCCGCCCTGGAGCGGGCCCGCGCCACCGAGCTGGAACGCGAGATCGAGCTGGAACGCGCGCGAGTGGCCCGGCTCGAGGAGGAGTTCGAGCGGGAGCGCCAGCGCCAGTCCGACCTCGAATACGAGCGCGAGCGCCAGCGGCGCAGCCGCGACGAGCTTGACCCCAAGACCTCCACCAGCGTGTTCGGCCGCTGGCCGGACGAGAAGCCGGTCTACCCGGAGCCCGAGCGGTGGCCGGACACCAGCACGGACTACCGCAACTCCGACTCGCAGTACCCGGAGCCCGCCAGCTGGCCAAGCGTCGAGCCGTGGTCCGGGTCAAAGTCAGATTCGGCGGCTAAGCCGAAACCCGCGCCGAAACCCGCACCACAACCCAGGCGCCGCACCGCTTCTCGCCCCCCGATGAGCACCGGCCAGCGCGTTACCGCCGTCGCCGGGGCGGTCGCGATGGCCGCCGCCGCGGTCGCGATCGGCGCCGGCGTCAGATGGCTCGGGCCGGATCCGGCTTCGTCGCAACGCCCGTTCGCTCAGGCCGGCGCACCTGGCGAAAGCCTTGATGTCCGGACATTTACCATCACCGTGCAGGCGGCCCGGGCCGCGTCCTCGCTGCAGGCCGGGGGCGCCGCCCAGGCGACCCAGGGGGTGTGGGTGATTGTGCGGGTGCGCCTGGCCGCCAACCATGAGCCGACACAGGTCGGCTATGCCGCGGTGCGCGACCGCGCCGGCCGCACCTATCTGGCCTCCGATCGCGTCCGGCAGCCGCTCATCGACGGCAGCCGTCCTTTCCAGCCCGGCATCCCCATCGAAGGCGAAGTCATCTTCGAGGTGCCCAAGGACGCGCTCGACAGCCTGACCGCGCTCTTCGCGGCGCATCCCGACCGGCTCGCGCTCGACGCCATGGCCGAGGTCGTGCTGCCCAACCTGACCGTGGCCCCCGGCGAGCAGCCTCCGGCCACGCTCGCCCCGACCGAGGTAAAGCCGTGAAAAAGCCCGGATTCTTCCGCCGCAACATGTGGGGCCTGCTCGGCCTGCTGCCCGCGATCGCCGCTTTCACGGTCGTCGCCCTGGACCGCACCGACTTCTACGGCCAGCAGATCAATGGTCAACCAAAGGCCGGGGTCAGTGCCGCGCCCGCGGAATGGGTCAGCTATTCCAAGGCCCGGCTTCGCCTGGTCAACATGGCGGCCACCACCGACCTCTACGACACGGCGGGCAAGCCGCTGAAAATGCCCGCCGATCTCAAGACCTGGCGAGCCGTCATCGAGATCCAGGTGGACAACCAGAAAGACCTGGCCGACTGCGAAATCTCCCTTGAGGACAGCGAAGGGCGCCTCTTCGGGACCCGCCCCTACGAGCTGGCCAACCTGAAGATGCCCACGCCGACCTGCACGGCCGAGGACACCGCGCTAAATGCCTACCAGGTGACCGTCTTCTTCATCGCGCCCGCCGACGCCAAACCGGTCGCGGTAAGGGTCGTGCGCGCCGCCGCGCTGCCCGGCTACGCCCGCCTCGTCGGCGCCTGACGCGATCAGCAGCGAAGCCGCCAGGCACACCACCAGCAGCACACCGATCGCGCTGTTGGCCGCACCGATCAGCCCGGTAATGGGCTGCCAGAACGCTTCCGGGTCGCGGGTGCCGATGGCGAGCCGCTCGATCTGCCACAACAGCAACGGCACCTGCTGCACCACCACGATGAGCAGGCAGGTGATCAGGGTGAGCGGGACACCGGCCCTTCGCACCAGCTCAGGCGCATCCAAGGGACGAAAACCGAGCGCCAGCACACCCACCGCGAGCCAGGCCAACGGCACCAGCAGGACCGTGAACACGGCACTGAAAAGCCACGACACCGGATGGGTCAGCTCGGCCAGCCATCGCGACAGCGGATGGCTCGCGATCGTGAACGCCACCATGGACATCCAGCAGATGTCCAGCCCGGTGCGCACCCAGCCCGCCCACCGCCGATCCTGCACGGCCGTCCACAACGGCATGAGCCAGCGCAACATGACCGCGACGATGAGCACCACGGCCGCGGACACGTCCATGGTGACCTGGCGTTCCAGGGCGGGGTCTATCAGGTACCCATCAAAATGATCTGTAGCAACATAAACCATCAGGAATGGCGCGAGCACCATCGGAAACTTCGGCCATGGCTGCCCTGGCAAGAGTGAACGAAACATGAACATCACCGCGGCGGCGAGCCCGGCCGCGGTGAAGGCGAAAATCGCCACTCCGAGCGCCCAGCCGACCGCTCCGGCCAGCAGCGCCAGCTTCAGCGTCGCGAGCTTGACGGTGAAGCCCGCCAGCACCAGGGCGAGCAGGGTGGGCCAGTTTCCCACCAGCTTTCCCCCGGCACCGCGGACCAGCCTCAACACATCGCTTGCCATCTCCTGCACGGCCAACAGCCTACTGCGCGTGGCCACCGGGCCAAGTTCAGTGTCCCCGTCTGCGTGAACTCGGTAATGAGGAAATCGGCTTTGCTTGGTAACATGCCGCCGGTCAGGGCTCGTTCACCTAAGGAGGTCGTCCGGTGACCGATAATCGGTTGAAAGGCCGTGTGAAGGGACTGTTCGGAGGACAGCTTCCCGAGCACGAGACACTGGGTGAGCACGCCCTTCCCAGTCAAGCGGGCGGCGCCAGCGCGCTGCTCTCCGACGCGGACGCGGAACGCCAGGCGCTGCAGGTGCTGGTGCTCGCCCGGCGCACGGCCGACGAACACGTCGCCAGTGCGCTGCACGAGGCGGAACGCATCCGCGCCGATGCTCGCGCCAAAGCCGAGCAGATCGCGCAAGACGCCCACACCTTCGCCGAAGGGGTGCGACGGGAGGCGGGCAAGACGCTCACCGACGCCAGGGCCGCCGCGGACCAGGCGGGCAAAGAGGCCAAAGTGGCCGCCGACGGCGTGCGCCGCGACGCGGACAAGGCGCTGGCCGACGCCCGGGCCAAGGCCGACGACATCGCCAAGGACGCGCAAGCCAATGCCGACAACGCGCGGCGGGAAAACGAAAAGATTCTCGCTGACGCCCGGGCCAAGGCCGAAGAGCTGGACAAGGCCGCACTGGCCAAGGCCGACGCGCTGGAACGCGAAGCGCAGCAGCGCTATCAGGAGGTTGTCGGCAGCTTGGAGTCCAAGCGTTCCGCGCTCCAGCAGCAGATCGACGCCTTGCAGCAGTTCGACAAGGACTACCGTTCGCGCCTGCGCACATTCATGAACAGCCAGCTGCGCGCGCTCGGCGACGAGGGGCCACCCCCGGCGCGGGTCCAGATCGACCATTCGACACCGATGGAGACCACCGGGCTCATCCCGACCATCCAGGACTGAACGCGTGGGGCGCCCGCCCTCAGCGCACTCAGTGGTGGAAAGCCGATCCCGCCTCTGGCGTCTGCAATGGACCGGGCTGGCTTTCCAGCTCCGGCAGGAGCCGACGGATGTCGTCCATCAGCAGGTCGGCCAGGTCCTGTGAGAAACCGTTGCGTACCACGATGCGCAGCACCGCCAGATCCGTGCGGTTCTCCGGGAACGTGTAGGCCGGCACCAGCCAGCCCCGTTCGCGCAGTCGCCGGGACACGTCGAAGACGTTGTACCGCTTCACGTCCGCGCCCGTGGTGAAGGCGAAGACGGGAAGCTCGTCGCCGCGGCTGATGAGCCGGAACTGGCCGGTCTTCTCCAGCTCGCCGGACAGGTAGGTGGCCACGTCGCGGCAGCCCTGCTGCACCGTGCGGTAGCCCTCCCGGCCCAGCCGGAAGAAGGTGTAGTACTGCGCCACGACCTCCGCGCCCGGACGGGAAAAGTTGAGCGCGAAGGTCGGCATCGACCCGCCGAGATAGTTGACGTTGAAGACCAGCTCTTGCGGCAGCAACCGGTGTTCACGCCAGACGACCCAGCCGACGCCCGGGTAGACCAGCCCGTACTTGTGGCCCGAGGTGTTGATGGAGGCGACCCGGGGCAGCCGGAAGTCCCAGACCAGGTCCGGGTCGATGAAGGGGGCGACCATGGCCCCGGAAGCGCCGTCCACGTGCACCGGGATGTCCCAGCCGGTGCGCTCCTGCAGCTCGTCGAGCGCCGCGCAGATCTGGGCGATGGGCTCATAGCTGCCGTCGAAGGTGGAGCCCAGAATTCCTACCACTCCGATGGTGTTCTCGTCGCAGCGCGCAGCGGCCTCTTCGGCGCTGAGGTGGAAGCGGTCGCCTTCCATCGGCACCAGGCGCGGCTCGACCTCCCAGTAGTTGCAGAACTTGTCCCAGCAGACCTGCACGTTGACGCCCATGACCAGGTTGGGCCGGGCGCCCTTGCCGTTGCCGCCGCTGCGCTTCGCCGCCCACCGGCGCTTGAGCGCCATCCCGGCCAGCATGCACGCCTCGCTGGAGCCGGTGGTCGAGCAGCCGATGGCGGTGGCCGGATCGGGGGCGTGCCACAGGTCGGCGAGGATGGTGACGCAGCGTCTTTCCAGCTCAGCGGTCTGCGGGTACTCATCCTTGTCGATCATGTTCTTGTCCGCGCACTGGGCCATCAGCCTGTCCGCCTGGGGCTCCATCCAGGTGGTGACGAAGGTGGCCAGGTTGAGGCGGGCGTTGCCGTCGAGCATGAGCTCGTCGTGCACCAGCTGGTAGGCGGTGTCCGCGGGCACGGAATTGTCCCGCAATGCGGTGATCGGCGGCACGACCTCCTCAAACCCTACGGTCGCGAGTTTGTTGCCGACGTGGCGGCCCGATCCGCCTGCTGAGGTCTTTCCCTTGTGCAGTGGCACAGCACCCAGCGTAGGACCGAGCCCAGGTCACGACCGTCTTTAGTTATTCATTGACATACGTTACAGTCTCGGCGTGAAGATTTCACACCCGCTATAGAGAGGTGCCCATGACTAACAGCCCCTTCACTCGGCGTCGCGCTCTTCTGGCCGCAGCGGCCGGAGCCGGCGTCGCGGTGGCACCCTGGGCCGCCAGCCCGGCCCTTGCCGCGACCCCCCGCGTCTACATCGACCCGGGCCACGGCGGCACCGACTCGGGCGCCACCGGCAACGGCTTGCAGGAGAAGACGGTCACCCTCAACATCGCCCTTCAGGTGCGCAACATGCTGGCGAGCTACCCCGTGCTCGTGCGGATGTCGCGCACCACCGACATCACCCGCAGCCTCACCTACCGCAGCGATGACGCCAACGCCTGGGGCGCCACCATTTTCATCGCCATCCACATCAACGCCGGTGGTGGCACGGGCTTCGAGAGCTTCCGCTATCCCGGCGTCGGCGCCACCACCCAGCGCCTGCACAGCCTGATGCACAGCAACGTGATCGCGGGCATGCGCACGGTCTCCGCGGTCACCGACCGTGGCCAGAAGACCGCCGACTTCCATGTGCTTCGCGAGACGGCCATGCCGGCGGTCCTCACCGAAAACCTCTTCATCGACACGGTTTCCAACGCCAACCTGCTCAAGAATGCCAGCTTCCTCACCGCGACCGCACGCGGTCACACCAACGGCATCCTGCGCTTCCTCGGTCTTTAGCCTTTCTGGGTACCGGGTCTGGCCTTCGCATGGCCCGGTACCCTCGGTTAAGGTATTCATGAAACTCGATCGAAGGAGATCGCGAATGAATACCCGATCTTTCCTGACCATGGTCGCGGTCCTGAGCCTGGTAGGGGCTGCCGCGACACCGACCGCCGCCCACGAGGCGGCACCGTCCGACACCGCCACGAGCGGCCCCGTCATCCAGGCGGGCGGATTCGACCTGACCCGGCCCGAACTCGTCGCGACCGGCATGCAGATCCCGTGGGGACTGGCCTTCCTGCCCGATGGCAGCGCCCTGGTCTCCGAACGCGCCACGGCACGCATTTTCCGGCTGCGGCCGGGTGTCGCGCCCGCGCTCGTGGCGACCGTGCCCGGTGTCGTGCCCTCTGGCGAATCGGGCCTGCTGGGCTTGGCCGTCTCACCGACCTTCGCCACCGACAACCTCGTCTACGCCTACCTGACCGCGAGCGCTGACAACCGGATCGTCCGGTTCCGGCTGGACACCCCGGGCACGGTAACGGTGATCCGCTCCGGCATCCCCAAAGCGACCATCCACGACGGTGGGCGGCTCGCCTTCGGTCCCGATGGCATGCTCTACGCCGGCACGGGCGACGCCAACAACACCGCCAACGCGCAGAACCTCAACACCCCGGCGGGCAAAATCCTGCGGATGACGCCAACCGGTGGCGTGCCCGCGGGCAACCCGTTCGCCAACTCGGTGGTCTACAGCTATGGCCACCGCAATGTGCAAGGCCTGGCTTGGGATCCGCAGGGCCGCCTGTTCGCCACCGAGTTCGGCCAGAACGCCATCGACGAGGTGAACCAGATCGTGGCGGGCGGCAACTACGGCTGGCCGACGTGCGAAGGCACCTGTAACAACCCCGCGTTCCGCAACCCGATTGTCACCTGGACCACCGCGGAGGCCTCGCCCAGCGGCACCGCGATCGCCAACAACACCCTGTTCGCCGCCGCGCTCAGGGGCACGAGACTGTGGCTGGTGCCGCTCAACGGCAGCGGCGGGACAAGCGGACCGCCCACCATCGAGCTGCAGGGCACCTATGGCCGCATCCGCACCGTCGCGATTGGACCCGACGGCTACCTGTGGATCGCGACCAGCAACCGCGACGGCCGGGGCACGCCGGTCGCCAGCGACGACCGCGTCGTACGCTTCCCGCCGATGACCGGTGGGACCACGGTTTTCGAGGACACCTTCGAGACCAACCTGGGCTGGGTGGCCAACGCCTCCGGCACCGACAACGCCACCGCGGGACGCTTTGAGCGGGGCGACCCGGAGGCGACCACGTCGGGCGGTCTGACCTATCAGCTGGGCACCACCACCAGTGGCGTCAACTGTCTGGTCACCGGGCGCCTGGCCGGTACCTCGGCCGGAGCCAACGACATCGACGGCGGCGTCACCAGCATGCGATCTCCCGCGATCGCCCTGCCCACGGGACGGACGCTGACGCTGTCGCTGCGCTACTACCTCGCCCATCTGAACAACGCCAGCAACGCTGACTTCCTTCGGGTACGGGTCAACAACACGGTGGTGCTGGAGCGGCTTGGCGCGCCGGCGAACACCGCGGCGGCCTGGCAGACGGCGACCATCAACGTGTCGTCGTTCGCCGGGCAGTCCGTGACCATCACCGTCGAGGCCGCCGATGCAAGCGGCGCAAGCCTGGTCGAGGCCGCGATCGACGACGTGCGCATCAGCTGACGCTCGCCCAGCGCGCTGGGATGGCTCCTGGCGCGCTGGGCCTGCTGGTCGGCCCGAAACTGTCGGGTTTTGTCGTGCTATCCGGTCCGCTCGGGCACTTGCGGCGCAAGGAGGGCGTGGCATCATGTGGCGGTGGTGAAGCTGCGGGTGGGTTTGGCTGTCCTGATTACAGCGATCGCTTTTCTGGGCGGGTGCGGCACAAGCGAGCCGCCTGACAGTGCGGTGCCCAACTCTCCGAAGCCGAGCCCGGCCAACTCGGCCTTCGCCAAGATTGATCAGGAGTCCAAGGAGCTGATCAGCGCGGAGGCCAAATGGCAGGCGCCGTCCTCGCTCACGGTGGACACCACCCAGCGGGTGGGCCTGTCGATCGGCGAGGGCGACAAGATCGCAGACAAGATAAACACCCTTCTGCCCAGCACCTCCCCCATCACCGCCGGGGTCGTCGAGGTCGGACCCACCGTCCGGGCAACGCTTTTCGCCACTGAGGGCGATGCCGATGTCAGTCCCTCGGTCGCCATGGACGCCTCGACCGGCTCGAACATCCAGATGCTGTGGACGTGGCTGGTCAAGCCGAAGCGGCCGACCGATCGGCTGACCCTGACCGCGCATCTTGAAGTGCCGCTTAGCGATGGCCATGTGGTCAGCAATGATCTGAGCCTCACCCTGGCGGTCAAACGCACCGCCTTGTACACGCTCACCGAGATCGCCACCCATTGGGGCACCTGGTCCGGCGTAGGCGCCAGCATCGTCGGGATCGTCGGCTGGTTCACGGCCCGCGCCCGCCGCCGCAAGCGCGCCAGCCAACCGGCGGCAAGTTGACAATCCGCCGTCACCAAACCGACGCGCGGTAGCGAATCAGCAGGTCACCTCCGTCGTGACCGGATACACACTGTCACCTAGCAGACGACGAATTCATTACCATCATCATGCCTGCGGCCCTTACCTTTTGCGGACACCCTTTCACTGAAACGGAGACCAACCGTGTCTGCCAAGGATCGGTCCGGGCATGCGATCGTGCTCGGTGCAAGCATCGCGGGCCTGCTGGCCGCGCGTGTGCTCAGCGAATCGTTTGCGAAGGTCACCATCTTCGACCGCGATGCGCTGCCCGCTGACCATCGCCCGCGCCGTGGCGTGCCCCAAGGCGAGCACTCCCACGGCCTGCTGGCTCGTGGCCGCGAGGTGCTGGAAGAGCTTTTTGATGACTTTGTACCTGACATGACCGCGCTGGGCGCGTTGCCCATCGACCTCCTGCGCGACATGGTCTGGGTCAACGACGGGCACCGCTTGCCGCGCGAGGAGTCGGGTCTGCTCGGCATGTGCTTGAGCCGTCCCGTGCTGGAAGGCTACGTGCGCGACCGGGTTCGCCAGTTGTCCAATGTGGACATCCACCACCGTACCGAGGCACTCGGTCTGCTCGCCTCCGACGACCAGTCCCGGGTCATCGGCGCGCGGGTGCTGCCCCGCGGCGAGGCGCCGCAGGAGGTCTACGCGGAGCTGGTCGTCGACGCGACCGGCCGCGGAAACCGTGGCCCCACCTGGCTTTCGCAGCTCGGCTATGACAAGCCGGCCGAGGAGCATGTCGACCCGGTCACCGTCTACGCTTCGCGGGACTACCGCCGCGTCGCCGGCGACGCGGACTTCCGCGCCATCGTCCAAAGTCCTTGGCCCGGCAACCCTTACGGCGGCGTGGCCATCGCCGCCGACGGCGACCGGTGGATGGTCACCCTGCTCGGCTGCGGCCCCGGTAACTTTCCACCCTCCGATCCGGACGGTTTCCTTGAGTTCGCCCGCCGCCTGCCCAGCCCGCAGCTCTACGAGCTGTTGCGCACGGCCGAGCCGCTCGGCCCGCCCATGAAGATGCGGCTGCCGACCAGCGTGCGACGCCGCTATGAGCACATGGCGCGCCTCCCCGAGGGCTTCCTCGCCTTCGGCGACGCCATCTGCGCCTTCAACCCGGCCTACGGCCAGGGAATGACCGCCGCCGCTGCCGAGGCGCTTGAGCTGCGCGAGTGCCTTGCCAAGGGGCGCAACGGTTTGCCGAAGCGGTTCTACGCCCGTGCCGCGCGGGTGATCGATGTGCCCTGGGACATCGCGGTCGGCGCGGACCTGCGCTATGACCACGTGGCCGGTCCCCGGTCGCGGAAGGTGAACTTCCTCAACTCCTATGTCGGAAGGCTGCACGGCGCGGCGGCGGCGAACGCCGGTGTCGCCAAGGCCTTCCTGTCCGTTGCCAACCTCATGTCGGCCCCACCGGCCCTCTTCAAGCCCGCGGTGCTCGCCCGCGTGCTGTTCTCCGGTGGAAAACCAGCAGACATTCCCGCGCCGGTCTCACGGCCGCGCGCGTTGGAGCCGGTGGCGTAACCCCCGTCGCCACCGAGAGCCCGCGGCGCCCGGACGATCAGCCGGGCGCCGCGGCGCCTTGTTCGGGTGTAGTCTGAGTGGAGATCATCTGCCTTTGCGCCGCCGTCAGGCAGAGGAGGCTGAGCCGTGAACCCACTTGGCCGAGTGGCTCTGATGTGTCTAGCTCTCGTTGCCTCACCCGCTTTCCTTGCCGCGCCAGCCGTGGCCGCGGAGGACGCGACCGTCAAACTCGAAGCCAAACTCCGCTTCCAGCCGACGAGCAAATCGCCTGTGCTGGAAAAGCTTCCCATCGGCACCACACTCGACATCGCGTGCTGGCAGAAGGGCGAACCGACCTACGGCGCGGACAAGTACGGCTCCATGTGGCTGTTCGTCAGCACCGGAGGCTGGGTGCACTCCATGCTCGTCACCCCGGTTGACGTGGATCCGTGCGGCGCCATCATCGCGGTACCGGGCGGGTTCTTCTACAACAACTGCGATGCGGCACAAGCCGCTGGCGCCGGGCAGATCCTCTCCACCGAACCCGGCTACGGACCACACCTGGACCGCGACCGCGACGGTGTGGGCTGCGAGCAAAATGATGGGTAAGAGTGTCGTACCCCTCTTCTAGTTTGTTTTTCATGGACGCGGGGGCGATCGATGAGCTGATTGCACAGAACCGGGTGGTGGCCCGAGAAAACGCCCGGCTGCTTTCCCTGGTACGGC
>NZ_BONY01000085.1 GCF_016862955.1 Rhizocola hellebori | reverse complement strand
CCTCGCGCCACTAGGCAGAAGGCGTCCCAAGTGGGCTATGCCGGCGTTGATCGCGGGTCTGCTCATCACGTTGCTGGCCGGGGCCGGTGTGGTGTGGGCCACCAACCAGAGCAAAGACCAAGACCCGACAGCGCTGCCGGAGACGAGCGGCAGCGAGTCGCAAGAATTTCAGCCGACAGGCGATGCCGGCTCACCTCTTTCGGCGACCGCCTCGCCCGGTTCGACACCAAGCCCCACCCCAAAGAAGACCACGCCCACCAGTCAGGGCCCGATCTATACAAGTTGGCCCAATGCCAGCAATACCGGCGTTCCGGCGGGTAAGCAACTGACCGCCCATGCCGGCGACCTCATCATCACCAAGGCCGGCACGGTCATCGACGGCCTGAACGTCAAGGGCTGCATCAGCGTTCGGGCTGACAACGTCACCGTCAAGAACACGCTTGTCCGGGCCGCCTGTGCGGAGGGCTCGATCGGGCCCGGCTACAACACCTCGCCCAAGAACCTGCTGATCCAAGACGTGGAAATCGACGGGCTCGGCCAGACCACCACCTATTCCGGCGTCAGCGGCAACAACTTCACCTGCCGCCGCTGCAAGATTCACGGGACGGGAACGGGGATCAGGGCAGGAAGCAACTCGGTCATCGAGGACTCATATCTCTACGGCAACAAGGTGGGCGGCGAAAGCCACAACACGGCCATGTCGATCCACGGCGGCTCCAACATCGTGATCCGCCACAACTACCTCCAATGCGACGGCGGCTACAACTGCTCGTCGGCGCTGTCGCTCTACTCGCGCGATGGCACCATCAACGGCGTCACCGTTCAGGAGAACCTGTTTTCCGGTGGTGGCTATTGCGTTTACGGTGGTGTCTTTTCCGACGCGACCGCCAACAATGTGAAGTTCCTGAACAACGGGTTCTTAAAGAACCAGTGGCCCAAATGTGGCGACTTGGGCCCGGTGGCCGCGTGGGACAGGGAAGTACCCGGAAATGTGTGGAGCGGCAACTACTGGTACCCGGATCGGGCCAATCTGGTGACCCCCTAGTCGATCCTGTCGGCAAGCCGTCAGTCCTCGGCTGGAACGGCACTGGTGACCACGACTAGGGTGATCACATGTTCCAGCGCCGCCCCTGGCTGGCCCTCTCGTGAGAGCTTTCCTCGCCGTTTCAGCCGTTCCCGGCACCGCAGCGGTCAGCTCTACCCCTCACGCACTGTCCTATCTAGATGGTGATGGCGACGTCGCCGTCCAGCACAGTTCCGACGGATGGATCGCCTCGGCCGGCCGCGAGCAGGACGACGACATCGACGATCCAGAGCGTGGCTTCGCGGTAAGGCTGACGCGATCGATCCGCACCCGCGAAGGTGACCTTTCGGCGAAGGCCGTGGGCGCCATGCTGGGCGAGGGGAACGCCGTCGACCGCATCGGCCTGTCCGGCATCCTGCCCCCGTTCGGCGCGGCTCATCGCGCGGGCCCGGGCCTGCCGATCGTGGTGGGCGTTGACTGGGTCGGCATGCGCCAGCTCTTCTGGTGGCAGGGCGCCGGGGTGGCCGCGGTCTCCACCAGCGCGCTGGCTCTCGCCGCGCTCAGCGGCGCTTCGCTCGACTCGGCGAACGTGGGCATGCAGAGCCTGCTTGGTCACCAGGTGGGGACGAACACCCTTTTCAGCGGGATCCACAAGCTCGCCGAAGGATCAATCGCCGTGCTGCACCACGGCGCGGTCAGCGTGCGGCGCTATGTCGAGCCGACCATGGCGAGCGAGCCCCTGCCACTGTCCGATGTGGTCGGTGAGATGGCCGCGATCCTGCGCGAGATACACGCGGCCTACCTTGCCGACCATCCGCGTACGGTGCTTCAGCTCACCGGGGGTCAAGACTCGCGGGTGCTGCTTTGCGCCGTCCCGCCCGGGGCACGCTCCGGTCTGAACGCGATGACTCTCGGCGTACAAGGCGCGGCCGACGTCACCATCGCGGCTCGCCTGAGCGCGATGTGCGGGCTCGACCATCACGTGCACTGGCTCGACCAGCAGCCCGCGGTCCAGACAGCCACCGCCTACCGGATGGCGCTCGACGCCGCGGTAGCCCTCGACTGCATGGCGAGCCCGCTGGCCCTCGCGCCGCTGGTGCTCGCGGAATCCGGTCTCGATCAGGGCCACCGGCTCTCCGGCGCGGGCGGCGAGACGGCACGCGGCTTCTACTACCCGGGCCAGCCTCGGCAGGAAACCACGCCAAACCTGGTCAGCCGGCTGGCCGAATGGCGCTTGTTCATCAACGAGGCGGTCGACAGCGACGCCCTCGACCCGGGCTTCGCGCAGCGCGCGAAGGTGAACGCGATCGATCAGCTCAACGAGCAGTTCGCGGGCTACTCCCGGGAGTGGCTGCGGGCCACCGATGAGTTCTACCTGTTCAACCGGGTTCAGCGGTGGGCCGGCGCGCACGGCACGCCGGCCGCGGTGCGGCGCTTCTTCATCAACCCCATGCTGGACAGGCGCTTCATCGAGCTGGCCCTGCTCACCAGCCCCGAGGAGAAGCGCAACGCGCACCTGATGGGCCAGTTGATGAACCGCCTCGACCCGCGGCTCGCCTCGGTGCCGCTCGACTCCGGTCTGGTACCCGCAAAATTGGGAAAGCCTGGTTTGGTGACCACCATGGCGGTGGCTCGGGTCACCGCGCGCAAGGCGGCGGGCAAGATTCAGCAGCGGCTGGGCCGCAAGAGCAAGGCACAGCTTGGCGCCGAGGATCTCGCCAATCTCGTGGTGGCGCACTGGCGCGCCGAGCCGAACCAGGTGGATGCCTTGCGGCAGAACGGATTTATCAACACCGGCTGGCTCGACGAGCTGCTCGACGGGCGGCGCAGCGCGCGGGCGGCGACGGTGGCGTTCCTGGTCAACATCTTGGTGGCCAGCGAAGTGCGAACGACGACGGAGGTTGGACGATGATCCCGGCTATTTCGGGGCGTGTGCGCGAAGTGCTCGCCGCCACGAGTCGAGCTCGCGAGCTGCGAAGCCGGCGGCCTCCCAAGCTCACCGTCGGCGCGCGGAGAGGTTCGCCGGTGGTCTACTACCTGACCCCCGACCAGTCCTCACCGCGTGGCGGCGTGCGGATGCTCTACCGCCACGTGGACCAGCTGAACGCGGCCGGCATCGACGCCGCCGTGCTGCACAGCGAGGAAGGCTTCCGGTGCACCTGGTTCGCCAACAACACCAGAACAGTAAGCGCCCCAAAGCTCACGCTCAGCCCCGACGATGTGCTGGTGGTGCCGGAGTTCTACCTGCTCGGCCCCGACTTGCTGCCCGCTGAGCCGCGAAAGATCGTCTTCAATCAGGGCGCCTACCACACGTTCGATCACGTGCCCTTCGCGCAGACTCCGCCCGGTGCGCCCTACACGACCTTGGAAAACCTGGTCACGCTGCTGACCGTCTCCGAGGACAGCGCGGCGCTGCTGCGGTTCACGTTCCCGGACATCCCGGTGCACCGGGCCCGCGCCGTTCTGGACCACCAGGTGTTCCACCCACCCGGGTCCGAGACGCGCCGTGCCCGGCGGATCGCCTTCGTCCCCCGCCGCCGGCGGCAGGAACGCGAACACCTGCTGCACATCCTGCGCTCGCGCGGGGTGCTGGAGGGGTGGGAGCTGATCCCGATCGAGGGCTATACCGAGGCGCAGACGGCCGAGCTGATGCGCAGCTGCCCCATCTTCCTGAGCTTCAGCGAACGCGAGGGCTTCGGCCTGCCGCCGGCCGAGGCGATGGCCAGCGGCTGTTACGCGATCGGCTTCACCGGCATGGGCGGTCGCGACTACTTCGATCCGGAGTACAGCAGCCCGGTACCCGACAGCGACATCCTGGGTTATGCCAAGGCGGTCGAAGAAGCGATACGCCGATACGAGACCGAGCCGGAGAACCTGGCCAAGGCCGGGCTGGTCGCCTCGGAGCGAATCATCGGGCGCTACCACGAGTCGGGGCTGCGCGAGGATCTGCTCAGCCTCTATCAGCCGCTGATGGCCCGGTAGGGCAGGATGCCTCACGTGTTGAACATCTGCTTCCACGGCATCGGCACGCCCAAACGGGCATTGGAGCCGGGCGAGGACATCTACTGGGTCGACGTCGACCGCTTCGAGAGCATCCTCGACGAGGTGGCGCAGTGGCCGTCCATCCGGATCAGCTTCGACGACTCCAACGCGTCGGATATCGAGATCGGTCTGCCCGCGCTCTTGAAGCGCAATCTGCGAGCAGACTTCTTCGTCATCGCCGGGCGGCTCGGCGAGCCGGGCAGCCTCTCCGAGGCCGACGTTCTCCAGCTGCGTGAGGCGGGGATGAAGATCGGGTCGCACGGGATGTCGCACGTCTCGTGGCGCGGCATGGACGCGGCGACCCGCCACGCCGAGCTGGTGGCCGCCCGCGACAGGCTGGCCTCGCTGCTCGGCACGCCCGTGGCCGAGGCGGCCTGCCCGCGCGGGCAGTACGACCGGGGAACGCTGCAGGCGTTGCGGCACAACGGGTATTCCCGGGTGTTCACCAGCGATCGACGCCCCGCGAACGAGCAAGCCTGGCTGCAGCCGCGATACAGCGTGCGCAGTCACGACACCGCAGAGTCGATGAGGGCCGAGGTATTGGCCGGGCCGGGAGTCGCCGCCAAGCTGCGCGGCACAGCCGTCGGGCTGGTGAAGCGGTGGCGATAGGCCCACGCGTGCTCATCGGCTTCGCCGAGTCGCTGGCCGCGATCGAGTCGGCCTGGTGCCTGCGCGACGCGGGCTTCGAGGTGGTCGCCTTCACCCGGGCCGGAAGGCGGCCCGCGCTGGCTTCCGCCAAGGGGATCCGGCTGGTGAGCCTGCCCGAGCCGGAGGCCGACGCGGCCGCAAGCGTGGCAGCGCTGCGCCAGCTCATCGAGGCCGAAAAGCCGGTCGCTGTGCTGCCTCTCGACGACGCCTCGCTGTGGCTCACGGCAGCCCTGGCCGAGGTGGCGCCCGAGGGCACCGCCGTGATCGCCGGGCCGGTGGGCGCCGCCGCGCGGCTGGCACTGGACAAGAGCCAACAGGTGAAACTGGCCGAGGCGGCCGGCTTCCCGGTGCCCCGATCCGACGGTGAGACGCCATCGGACTCCGGTCCCTGGATGGTGAAGTCGGCCTTGGCGACCGTGGAACGGGAAGGCCGGCTGACCCGGCCGGCCGGGGCGATAGCCCGGCAGGCCACCGACGTCGCCCGGATAGCCGCCGAGATCGGTGGACCCGTTCTGGTACAGCCGCTGATCGACGGGGTCGGCGAGGGTGTCTTCGGAATCGCCTGCGGCGGTGAGGTGCTGGCGCTGTCGGCCCATCGGCGGGTCAGGATGATGAACCCGCGTGGCTCCGGTTCCAGCGCGTGCGAATCGATCCCGGTGGACCCGGCGCTGGTCGAGCCGGTGCGCCGCTTCCTGGCCGAGGCCGGTTGGCACGGCATCTTCATGATTGAGCTTTTGCGAGACAACGACGGCCGGCCCTGGTTCATGGAACTCAACGGGCGAGCCTGGGGCAGCATGGCGCTGGCCGTGCGGCGTGGGCTGGACTATCCGCAGTGGGCCGTGCGAGCCGCCATCGATCCGCAATGGCGGCCGGTCTCCCCGCCCGAGGCGCCGCATATCGTGTGCCGTCATCTCGGTCGTGAAACCGTGCACCTGCTTGCCGTGCTGCGCGGTGCCCGAGGAGGTGACGTGGGGCGCTGGCCGTCCCGCGGCGCCACCATCGCGGCCATGCTCCGGCCAGGCCGCAAGACCCGTTGGTACCACTGGCGACGCGGCGAGTTTCGGGTCTTCGCCCGCGACGCGTGGGCGACGGTTGCCGAGCAGCTGGGGAGACGGCGATGAACTATCTGGCCGCTCCGCACATCCACTCGGCCTGGTCCGACGACGCTTCCTGGTCGCTGGGGGACATCGCGGCCGGCTTCGGCAAACGCGGTTACCGGATCGTGCTGCTCTCCGAACACAGCCGCGCCTTCGCCGAGGCCGACCTCGGCGCCTACCACGCCGCGTGTGCCGAGGCGAGCACGCCTGAGGTGCTCCTGGTACCGGGCATCGAATACAACGATCCAGAAAACCTGATCCACATCACGGTCTGGGGCGAGGTGCCGTTCTTCGGGCACACCCCGCAGATCGGCGATCTGCTGGCGAAGGTCAGCGCCGAGGGCGGAGTCAGCGTGCTGGCCCATCCGTGGCGGCGCGACGCCTGGCGGCGTTACGAGTCGGCGTGGACGCCACACCTTGCCGCTATTGAGGTGTGGAACCGAAAGTACGACGGCCTAGCCCCGAACAAGCAAGCACTGGCCATGGCCCGTCGCCTCGGCGTGGCACCGTTTGTCTCCCTGGACTTTCACACCAGCCGGCAGTTCTTCCCGCTGGGCATGTCGCTGCACATCGACGATGGCGTGCCGCTGAGCCCGCACAGCGTCTACCAGGCACTGCGGCAGGGCGCCTTTGAGCCGCGGGCGTTCAACCGGTCTGCGCGTTTCTTCATGGGTGGCCCGGCGCGGCCGGCTCTGGAGATCGTCGAGCGAACCCGCCGGTTGCTCAGGGGGCGTTTGCGCCACCTGCGTCGCGAAAGTTAGCCGTTCGCCCGGACGGTTTGCGCGCTGGGAGCTTGGCGTAGCCGAGCCGGGCTGGTCAACGATCGGACTGCGGCACGGCTGGGCTTGCTGCCAAGCAGGGCGCGGCTCGCTTCGCGCAGGACCAATGCCGCCCAGTAGGCGGCCGAGGACGCGAACCCGTGGCGGCGACGGTAAAGGCGCGCCCGGTTGACCATCAACAACGCCCACAGACCCGGCGACTGCTTGGAATCGCCTTCCAGATGCACCGCCCGCGCGGCCGGAGCGAGCCGGGTCGGCAGGCCCGCGTCGCGTGCGCGCAGCGCGAAGTCGGTCTCTTCGGAGTAGAGGAAGAACGACTCATCCCATGGGGCACATCGTTGCCAGCACTCGGCGCTGATCAGCATCGCGGAGCCGGCTGCCCAATCGGCCATGGTTTCTGACTGATAGTACCGATCTCCGGTCACTATCTCGCCGAACATCGGGTACTTTCCGGCCCGGCGCGCACCGAGCATGGCGTCGCCCAAGGCGCGCAACACCGTTGGCTCGCGGCGCAGCACGGGAATGTAGCTGCCGTCCCCTCTTTCCAGTTGCGGCACCACGATTCCCGACGTCTCGCGGCCCAGCACCGAGAGCAATTCCTTGGCGCAGCCCGCGGTGAGCCGGATGTCGGGGTTGAGCACGAGGATCGCGGTATGCGGGGGCGCGGCGGCAACCGCGGCATTTATCCCTGCGGCATAACCGGCATTGCGTCCCATCTCGACCACTGTCGCCTCGGGCAACAGGCGCCGGATCTCGGACGTGCTGGCGTCGGTGGACGCATTGTCGGCCACGGTGAGATGCCATGACACGCCTTGCATCCCGGTCTCGAGTGAGGCGACCAGATCGGCGAGGAGACGCTCGCTGTTGAAAGTGACGGAGACGACCGCGACGGTCTCACCCTGACCCGAGCTGCTCAATGCCACCCGGTGAGTCTAGTGAACCGATGCCCCACGACGGCTTGTAAACAATGTGACAGGCGAAACGGCCCGGTTTTCTTGCCTGCCAAGGCTCCGCCATGCAGGAATGGTCAGGTGCGCACAGCTCGCAGGACCCATATCACCATTCTGATCGCCAATCTGCCCGCCGAGCGAGACCGTCGAGTAATTCGTCAGTGTCTATCGCTTGAGGAGGCCGGCTTCGCTGTCACCGTGATAGCTCCGCGCGGCGAGCGAGGTCTTACCGTACTGCCCGGTAGCCGAGACACCCGTTTGCGGCCTTATCCCGTAAAGGTCTACGGATCGGGCATAGTGTCGTTCGCCATCGAGTTCGGCTGGTCCTTCCTGTGCATCGCGTTCCGGTTGATGGGTGAAGTGCTCGCCGGAAGAGCGCATGCCGTACAGGTCTGCAATCCACCAGATGTTTACTTCCCGTTGGCGTTGCTGATGCGGGCTTTGGGACGGCCGTGGGTCTTCGACCACCACGACCTGTGCCCCGAGGTCTATGCCACCAGGTCCGACGGGAATCCAAACCGGTTCGTCTACAAGATGCTGGAGCGGCTGGAGTGGCTCACGATGCGCACAGCGTCCTGGGTGACCTCCACCAATCAGTCCTATCGCGACATTGCCCTGCGCCGCGGCGTGCGGCCGGACAGGGTGACCGTGGTCCGCAACGGGCCGTCCGCCAACGAGATCCGGCCGGCGACCGGGTCGCCCGGGAAAGACGACCTGCAAAAGCTGGTTTACCTCGGCGTGCTCGGGCCGCAGGACAACGTGCGCGGCGCCGTGCTGGCCGTTGAGGAGCTGGCAAAGCTGCGCGGGCGCACCGGCTGGCGGCTCATCATCGCCGGCGACGGCGAAGAGCTGGAAAATCTCAAGGCGCTGGTGGTTCAGCGCCAGCTCGAAGACATCGTCGAGTTCACCGGATGGCTTGGGCCACAGGGAGTTGACCAGCTGTTGCGGCAGGCCACCTGTGCCATCCAGCCCGATCTGCCGACCCGCATGAACCAGCTCTCGACCATGGCCAAAACCGTGGAATACCTGGGTCGCGGTGTTCCCGTGGTGGCTGTCGATCTGCTGGAGACCCGGCGCACCGCCGAAGAAGCGGCGCTTTACGTGCCGACCGGCGACCCGGCCGAGTTCGCCAAAGCCCTCGATGAGCTGCTGGGCGACGAGTCGCTGCGGGCTCGGATGAGCAAGACCGGGCTCGCTCGCTTCAACGAAATGCTGTCCTGGGAACACCAGGCTGTGCCCTATCTGAACGTGTGGCGTCAGCTGCTCTCGCGGCGGCTCGCCAAGGCCACCGTGCCGGCGCCACGGCGTGAGGCCGCGTCATCGGAGTCGGAGAAGGCCAAGCTGTGATCAGCATTGTGATTCCGGCACACAACGAGGCCAACCGGATTGGCGCCAACCTTGCCCTGCTGACCGGGGCGGGCTCGGACGACTTCGAAATCATCGTGGTGCCCAACGGCTGCACCGATGCCACCGCTTCGGTGGCCGCGCAGGTCCCCGGCGTACAGGTGATCGACCTGCCCGCACCGGGCAAGGCCGCCGCTTTGCGGGTCGGCGACGCGGCCGCCAAGGCATTTCCACGGATCTATCTCGATGCGGACATTCCGCTTACCCCCGTTCAGGTTCGGGCGCTGGCCGCCGCGGTGGAACGGCCGGGTGTGCTGGCCGCCACCGGGGCACGCCGGGTGACCACCGAGGGCTCGAGCCTGCTCGTGCGCGCTTTTTACGCGGTGAACAAACGCCTGCCCGCCTATCGCGACGCGCTTTACGGCCGCGGGGTGATCGCTGTCAGCGAGAGCGGGCGATCGCGCTTCGCCGAGTTCCCCGATCAGGTCGCCGACGACCTCTTCCTGGACTCGATGTTCAGCGCGGCCGAGAAACACCATGAGCCGACGGTGGTCTCCACGGTCGCCGCGCCCCGCCGCACCGCCCATCTGGTGGGCCGGCTGGCCCGGCTGCGCGCGGGCAATCGCGCGCTGCGCGCCACCGCGACCGCCGCCATCCGGCCGGCCCGCAACTCGTCCTGGCTCAAGGATGTGGTGCTGCCCCGGCCGTGGCTGTGGCCGGCTGGAATCTGTTACGCCGCAATCATTCTGGCCGCCGAAAGGTCAGCACGCCGGGCCGGCGAAGTCACCTGGGGCCATCAGGCCTGACTGACCACACGACGCCGCCTCGGCACACTGAGCCGCCACATCGCGGCACACGCCCCGGTCGCGATGGCCATGAATATCGGATAGGTGCCCAGCTCGAACGGCGCGAAGGTGAAGCCGAGCGCGATGCCCATCAGCTGCGTCGCCATGAGACAGGCACACAGGTGCCGATCGGCCAGCATGACCGACCGGCGAAAGGCGAGCGCGGCCAGCACGAACGCGCCAAGGTGAAGGGCCGCAAGCGCTATCACCCCGACGAGCCAATGCCCGCCCGGCCACGCCTGCTCCGGGATGGCTGCCCACCGGCCACGAGCCGCGGCCACCACGTCGTTGCCCGGCTCGGTGAACATCTTCGCGATTGAGCGCGGTAGGTCCGGCATGAGGTAAAGCATGGCCGCGACCACGAGCAGGCTGGGCGTCAGCAGGTTGAAGCGGGTCCGCCAGGTCCACGCCGGGATCAGCACGACCAGCAGCACGGCCAGGGCCAGCAGGGCCGTTCGCGATGGCGCGGTGGCAAGCGCCAGCACCATCAGCACCCCGATCAGGCCCATCCAGCCCCTTTCCGGCCGGGTGCGGGCGAAGCGTCCCATGTGGATCGCGAACGGAAGCAGCAGAACCAGCACCGCGCCAAGCTCTGGCGTGATGCGCGGCCCGGCCGCGTCACCGCGGCGCACCAGACCTGGAATATCAAGGTATGCAGTTATATCGATGTTAATCGCCGCCCAGACCATGCCCAACACCGCGATCACAGCCGCGCCGATCAGCGTCAGGCAGATGAGCCCGTCAAGGCGTTCCTTGCTGCGCAACCCCTCGGACGTGGCCAGGATGACCCCGAAGAAACCCAAGCCGCCAAGGAGCGCCCGGATCGCCATGTCGTCCTGGGCCGGGGTCAGCCCCCGCCACAGCCCGGCGGCGTAGGAAGCGCACGCGGCGGCCAGGCACAGCCAGGCGAGCCACCGCATCGGCTGCGCGCCCACCGCGATCATGCGATGGTGCAAGCGGGTGAGCAACCAGATCCCCATGAGCAGCAGGCACAGCAAGGTCGCCGGATGGCCGAACTCGCCGAAAGCCGGCAGGACCATCGCGGAAGGAATCAGTGCCACCAGCAACACGACGAAGCCGACGAGCAGGCCGGCATTGAGGTGATGCCGCCTGGCCGGCATCTGGCCATACATGCCGGGCCCTACCGCTTCGTGGCCGCGTCGGCCGCGTCACCGCTCAGACGTTTGCCCAGCGGGCCTTTCCCCTGCTTGCCATTGGTCCGAGCCATCCCGGCCAGCGGCAGCACGACCGTGACATCGTTGTCGCCCTGGCTTTCCACCGCCACCTGATCGAGTGGGACGGTCACCGCGGCCTCGAGCCTCTCGACCTCCTTGACCACGGCTTCCCCCTCTGCCGCGGCCGATTCGCCTGCGGCCCGGCTCGCCACCGCGGCCCGTACCGTCGCCACCCGGACCACCGACGAGCCCGACAGCCGGGAACCGGCCGGCATCGCAGCCGCCCCAGCGGTTTCCGGCTCCGCCGGCTCCTGGCGTCGTACCGGATGGGCCGGCGCGACGCTCTGGCGCGGCACCAGCCGCCGCTGCGGTGGCTCGGGAGCCCTTGATCTGCGCCGGGTCAGCGCATCGACGCTGAGCGCGACGCCCGCCGTGATGAGCAGGCCCACTCCCGCGATGACCACCAGGGCGCGCCTGCCCGCGGACCTCACGACCCTGATGTCGTCACCGGCATCGGCCACACTGACCGCAATCGCTTGCCCCGGCCCGGCCGCGGTCTGCAGTTTGGCCGCTTCGGTCTGCACCATCTGGATGAGACGGTCGACCGTCTTCGCCACTTCTTCCTGCTCTTTGCCCACCACTTCCAGGCCGATGAGCGGAAGGCTTTCCGACGTGAACGTCACGGAATAGTCCGACAACAGCCCACTCTGGCCGAGCTGCTGCCTGATCTCCTGGCTGTTCAAGGCGATGGAGACGTATTCGGCCAGACCCGCGGCCGTGAAGGGATTGGCGACCTGCCCCGGCTGCGCCACCGGCGGGGCCAGGAAGGCGATCTGAGCCCTGGCCGAGTAGCCGGGCGGGATCGTCAGCAGAGCGAATACCGCCGCGATCGCGGTGAGCAGCAGCAACGGCACGGTTACCCCGCGGCGTCGCCACATTACCTTTGCGACATCCCAGAGATCCATGTCGCCCTTTCTCCACGGGGGTCGGGCCCAAAAATTACTATGCCTGGTCAACTAGATTTGCGCTTCGTCCGATGAGGTGCTGTCGGGAAACCGACCACGGTCCGTCGCTCGGTCATCAGTTTGGCACGCCACAATTACGTTTCATGAGCATCCGATTCGCATGCCCATGACCAGCATTATCATTCCTGCCTACAACGAGGGTGGCCGCATCGGCGGGAATCTGACGCTGCTCACCGACGGCCTGTCGGCCAACGAGTTCGAAATTATCGTCGTCGCCAACGGCTGCGTCGATGGCACCGCGGAAATCGCCAGGAGCATTCCGGGGGTACTGGTGATAGAGCTGCCCGAAGCCGGAAAAGTAGCCGCATTACGGGCGGGCGATGCGGCAGCCACCCGATTGGCGCGCATCTACCTCGACGCGGACATTCCGCTCTCCGCAAGCGAAGCGAGAGCGCTCGCGCAGGCGGTGAGCCAGCCCGGCGTACACGCCGCGACCGGCCGAAGGCGCGTGTTGACCCGCGGCTCGGGCCTTCCGGTGCGCGCCTATTACGCCATAAACCGGCGCCTGCCGGTGTTTCGGGACGGCCTTTTCGGACGAGGGGTGATCGCCCTGAGCGCGGTGGGCCGTTCCCGCTTCGAGCGCTTCCCGGACGCGATCGCCGACGACCTCTTCCTCGACTCGCTGTTCGAGCCGCAGGAGAAGCGGCACCTGGCCGAGGTGGTCACCACGGTCACCGCTCCCCGCAAAACGGCCCAGCTGATCCGCCGGGTGGCCCGGATGAGGGCGGGATATCGGTTGATGCGGCTGATGTCCGTTCCACGACCGGCAAGCAATACCTCCTGGCTTCGCCATGTCGTGTTGGCGCGGCCGTGGCTGTGGCCGGCCGGCGTTTGCTATGTCGTGGTAACGATCTGTGCCGAGATGATTTCGCGGCGTCTTACTTTGGAATGGAGTGCCGGTTGATCCGGTCCTGATGCTGCGGACCAGGGCGGACAACGGTAACGTGTGCGCTTTGGCGAACCCCTTGGAGGAACCCCCATGCGCCGCCTGCTGGCCCCCTTGGCCTTGACTGGCCTCCTTTTCGTTGCCGCCGCTTGTTCCAAGACCCCCACCAACAACGCGGCAGCCACCCCCACCCCCAAAGCAACAGCGACCAGCTCGCCTTCCGCATCACCGCGACCGGTGCCGACCGGCAGCCCTTGCCAGATCGCCCAAGCGACCATAGATAAGATCAAACCGTTGCAGGACAAGTACAAGGTCGCCTTCGGCAGCAACGACGCGGCCAAGGCCAGCGCGGCCAAGGCGGAGATCCAGGCCGGGCTGCAGGGCATCGCCGCCGACCTGCGCGTGGCTTCGGCCGCCGCGACCGGCAACGAGGCCGATCTCAAGGAAGCCCTCATCACGGCGGCGACCAAGATTGAGGCAGGCGCCCAGGACGCGACCCTGTTCGCGGTGAAGAAGACCCAGACCGAGGCCAACACCGCCTTCACCACGGCCACTCTGAGCTGGGTCCCGGTGACCCTGCTCGCCGACTGCAACCCACCCAAGTAAAGGGAAACGCTGTAGTACTGGCGCGCGCCGCTTGGGCGCGCGCCAGAATTACCGCGCTAGCTACTCAGCGAGGTTCGAGATTGACTGCGCCCAGCGGAAGAACTTGTTGGTGCCCAGGTCACGAACGGTCTTGATGTTAAACGCCTTGAGCAGGAGCTCCGCGTCTCCCTCGGACACGCCCTGAATGGCGATCACCGGAGCGTCGGCGAGTTCCTGGGCGCTCTTGCCCTCGTATTCCTTCTTCAGCTTGTTTTCCAGACCGAGCACGAGGCATTCCTTTCGGTTGAGGGAAATCTCGTGCAAATAATGCCTTAGTCAGAGTGGATCAAACGCGGCAACCGTGCGATCGGCATAGGCACTGGCGTCCCCGGCGGCCATCGGTCCGTCCCATGTGGACGATAGCGGGGTGGCTACACCAGGCGCGACGCGCTTGACTATCTCGTTGAGTACATTTTCAGCATCTCCCACCCAAAGGTGTTTCGCCCCGGGCATGGCGACCACCTCGGCTTGCGGAATTGCCGCAAACCTCACCCTTGCCTCATCTGGCCGCAGGTAGTCGTCAAACTCCGGAATGAGAGCGGTCAACGGTTTGCCATCGCGTGCCCAAACCTTCATCTCCTCTTCCGTCGTCGTACGAAGGGGCGGGGAGAGCAGGACGGCCCCCTCGATCGCCGGATCGCAGCCGTATTTGAGCGTGAGATCGGTGCCGAAGGACCATCCGACCAGCCACCGGTTGGGCAGGTCATGGAACTCCGCGTACTCGATGGCGGCCGCCACGTCGAAACGCTCGGAAACCCCGCCGTCGAACACGCCCTCGCTCGTTCCCTGCACGCTTGTCGTGCCGCGGGTGTTGAAGCGCAGCACGGCCAGCCCGGCCAGGGCCGGCAACCGCCACGCGGCCTTGCGAAAGACGTGGCTGTCCATCATGCCGCCGTGCGTGGGCAGCGGATGTAGGCAGATCAGGGTGGCCTTCGGCGTCCCGCTCTCGGGAAGGGCGAGCTCGCCGATCAGCTTCAGGCCGTCCGCGGTGTGCAGCTCGATCGGCTCACGCGCGGCGGGCAGGATCGAATTGCCACGAATAAGACTCACCTGATCATTGTGTCACCAGCGGGCGGAGGACGGACCGCGCCGGCCACGAGCCCGCCAGCACGACGTGTGCCAGTGCCGGCGGTCCGACTCGTCGCCCCAGCCCTCCAGCGGCCACGCCACCACATGCGGCACACCCGGCCTGATCTCCTGGTCGCAGCCGGGGCACCGGTACATTTTGGTGCTCGTCTCGCCGCTGAGGTGGCGCACCCGGAACTCGCCCTCGATCTCGTCGAACCGGGTAGGCGCGGGATCGGGCTTACCCGGTTCGTCACGTCGGTTGTTACGGCGAGGGCTCACCCGTCAAGAGTAGGGATCAGCGGTGAGTGTGATCGCGGAAGCCCCGCCCGGTCTTGCGCCCGAGGTAGCCCGCGGTGACAAGGTGCTCGAGCAGCGGCGCGGGCGAGAAGCCCGGCTCGCGAAGCTCAAGGTAGAGCTCCCGTTGAATGGCAAGGCTGACATCGAGGCCGACCACGTCCAGCAACTCGAACGGGCCCATCGGGTAACCACAGCCGAGCTTCATTGCGGCATCGATATCGTCAGCCGTCGCATAGCTTGCCTCGAGCATTTTCACAGCATCATTCAGGTACGGAAAAAGCAGCGCGTTGACGATGAATCCGGCCCGGTCGGCACAACCCACGCCGGTCTTGCCGAGCTTGGCGATGACCGACTTGGCCGTGGCGCGCGTGGTGGCGCTGGTGCGGATGGTGCTGACGATCTCGACCAGCGGCATGATCTGGGCCGGGTTGAAGAAGTGCAGCCCGATGACGTCGGCCGGGCGCTGGGTGGCCATCGCGCATTCGATGACGGGCAGGCTCGACGTCGTGGTCGCGAGCACCACGCCGGGCTTGCAGATCTCGTCGAGGCTGGCGAAAAGCGCCTTCTTGACCGACAGCTCCTCGACCACGGCTTCGACCACGAGATCGACGTCGGCAAGGTGATCAAGGTTGGTGGACCAGGTGATCCGGCCAACGGTCTGGTCGCGGTCGGCTTCGCTCAGCTTGCCGCGGACCACGCCCTTGTTGAGTGAGGTCTTCACGGTCTCGCAGACGCGGGCCGACTTCTCCGCCCCCCGGGTCACGCTCAGCACCTCGTATCCGGCCTTGGCGAAGACCTCGATGATGCCGGAGGCCATGGTGCCGGAGCCGACCACGCCCACTGTCGTGATTGGACGTTCCAGGCTGGCTTCGCCCTCGACCGCCGCGGCGGCGTCAACCACCACCGGCGATCCGGGCTTTTCGTAGGTATAGAAGCCACGGCCCGACTTGCGTCCGAGCAGACCGGCCGTGACCATCTGCTTGAGCAGCGGGTTGGGCGCGTGCCTGCGATCGCGGCCACCACGCCTGTACATGGTGTCGAGAATCTCGTAGGCGGTATCGAGGCCGATGAGATCCATGAGCGCCAGCGGCCCCATCGGCAGGCCGCAGCCAAGCTTCATCGCCGCGTCGATATCCTCGCGGGTCGCGTAGCGGCCTTCGAACATCGTGACGGCGTGGTTCAGGTACCCAAAAAGCAAAGCATTGGCAATGAAGCCCGCTCGGTCGTTGATGGTCACATCGGCCTTGCCCAGCCGGGCGCACATCGCCTCTACGTCAGCCACCACCTCAGGGGTGGTCACCACGGTCTTGATGATCTCGACCAGCTTCATCACCGGCGCGGGGTTGAAGAAGTGGACCCCGATCACCTGGTGCGGCCGATGGGTCGCGACCGAGATCTCGGTGACGCTCAACGAGCTGGTGTTGGTGGCAAGAATGGCGTGGGGAGGGCAGACCCGGTCGAGCTCGGCGAAGATCTGCTGCTTGAGGTCGAGGTGCTCGGGCACCGCCTCGATCACGAAGTCCACGCTGTGCAGCGCCGCCAGCCCGACCTGGAAATCGACCCGGCCCACCAGCGCGTCGCGATCCTGCGGGCTCAGCTTGCCCTTGGCCACAGCGCGATCGGTCGATCCGGCAAGGTTGGCCCGGCCCCTCTCCAGCGCCTGGGCATCGATCTCTACAGCGACCACAGAAAGGCCGTTACGTGCGAAGACCTCGACTATCCCAGCACCCATGGTGCCCAAGCCGACCACACCAACCGTATTGATCTCCCGACCCATGGCCTTCTCCTTAGCGACGATTAAGTCGGAGTCTGCCATGCCCTCTGTTACCCCTCACTCGAGTGTGAAGCGATCCACTGCAATTCGAGCGCACGCCCCGGGAGTTTCCGAGGATCTTTCGTATTACTTGGGGGTAGGCATAGACTTTCGGCCGTGACTGTCACCACGATTCCCGGCGCTAGCAGTGTCGCCGACGGCGAGCTGATCTCGACAAACCCTGCCAACGGCCAGGAGGTGGCCCGGCTCAAGGTAGCCAGCGCGGCGGAGGTTGCCGCGGCTGTCACCCGGGCCCGGCAAGCCGGTCAGTGGTGGCAGGGCATCGGTCATGACGAAAGGCGCAAGCGCCTGCTGCTCTGGCGCAAGGCGCTTGTCCGGCGCATCGAGGAGCTCGGTGAGCTGATCCATCGGGAGGGCGGCAAACCTGTCGACGAGGCGATGCTGGAAATCGTCGTTTCTGTCGACCACATCGCCTGGGCGGCGCGGCATGCGAAGAAGACGCTCAGAGGGCGCTCGGTGGGCGGAACCCTGCTCCAGCCCGAGTACGCCGCTTACCTCGAATACCAGCCCTACGGTGTGGTGGGCGTGATCGGCCCTTGGAATTTCCCGATCTTCACGCCGATGGGTTCCATCGCCTATGCGCTCGCGGCCGGCAACGCCGTGGTCTTCAAGCCCAGCGAGTACACGCCGGCCGTCGGCCAGTTCTTCGTCGACCTCTTCCACGAGATCGTGCCCGAGCACCCGGTGCTGCAGATCGTCCACGGCACGGGCGAGGTGGGCGCGGCCCTCTGCCGTTCCGGTGTCGACAAGATCTCCTTCACCGGCTCGCCCGCGACCGGCAAGAAGGTCATGGCCACCTGCGCTGAGACGCTCACCCCGGTGGTCATCGAGGGCGGCGGCAAGGACGCGGTCATCGTGGCCGAGGACGCCGATGTCGCAGCCGCGGCGGAAGCCGTGGCGTGGGGTGCGAACTTCAACGCCGGACAGGCCTGCGTCGGCATCGAGCGCGCCTATGTGCACGAGAAGGTCTATGACGAGTTCATCGGCAAGCTGCTCGAGGAGACCAAGAAGATCAACCCGGAGCAGATCGGGCCGATCACCATGCCGGGCCAGCGCGAGGTGATCAAGAGGCACATCGACGCGGCGCTCGCCAGCGGCGGTCGTGCTCTGATCGGCGGCGCGGACGCGGTCCAGGGCACCCATGTCCGGCCAACTATCTTGGTCGATGTCCCCGAGGATTCGGTGGCCGTACAGGAGGAGACCTTCGGCCCGACCGTCACCGTGGCGAAGGTGTCGAGCATGGACGAGGCCATCAAGCTCGCCAACGCGACCGACTACGGGCTCGGATCGGCCGTCTTCTCCCGCGACCACGGCATCGACATCGCGCGCAGGCTGCGCACCGGCATGACCTCGGTCAACTCCGCTTTCTCGTTCGCTGTCGTGCCGACCCTGCCGTTCGGTGGTGTTGGCGGCTCGGGCTTTGGGCGCATCCATGGCGAGGACGGCCTGCGTGAGTTCGCGCGGGCCAAGTCGATCGCCAAGCGGCGCATGCCCAGCCTGCCCGCGATGCTGACCTTCCACCGGACCCCGGCCGGCATGAAGCTCGCCCTGAAGGCAGCGCGACTGCTTCACGGCTAACTTGACAGGAACTATTTTTTGAGAGCTACTATCAAATTATGGTAGCTCTCAAAAAATGGTACGCGCTTGCCGCGCTCGTGCTGTGTGTGCTGGTCATCGGCCTCGACGGCACGATCCTCAACGTGGCTCTCGCCACGCTCGCCGCCGACCTCGGGGCGAGCACAGGCGATCTGCAGTGGATCGTCGCCGCCTACCTGATCACCCTCTCCGCCCTGCTGCTGCCCGCCGGTTTGGCCGGCGATCGGTGGGGGCGCAAGAAGCTGCTCCTCAGCGGGGTCGCGCTCTTCGGCCTGGCCAGCCTGCTGGCCGCTTTCGCCAAAGACACCACGGTTCTGATCGCGGCGCGGGCGGCGATGGGAGTGGGCGCGGCGATCATCATGCCGCTGTCGATGTCCTTCCTGCCGGTCATCTTCCCGCCGCAGGAGCGGTCGAAGGCCATCTCCATCTGGTCGGTCGGCATGGCGCTCGGGCTTCCGCTCGGCCCGATCCTGGGCGGCTGGCTGCTGGAAAACTATTGGTGGGGCTCGGTTCTGCTCATCAACATCCCGGTGGTGCTGGTGGCTTTCGTAGCGGCGGCGGTGCTGCTGCCCGAATCCAAGGATCCGCACGCGCAAAAGCTGGATCCGCTAAGCGTCATCTTCTCCGTCTTCGGTCTGGGCCTGCTGGTCTACGGCGTGATCGAGGCACCGACCCGCGGCTGGGGCAGCCCGGTGGTGCTGGCGTGCCTCGGTTTCGGGATCGTCCTGATTGGACTCTTCACGCTGCGCAATCTGCGGCGCGCCCAGCCGCTGGTCGACCTCAGCCTGCTGGGCAACCGCACCTTCGCCTGGGGAACGCTCGCCACCGTGCTCGCTTCACTCGCGCTGATGGGCCTGCTGTTCGTGCTCCCGCTCTCCCTGCAGGCGGTCACCGGGCTCAGCGCGCTGCAGACCGGAATCCGGTTGATACCACTGATCCTCGGGCTGGCGGTGGCGGGGCGGCTCGCGCCCAAGGTCTGCGCGAAGCTCGGCGCCCCCACCACCATCGCCACCGGGATGCTCCTGCTCTCGGGCGGCTTCGGGCTGGGCACGCTGATCGCGAACACCTCGATCTGGCTCACCGTGATCGGGCTCGGGCTGGGCTTTGCCATGGTCCCGGCCATGGACGTGGTGCTCGCCACGCTGCCCGAGCATCGCAGCGGGGCTGGCTCGGGCCTGGTACAGACGCTGCGTCAGGTCGCGGGCGCCTTCGCCGTCGCGGGTCTGGGCAGCCTGCTCAGCTCGGTCTACCGTGCCCAGCTCCCGGCCGATGCCCCGGCAGCCGCCCGGGAGTCGATTGTCGCCGCCGCGGCGCTGCCCGACCCGGCCCTGTTCGAGCAGGCCAAGCACGCCTTCCAGGCGGGGATGGAGGCCGTTCTGCTGACCGGCGCGGGCGCGGCGATGCTGGGCGCGATCCTGGTCGCCCTGTTCCTGCCCCGCACGCCCGAGCCCGGCGTGGTGCGAGAATCGGAACATGACCTCGCCCGGGTTGCGTGAGCGCAAGAAGGCCAAGACTCGGCGAACCATCCAGGACCACGCCCTGAGATTGTTCGCCGAGCAGGGTTACGACGCCACCACCGTCGATCAGATCGCCGAGGCCGCCGAGATTTCGCCGAGCACCTTCTTCCGGTACTTCGCTACGAAGGAGGATGTCGTCATCGAGGACGAGTACGACCCGCTGCTCATCGAGCTGTTCCTGGGGCAGCCCGCCTCGCTGGGGCCGGTGGCGGCGATGCGCGAAGCCATGCGCACCGCCTTCGCACAGATCTACCCCACCGAGCAAGGCCAGCTTCTCCAGCGCACCAAACTTCAGCTTGAGGTCCCCGCGATCCGCGCCCGCGCGCTGAGCAACCAATTCGGCATGGCGAATGTGGTGGCCGAAGCCGCCGCCCGCCGCTATCGCCGCGACATCGGCGACTACGAGGTGCAGGTCTTCGCCGGCGCCTATGTGGGCGCGTTGATTCCGGCGATAACCCGTTGGGCGGCAAGCGATGGCAAGGAGTCGCTACCGGAGCTGGTGGATTCTGCCCTAGCGCATCTGGAAAAGGGCCTGGAGCTGAAATAATTTCCATATCGCCGCGACGGCGATCCCCGCCGTGATACCTAAAAGGTCATGACCACGGAATTGCAGATCCGCAAGCTGGACAGAGCCTTCGACCAACTCGATGTCAGCAACAACGGCCAGCTCGAGCGCGACGACCTCATCGGCCTCGGCTCCCGGATGATCCTGGGCTTCGGCCAGTCGCCAACCTCGGCCAAGGGCAAGGAGGTGCTCGACGGGTTCGACACCTTCTGGAACCGGCTCGCCGCGGACGCCAAAATCGAGCGCGATGATGCTCTGTCGCCAGCCGAGTTCCGGGACGCGATGATCTCCGCCTATATCAAGAGCGATGCCTTCGACGTCTCGTTCCGGCCCGTCGCGCAGGCCGTGGCCAAGCTGACCGACATTGACAACGACGGCCGCCTCGGACCGGCCGAGTTCCGCACGATGCAGATCGCCTTCGGCACGTCCGCGGAGAACATAGAAACCGCTTTCGCCGCGCTCGACCGTTCCGGCGACGGCCAGATCTCGGTCGAGGAGCTGGTCGAGGCGGCACGGGAGTACTACACCAGCGCCGACCCGCAAGCCCGTGGCAACCTCCTCTTCGGACCGCTGTGACGATTCACCTGGGCAGTTTGGAGGCGATCGAAGGCCTGGATGCCCCGTGCCGGCGGCATCCTTTTGAGCCGCGCCTGCACGATGCTCTCGCTCCCGACTCCGGCGCGCGCTTCGCGGCGATGGCCTCGCGCGCGCTGCCGGAGTCGGATCTGGCGACCGCAGTCCTGTTTGGACAGTGGATCGGCTGGTTCGCCGACTTCGACGATCAGCGCGACGACGGCCCGCTCGGCAGCGACACGGCCCGTCTCAACCGCCGCTACCGCGACCTGCTCGCCACCGTCGACCGCTCGCCCACTCAGCGCTACCCGCGCGGCGGAGATGAGGCCTTCGCGGGACTGTGGCGGCAAACCGCGCCGAGAGTGGGGCCACAGTGGACACATCGATTCCGCATCGGCCTGCGTGAGCATTGGCGCGGCAGCCTGATCGAGGCGGCCAACCGGCAATCGAGCCGGGTCCCGACCCCGGCCGAGTTCGTTCAGCTGCGCCGGATTACCAACGGGGCCATGGTGTTGCTGCTGCCCGAGGCCATGCTGCGGGTCGATGTTCCGTGGCGGCTCGCCCAGTCGCCGGCCTGGCGAGCTCTGGTCGACGCGTGCAACGACGTGGTCGGCTGGTGCAACGACCTCGCTTCGGTGCAACGGGAATCGGCGCGCGGGGACATCCACAACTTCGTTCTGGTCATCGCGCACGCGCTCGGTGTCAGCCGGGCAAGCGCCGCCGCCCGGGTCCGGGAGCGGATCGCCCGGCGCATGCTCGACATGCACCACGCGGCCCGCTTCCTGCCGTCCACTTTCGACAGTCTCGGCCTCGACCGGCGCACGGCCTGCGACGTGAGCCGGGTGGCGGTCACCTTTCTGGCCACCCCGCGCGGCCACCTCGAATGGCTTCGGGAGTCGTCCCGCTATGCGCAGAAGGCGGCTTAGAAGAGGGTGAGCTCGTCTCTCTCGATCCCGCGCAGCATGTCGTAGTCGACCACCACGCACCGGATGCCCCTGTCCTCGGCCAGCACCCGGGCCTGTGGCTTGATCTCCTGCGCGGCGAAGATGCCCGAGACCGGGGCGAGCAGTGGATCGCGGTTCATCAGCTCCAGGTACCGGGTCAGCTGCTCGACACCGTCGATCTCGCCGCGCCGTTTCACCTCGACCGCCACATGGGCGCTCTTGGCATCGCGGCACAGCAGGTCGACCGGCCCGATCGCGGTCATGTATTCGCGCCGCACCAGCGTGAAGCCCTCGCCGAACACGTGCGGCGAGGCGGCGAGCAACTCCTGAAGGTGTGCCTCCACACCGTCCTTCTGCAGCCCGGGGTCGACGCCAAGCTCGAAGGACGTGTCCTGGAAGATCTCCTCCAGCGTGATGCGCAGCTCCTCGCCCGCCTTGTTGATCACCTTCCAGACGCCGGGTGCTTCCTGGAGTTTGCACGGCGGGCTCATCCAGTTCAGCGGCTTGTAAGCGCGATCGTCGGCGTGAATGGAGACCGACCCGTCCGCCTTCACCATGATCAAACGGGTGGCGAGGGGAAGGTGGGCCGCGAGACGACCGGCATAGTCAACAGAGCATCGAGCGATTACCAAACGCACCGAGACACCCTAGCTCCTCGGGGTGTAGTTGGAGATGCGGTAACACGCCTCGTCGTCGATGGCATTCTTGATCGGGTCGAGATCTATCTTGGTGGGATGGCCGTCGGCCGGATCGGTCTCGAGTTTGGCCAGGTGAGCGCCATTTTTCTTGGCGGTCAGGTATTCGTCGAGCAGATCCTTTAGCGAGGGATAATTTTCCGGCTTCACCTCGGGCAGCGTGTTGTCCTTGCGCACCACCTCGGTCACCTTGCCCTGCGCCACAGTCATCTTGAAGGTGCCGATGAGCAGGCGCTCGCCACAGGTCGAGGCGACCGTGTATTCGTAATTCGCCGGCTCCTGCCAGCTGAGGGACGGCTCCGCCGTGGTCGGCGCAGCGTCACCGCATCCGGCCAGGGCCAGTGCGGTGACGCCCACCAGTAGTGCTCTTTTCATACCCGAGGAGACGAAACCCGGGGCGGACCGGTTCCGCTACGGGCCGGGCGATGGGCCCTTGCCATCGCTGACCTGGATCACCACCAGCCCGCCGCGCAACGTCTTCACCGTCGGATTCGTCGCGGCCACCGAGCCTGCCGGGCAGACCGAGGGGACCGTGCCCTTGGCGACCTCAACCCGGAACCCGGCGCCCTTGAGGGCCGCGGTCACATCACCGACACTGGCGCAAGGGGCAAAGACCGGGATGTTCGCCTGCACACCGGTGATGAGCTTCTGATTCTTCGGTGGGGTGAACTGAATCGAGGGTTTGCCGGCCATCGCGTCGCGCATCGCCATCTGCACCGCCGGATTGATGCCGCGATCACCCTTGTGCTTCATCTTCTGCGTGGTGTCCGGCCAATCCGGATCGACCAAGAACCCAGAAATGGCAAGCTGTTTGGTGGTGATGGTGAGCGTGGCCGTGCTCTCGTTGTCACTGGTGCCGCTCTTGCCCGCGACCGGCTTACCGATGATTTTGCGGGAGTCCAGCGCGGTGCCCCCTTGGCACTTGCTGACCGTCGACGAGTCGCCGACCGGGCAGCGCGCGGCGTCGATGGCCGCCCGCGCCACCTCGGGGTCGATAACCTGGGTGCAGTTCTTGCCACCGATGTCGAGCTTCTCGTTCTTGAACGTGAAGATCGCCTCGATCGGGGTAGGCGCGCAGTAGAGGCCGTCGGCGGCCAGCGTGGCGAAGGTGTTCGCGATCTGCAGCGGCGGATGGGTGGAGATGCCCAGGGTGAACGGCGACCAGATTTTGGCATTCGCCACCGAGCTGTAGAAGTCGTCGTCCTTCGTGCCCGTCCCCGGCCGGTCATTGGGATCGTCGGGCACGTCGTAGAACGTCACGCCCATCCGCTTGGCGACATCGATCACCTTGTCGCCCCCGACGGTGTCGAACAGCGGCACGAAGTAGGTGTTCACCGACGAGCCGAACGCCGTCCACATGTTGTGCGGGCCGATCGCCGTGCCCGCGCTGTTGGGCGGGCACCACATGCCGTTGCAGGTGGGCTCGAGCTTGTACGGGTACTTGGACTGCGCCTGCGCCTGGGTGTTGATGACGTAATCGAGCGGGATCCCGTTCTCCAGCGCGGCGACCAGCGTGTAGATCTTCATGACCGAGCCGGGCCGGTACCCCTGAAAGGAAGGATCGGTTGATAGCAAAGGGTTCGTGGTGTTGGGGTAGGACCCCTTGGACCCGGCCGGGGCCTTCGGGTTGGTGTTAGGCCCGTTCTCCTCGTCGTCGTCGAGTTTGAAGTTTCGGTTGGCCGCGAGTGCCCGCACCTTTCCGGTGCCCGGCTCGATTCCGGCCAGCAGCAACGCCTGCGGCAGGTTGATCGGGGCCTGCTTGATGGCGGCGTTGTAGGCGGCGGTCTGCGTGGTCAGGTCGAGCGTGCTCTGGATCCGGAAACCACCGGCCCGCAGCTGCCTTTCCCGGTCATACGTGGTCGGGCCGAACACCTCCTGCTGCAGCCACCAGCGGTGCAGGTAGTCGCAGAAGAAGCCCCAGTGGTTGGCGCTGACGTCCACACATCCGTTGGGCGTTTTCTTGTACAGGATGACGAGCTTCTCAGCCTTGGCGGCGGCCGCCTGCTCCGGCGAGATCTTTTTGAGGTTGGCCATTTCGGTGACGATGTAGTCACGCCGCTCGAGCGCGGCCCGCTTGCCCTTCTCGTCATCGGTCGAGCTGGGAAACTTCACCAGCCCGGCGAGGTAGGCGGCCTGGCTGACGGTCAGGTCTTTGGGGTGCTTGTCGAAATAGACCTGGCTTGCCGCGAAAATCCCGAAGGCCCGGTTACCGAAGAACGCGGTGTTGAGGTAGTTCTCCAGGATCTGCTGCTTGTTCATCCGCCGCTCGAGCGCGATCGCGTAGCGAATCTCACGGAGCTTGCGCGCGTTGGTGTCCTCGGTCGCGGCCAGGACCTCTTGGGCCTTGGTGTCCAGCGAATAGGTCAGCGACATGCGGACAAGCTGCATCGTGATGGTGGACGCGCCCTGCTGCACCTCACCCTGGCTCTGGTTGGCGATGAAGGCCCGGGCGAAGCCTTTGACATCAACCCCGTTGTGGTCGTAGAACTTCTGATCCTCCGCGGCCAGGATCGCCTGCTGCACGACATCCGGAATCTCGGCCAGCGGCAGATCTCGCCGGTTCTCGTCGTAAACCGCCGCAAGCTGGGTGGTGTTGTCCGAGGCGAAGACGTAGCTGATCTGCGGAGAACGCTTGACGGTCAACTCGTCGGGCAGTTGCCCGAAGGCCTCGCCGCCGGCCTTGGCCAGCAGCCCCGAGATCGCAGCCACCGGAAACGCGGCGGCAGCAACGACGATGCCGGCCAGCACAGCGCACAGCGCCAAGGTGCTCAATCTGCCCAAAACTCTGATATTGCCAGCGCTATTGCGCATGAACGTCCCCCGTGTCAGACACCCGGTCATAACCAAGACGCGCGAGCTGGTCCCACGGTTGCATCCTCAGCACAGCCGCACAGTACCTGTCCACCATCGGCCGGTGGGGCTAGCCTCCTAGCGTGAGATGGGTTCTGGCCGTGCTCGCCGCCGGTCTTACCGCATTGGGCGGATGGGGTCTGGTCAACGCCGACAGTGGCCTGCGGACAGAGCAGAGCACGGTCGACGGTGTCCCGCTGCGCACGGTGCGTGCGACGGCGCAGCCGGCCGGGTTACGGCCTGCCGTGGTGGTCGCGCACGGCTTTGCCGGATCGGCAAGGCTGATGGCCGGTTTCGGGGACAGCCTGGCCCGGCGCGGTTTCGTCGTCGTGCTGCTCGACTTCAATGGGCACGGCGCGAACACCAACCGCCCCGCCCAGCTGATGTCGAATTTGGACACGGCTTTGAGCCATCTGCGCTCGCTGCCCGACGTGGATCCGCAGCGCATCTCGCTGATCGGGCACTCGATGGGTGCGGGCGCGGTAACCCGTTACGCGGCAACGCATCCGGAAATCGCTGCCACGGTAGCGATTTCCCTGCCCAGCGCGTCCGAGCTTCCCGCCGATCGTCCAGCCCGGCTGCTTCTACTGGTGGGCGCCGCCGAGTTCCCAGGTTTCCTCCAGGCAGCGCATAGCGCGGCGCAAGCTTCGCCCGATCGGCGTCTGGTCGAAGTCCCAGGCGTGGAGCACATCTCGATCCTTTACGCCGCGCAGACCCACGACGAGATCCTGGCCTGGCTTGGCGCACCCGAAGGCCCTGCGCCCGCACCGGCCAATCGCGCCCTGGCCGGAGTGGCCCTGCTCGCCGCCTTCGGGCTCGCGTTTTCCCCACTGGCACAGCTGGTGCTGCGCCCCGCTTCCGAGCCGGCCGCCGCGCCGGCTCCGCATAAGCTGGGGTTGCTCTGGGCCGCAATGATTTGCGTCCTCGCGGCGGCTATTGCCGCGGCGATTCCGATGGGCTGGATGCCGATCGCGGTGACCAACTACGTCGTGGCCTTCACCGCCCTGGCCGGGTTGGCCCTGCTGCTGGTGGCGCGCGGCGACAGAGCAGCGCCGCGGGTGGTCGCTCCCCGAAGTAAGGTGCGGCTTGCCGTGGCTTTCTTAGTCCTTGCTGGGTACGCGCTGAGTGCCATCGCCATCCCGCTACACCTCGGCATCACCCACGCCGTCCCGGTCTGGCCGCGCTGGTGGCTGCTCGCCCTGACCGTGGCCGGCTTCGCCACCTTCAGCTATGGCCTGATTCGCCTGTGCGGCGGTCGTTTCTGGCGCACCGCCGCCGGTTTCGGGATAGCGGTGGTGGTGCTGACCGGTGCCGCCGTGACCGGTCTGGCACCGGGCTTCCTGCTGCTCGTGGTTCCCCTCTTCGCGGTGCTCATGGCGTGGCAGGCCGGCTGGACAGCCACCCTCACCCGCCTGGCCGCACCGGCCTGGCTGACCGCGGTGGTCGGGGCGATCCTGCCCGCGCTTCCGGCCGCGGTCACGCTGCCCCTGATCTAAGCGGCCAAACCCTCGACCGCGGCATCCGCCGGGGCTCGCAGCGCGCGGGCCTTGGCCACGAACGGAATCGCCAGCGCGGAAAGACCTCCCGACACGAGGTACGAGGCCGGGTAGCCCCAAACGTCGGCTATCCGGCCCAGCGCGGGTTGTGCGAACACGCCACCGGTCGAGGACATCAGGGAATCGAAGGACAGGATGGTGGCCCGCTGCTGCGACGGGATCAGCCCGTTGAGGTAGGACTGCCGGATAGGCGTGGCCGCCGACAGAATCAGCCCCGACAACACGACCAGCGCGAGAACAACCCAGAAGTATTGCAGCAGTCCCATCAGGACGATGGCTGCCGCACCCGCCACCTCGGCGGTCAACAGCGCGGAGGTGCGCAGCCGGAACATCTTGCGCACGCGCGCCGCGAACAGGCCTCCCACGATGTTCGAGCCCGCCAGCACGGCCGCGGCCAGGCCTGCGATGCCGTAAGCCTGCGGATTCCCATAGAGGTCAAGCAGATAGGGCTGCAGCGCGTAGAACACGTATATCCCCACGCCGCCGGTGAACGCCCCGGCCACCATCAGGTATTTGACGGTCGGGATTCGCCACCCGTACTCGATCGACTCGGAGGCGATCCGCTTCACCTCGCTCACCACCCGCCCGTCGCGCTTCGGGGTGAACCCGATGTCGCGCATGAGAAGGAAGGCCACCCCGAACATGACCAGGAGGATGGCGGCCCGCAGCAGGAAGGGGACGCCGAGGTTGGTGGCCTGCGCCAGAAATCCCCCGGCGACCGATCCGGCCAGCATGGCGATCCCGGTCATCACCTGACCACGGCCGAAGACCGCCTCCAGCGAGCCGTCGTAACCGGTCTCCTGCAACGCATCCACCAGCCACGCCTCGGTGGCGCCGGAGAAGAAGGTGAAGCCCAGGCCCAGCAACACCGAAACCACGGCCCATTGCCAGAACGGCGCCTCGAGCTGCCACAGCCACACGTAGAGCAAGGTCGACACGGCGAGGGTAACCGTCCCCAACAGGAACGAGGCGCGTCTCCCCCACATGTCCGCGACGATCCCGGTGGGTACCTCGAACAGCACCATCCCGGCCGTGAAGAACGCGTTCGCGGCGAAGGCCTCCAGGTTGGACAGCCCGGCATCCAGCAGGAAGATCGTATTGATGCCCCAGATCAGCGAGGCGGCCAGCGTGTTGCCCAGCAGGAGCGCGTAATAGGTGCGTTTGATCGTCGTCGGTGTGTCAATCATCCAGGAACCCCCGGAAGCGATCATCCCACCAACGGAACTTCGATCTCGCCCCGCAGGGTCAGCATCTCGTCCTTCGCCTGCGCCAGCGGGACTCCGATCCAGACCAGCACGCCCATGCTCTGCTCGCCGACCCAGGCGCAGACCGCTTTGGGCACATCGGCGAACTTGGAGGAGCCGCAGCTGGCCAGGCCACCGAGGGTGCCGGAGTAGACGGGCTGGAGGTCGGTCAGGTTGGGGTCTTCGGTTTGCAGATGGTTGAGCAGCAGGTCGATCTGCGTGTCCGGGTAGACCAGCAGGGAGGAGGTGACCGCGGTCATCACCACGAAATTGTGGGTGCTCGGCTCGCCATAGGCGCCCGAGACCAGCTTGCCGTCGGTGAAGGTCTTCAGGTAGCTGTCCGGCTCGGGCTTCTCCTCGGAGCTGCGCGCCCTTCCTCCCAGCGTCTCGGGGTCGCGCAGATCGACCAGGAGAGCACGGGGAACCGTGGGCACCGTGCTCTGCATGGGCGGGGTCTGGCTGGGCTGGGTCGGTCTGGGCACCGGTGACATGGTGCCGAGGGTGGCGATCGGCACCGGCCTGTTCGCGTTGGGCGCGGGCGGATCCAGGAAGGTGGTCACCGTCCAGGCCAGGAGCCCGGTGGCCACGATGCCTCCGGCCAGCGCGAGCCACGCCTTCCATCTCGAGGCGATGGGTACCGGCGCATCATAGACATCATAGTCGTCGTCATCGACTATCTCAGGCTGCTCGCCCTCTGCCTTGACGAGAGCGATCTCGCGGGCGGACGGCTTGAACATGGCGATACTTTAACCAGACTCTCACCAGCCCAGCTCACTCCCACCGCTGGGAGTTCTCCTCGGTGAGGTCCTTGTCGGCGATGACACAGAACGGCATCCCCGCCGGGTCCTCCATCAGGCACCAGAAGTTGACTTCGCGAAGCCTTTTCGCGCCAAGCTTTTCCAGCCGCGCGACCTCGGCTTCGACATCGGTGGTGTGAATGTCCAGATGCACCCGGCTCGGCCCCTCACCGAGGCGCTGCACGAGGAAGCCCATCTGCTGCTTTTCCAGCGGCACGCCGTGGTACTCGGGAAAACGCTCGAATTGTTGCATGCTCTGGCCCAGCGCGCCCTGCCAGAACGCTAGCTCCTGGTCATGATCTTCAGGCGCCACGTCGACCACTATTTTGTCCAGTCTGCTGTAATGCATTGACGTGACTTTAGTGCATACATCTGTGCGATGCTGGGTCATGTGTTAGAGGCGCTAACTGGCACCGGCCTGGCCACCGCGGCGGGCCTCAACGCCTACATACCCCTGCTCATCATCGGCCTACTGTCGCGATACACAGATCTGATCACCCTTCCCGGCACCTGGGCCTGGCTGGACAACGGCTGGGTTCTTTCGATCCTGTTCGTCCTGCTCGCCATCGAGTTCGTGGCCGACAAAATCCCGGCCGTGGACACGGTCAACGACGTGGTCCAGACCTTCATCAGACCCACCGCCGGCGGCATGGCCTTCGCGGCGGGATCAGGGTCGGAAACCATAACCGTGGAAAATCCGGCCGATCTGTTCACCCAGAAGCTTTGGATCCCCATAGCGATAGGCGTCATCATCTCCCTGACCGTGCACGGGGCCAAAGCCACGGCCCGCCCGGTGATGAACGTGGCCACCGTCGGGGTAGCCGCTCCGGTCGTCTCCACCGCCGAGGACGCCACCAGCACGGGCCTGTCGCTAATAGCGATCATCGTGCCGATCCTCATCATCGTCTGTTTGATCGTGATGATCTGGCTCTTCTTCCGCTGGCGCAAACGCCGCCGCCAACGCCGCCTCGACCGCACCAACACCATCGCCCTACCCCCCTTGCGGTGAGTATTACGGCGTGGCGACGGTTGGGGAAACGGACATAACGGCATACTCGCTGGGGTTGTAGTTCAGCTTGCCCCTATGGAGGTGCCGTGGCCAGCGTCGCCGAGGTGAAGGCGGCCATAGATGCCGCGATGCTCCACGTGCAGGAGGGTCAGATCGCCGTCCGCTCGGCCAACGATCAGCTGGGCGAGGCCCAGCTGAGCCTGGCGACGGCGGTCGAGGGATCTGGGCACGAATCGGTTCAGGCGGCTCAGGCCGCACTCGCGCAAGCCGCCTCGGAACTGCAGGAGTGCCTGACCGCGACCCTGCACGCGGTCGAGCAGGCCGAGACCTACGTCGCGACGCTGTGAGGGCTGAGAGCCATGAGTCTTGTTGAGGATCTCGCCGATCGGCTGCGCGCCACCCGCGATCAGCTGCCCGTGGCCGAGATAGCCGGTGCGGCCGAGCGGATGCGAGCCGCGAGCGGCCTGCTGGCCTGGGTGCTGCACGAGTCGTCCACCCCGGTGGCGCTGCCCGGGCTGGGGGTGGCGGCCAACCATCTCGACCACGCGGCGGCGGCGCTGCGCGTCGCGCAGGACTGCATGGACGACTACTGCCTGGCGCTCGGCGTGCAGATGGAGTCGTACCCGGACAGCCGGATGCCGGCCGTGCCAAGCCAGGTGCAGCGCACCGAAAGCATCGACAGCCAGCTCACCGATTGGTGGAGCGCCCGGATCTGCCAGCTTTCCGGCTTCGACGAGGTCGAGCGCAAAGGCGGAGCCGGCTCGAGCGGGGAGTTGCTGCGCCGCTGCGTGACTGCGGCGCTCGAAGCCGATACCCGGCGCCTGCATCGGGAGCTGGTCACCGCCGGCCCGGCGGTCGGGCTCGGCCTGGCCGCGGTGGCCCCGCCGCTGCTGCGCCATCTGGCCAACGACCTCGCGGGCCACCCGCCGCGGCTGGAGGATCTGGCCCGGGTCAGGCGGGCAGCCCTGCCCTTGCTGAGCGAGCTGTTGCCGAACCTGCGCCCGGATCCGGCCGAGGAAATCATCGCGCGGGTCTGTCACGCCCAGCCGCAGCGGCACGGCAACCAGCCAAGCCACCCGGCCGACATCGCGGCCGCCTGTACTCTGCTCGTCGCAGGCCTGATGCGCGCCACCGGCCGCACCGCGGAAGACCTGTCCGCGCTCGTCGAGCAGGAGCGGGCCGCGGCCGGCGAGGCCACCCAGCGCGCCGCGGACCGGGCACGGTCGCATCGGGCCGCGCTTCGCATCACCGACACCGCACGCCGCCGTTCGGCAGTGGACGAATTGCGCCCAGCGACGCCCTGATGAAGTCTTCGCCGGAACACCCTCCCGCGCGCGGGCTGGTCAGCGCGGTTCGCCGCGAGCTCGCGGAGGCAAGGCAAGCGGCGCGCGCCGGTCTGGCGGCCGCGCTCGCGGCACGGCAGGCGGCCGCGACCCAGCTGGAATCGGTACGGCGGTCCAGCCCGGCCCGCCGGACCGCCCTGGTGGTCACCCGTGACGAGGCCTGCCAGGAGGCGCAGGCCCGCTGGCAGCGGGAGACCCGCGCCCTGCTGACAGCGCTCGGCGAGCTGGCCGAGGCGGCAGCGCCCGGCCCGGCCGGCACCGACTTCTCCACCTGGACCGCGCAAACCGGGCCGGGCACAGAGGTCGCCGGTCTGCTCCGGCTGGGCACGGTCGACACCGATGAGCCTTTCCCCGCTCTGGTACCACTATTGGATGCGGCCCATCTTCACCTGAGCGGCCCGGAGTCCACTGTGGACAGTGTGGTGGGCGGGCTGCTCCTGCGCGCCCTGGCCGGGACCGCGCCTGGGGCGTTGCGCGTCAGCATCTACGACCCGGGACAGCTCGGCGGGGCCGTGGCCGGGCTGGCCCCGCTCGCCCCGGCGGGGCTCGTCTCGTACCTGGGCCCGGGTGGCCTGACCCCCCTGCTCGACGAGCTGGTGGAACACATCCGCCGCATCAACGAAAACGTTCTCGCCGGCGCCTATCGCGACCTGGCCGAGCTGGCGCTGCGGACAGGCCGCAGGCCTGAGCCGTGGCGTCTGGCCGTCCTGCTCGCCGACAGCGCGAGCGAACTCACCAGCGCCCAGCGGGCGCAGCTGGATCGCGTGGTGCGCACCGGGATCTCGGCCGGGGTCCACGTGGTCAGCCGCGGCATCGACCTGCCCCCGGACGCGCTCGTGGAGCGGATAGAAATCGGCGCGAGGGGCATCGCGAAGACCAGCCTCACCGGCGAGCTGACCGTCAAACTCGATCCCAGCCCGAGCTCGACGCTGATCACCGAGGTCTGCAAGTCGCTGGCCGAACAGGTCATCGCCGGCCCGCCACCGGTGCCGTTCGCCGCGCTCCTGCCCGACCAGCTGTGGTCGGAATCGTCGGCCGAGTCGCTGCGCGCCCCGGTGGGCGAGGGCACCGATGGCCGTCTGGTGGAGCTGGTACTGGGCGACGACCCGCCACACGCGCTGATCGGCGGGCCCTCAGGTTCGGGCAAGACCAACCTCTTGTACGCGTGGCTGGCCGCGCTTGCCACCCGCTATCCCCCGGCCGAGCTGGAGCTGCACCTGCTCGACTTCAAGGAGGGGGTGTCGTTCGCGCGGTTCGCCCCGAGCAACCGCGATCCGAGCTGGCTCCCGCAGGTCAAACTGGTCGGCATCAACGTGAACACCGATCGCGAATTCGGGCTGGCGCTGCTGCGGCACCTGAGCGAGGAGCTCAAACGACGGGCGGGCGCGGCGAAAAAACTTGGCGCCACCAAGCTTTCCGAGCTTCGCGAGGAGGATCCGGCCGGACACTGGCCACGGATCGTTGCGGTGATTGACGAATTCCAGGTGCTGCTCGCGGCGCGGGACGCGGTGACCAGCGAGGCCGTTTCGCTGCTGGAAGACCTGGCCCGCCGCGGCCGTTCCCAGGGCATTCATCTGGTGCTGGCCAGCCAGGACGTGGCCGGGATCGAGGCGCTGTGGGGGCGCTCCGGGCTGGTGGCCCAGTTCACGCTGCGGATCGCGCTGCCCAAGGCGCGGCGGGTACTGGCCGAGACCAACCTGGCGGCAGAGCTGATTCCGCGCTGCCATGCCGTGGTGAACGCGGATTCCGGCGTAGTCTCGGCCAACACCGTGGTCCGGCTGCCCGATGCCGGTGACCGTCCAACCTGGACGGCGTTGCAGGATCAGCTGTGGCAGGCGCGGCCCGCCGACAGCGAGCCACCCCGGCTCTTCGACGGCGATGTGCCTCCCCTGTTTCCTTTGCTGCCACCGCCTCCCGCGGCCGAGGTGCTGGCCCGCACGGGCGCGGTGGCCCTGCTCGGCGAGACCATCGATGTCGCGGGACGCCCGGCCACGCTGCGCCTCAACCGGGCCCCTGGCCGCAACCTCGCGGTGCTCGGCAGCCGGGCCGAGGATGCTTGCGCGATCCTGGTTTCGGCCGGCCTTACCCTGGCCCGTCAGCATGCGCCCGGCAGCGCGCGGTTCAGCGTGCTGTGCCTCGACGACGACGCGACCTCGGCCGCCAAGTCCCTGCTGACCTCCGTTCCGGGGGCCAGCTGGCACGACAGTGGAAATGTGCTTGCCCTGCTTGAGGATTGGGCGTGTGACAAGCCGCATTACATCTTCGGCTTCGCCATCGACGCGGCCGCGTCTGTCCTGAGTGGACGGGGACACGAGCTGCTGCGGGTCATGCTCGCGAAGGGGCCGGAACGGCGTACCCACCTGATGGGTTGGTGGAGAACGGTTTCGCGGCTGCGCGACGATCTGGGCGGCATCGGCGCCCGCTTCGATGCGATCGGGGCCTGGGTCGCCCTGGACGTGCACGGCAACGAGCTTTCGGCGCTCTACCCGAAACCGGGCGGCCCCACCTGGCACCCGCGAGCACAGCGCGCCCTGCATTTCGACAAGGCCGTGCACAGCCACGCCGAGATCATCATGCCCTACGAGGTGGTGCCGTGACCTCTCCGGCGACGCGCTATCGGGAGCTGGTAGCCGATTTGGTGGCCGCGTCGCGGCGGCACGTGGCGGCGAACGCAACCGCGCAGGAGTCCTATGCCGACGCCTCCGCCGCGGTCGAGCACGACCTCGCCGCCGCCGAAGACGCGGTGGCGGTCGCCTCCGGTGAGGTGACTCTCGCCCAGCGCACGGTGGCACAGACCGACCTTGCCGCGGCCGGGGTCTGGGAGGACCTCAAGCGGGTCCGCGGCCGCCGGGGAAGGCGGTTGGGCCCTGTCCCCACGCCCGCACCGACCACCGCCGAGGACCCGCTCGCCCTGCTGGGCAGCGCCTCGGCCCGCGTGGAGCGGGCGCGAAGAGGCGGCGAACCCTTGCCGCCCTTCGTGTTACCGGCGCTGTTCGGCACAGGTGCGGCCGCCGCTTGCGTTATCGCTTTTCTGGGTACCTTCATCGGCTGGCCCCTGCTGCTGATCGCCCCGCTGGCCGGGCTGCCGGTGGCGCGCCGCTGGGTTGACCACCGCTACGCCGCCCGGCTCGACCCGGGCGCCATCGGCCTGCTCGTGATCGGCGGAATGCTTGCCACCGCGGCGATCTGGGTCGCCCTAGGTTAGTGAGTTCACTTCACGCACCACCGACACCAACTGGTCCATGATGTCGGTGAGGCCGAAGTCCTTGGGGGTGAACACTCTCGCCACCCCGCTTTCCCGAAGCACGACCGCGTCTTCCTCCGGGATGATGCCGCCGACCACCACCGGCACGCCGGCCAGCCCTGCCTCGCGAAGCCCGTCCAGCACCGCGGGCACAGCCAGCAGATGCGCTCCGGAAAGCACCGAGAGCCCCACCAGATCCACGTCCTCCTGCACCGCGGCGGCCACGATCTGGGCCGGCGTCAACCGGATCCCCTGATAGATCACCTCGAAGCCCGCGTCGCGGGCCCGGACGGCGATCTGCTCGGCCCCATTGGAATGCCCGTCCAAACCCGGCTTGCCCACGAGCAATCGCAGCTTCGCGCGGCCCAACTCGTGCGCGGTTTCCTTGACCCGCTCGCGAACCTTGGCCAGTGCGGCATCGCCCCCGGGCGACACCCCCGCGGAAAGCCCGGTGGGGGCCCGATATTCGCCAAACACCTCGCGCAGCGTGCCCGCCCATTCCCCGGTCGTCACCCCGGCCCGCACGCAGGCAAGGGTGGCCGCCATCAGATTGGTTTCGCCTTCGGCCTCCTCGCGAAGGCGCGCAAGCGTTTCGGACACCCGCTGCGGGTCACGTCGTGAGCGCCACTCGCGCACCGCTTCGGCCGCATGCTTTTCCACGGCCGGGTTGATCATCTCGATGGCCCCGGCACCGGTCAGCGGAGACGCTTCTGTCTCGATGAAGCGGTTGACCCCGACCACCACGTCCTCGCCCGACTCCAGCCGCTGCCTGCGCGCCGCCAGCGAGCCGACCAGGGCGCTCTTCAGGTAACCGGACTCGACCGCCGCCACCGCGCCGCCCATCTCCAGCACCCTGTCCAGCTCCGCCCGCGCGCCCTCCACAATGGAGCCCACGAGCGCCTCCACCACATGGGATCCCTCGAACAGGTCCGGGTACTCCAAAAGGTCGCTCTCATAGGCAAGAACCTGCTGGAGCCGAAGCGACCACTGCTGGTCCCAGGGGCGGGGCAGGCCGAGCGCCTCGTTCCAGGCGGGCAGCTGCACCGCGCGGGCCCGAGCGTCACGCGAAAGGGTGACGCCCAGCATCTCCAGCACGATGCGCTGCACGTTGTTCTCCGGCTGCGCCTCGGTCAGCCCCAGCGAGTTCACCTGCACGCCATAGCGCAGCCTGCGCTGCTTGTCGTTGGTGACGCCGTAACGCTGCCGGGTTATCTCGTCCCAGAGCCGGCCGAAGGCACGCATCTTCGCCATTTCCTCGACGAAGCGCACCCCGGAGTTGACGAAGAAGGACACCCGTTGCACCACCTCGCCCATCCGCTCCGGTGGCAGCGGCACCCGGTCGAGCACCGCGATAGCGGTGGCCAGCGCGAAACCCACCTCCTGCACCGGCGTCGCCCCCGCCTCCTGGAGGTGGTACGAGCAGATGTTGATCGGGTTCCACTGTGGACAGTTCTGCACCGTCCACGCGATCACGTCCGTGGTCAGCCGCAGCGATGGGCCGGGCGGGAAGATGTAGGTGCCGCGGGAGAGGTACTCCTTGAGAATGTCGTTCTGCGTCGTTCCGGTCAGCTTGTCCAAAGCCGCGCCCTGCTCCTGCGCCACGGTCGCGTAGAGCGCCAGCAGCCACATGGCGGTCGCGTTGATCGTCATGCTGGTGTTGGCCGCGCCGAGGTCGATGCCGTCGAAAAGCGCCCGCATGTCCCCGACGTGCGAAACCGGGACCCCGACCCGCCCCACCTCGCCCGTGGCCAGCTCGTGGTCGGGGTCGTAGCCGGTCTGTGTCGGCAGGTCGAAAGCCACCGACAGCCCGGTCTGCCCCTTGGCCAGGTTCCGGCGGAACAGCGCGTTTGTCGCCGCCGCGCTGGAATGACCGGCGTATGTGCGCATGACCCACGGGCGGTCCCGCTCGTTCAGACGAGGCTGCATACCCTGAGGATAAGTTAACGATCGGTAACTTCAGCCGGTGAAACTTCTCACTGCCTGTCTCCGTATACTCGCCCAGGTGACCGAATCGGCGATCAGCGTCACCGGATTGCGCAAGAGCTACGGCGGAATGAAGGCTGTGGACAGGCTGGATTTGACTGTCCAGCGTGGTGAAGTCTTCGCGCTTCTTGGCCCCAACGGCGCGGGCAAGACGACCACGGTGGAGATTCTTGAGGGTTTCCGCAAGCGTGACGAAGGCAAGGTACAGGTGCTCGGTGTCGACCCCGAGCGGGGCGATGCCGAATGGCGGCAGCGCATCGGGATCGTGCTGCAGGGCACCGGCGAGTTCGACGAGCTCACCGTGGCGGAGGTGGTCACCCATTTCGCGCGCTTCTACCGCAACGCGGCTGACCCGACCGAGGTCGTGGAACGCGTCGGCCTGACCGAGAAGGCCGGCTCGCGCACCCATACCCTCTCCGGTGGCCAGAAGCGACGCCTCGATGTGGCCCTGGGCATCGTCAACAAGCCGGAACTGTTGTTTTTGGACGAACCGACCACCGGCTTCGACCCGGCCGCGCGCCGTGAGTTCTGGGAAGTGATCCGCCAGCTGGCGAGCGCGGGCACGACGATCCTGCTGACGACGCACTACCTCGAAGAGGCCGAGGAGCTGGCCGACCGGGTGGGCGTCATCAACCATGGCAAGCTGCTCGAGGTCTCCACACCGGCCCTGCTCGGTGGCAGAAACACCGCCACCGCAACGGTTTCCTGGCGCGACGGGAGCGAGGAGACCGATCGCCCGACCGAGGTCGTGCAGCGGCTCGCGGCCGAGTTCCACGGCGAGGTCCCCGACCTCACGGTGACCCGGCCGACGCTCGAGGACGTCTACCTCAAGATGATTGGAGACGCGTGATGGACCTCGCCCTCGCCCAAGGCGGCATAGAGCTCAAGCAGTTCTTCAGGACCCGGGAATCGCTCGTCTTCACGCTGCTCTTCCCGATCATGCTGATGGTGATCTTCGGCTCGATCTTCCAGGACATCGTCCTGAACCCCGGGCAGACCCCCGAAGTGACCCTCTCCCAATACTTCGTGACCGGCATGATCGCCTCGGGTTTGCTGGCGACCGCATTTCAGAACCTCGCCATCACCATCCCGATCGAGCGCGACCGCGGTGTCCTGAAGCGTTACATGGGCACGCCCATGCCGAAGTGGGTCTACTTCGCCGGCAAGGTGGTTTCGGTGGCCGCGCTGGCGGTGCTCGCCACGGTTCTGCTGCTGATCGTGGCCACCACGTTCTACGGCATCAGCCTGCCCAGCACCGGCCAGAAGTGGTGGACCTTCGTCTGGGTCACCATTCTGAGCCTGATTTCGTTCACCCTGCTCGGAATCGCCTTCTCCACCGTCGCCCGCACCGGGCGTTCCGCGCCGGCCGTGGTCACCCCGGTCGCGCTGGTGCTCCAGTTCATTTCCGGAGTCTTCTTCGAATACAGCAAGCTGCCCACCTGGATGCAGCAGCTGGCCGCGATCTTCCCGCTGAAGTGGACCACCCAGGGCCTGCGCTCGGTCTTCCTCCCGGATTCCTTTGCGGCCAACGAGGTCGCGGCCTCCTGGGAGCTGGGCAAGACAGCACTCGTCCTAAGCGCATGGTGCGTCATCGGACTCGTGCTGTGCCTGGTCTTCTTCCGCTGGACAACCAAGAGAGATGGCTAGTACTCGTAGAAACCCTTGCCCGACTTGCGTCCGAGCTCTCCGGCGGTCACCATCCGCTGGAGCAGCTCGGGCGGGAAGAACTTCGGATCGCCGGTGTCGGTGTAGATGTTCTTAGCCGCGTGCATCAGGATGTCGACCCCGGTCAGATCCGTGGTCGCCAGCGGGCCCATCTTGTGGCCGAAGCCCAGCTTGCAGGCCACGTCGAGGTCTTCCGGGCTCACCACACCCGACTCGACCAGCTTGACCGCCTCCACCACCAGCGCCGCGATCAGCCGCGTGGTGACGAAACCGGCGATGTCGCGGTTCACCACGATGCACGTCTTGCCGATCTCTTCGGCGAATTCCTTTGCGGCCGCTAGGGTTTCGTCGCTCGTGCGGTGACCTCTGACCAGTTCACAGAGCTTCATCATGGGCACCGGCGAAAAGAAATGCGTGCCCACCACCTGCTCCGGCCGCTGGGTGACCGACGCGATCTGGGTGATCGGGATGGCGCTCGTGTTCGTCCCGAGCACGGCTTCGGGCTTGCAGATCCGGTCAAGCGCGCGGAAGACCTCCTGCTTGATCTCCAGCTTCTCGTAGACCGCCTCGATCACGATGTCGGCCTCGGCGGCCGCCTCAAGCTCGGTGGTCGCCGTGATCCGGCCGACCGCCGCCTCCGCATCTTCGGCGCTGATCGCCCCTTTCGACGCGAACTTCTCCAGCGAGCTGCGGATCCCGTCCAAACCCCGCTTCGTCGCCGCCTCATCAAGATCGCGCAGTGTGACCTGCCAACCGGCCTGGGCCGCCACCTGTGCTATCCCCGCGCCCATCAGTCCGGCACCGACAACCGAAAGCTTCTTCGCCATGCCCCCAACCTTAACGACCCCTAACCCAGCGCTCAGCGTCGGTATCTTGGTCAGGCAGAAGAGTGAAACCATTCGCGAAGACCTGTCGGAATGTCAAGATGTGCCCATGGCACTCGGTCCGTTGATCGCGTTGGTCATGATGGCGATGCTGGCCGCAATCCTGCATCGGAGCCTTCGCGGTGGTGCAGCACCACCACCAGCGCCCGTAAGGGCGCTCAAACCCACTCGCGTAGAACCAACCCGCCTGGCCGACTGCATCGCAGACGACTACGGCCTGCTGGCCACCGCGGCAGTTTCCCGCACCCACGCCGACGCGCTCCTCATCAAGGAGCACTTACGCAGCGCCGGAATCCGCGCCACCCTGGCCAACGCGCCCGACGGCCAGATCCGCATCCTCGTCTTCGGCGACGAGGTAGTAGCAGCCCGCCGCCTAGTCGGCTAACACACCACACCGGCGCGCCGCACGGCACTTTCACCACACCGCCCTGCCTCGCCACCATGCCGCCTCGCTGCAGCACCTTTCGCCACACCGTGCCACCGCGCAGCCTCGCCGCAGCACCTTTCGCCACACGGTTTCTGCCGCGCTGCCGCGCCCTGCGCACCGCTCTGCCGAGCCGTTCAGGAATCGCATTCTTGGCGACTTATGGTCGCTATAACAGCCATAAGTCGCCAAGAATGACTTTCG
>NZ_BONY01000084.1 GCF_016862955.1 Rhizocola hellebori | reverse complement strand
CCAGTGCCGCTCAGGCCAGTGCCGCTCAGGCCAGTGCCGCTCAGGCCAGTGCCGCTCAGGCCAGTGCCGCTCGGGCCAGTGCCGCTCGGGCCGGTGCCGCCACCCGCACCTCCGCTTGGGCCGGGGCCGGGGCCGGGTGGGCCGACGGTCGGTGGTGGGGTTGGGTCTGCTGGTGGTGGGTCGGCGGCTTGGCGGAGAAGCTCGTGGAGGAAGCGGCTTGGCCGCTCCTCGCCATCTGCGCCGCCCACCGCGCTCGAGTCGACCGCGGTGGCGATGACGCAGCGGCGGGCTCGGGTGGTCGCTACGTGGAACAGGCGGCGCTCCTCGCGCAACAGCGCCGTGGTCTGAGCCACCCGTTGCGCCACCGCGCCCGGAGCCGCGCGCTGCGACACCTCGTCGACCAGCTGCTCGGACCCGAGGAGGCTGCCGCGCAAGCGAAGGTCGGGCCAGACCCCCTCCTGGACACCGGAGACCATCACCAATTCCCACTCCTGGCCCTTGGCCGCGTGGGCGGTCAGCAACCGCACGGCCTCACCCCGGTCACCGCTGCCCGCGAGCGAGTCGGCCGGAAGTTGTTGGGCGGCAACATGTTCGAGGAAGGTGTCGACCCGTGCGCCGGGAAGCCGATCGGTGAAGCGGGCGGCGGCGTCGAAGAGCACCATGATGGCATCGAGATCGCGATCGGCGGTCTCAGCCCGGCGTTGTTGGTCAACGCCGATCGAGGGACGTGTGGCCAGCGCGGCCCACCGCTCGGCCAGCCCGCTTTCTCGCCACACCGCCCAGAGCACCTCTTCGGCGCTGCCGGACGCGGTCTCCCTCGCCACCGCAAGCAGTTTCGCCACCCGGGCGGCAGGCTCGGCCCATCGCCTTTCCAGCGCCACCAGCTCGGCCGGATCGTTCAAGGCCGAGACGATCAGCTCGCCGGAGGAGTATTCCGGGCCGGCCAGAGCCCGCAAGCCTTGGCGCAGCTTGCGTTCGGCGAGTGGGTCGGCGCCGCCCAGCGGGGAGTGAAGCAGTGCGACGGCGTTCTCCTCGGTCAGCTGCGCGGGGTCGAGGGCGCAGCGCAGCAGGAGGAGGAAAGGTTTCACCGCGGGCTGCAGATGGACCGGAAGATCCTCGGCGTGCACCAGTGTCGGAATGCCGGCCTGGCGCAGCGCCCGCTCGTAGGTGGCCAGCTGGTTGCTTGCCGAACGCATGATGACCGCCATGCCCGACCAGGGCACGCCCTCGGCGAGGTGGGCCTGGCGCAAGCGCTGCGCCACATAGGCGGCCTCGCTTGCCCTGCTGCGCAACGCATAGGCCTCGACCCGGGGCCGGCCACGATGCCGGATGCCCAGCTCGACCATGGCCGCGCCGGGGAAGACATCGGGAAAGGTGCGCATGATGGTGGGATCGGCGCCCCGGAACGCGAACGTGGACGAGTCGGCGTCGCCGAAGGCGATCAGCGCCTTGCCGGTCGCCACCCGTTGCAGCAGCTCGATTTGCGCGGGGTCGGTGTCGGCCAGCTCGTCGACATAGAGGAACTCCACCCGGTCTTGCTCGGAGCGCAGCAGGCCCGGCTCGGTGTCGAGCAGATAGGTGGCCGCCCGGACCAGCTCGGCCGGGTCATAGCCCGCCGAGCCCCGGGTTGAGGCGTCGCGCAACGCCATGACCTGCTCGTATTCGCGCATGAACCGGGCCGCGGCGACCCAGTCGTCGCGCGTCGACCACAGCGGATCGTCGGCGGTCACCCCACGCTCGGCGGCGCGCAGGAACAGATCGCGCAACTGCTCGGCGAAGGCGCGGGTGCCAAGAGCCGGCGCAAGATGGTGTGGCCACCCGGCGTCGCCGGGCAGCAGCTCGCGAATGACAAGGTCTTGCTCGGGCGCGGTCAGCAGCCGAGGTGGCGGGTCACCGAGCAGCGTGGAGGCCCGCCGCAGCAGACCGAAGGCGTAGCCAGGAAACGTGCGCACCAAAGGCTCGGAGGTGACGTTTTCCCGGCTGACCCGAGCCTCGAGGCGCTCGCGTAGCTCTTGCGCGCCACGCCGCCCGAAGGTAAGCACCAGGATGCGCTGCGGGTCAACCCCCTGCGCCACCCGCTGCGCCACAGCCTCGATCAGGGTGCTGGTCTTGCCCGAGCCGGCCGCCCCGCGCACCAGCAGCGGGCCGCGCACGTGCGCAATCACCTGCCGCTGCACCGGGTCAGGGGTCAGCGGCGGGTGATCGCGGGCCCCGGCCCGGACCAACCTCCACTGACGGCCGCTCGTCATGGCGCCATTTCACCACGAGGGGGCGACAGGTCCGACTCCAAAATGTGCTTCACAGCTTCGTTCACGTCGTCGGTCACCAGCAGCATCTCCAGGTCTTCCAGCGAGATCATGCCGCGGGTGGCCATCGTGGTGCGCATCCATTCCAGCAGGCCAGACCAGTAGCCGACGCCCATCAGCACCACCGGGAAACGCGTCACCTTGCCGGTTTGGACCAGGGTCAGCGCCTCGAACAGCTCGTCCATGGTGCCGAACCCGCCCGGCAGGACGACGAACGCCTGCGCATATTTGACAAACATGGTCTTGCGCGCGAAGAAGTAGCGAAAGTCGATGCCCACATCGACCCACTCGTTGACGCTCTGTTCAAAGGGAAGCTCAATGCCCAGCCCGACCGACAGGCCACCGCCTTCGGTGCAGCCTCTGTTCGCGGCCTCCATCACGCCCGGCCCGCCGCCGGTGATGACCGCGTAGCCCGCTTTGGCCAGAGCGTGGCCGAGCCGGCGAGCCAGGTCGCACTCGGCCGAATCGGGGGCGCTTCGCGCAGAGCCGAAAACGCTCACCGCCGGGGGGAGATCACTGAGCGTATCGAAACCCTCGACGAACTCGCTGAGAATGCGCAGCGTGCGCCAGGCGTCCCGAACCTTCCAATCCGGACGTCCGGCCGAGTCGAGAAGGGCCTGGTCTGCGGTTCCTGACGAGACAGCCTCGCGGCGCAGGGTCACCGGCCCGCGGTGCCGCTCAGGCCTTCGGTCGCTATGCGTCATGCCCATAACCCTAGCCTCGCAGGATCGTTTGGCCGGACAAGCCGCCGTACAGCTAACTCACATGAAAATGTCGCAACCTCGAGAGAAGCTGAGGCGTCATACAAGCAGCATCGACCACTAATGGGGCAAGTGGAGGGGGCGATCACTGTGACTAACCGTTCTGACCTTCATCGTCAGCGCCAAGCTATGCGCCAGCGCATCCGCGCCCTGGTGACCGCCCGTCGCATCGCGGTTGCCACCGCGCTCGCCGAGGCCGAGTCCGTTTCATCCGACGAGCCAACGTCCTAGCACCTGCGCGCCGGCCTCGATCTTTTCAATCTCCACGTGCTCCTCGCGAGTGTGCGCGAGGTTCGGATCGCCCGGCCCGTAGTTCAGCGCCGGGATCCCAAGCGCCGCAAAGCGAGACACGTCGGTCCAGCCGAGTTTGGCCCTGGGCGCGGTGCCTACTGCTGCGATGAAACCCTTCGCGGCGGCCGCGCCCAGGCCCGGCATGGCAGCCGGGGCTGAATCGGCGATTTCTATCTCGTACCCGTCGAATACCTCGGAAAGGTGGGCAGTTGCCTGCTCCACGCTCCGATCTGGAGCGAAACGGAAGTTGACCTCGATCTCGCACAGGTCAGGGACCACGTTGCCGGCCACGCCGCCCTTTATCCTCACCGCGTTGAGCCCCTCCCGGAACAGGCAGCCGTCGATCTCCACCTCGCGCGCCTGGTAGGCGGCCAGGCGGGAGAGCACCTCACCCGCCGCGTGGATCGCGTTGACCCCGAGCCAGGAGCGCGCCGAGTGGGCCCGCCGCCCGGTGAGCCGGATCCTGGCCCGCATGGTGCCCTGGCACCCCGCCTCGACAATCCCGAACGTCGGCTCCAGCAACACGGCGAAGTCGGCCTGCAACAGCTCAGGATGGGTCGCGGCAACCTTGTTCAGGCCGTTGAACTCGTGCTCGATCTCCTCGCAATCGTAGAAGAAGTAGGTCACGTCGTACTTCGGCTCGGGTGCGGTCACGGCGAAGTGCAGCGCCAGCGCGGTGCCTGCCTTCATGTCCGCCGAGCCACAGCCCCAGATCCGCTGAGCGTCCACTGTGGACGGAAAGTTGTCCGCGATCGGCACGGTGTCAAGGTGTCCGGCCAGCACGACACGCTGCCCTCGCCCGAGATCGGTACGCGCGATCAAGGTGTTGCCCATCCGCTGCACACTCAGATGCGGCAATGGCGCGAGCACCGCCTCGACGGCGTCGGCGATCTCCTTCTCGTTGCGGGAGACCGACTCGATGTCGACCAGGGCCCGGGTGAGCGCGACCGGATCGGCCAGCACCTGCGGCGTAAGCGGAGAACTCATGCCGGTAGCCTACTTTCCATGCGTCTTGACCAGCCCGCCTGGGGCTCCGGCCTCGCGACCGTCCATGAATCACAGCTGCTCGATGTCTGGTACCCACACCTTGGCCTTGGAAACCCGGAAACCGGCCACCCGCCGCTGAAGACGGCCGAGCCGGCCCTGCCCGGGCTGCGCGTGGAACCGATCGAGACGATCATCGACTCTCTCGCCCAGCCGCCGGCGAGCACCGCGGACGCCTATCTTCGGCTGCACCTGCTCTCCCACCGGCTGATCCAGCCGCACCAGGCCAACCTCGACGGCGTGTTCGGCTTGCTGGCCAACGTCGCCTGGACCAGCGCCGGGCCGTGCCCGCCGGAACGAGTCGACGAGCTGCGCCTCATCGAACGCGCCGCCGGCCGCCACCTTGCCGTCTACGGCGTCGACAAGTTCCCCCGCATGACCGACTATGTCGTCCCCTCCGGGGTAAGGATCGCCGACGCCGACCGGGTGCGGCTGGGCGCGCATCTGGCCTCCGGCACGACGGTGATGCAGAAGGGTTTCGTCAACTTCAACGCCGGCACCCTGGGCACCTCGATGGTCGAGGGCAGCATCTCCTCGGGCGTCGTCGTGGGCGAGGGTTCGGACATCGGCGCGGGCGCCTCCATCATGGGCACCCTCTCCGGCGGCGGTCAGATCGTCATCTCGGTGGGCGAGCGCAGCCTCGTCGGCGCGAACGCCGGCATCGGCATAGCCCTGGGCAACGACTGCGTCGTCGAGGCCGGCTGCTACGTCACCTCGGGCTCGAAGGTCACCCTGGTCGAGACCGGCGAGATCGTCAAAGCCAGCGCGCTGTCCGGTGTGGACAATGTGTTGTTCCTGCGCAACTCCGTGACCGGCGCCCTGGAAGCCCGCCCGCGCAGCGGCACCGGCATCACCCTCAACGCCGCCCTGCACGCCAACGATTAGAGGGCTCTACATTTCCTGAAGCTCGGGGTCGCGGAGGATTTCCAGCAGGTCCGGCTCGGTGGCGAAAAGGTGCTGAGCACCGGGGGCCACCGCGTACCGGATCATCGCCTGGTAGACGTCGGCCAGCGGCTGCATGCGTATGGTGCGGATCTGGCGGATGCGCTCGGCTCGGTCGCCGGCGAACCATTGGCGCAGGGCTTGCCCGATAACGGCTCTCGCGTGCTGACGCCCGGCGACCAGGACGGCACGGTTCAGGCCCAGCACCGCGATGGTTTCGGTGCCTTTGCGGGTGCGGGCCCTGTACTCGCCCGCGGACAGGCTCAACACCAGGTGGTCGAAAGGATCCTCGATGGTCGGGTCGATCAGCAGGGCCTGCCCTTCCTCATCGACCGGGAACCGGCTGCCCTTCTGGCTGCTGTTGCAGAACGAGCAGGCCAGCAGATGGTTGAGCCAGTCGAAGGTGCGCACCGGGTTGCGAGCGATGGGCTCGAAATGGTCGACGCTGGTGCCTTCGCTGTCACCGCAGTACATGCAGCGCTGGTATCCCGGCGCCATCCGGTTGAGCGTCTCACGCAGCTCGCGTCGCGGCTGGCGGCTGCGGTTCCACAGGTCGCGTGCGTGTTTGCGGGCGTCGGCGCCGTGGCCGACGAGGACGCTGGTGAGCAGGTTGAGCTGGTCCGCCAGCGGAACTGCCAGAGGAAGCCGTCGGATGTAGATCATCGCTATCGGCGCCGCAGCCTGGCCGCGATCTCCGCCGCTCGCGCGGTTGGCGAGCTGACGAGCAGCTCCTGCAGCTCCCTGTACCTGGCCAGCTGCACCTCGCTGGCATCCCCGTCAAGCACCCGCACCTCCAGCTCGACCAGCTCCTGGCGCAGCCGCCGAGCCCTTGGCGGATAAGCACTTTCGAGCCCGAACAGCTCGGAGAGCGCCACGTCCTCGGCGCTGCCGTGCACGACCCGCTCGTAGAGGTCGCCGTCGACCACCCGCGGCGGGCCGGACAGGGAGAGGAGACCACCGGGCGTGGCCGCTTGGCAGACGTAGGGACTGTTGGTGCTGACGATGAATTGCAGGCCGGGAAAGTGGGCGAGCAGCCAGCCGCCGATCCACTGCTGCCACTCGAGCGTGAGGTGGGCCTCCACCTCGTCCAGCAGCACCACGCCGGTCGCGGTTTCGGCGGTCAGGCCCGCGGCGTGCAGCTGGCGCACCAGGTCGAGGACGAGCGCGATGAGGTTGCGGTAGCCATCTCCCAGATCGCGCAATGCGAGCCGCACCCCGGCTCGGGTCACCCAGAGGCCCTCCGAGTCGGCTTCGACGGTGTGGTCCTCGGGCAGCAGGCCATCGCGGATAAGCGAAACCGCGGCCGAAGTCACGGTTTCGGAGAGCGTGGAGTCGGCGCGGAAAAGGCCGGCCAGGCGTGGCTGCGGGCGTGCGGCCGCGGCAGCGGGACGCCGATAGGCGCCGTAGCCCACGGCGAACCATCCGACCGGGTTCTCCTGCCACGGCCCGCTGCGCCCGACGTTGCTGTCGACTGACACCCCCGAAGCGGTGACCACGAGGTCGGCGAAGATGTGCCCCTCGGGCGTTGCCGATCCGCGCGCGAACCTGTCCTGCTCCCCCGGCACCAGGTCGACTTCGATGCCGCCGCGCTCCTTGCCCGCGCTGACCCAGGCCGCGCCGGTGACGAAGGCAGGCGCGAAGGAGGGCCCGCCGATGGCCAGCGCGATGGACTGCAGGAGGGTGGTGCGGCCGGAGCCGTTCGGTCCGATCAGGACACACCAGCCCGGCGCGGCAGGAAGGTTGAGGCCTACCTTCCGGGCGTCGTGGAACCCCCGGATGTTCTCGACCTTCACCTTCGCGACATACATGTCCCCAGATTAAGCCAACCTGTCCGCCGCGGCTTCGACCCTTTCGTCGCTGGCAGTGAGCGCCACCCGGACGTGGCGATGCCCGGCCGGGCCGTAGAAGGTGCCCGGGGCGACCAGGATGCCGCGCTGGGCGAACCAGTCGACGGTCTCCCAGCAGTCTTCGCCGCGGGTGGCCCAGAAGTAGAGCCCCGCCTCGGAATGCTCGACCTGAAAGCCGGCCTTGGTCAGCGCGGCCAGCAGGATTTCGCGGCGCGCGCCATAGCGGGCGCGCTGGGCGTCCACATGCGACTCGTCGCCGAGCGCCGCGATCATCGCCGCCTGTACCGGCGCGGGTATGATCATCCCGGTGTGTTTGCGAACCGCGAGCAGCTCTTGGATCAGAGCCGGGTCCCCGGCCACGAACCCCGCCCTGTACCCGGCAAGGTTGGAGCGCTTGGAAAGCGAATGCAGCGCGAGCACGCCCGTGTAGTCGCCCTCGCACAGGGAGAGCACGGAAACCGGCTCCTTTGTCCAAGGCAGACTCAGATAGCACTCGTCGCTGGCCACGATGGCACCGCGCTCCCGCGCCCAGCGCAGGATCTCGGCCAGCCGCGAAGGCGCCAGCACCTCGCCGGTCGGGTTCGACGGCGAATTGATCCAGACCAGCCGGGGGTCGCCGGAAAGCGTGCGAAGAACGGTGGCGCCCACCAGGCGAGCGCCCACCTCGTAGGTCGGGTAGCAGACCTCAGGGAGGACGACGGTGTCCCCCGGCCCCAACCCGAGCAGCGTGGGCAGCCACGCCACCAGCTCCTTGGACCCGATCGACGGCAACACCCCGAAGCCCGGGGCCGCCGCGCAGGCGCGGGTGACCCAGGCGGTGATGGCCGCCCGCAGGGCAGGCGTGCCCGAGGTGAGCGGGTAGCCCGGCGCATCAGCAGCCTGTGCCAGGGCGCGTTGCACCACCTCGGGTACTGAATCGACGGGCGTGCCCATCGACAGGTCGACTAAGCCGTCGGCGTGTGCGGCCGCCTTTGCCTTGGCCGGCTCCAGCAGATCCCAGGGGAAGTCTGGCAGGCCGGCCGAAACGAGCTGGCTCAGTGCTCTGTTTCCTTCGGAGGAAGGGCCGCCACGAAAGCCGCGTCCGCGTCGATCTTGCCGACCTTCGAAGCGCCGCCAGGCGAGCCGAGGTCGTCGAAGAAGCGATAGTTCGCGTCTGTGAAGTCCTTCCACTGCTCCGGCACGTCATCTTCGTAGAAGATGGCCTCAACCGGACAGACGGGCTCACAGGCCCCACAGTCCACGCATTCATCCGGGTGGATGTAGAGCATCCGGTTGCCCTCATAAATGCAGTCGACCGGGCACTCTTCTATGCAGGCCTTGTCCAGCAAGTCCACGCACGGCTCGGCGATGATGTAGGTCACGGGTCGTCCTTCCACGCGTTTATACGAGGTGCAGCCTAGTATCCCGGTGCGGGAGGTGGGTACTCAGTGTTGGATAACCGTGATCTGGGTTCTCGGGTGGTCGTACGCAGGCGGGTCGGCACCCGCTTCACGGACATTCTGGGCGAGTTGACCGAGCTTTCCGAGACACATCTCACGGTCGCGACCTTACGAGGCAAGATTCGCGTTCCACTCGATGAGGTCCATCGAAGTAAGCGTATCCCCGATCTCGCCGGGTTGGAGCGCGCTGCCGCACAGGCGATGCCGGCCGTGGTCGTCAAACAGCTGGGCGAGTGGCAGCTGCGCGCGTCTGAGGGGTTCACCGGCCGGGCCAATAGCGCGCTGCCGCTGGGCGACCCGGGTCTGCCGTTCTCGGAGGCGGTCGCCGCGGTGGTCGCCTTCTACGACCAGCACGGGCTTCCCGCGCAGTTCGACGTTCCGCTGCCGCTGGGCCGGCCGGTCGCGCGGCGGCTGACCGACCTTGGCTGGGCGCCGGGTCAGAGCGTGCTGGTGCGGGCCATCGACCTTCCCGATCTGGTGGCGGCCACCCCAGCCGGTGCCGAGTTCACCCTCGCCGACAGGCCGAGCGAGCAGATGCTCGAAATGATCAAGGGCAGGCGTGGGGTGTTGCCGGCCGCCGCGGCCCACGTGCTCACCGCTGTGCCTCAGCTAGCTTTTGCTGGGTACCAAGAAAGCGGCGTTTTGCTTGGCATGGCACGCGGCACGGTCACGAGCCGTTGGCTGGGGCTCACCTTCATCGAGACGGCCGAAGTCGCACGCCGCCGCGGGCTGGCCCGATCGGCCATCGGCGCGCTGGCGCGGTGGGCGCAGGAGCTGGGGGCGACGCGTGCGTTCCTTCAGGTTTCGGACAACAACACGGCAGCCCTAGCTCTCTACGACTCGCTCGGCTTCCGCGCGCACCACTGGTACACGCGCTACACGCGCCGCGGCTGAGCCTTAGCGCGATCGACGTAGGCCTTCAGCTGGCGCGACTTGTAGTCGGCGGTGAAGGAGATGAGCCCGACATAGCCGAGGAACACCCCGCCGATGGCCATGCCTGCCCACAGCCAGATCTGCGCGAAGAAGGCACCGGCACCGCCCTTGAACGGGGACTCCCCGATGATCAGCGGCCCGACGAAGATTGCCAGCACGCAGCTGATGACACCGGCGAAGCCGAGCTCGGTGCAGACCTTCCACATGGTGCGCTTGCGGCCCCAGTAGAGCGTGAGCCCGAAGTACACGAGGAAGATCGTGCCCAGCGTGATGAACCCGGCCAGCGACTGCCTGTCCTCCAGCACCTGCTGGTTCTCCGATTTGATCAACTTGGCGGCCACCACCCGGCCAGCGACATTGATCGCGAAGAGGACGAGGGCGACGATGCCGACCTCCCGCCACCGCAGGATGAAATCTTTCATTGAAACTCCTAAGTCCTACTGGGACTTTGGCGTCCCACAGGTCACGCGTGGTTCAGCATCGTAGCGCCACGAGAACTTCTCCCGCTGCACCTCTTTACCCTCCTTGTGGAAGATCCGCCAGGCGTCCTGGGCGAAGCCCTTGCCACCCTCTCGGGCTATACAGCCCGGACCGGCGGGGACGGTGACCGTCTCAGGTTCTTCCCAGTTTCGCTTGGCGCCCCACTCGGTGGTGACGCTGTCATACACCTTGGTCGACCACATGCTGATCGTCAATGAGTCTTCGGTGTAAGACGTATCGATGAGGATCCCGTAGGGCGTGTTGTTCCGGAACTTCAGGTCCAGGTTCGGATAGAAGATCGTTGACTCGATGACCGACGGGTAGGTCGAGAAGTAGATGGTGTGCGGCTGGTGCTCCACATCCTCAAGCCCCGCATAGTAGGCGGCGTTGAACAGGGTGGTGGTGAACTGCGACATGCCACCGCCCACACCCGGGGTCAGCTTGCCGTTCATGATGATCGGGGCGTCCTGGTATCCCTCGGCGTAACCGCGGGGGCCGGTGTAACCGTTGAGGGAGAAGGTTTCTCCGGGCTTGACCAGCGCGCCGTCGACCTTCTTGGCGCCGGTGATGATGTTGATGCTGCGCGGCGAGCTGAGGCCACCGGAGAACGAGGTGGTGAACGTCGACACCTGCTCCTTGATGCCCAGCGCGGCGAGTTCGGCCGTGGTGGTCGCGGCCTCGACCGGCTTGATCGCCGCGGACACCTCCCGCGGGCTCGGCTTGGCCAGCACCGGCAGCAGATCGGTGGCCAGCGCGGCGGTGTCGAGCAGGGTGCCGGCCGAGCTGGCGACGATCTGGCCGTCGCCCACGGTGGCGTTGCGGGGATGCACCTCCACCTTGTCCAATTCGGACTTCAACGCCGCCCGCAGAGCCGCCTCGTCCACGTGCGGGGTCAGCTTTCCCGACTCGTCGGAGGTGATGACCAGGCTCGCCGCGATCTGCTGCGGGGTCGCGGTCAGCGGGCCTTTCTCGGTCTGGATGGTCACCGGCCCGGCCACGGCCGGCAGCGCCAGCTCGGCCATCATCGCGTCCACGTCGGCCGCGGTGCTCACCGGAACGATGTCGGCGATCGGCACGACCGCTTCGGTTTCGTGGAGCCAGGCGTTGCGCACGGCTTCAGCCGCCCGTTGCGCGTCCAGCCCGCGCCCGGTCACCGGGTAGATCGGCTTGGGTGTGGTGCCTTCGAAGGTGATGCCGGGAAGGGTGGCGGGAGTGCTGATCGCGTCCGCGGTCGGCTTGAGTGCCGCCACCAGACGCTTGGCGTCCACGGAGACCACCGGCCGAACCTCTGCGCGGCCGAACAGCGCCGTGATCGGGTTCGGCCAAACCTTGGCCGCCTTGCCCACGGTGGCGTCGACATCCACGGCCAGGCCGACATCCTCCGGCTGGATGGTGGCCACCTTGCCTTCGATCTTGACGGTCATCGGGTGAGCCAGGTCCCCGGCCCGCTTCGCGAGGCCTTCGTTGAGGGCTCGCTTGGCACCCGCCTTGGACTTCCCGCCGATCTCGATGCCGAGCACAGTCACGTGGTGGGGGACATCGGGGTAGGCCGCGTAGGCGGCGGCCGCACCGCCCAGGGTGAACACCAGCGCCGCGCTGATTCCAGCGGCCAGCCAACTCCATCGTCGCATAGATCGCTAGATTAGCCGGATATGCCCGACACGCCCATTTTGATGAGATGAAGCGCACTTTGGCGCGCCCGCCGCATAAGCGGCTGCGGCGCCCAGGGGTGGGCCGGGGGCTTGGGTCGGGGGCCGGGGGCTTGGGTCGGGGCCGGGGGCCGGGGGCTTGGGTCGGGGGCCGGGGGCCGGGGGCTTGGGTCAGGGCCGCGCCGTCAAGCAGGCGCGGGGAAGCCGGGCCTGCGGCCCTCGGGCGGCGACTGGGTGAGCCAGAAATAGACACGGGCCCCGGCGTGAACCGGGGCCCGCATTCAGGGGTGAGTCAGGGTTGATCAGGCAACCGTGGCCCGGCGACGGCGCGAGAGCAGGAGCAGCGCGCCACCTCCGATAACAGCAGCCCCACCGATACCGGCGATCAGACTGATCTGAACACCGGTCACCGGGAGACCGCCACCCTGGCCGCCGTCCTTCTTGGCGACATAGGCAGCGAACTCGTCGGAGTTGTCGGTCACGTCACGGTCGGCGTTGTTGACCGAAGCGCGGTTGGTCGGCGCAGCCGCCGCGGCACGTGCCTCGGGAGCCACCTGCACGTCCACCACGACGACCTTGCCGCCGCCCAGGACGACCGGGCCGGCCACGCTCTCGTCGATCTTGACGTCGAACCAGAACTTGTCGAAGTCGTCGGCCTCGAGCACGCTGCCGAAGTAGTTGCAAGTGGTCTCGGTGTCGCCGGTCTCGTAGTCGCAGTCAGGCTCGCTGCCGACAAACGTGACGTGCTCCGGCAACTTGATCCAGATCTTCTGGTTCGCCGAGGTCACCGAGCCCTGGTTGCCGACCCACATGATGAACTCGGTCTGCGCACCCGGCTGCACGGCCTGGCCGTGCTGGACCTCGTGGCTGGCGTTGGTGACATAGATGTCCTCAGCGTCGGCGACCAGGTCGACGCCAACGGTCTTGCTGAGCTCAATGACCGCGGACTTGGAGTTGTTGTCGGTGTTCTCGTCCTGGTCGTGCGAAACGGTCACCTTGAGGGTGCCCACCTCGCCCGTGGCGTCGCCAATGCGCTTGATGGTGTACCAGTTGTCCCAGGTCTCACCGGCGTCGATGGTGCCGGTGTACTCGCAGTCCCAAACCTTGGCGACCTCGGTGCAGTCACCGCCATCGAACTCGAAAGTCACCTTGGTGGCGTCAAGACCGGAAGCATCCAGCTTGAAACCCACATTGGTCGCAGCCTGCGGACCATTGTTGGTGACAGTGAACGAACCCGACTTCTCGGTTGCGCCGCCAGCGAGGGTCACACCCTGCAGCTGCACATCGAGGTCGGAGGTCGTGTCGGCGGCGAAGGCCGCCGGAGCCGCGAACGCCGATGCGGCAAAGAACACGGCTGCAGTTGCCCCGGCGCGCCGAAGCGAACGCCCAAAGCGCATATCCATAAAGGGTTTCTCCCCGTAGGTGATCGGGTTTTCAGTAGAAGCGCAACCTACCGCACCCGCTAAAACGGCGCTCGCCTGTCATCAGAGCGGGGACGTAACGCTACGGCAACGAAAAAAGTCAGTGCTCCAGCCGCGAAAGTCGCCAATCCAGTGACCGAGTTGGCGATCTGATCACCCTCGCTCGTGCCGCCTACCAGGGCAATCATCGTCGCAGACCAGGCGAGGGCAGGGATCCAAGGCGCCCACGATCTATCCACAGTAGAGTGTGCAAACCAGACCAGGAAAGCATTGCCTGCAATGGCAGCTACCACCGGATAGACCCAAAATCCTGGCGTGGCGGTCGCCTCAAGCACAGCCGACCCGACGGCCATCAGCACCGAAAGCACGATGCCGAATAGCCGCAAAAGTAAATCAAAGACCCGCAAACAGATCTTCTTCCCAGTTGTACGGGCCGTTCGAGGGACCGCGCTCGCCGACGGCCAGCGTGAAATACTCCACGCCCATGAACTCTTGGCCGAAATTGCCCGCAATCGAGTAGAGCCAAGAGGTTTCGGGGATCTGGGTGGCATGTGCCTTCAGCGCGGCCACCTTCGCGTCGTGATGGTCCGAGCCGTCGATGCATGCCGCGATGTCTTCATCCGGTGTACCGAAAGGGAACTCGCTGATATCGGTGACGTCGCCGAACGGGTTGTTCTCCGACTCGGCGAAGGCTTCTATCCCGGCCTTCAGCACGCTCAGCGGCATCGCCGTCCAGTAGATCTTCTTGGGCGCGTCCTCGCCGGCCAGCTCCGCGGCGCGCATCGCCACCCGGTGCGCCTGGATGTGGTCGGGGTGGCCGTAGAAGCCGTTGGCGTCGTAGGTCACCATCACCTGGGGCCTGGTCTCGCGCATGATCTCCACCAGGAAGGCGGCCGCCTCGTCGAGATCGGCGCCCCAGAACGCCCGCGGGTGCTCGTTGGCCGGCGTGCCCATCATCCCCGAGTCGCGATATTTTCCAGGCCCGCCAAGGAAACGGACGTCCGCGACGCCGAGCGCCGCGCAGGCGGCCCGAAGCTCGGTGAACCGGTAGCCACCGAGCTGGTCGGCCTGTGCCGCTTCCAGCTGGGCCAGCGCCGGAACGTGGATCTCGCCCTCCTCGCCCAGGGTGCACGTCACCAGCGTCACGTGGGCGCCGCTGGCCGCGTAGTGAGCCATGGTCGCGCCGGTGCCGATCGACTCGTCGTCGGGGTGAGCGTGAACGAACAGGATGCTGCGAGCCATTCCGTCACTCTAGCCCGTTTGGCCACGTAGGCCCTCGCTGCGCCGATACGATCCGGCTCATGGGGGCTTTCGTTGCTAGGAGCTGGCGTTGACCGCGGCTGAGGTCGCCGTCAGCGCCGACGGGATGCGTGTGTGGCATCTGCGCGGTGGTGAACTGCGCGTCTGTGACGTGCCCAGCGGGCAGGTCACGCTGCTGGGTGTGGGCGTCGAGGAGTACGCGGCCGACCGTACCGGCCGGGTGGTCACGTGGCTGGCCGATGGTGTGCTGCACCGCCGGGAAGCGGGCGGTTCGGTGAGCAAGCTCGCCACCGCGGGCCAGGCCCACTCCGCCAAACCCGACCCGACCGGAAGGCGCATCGCCTACCTGGCCGGGGACACCATCCGCGTGGTCCGCGAAGACGGCTCAGACGAGCTGATGGCCGGTGAGGAGGCGGTGCGCTGGGGGGCGCTCGACGACTCCGGCACCTACTTCGGCCGCGACGCCGGTTGGTGGTGGGCCCCGGACGGCGAGACGATCCTCGCCGCCCGTGTGCACCACGACCAGGTTTCGCTGCACCTGCTCGACCTCGATGGCGGGTGGGTCGACGTGCACTGGGACAGGGAGATCTACCCGTACCTCGGCATCGTCTCGTGGGCCGACGGCAGTCCCCTGATCACCGTCCTGCGCCGCTCCCAATCGCACGGCCTGATCCTCGCGGTCGACCGCCGTACGGGTGAGACGCAGGTGCACGCCGAGCTGGCCGATCCCCGATGGGTCAACCCGATCCCGGGCACGCCGAAGCATCTGGCCGACGGCCGGGTCCTGGTCGGCGGCGAGATAGCCCACGACGGCTATGACGCGCGCTGCCTTTTCGCCGATGGCACCCTGCTTACCCCGCCCAGCCTTTATGTGCGCAGAGTTGTTGGGCGGCTTGGGCCGCGCGCGGCTGGGGGCGAGCTGGGCGATCTGCTGGTCGAGGCGAGCGAAGCGGAGCCGGCCGAGCAGCACCTCTACCGGGTCAGGGGCGCGTCCAGCGGCGCGATGGTGGTGCACCGGCTGACCACCGCGCCCGGCTGGCACACCGCGGCCTGTGCGGGGGACACCGTGGTGACCGGCTTCCGTTCGTGGAGCCAGGACACGACGCAGTGGGTTGTCCTGCACGCGGGTTCCGAGGTGGCCGAGATAACCGGCCACGTCCCGGGTCCCAACGCGCTGCCGACCGTGGACAGGGTCACCGATCGCAAGCTGCCCTCGGCCGTGCTCTACCCACCCGGCCACGTCTTCGGGCGGCGGCTGCCGGTGCTGCTCCTGCTCCCCAGCGATCCGACCCAGCAGCAGGTGCGGGCGGACAACCAGTGCTTTGCCTTCGCGCGCCACTGGACTGCGGCCGGTTACGCCGTCGTCCTCATCGACGGGCGCGGAACCCTAGGCGTGTCACCGGGTTTCGAGAAGGTCACGCATCGGCGGCTGGCGGATATCGCGCTGGCCGACCAGATTGACGGCCTGCGCGCCTCCGCCGACAAACACCCGGATCTCGATCTGCGAAGGGTCGCCGCGATGGGCGAGGGTTACGGCGGCTGGCTGGCGCTCGCGCTCGCCTCGCGCCGCCCGGACGCCGTTCAGGCGGCGGTGGCCGTGACCCCCTGGGACTGGGCCGAAATCCCGGTTCCGGTGGCGGAGCGCTATCTGGGGCCACGCGAAAGCGAAAGCGAGGTCTATGCGCGCCACGAGCTTGGGCCGGTACCCGAAACAACAATCACGATGTCCAAAGTGGACAACGAAACGGCGCAGGCCTTTCTCAGAGCCGTGATATAGAAAGCAACAGGCCCGGGTGCTGAGCACCCGGGCCTGTCTATTGCTGGTTACTTCACTTGAGGTGGACGTTCACGAACGCCACCGTGCCGAGCACGTCACTCTCGAACAGACCGCCCACCTTCGAGCCGTAGACGAGGTAGTCACGGTCGAACGTCAGCGGAACGCAGGGAGCGAACTCGGTCATGAGCTTCTTGTCCAGAGCGGCCCACGCCTTCGCGGCGGCGGCGGAGTCCGGCAGCGCGTTGATGCGGTCGAACTCCTTGTTCACGTCGTCGTTGTTGAAGTACGGGTAGTCCTGGTTGTTGGCGTCCTTGATGGTGCGGCCATCCCAGAGAACCGGCAGCGTGCTCGCGCCCGACGGCCAGTCAGCCGCCCAGCCGCTCACGTACAGGTCCCACGGGTTGTTCTTCTCACCGATCTTGTCAAGGAACGAGTCGGCCGGGGTCGCCACCAGCGTGATCTTGAAGCCGGCCTTCTCCAGACCGGTCTTGATCGCCACCGCCTGGGTCTGCGCGTCCGGGTCGTCACCGTGTGCGAGCACCAGCTCGGGGGTGGCGCCACCGAGGAGCTCCTTGGCCTTGGTCGGGTTGCCCGTCGGGCCGCCCGGGTAGGCGTCGTAGGCCTCGTAACCGATGGTCAGCGGCGACAGCAGCGTGGTGCCCGGCGTGCCGAGCTTGTCGCCACCGAGCGACTTGATGTAGGCGTCACGGTCGATGGCCCAGTTCAGAGCCTGGCGAACCTTGAGGTCCTTCACCCGCTGGTTGTTGATCCACATGTAGAACATGAACGGCGTGATCTCAGAGATGATCCGGTTCTGCAGAGCCGCGTTGGACGCGATCGAGGAAACCTGCGCCGGGTCGATGCCGGAGGTGAACGCGAACTGGTCGTCGCCGACGTCAGCGATGAGACGCTGGGTCACGGTGGCGGTCGCGATGCCGAGCTTCACGTGGAACTTGTCCGGGTAAGCGTGACGGATCGGGTCCGTGTTCGGGTCCCAGTTGGTGTTGCGCTCAAGGATGATCTCAGAGCCCTTGGTGAACTTGGTGATCTTGTAAGGGCCGGTCGAGACCGGGGCAAGGTCGTAGTTCGTGCCGGTGTCCTTGGCCTTCGGCACCGGAACGCCGAAGGGCAGGTTGAAGGCGTAGGGAACCTCGCAGTGCGCCTTCTTGAAGTCGAACTTCACCGTGTAGTCGTCGACAACGGTGATACCGGGGGCAAGCTTGTCCTTGTTCTCCGGCTTGGCGTGGTCGAAAACGCTGGTGTACTGCGGGGTGTCCGCGAGCCACTCCATCATGTAAGTGGGTCCACCGACGAGGGCGTCGTTGAACATACGAGTCACACCGTAGGCGATGTCAGCCGCCTTCACCTCGGTGCCGTCCTCGTACTTGATGCCCTTCTTGATCTTGTATTCCCAGGTCTTGCAGTCGCCCTTGACGTCCTTGCCGGTGTCTTCGGCGAGGTCACCCACGAGGAGCAGCTTGTTGTTGCCCAGGTCCTTGAAGGTGGTCAGCGTGCGGTAGTACAGCTGGCCGAGGGCCATCGCCGTCACCGAGTACTGGCGGCTGGGGTCAAGGTGCGAGAAGTCGTTGCGGCGCAGGATGTAGGCCGTGCCGCCCTTCTTCGCGCCAGCGATCTCCGGCGCGGGGCCCTTCGAGTCCGCTGGGTCTTTCGAAATACCACCCTCCTGGGTGGACTTGGAAGGCGTGGCACTGTTGCCGTTGTCTTCCACCTTCGTGCAGGCACTCATACCAACGACGACCGTCATTGCCGTGAGTGCCACCATTGCGAACCTGCGTCGCATAGGTGAAACCTCCAGATTGCTAAGTGTGCTTACCTTTACCCTTCGCATTGGCTGTTACGGCCGCACAACGCGAATGTCTCTATTTGGTGACAATAACTTTCAGGTCTTGACTTACGTATCGAAGGAAAGCTTCGCCTACCCCGCGTCATAAGCCCCGGGGCACAGATTGGGTTTCGGGTGTTTGTCGGTTAGCTCAGCTTCACCCGCGGATCGATTACGGCGTAAAGCACATCGACGATAATGACGAAACCGACCACGAACACCGCCGAGATGAGCACGGTGGCCATCACCACCGCCAGGTCACCGGACCGGGCCGCGGCAACCGCAAGCGAGCCAACGCCGTTGACGCTCGTGGTGGTCTCGGTGATGACGGCGCCGCCGAGCAGAGTTCCGATTTCCAGCCCGCCCTGGGTCACCATCGGTGTCAGCGCGGCACGCAGCGCGTGCTTGCCGTAAACCTTGCGCATCGACAAACCCTTGGCGCGAGCCGTACGAACGAAATCCTCCGACAGGGTTTCGAGCATCTGCGCCCGCGACAGCCGGGTATGGATGGCCATGCTCACGAAGCCCAGGGCCACCCAGCCCATCCATAGTCCGGACGCCCATTTCAAGGGATCCTCGGTGAGCGGGGTATAGCTGGGTGGAGGCGAAATCCTGAGTGTGACAAGGAAGATGAAGACGAGGATGAACCCGATGGTGAAGATCTGACTGGAGGCGCCGACGAGGGAAAGTCCCACCGCGAACTTGTCCATCGCCCGCCCGCGTTTCAGCGCCGCCAGCACTCCTAAGCCGATCCCGAACGTCAGGTACAGGATGAAGGCGGGAATGATGAGGCTCAACGTAATCGGGTAGGTGCGCTTGAGCGCGTCGGTCACCAGCTCCCCCTGCTCGAAGGAGTACCCGAGACAGGGCGCTTCGCAGAACTTCCCACCCGCGATGGCGGAAAGGTCACGTCCGACGAAGATGCCCTTCATGTAGTCGCCGTACTGGTTCACCAACGGCTCGTCCAGGCCGAGCGTGTGCTTCACCCGCTCGTACTTGGTGGTGTCACAGCTCTTGCCGCACAAGGCAAGCGCAGGATCGGCCGGCAGGGCGAAGAACATGGAGAAGGTGACAACGCTGGTGACGATCAGAACCGAGACCGCCCGCAACAGTCGCATCACGACAAACCGCAGCATGAGTGACTCCTATCGGCGCGTCTTCGGGTCGAGCGCGTCACGGACCGCATCGCCGAAGAGGTTGAAGGTAAGAACGAGAAGGAACAGCGTGCCGGCCGGGACCATGAAGTACATCGGGTCGGCGGAAAGCCAGTTCGAGCTCTGCGAGATCATCCGGCCCAGGTCCGGTGTGGGCTCGACAATGCCGATGGTGAGGAAGCCCAGCGCGCCTTCGGCGGTGATGAAGCCCGGAACCGCCAGCGAGAAGGTCACCAGAATGGGCGCCCACAGGTTCGGCAGCAGCTGCTTGAAGAGGATGTGCATCGTGCCCGCGCCCGCAGCGCGCGCGGCCTCGACATATTCCTTCTCCCGCAACGAAAGCACCTGACCTCTGACCAGGCGGGCGGTTCCCACCCAGCCGAAGACGGTGAACACGATGACCAGAGTCACCATCTTGAAGAACGGCGAGGGCGCCTCGCGCGGCGTGTAAACCGCGGCCTGGATGGCGGGCATCGCGGCGAGCGCGAAGATGATGAACGGCAAGGCGAGCAGCATGTCGACGATCCAGCCGATGACGTTGTCGACCCAGCCGCCGAGGTAACCGGCCACCACGCCCATCACCACGCCGAGCACGGTGCTCAGGATGGCGGCGAGGAAGGCGATCGTCAGCGAGGTACGGATTCCGTACACCACCTGCATCATCAGGTCCCGGCCGAGCCTGGGCTCCAGTCCGAGCCAGTGATCGCCGGAAAGCCCGCCGAGATAACCCTTCGGCACCGCGTCACCGGTGAGCAAGCTGGTGAAGGTCTCGTCCGGCGAGACGCCGTAGAGCCACGAAACCACCGGCGCGAACATGCCGACGAGGATGGTGGCGCCAACAATCACCATGCAGACCATCGCCGTGCGGTCGGCCTTGAGCCGGGCCCACGCGATCTGACCGGGTGAACGGCCCACGAACTTGCGTGGCAGCACCGCATCGGGCTCGACGGGGTGAATCTCCTCGGTGGTGGTGAGCTGCGCTGTCATCGCAGTGCTCCCGTCTCTGGGAAGTGACATGCCGCAACGGAACCGCCGGCCATGGGCAGCAGGGCCGGTTCCTCGGTAGCGCAAATGGGCTGCGCCTTCCAGCATCTGGTGCGGAAACGGCAACCGGAGGGCGGGTCCAGCGGGGTCGGCACATCGCCGGTGAGGCGGATCCGGCCCGCGCCAAGCTTGGCCACGTCTGGTACCGCGGAAAGCAGCGCCCGGGTATAGGGATGCGACGGCCGCTCGTAGATCTCCTCGCGACTGCCCACTTCCACAATCTTGCCCAGATACATCACCGCGATGCGCTGGCTGAAGTGGCGCACCACCGCGAGATCGTGGGCGATGAAGACGAACGCCAGATCCAGCTCCTTCTGCAAATTGCGCAGCAGGTTGATGACCTGGGCCTGGATCGAGACATCGAGTGCGGAGACCGGCTCATCGGCAACGATCAGCTTGGGGCGCAAGGCAAGCGCTCGGGCTATCCCGATGCGCTGGCGCTGGCCGCCGGAGAACTCGTGCGGGAAGCGGTTGTAGTGCTCGGGGTTCAGGCCGACCAGATCCAGCAGATCCTGCACCTTGGCCTTGAGCCCGCCGGGCGGCTTGATGCCGTTGACCACCAACGGCATCGCCACAATCTTGCCGACCGTGTGCCGCGGGTTCAGCGACGAATACGGGTCCTGGAAGATGATCTGCAGGTCCTGCCGAAGCGGGCGCATCTCCTCCCGGCTGGCCTTGGTGATGTCGCGCCCCTCGAAAACGATGGAGCCCGCGGTCGCGTCGAGCAGCTTGACCAGCATCCGGCCCGTGGTCGTCTTGCCACAGCCCGACTCGCCCACCAGGCCGAGCGTCTCGCCCACCGCCACGTCGAAATCGACGCCGTCGACAGCCCGCACCGTGGCCTTAGCGCCGAAAGAGCCCTGCCGGATGGGGAAATGCTTGACCAGGCCGCGTACCTGAAGCAGGGGCTGACCCTGCCGCTGTGACGGCACCAGCTCCTGAGCCATTGGAATGGTCATTGTGCGACTCCCACGTGTGCGATGTCCTCTTCGTAGGTGCGCACCCGCCGCGACTCCGGCAGATGACAGGCGACCTTGTGCCCGTTGCGGGACGACAGCTCCAGCAGGTCCGGCACGACGTCCACGCAGGCGCCCGGGACGAGCGCGTAGGCGCACCGCGGGTGGAACGCGCAGCCGGTCGGCACGTTGATGAGGCTGGGCGGATTGCCCTTGATGGGCTTGAGGTCTACCTCGGCGTCGCCGTGCAGGCTCGGGATGCTGGCCAGCAGGCCCCAGGTATAGGGGTGGTGCGCCTCGCGGAGCACCTGCTCCACCGTGCCGTATTCGATGACCCGGCCCGCGTACATGACCAGTACGTCGTCGGCGACCTGGGCGACCACGCCCATGTCGTGGGTGATCAGGATGACGGCCGAGTTGAACTCGCGCTGCAGGTCTTCCAGCAGGTCAAGGATCTGGGCCTGGACTGTCACATCGAGCGCCGTGGTCGGCTCGTCGGCGATGAGCAGCGCCGGGTCGTTCATCAGCGCCATAGCGATCATCACCCGCTGCCGCATGCCGCCGGAGAACTCGTGCGGGTAGGAGCTGAAGCGCCTGTCCGGTTGCGGGATGCCAACGCGCCCCAGCATGTCGACCGCGCGCTTGCGCGCCTCGGCGCGGCTCGCGTCGGGATGGTGCACCTGGTAGGCCTCGACCAGCTGCTTGCCGACCGTGTAATAGGGGTGCAGGGCGGAGAGCGGGTCCTGGAAGATCATCGCCATGTCCGAGCCACGCAGCTTGCGCAGCGCCGGTTCTGGCATGCCAACCAGCTGACGGCCGCCCAGGTGGATCTCGCCTGAAATTCGGGTGCGCCGTGCGTCGTGCAGCCCCATGATGGACAGCGAGGTCACGCTCTTGCCAGAGCCCGATTCGCCCACAATGCCCAGGGTTTGCCCCTTGCGAACAGTAAAGTTGACGCCCTCGACGGCGCGCACCTGGCCATCGTCGGTGTCAAAGCGCACCTTCAGATCAACCACCCGAAGGTAGGGCGGATCCTCGATCGTTGTGTTCATGTACCCCTGCCGCTCCGCTCCTATGCGAAGGAATCCTTCTGCACCTGGACGCCCGAGGGTGGCAAGCGGGTTGACCGAATTAGGTTTCCCTTCGGTAACGCAACAGGAAATCACCCCAATGGCTAGGGTCGCTTCCCCGATCAGTCGTCCAAGTGATCGCGCACAGCGTCAGGCATGAAGGAATTTTTCGCAAGAGCCGAGGGGCTAGGGTTTCGCCATGACTTTCTTCGGCACGGCCGAGGCGGCCGTATCGGCTGCTTTGGATGCGGGGGCGCGCTACGCGGACGCGCGCGTCATGCACCGCAGGTATGAGTCCATGACCGCCCGCAACGGCGAAGTCGACGAGCTGACCTCGGATGAGTCGGCCGGCCTGGGCGTCAGAGCGCTCGTTGGTTCCAGTTGGGGCTTTTTCGCGGTACCGGATATGTCTGACCAGGCAGCCAGACACGCGGGCCGCCGCGCCGCCGAGATCGCCAAGGCCAGCGCGAGTGTGGCCGGCCCGGCACTCGACCTGATCAAGAGCCAGGTCAGCACCGCGAGCTGGGCAAGCGATTGCGAGATCGACCCGATCGGGGTGGCCCTGGCCGACAAGGGAGACCTCCTGGTCGCGACAACCAGGTTGATGCAAGAGCACGGCGCCGACCTCGCCGAGTCGCTCTACCAGATCTGGGATACCGAGAAGTGGTTCGTCTCCAGCGAGGGCCACCGCATCGACCAGCGGATCCGGGAATGCGGGGCGGGAATCCAGGCCACCACTATCGGCGACGGCCAAACCCAGCGCCGCTCCTACCCGGCCGGGCGCGGCCAGTACGGCACCCGCGGCTGGGAATTGGTGCACTCACTAGACCTGCTCGGCCATGCTCCCCGCGTCGCGGAGGAGGCGCGCGCCTTGCTCACGGCGCCGCTGTGCCCCGCCGGGGAGACAAATCTCATCCTGGGCGGCGAGCAGATGTGCCTGCAGATCCACGAGTCGGTGGGGCACGCCATCGAACTCGACCGGATTCTGGGCTGGGAAGCCGCTTTCGCCGGAACCTCCTGGCTTGACCTGGCGCAGCTGGGCAGCCTCAAGTACGGCTCCGAGCTCATGAACATCACCATCGATCCCTCCATCCCGGGCGCCCTGGGCAGCTTCGGTTTCGACGATGAAGGCACCCCCGCCGAGAAGAGGTACGCCGTGCGCAACGGCACCTGGGTCGGCGTCCTCGCGGGACGCGACTCGGCCGCCGCGGCGGGCCTCGATTATGGCGGAAGCGTGCGCGCCGACGGTTTTGCCCGGCTGCCGATGGTCCGGATGACCAATGTGGGTCTGGAGCCCGGTCCGCATACGCTCGACGAGATTATCGCGAGCACGGATGACGGTGTCTTCATGGAGAACAACCGCTCGTGGTCGATCGACGACAAACGGTTGAACTTCCAATTCGGCTGCGAGATCGGATACGAGGTGAAGAACGGCAAGTTGGGCCGCATGTTGCGCAACCCCACCTACACCGGGATCGGCCCCCGCTTCTGGAGCTCGATGGACATGCTCTCCAGCGAGATAGTCGCGTGGGGAACGCCAAACTGTGGCAAGGGCCAGCCGAGTCAGACCGGTCATACCGGGCATCCGGCCGCGCCGGCGCGCTTTCGCAACGTCCGGGTGGGGGTGCGGTCATGACAAGCGAACTCACCGCACAGGTCCTCGACGCCGCGATCAAGGCGATGCCGGGTGCGCAGATCGAGGTGAAGGTGGACCGCATCCAGTCCGCGCTTACCCGCTTTGCGAACTCGTTCATCCACCAGAACGTCGACGAGGACACGATCCGGGTCGGGTTGCGCGTGCACCACGAGGGCCGCACGGTCTCCGTCTCGACCACCCAGACCGACGCGGAAGCGCTGGCGCAACGGGCCGGCGCGATGCTGCCGCTGGCACCGCTCGACCCGGGCTGGCCCGGGATCACCGCGCCCACCTCGCTGCACGAGCAGTCCATTGTGGACGAAGACACCCGTGACTGCACGCCAGCTGACAGGGCGGCCCTGGTCCAGGACTTCGTCCAGGCCGCCGGGGGCTTGGTGACCGCCGGCTACTGCCGCACCGCCACCTGGTCCGGCTTCTACCTCAACTCGGCCGGCCAGCAGCTGACCGCCGCCGCGACAGACTCGGCCATGGACGGCATCGCCCGCCTCGATGGCGCCGACGGCGTGGCCCGTTACGCCAGCGCCCGACTGTCCGATTTGGAGGGAGCGGCACTTGGCGAGCAAGCGGCAAATTCCGTACGCGCACAGGGCGATCCGGTCGAGCTGCCGCCCGGACGCTATGAGGTCATCCTGCAGCCGGCCGCGGTGGCGGACATTCTCAACAACTTCGCCCTCTTCGGCTTCAACGGCAAGGTCTTCACGGAAGGACGCAGCTTCGCCGAGCCCGGCTCGGCCCAGCTCGACCCGGCCGTCACCATCTACGACGACCCCACCGGCCCGGCCGGCGGCGTGTCCTTCGACGCGGAGGGCACCCCGCGCGGGCGCATGACCCTGGTCGACGGCGGCGTGACCGCAGGCGTCACGCACGACCGGCGGACAGCCGCCAAGGCCGGCGTCGCTTCCACCGGCCACTGCATCATCGAGGACAGCTGGGGGCCGATGCCGCGCAACCCGGTGCTCGCGCCGGGCGACACCAACCTCGCCGAGATGATCGCGAGGGTCGAGCGGGGCATCCTGGTGGCCGACTTCTGGTACACGCGGGTCCTCGATCCGCGCACCATGGCGCTGACCGGGCTGACCCGCAACGGCGCCTGGCTCATCGAGGCCGGTGAGATCGTCCGGCCGGTGCGCAACTTCCGGTTCACGCAAAGCTATGTGCAGGCGCTCGAGCCCGGCAACGTGCTCGGCATCGGCTCCGAATCCATCGCTCAACCCAACCGATACGAGTTCGTCAACACCTCCGCCCCGGTGCTGCATCTACGTTCGTGGAACTTCACCGGAGGCGCCAGTGGATGAAAGCGGGTGAGTAGTGGGCTTTGTCCTGCCCACGGTGAGGTTCGCCGGGCTCGCCCTGGTGGTCGTCCTGCTGATCTGGGCGGCCACCTTCATCGTGGGCAGAAGCCGCCGGTCCAAGCGGCGGCCCGCCCGCGCTGAGCCGATGCCGCGCTGGGCGCTCCCGCACGAGCCCGCGCTGCCGGCCATCGCCGCGGACCTGGCTCAGATCGGCGATCTCGCGGTCAGGGCCGCCTCGATAGTCGGCCCCGCCAACCGCAGCCATCAGCCCGGCATGCCCCGGCAGGACGCGTACAGGCTGGCGCAGGACTCGGCCTCCGAACACCTCATCATCGCGGTCGCCGACGGCGCGCTGCCCGGTGGCCGGCCCGGCCTGGGCGCCAACCTCGCCACCACCACCGTCGTCAACGACCTGCGCCGACAGCTGGACCTGGGGATAGGCCTGGAACGGCTGACCGCGGCCGACGTCTTCGGCCGCGTCGCCCAGTCCATGGTCGACGGTGCCCAGCTGCGCGGAATCTCGATGGGCTCGCTCTACACCACGCTGGTGGCGATGGTGATCCCCACCGCGCCCACCCGCGGCGGCGAACGCACCGCGTGGCTGGCCTACCTCGGGCACTCCAGCGCGTGGGTGAACCTCGGCTCACGATGGCAGAACCTGACCGCGGACGTCACCGCCGACACCTCGGCGACCCTGCCCTTCCAGCCCGAGCTGGCCGCAGCGGCACTGGTCGATCTCCCGCCGAAGTCGGTGGTAGCGATCACCACCGATGGCCTTGCCGCCGCCTTCTCGAAGCTCCCGCAAGGACAGAGCCGCTTCGCGCACAGGTGGCGACACCCGCGCTCGATCGGATCGTTCCTGCTGGATGTGGACTTCCCCGCGGACACCGCGGGCACCGGTGCGCTCACAGACGACCGGACCGCCGTCATCGTGTGGTGCGGCGCGGCGTAACGTGTCGGTGATCGAACCTGCTTGTAGCGCTGGAGAGACTTGATATGACGACGTTGGCAACGAGGCCGACCGGCGCCAAGGCGCGCGCCGAGATCTCGGCCAAGACGTTGCGCACCGATAGATGGTGGCTAGCCCCGCTGATCACAGCGGTCGGGCTCTTCGCCTGGGTGGCCTACGCGACGTTTCGGGTGTTCATGCAGAAGTGGTACTGGGTCGACGAGTATCACTATCTGACGCCCTTCTATTCGCCCTGCGTGTCGGAGGGCTGTGAGCCAGCGGCGGCGCACTTCGGAAGGTTCATACCCGACAGCCCGTGGATCCCCTACGCGGCCCTGAGCCTGCCGTTCCTGCTGCTGTTCCGGTTGACCTGTTACTACTACCGCAAGGCCTACTACCGGGCGTTCTGGATGTCGCCGCCCGCGTGCGCGGTACCGGATGGGCACAAGAACTACAGCGGCGAGACCCGATTCCCGCTCATCTTCCAGAACCTGCACCGCTACGCCTTCTACGCAGCCGTGATCATCTCAATATTCAACACCTACGATGCCATCATGGCCATGCAGAAGGCCAACGGCGACTTCGGTTTCGGCCTGGGCAACGTGATCCTGTGGGTCAACGTCATCATGCTGTGGGCCTACACGGCCTCCTGCCACTCCTGCCGGCACATCATCGGCGGGCGGCTCAAGCACTTCTCCAAGCACCCGGTTCGGTACAGGGCCTGGACCTTCGTCTCCAAACTGAACACCCGGCACATGGGGTTGGCCTGGATCACGCTGGCGACGTTGGCGATCACCGACTTCTACATCATGGCTCTCGCGGCCGGATGGTTCAGCGATCTGAGGTTCGTAGGATAATGGACAAATTTCAATATGACGTGGTAGTGATCGGGGCCGGCGGGGCCGGCCTACGCGCCGCCATCGAAGCCCGGCTCGCCGGCAAGCGGGTCGCCATCATTTCCAAGTCGTTGTTCGGCAAGGCCCACACGGTGATGGCCGAGGGTGGCGCCGCCGCCGCTATGGGCAACGTCAACAGCAACGACAGCTGGATGGTCCACTACCGCGACACCATGCGCGGGGGCAAGTTCCTCAACAACTTCCGGATGGCCGAGCTGCACGCGAAAGAGTCGCCGTCGCGCATCTGGGAGCTGGAAACCTACGGCGCGCTGTTCGACCGCACCAAGGACGGCCGCATCTCGCAGCGCAACTTCGGTGGCCACGAGTACCCCCGGCTCGCCCACGTCGGCGACCGCACCGGGCTGGAGCTCATCCGCACCCTGCAGCAGAAGATCGTCTCCTTGCAGCAGGAGGACAAGACCAAGTACGGAGACTACGAGTCACAGATCCGGGTCTTCGCCGAGTGCACGATCACCGAGCTGCTCCTGTCCGCGGAAGGCGCGATCGCCGGCGCTTTCGGCTACTACCGCGAGTCGGGCGAGTTCGTGCTCTTCGAAACGGCGGCGGTGGTCATCGCCACCGGCGGCGTGGGCAAGTCCTACAAGGTGACCTCGAACTCCTGGGAGTACACGGGCGACGGTCACGCCATCGCGCTCCGCGCCGGAGCCAAGCTGATCAACATGGAGTTCCTCCAGTTCCACCCGACCGGCATGGTCTGGCCGCCATCGGTGAAGGGCATCCTGGTCACCGAGTCGGTCCGCGGCGACGGTGGCGTGCTCAAGAACTCCGAAGGCAAGCGCTTCATGTTCGAGTACGTGCCCGACGTGTTCCGCAAGCAATACGCGGAAACCGAGGCCGAAGCCGACCGCTGGTACACCGACCCGGACAACAACCGGCGCCCGCCCGAGCTGCTCCCCCGCGACGAGGTCGCTCGCGCGATCAACAGTGAGGTCAAGGCCGGCCGCGGCACCAAGGCCGGCGGCGTCTATCTCGACATCGCCTCGCGGCTTCCCGCCGAACAGATCCGCAAGCGGCTGCCTTCGATGTACCACCAGTTCAAGGAGCTGGCCGACGTCGACATCACCAAGCAGCCGATGGAGGTCGGGCCCACCTGCCACTACGTCATGGGCGGCATCGAGGTCGACCCGGACAGCGCGGCGGGCGGGGTGCCCGGACTGTTCGCGGCGGGCGAGTGTTCCGGCGGCATGCACGGCTCGAACCGGTTGGGCGGCAACTCGCTGTCGGACCTCCTCGTCTTCGGCAAGCGCGCCGGGGAACACGCGGCCCAGTACGTCAGCGAGCTGACGACCCGGCCCAAGGCCGCACAGTCCGATGTGGAGGCTGCCACCCAGGCGGCGCTGGCTCCGCTCTCCCATGAAGGTGGGGACAATCCCTACGCCCTCCAGCACGAGCTGCAGGAGATCATGGGCGACCTGGTGGGCATCATCCGCCGCGAAAGCGAGCTGGCGGCGGCCATCAAGAAGCTCGGCGAGCTGAGGGAGCGCGTCCGCAATGTCAGCGCGACCGGCGGCCGCCGCTACAACCCCGGCTGGCACCTGGCCCTCGATCTGCGCAACATGCTCCTCGTTTCCGAGTGCACGGCCCTGGCCGCCTTGGAGCGCAAGGAATCCCGCGGCGGCCACACCCGCGAGGACTATCCGAAGATGGATCCGCAGTGGCGTCAGGTCAACCTGGTCTGCGGCATCGACGACGACGGCAACGTCACCCTGACCCACCAGCCGGTACCGACAATGCGCCCCGATCTCCTGGACCTCTTCGACCGGTCCGAGCTTTCCAAGTACATGACCGAAGAGGAGTTGTCGGCATGAGTGACCGCAGGGAACTCATCATGAAATTGGGATTCGATCATGCCGATGCGGCAGCGAAGCGGACCGAAGGGAAGGCTTCGGCATGAGCGTTCGCAAGTTCAAGGTTTGGCGCGGCGACTCGGGCGGCGGGCAGCTCAACGACTACCAGGTTGAGGTCAATGAGGGCGAGGTCGTCCTCGACGTGATCCACCGCCTGCAGGCGACCCAGGAGCCGGATCTGGCCTGCCGCTGGAACTGCAAAGCGGGCAAGTGCGGCTCGTGCTCGATGGAGATCAACGGCATGCCGCGGCTGAGCTGCATGACGCGCATGTCCACCTTCGAGGAGAACGAGACCGTCACGGTCACCCCGCTGCGCACCTTCCCGGTCATCCGCGACCTGGTGACCGATGTGTCCTACAACTACACGAAGGCACGCGAGCTGCCCGCCTTCGCGCCGCCGCCGGGGGTCGCGCCGGGCGACTACCGGATGCAGCAGATCGATGTCGAGCGCTCGCAGGAGTTCCGCAAGTGCATCGAGTGCTTCCTGTGCCAGAACACCTGTCACGTGGTACGCGACCACGAGCCCAACAAGGAAGAGTTCGCCGGGCCGCGGTATTTCATCCGCGCCGCCGAGCTGGACATGCACCCGCTCGACGCCAAGAACGACCGCAAGGAGTTCGCCAAGTCGCAGCAGGGTCTGGGCTATTGCAACATCACCAAGTGCTGCACGGAGGTGTGCCCGGAGCACATCAAGATCACGGATAACGCCATCATCCCGATGAAGGAGCGCGTCGTGGACCGGCGGTATGATCCGCTTGTGGTACTCGGACGCAAGATCCTACGGCGTGACCAGATTGCGCCTACGGCTTCGGCAGAGCCGACCGTACACGCTGGCCCAGTGAAGGTGGCCGATGATATGGCTCCGGTCGATTTCGGCCGCGAACCGACGCCTCCGCTGCCCCCCGAGCTCAATGCCAAGGGCCACGTCAACCTCAACGAAATGCTCTCCGACCGCTCAGCGGCGGCTTCGCCCTTCGGCGACGACCTGAGCTTCCCCGTCGACCCCAAAGGCCTCAACTACTACCACCCAGACAAGCACTGAGCGCTCAGTCAGCCGGCCCTATCCCCTCATCTCAGATGAGCGGGTAGGGCCGCGACTATTGGCGCGTCGGCGGGGAGCCAGGGGACGCTGTCCAACTCGTCGACGGTCAGCCATCGAAGCTCTGCGTGCTCAAGCGCTTTCGGTGTGCCATCGATCAGAGTTGCGGTGTAGACGCGAAGCACGGCGCGGCCGTGGCCCAGCATGACGTCGCCGCCCACCCGGATCCCGATTTCCACAGTCACGCCAAGCTCCTCTTCGCATTCGCGAATCAGCGCCTCTCGCTCGGTCTCGCCGGGCTCCACCTTGCCGCCCGGGAACTCCCACTTGCCAGCGGTCTCGGCGGGCTCGGAGCGCTCGCAAGCCAGGACGCGACCCTCGTCGACAATGGCCGCGCCGACGATGACCCGGATCTCTGGCGTGAAATTAGACACGGCGGACAGCGTGCCAGACCCTGGTCTTTAAGGCGATTTGGGGTCACCCATCGATAGAGGTGACCGAACCGCCAATGTTGACTCGCACAACCAGACAATGTCGCAGGGAAACCGGCTGGTGGTAAAGACTTTCTTGCGCGTATAGCGTCCTGCGAAGTACCCGAAGTCGGTTTTGTTCGCGTGGACACTCAGACGATTAACGGGCAGGATGGGGATACCGATTATGTGACGGGGCGGACAAGATTCGGCCACAAGCCGGCAACGACGCTGGAGGTGCGAATGGGCGTGGTCTGGCAGTGTTGATCAAGCGACCATGGGGCCAGCGGCGCGACTACCTCACCGACGCACTTTCCCAGCTGGCGGGGTGGATCCGTGACGGTGACTGCATCAAACGGACCCTTCAACTCGACGACGTCCAGCACGCCCTGCTCACCGAGCGGATTACGGTCGCCGCGGACGCGTTAGGCGTCCGACCGCAGATTCGCCGGCTCGACGGCCGCACCCAAATCAAAGTCTGCCATGAGGCCGACGGTGCGCTCACCCAGGCGGAAGTGGGCCTGGCCGCCCGCATCGAAGCGGCCTACACCCAGCTCACACGTTGAACCTGAACTCCACCACGTCGCCGTCGGACATCACGTAATCCTTACCTTCAATTCGCACCTTGCCGGCGGCCTTGGCAGCCGCCATCGAGCCTGCGGCCATCAAATCATTGAAGGCCACAATCTCGGCTTTGATGAAGCCGCGCTGGAAGTCGGTGTGGATGACACCGGCCGCCTCGGGCGCGGTCGCGCCGACCTGAATCGTCCACGCCCGCGCTTCCTTGGGCCCGGCGGTGAGGTAGGTCTGCAGCCCGAGGGTGCGGAAGCCGACTCGGATCAGCTGGTCCAGACCCGGCTCGGGCTGGCCGATCGCCTCAAGCATTTCGCGCGCCTCATCCTCGGGCAGGTCGATCAGCTCCGACTCGATCTTCGCGTCCATGAAGATGGCCTCGGCCGGGGCCACCAGCGCCCGCAGCTCGTCGAGGAAAGCGTTGTTACCAAGCTCGGCTTCGTCCACATTGAACACATAGAGGAATGGCTTGGCGGTCAACAGGTGCAGCTCGCGAAGTTCACTCGTGTCTATGCCAGCCTTGGCCGCGCCCGCGTAGAGCGTCGTTCCCTCGTTGAGTAGCTCGCCCGCGGCCTTGGCCGCGTTCAGCGCGGCGGCCCGGGTCTTGTTGGCGCGGGCCTCCTTCTCCAGACGCGGGATCGCCTTGTCGATGGTCTGCAGGTCGGCCAGGATCAGCTCAGTGTTGATCGTTTCGATGTCATCCTTCGGCGACACCTTGCCATCGACGTGCACCACATTCGGGTCGCTGAAGGCGCGGACCACCTGGCAGATGGCGGAGGCGTCACGGATGTTGGCGAGGAACGCGTTTCCGCGGCCCTGGCCCTTCGACGCGCCGCGCACCAAGCCGGCGATGTCCACAAAGGACACCGGCGCCGGGAGGATCTTTTGCGAGCTGAACATCTCGGCCAGCTTGCCCAGGCGCGCGTCGGGAAGACCGACCACGCCGACGTTGGGCTCGATCGTGGCGAAGGGGTAGTTCGCCGCGAGCACGTCGTTACGGGTGAGCGCATTGAAAAGGGTGCTCTTGCCGACGTTGGGCAGGCCGACGATGCCGATGGAAAGACTCACGACAGACCAGCTTACGCGGGCGTTACCGCCTGCTCGTAACGGCTGCCAATCTCCTTCCAAGTCGGCGCCGGCCCGGGGATCTCGTCGCGCGAAGCGTGCAGCCCATCGAGCATCAGCTTCAGGTACCGGTGACGGAGCTGGTTCGTGCGCGCTTCGTCCCCGACCTCGATCGTTTGCAGCTGCTCCAGCATGAGAGAGATGTCACCTACTTCGATATCGGCGCGCACCACTCCGGCCGCTTTGGCTCTGTCCAGTACCTGCCGAGTGCTCTCAAAAGCCCTTGGCAGCTGGGCCTGGAGCTCCTCGCCGACGCGGAACTGCCCGGCCAGGCGGATGCTCAGCGATCCGGCTTTCGCATCGAGGGCAGTGCGCATGAACGAGACGAAGACCTCCCAGGGTTCCGCTTGCGACTTTGCGGCCGATTCAGCAATATCGGCATATGTACGGATGGCGTCGGTGCACAGCTTCTGGAGTAGATCATCCTTGCTTCGGTAACGCCGATAGAGGGCACTTATACCAACTCCGGCCCGCTCCGCGACTGTCGATATCGGCGCGGCTGGATCTGCGGTGAAGACCGCACGCGCCGCTTCGAGGATCAGTTCGTCGTTCCGGGCGGCCTGCGCCTTGCGACCATTCAACGCCATATTGCTCACGCTACCACTGGAACATAATGTTCCGTTCTGATAGAGTCGAAGAACGGAACGCTTCGTTCCGCAAAGAGCTTCTTCCAGCGCCTGTGAAGAACAGGCTGCGGTAGAGGGGTGACAGCCGCGCGGTCCCAGTTGGCAGGGGCCGCGCGGCGCACAATTTCTCCCCACCCAAGCTCGCGTCCGAAAACCGCCAGCAGTCTGTCCCACGGCCGGGGCAGACTTAGCCGCGTGGACCTTTACCCAGCCATAGCCAGCAAGGATCGCCGCTTCGACGGACGGTTCTGGGTGGGCGTGACCTCGACAGGAATTTATTGCCGCCCATCCTGTCCGGCCCGCACGCCGAAGCGCGAAAACGTGCGCTTCTTTCCCAGCGTCGCCGCCGCCTCGAAGGCGGGCTTCCGGGCATGCCGTCGCTGCGCTCCGGACGCCGTGCCAGGCTCGCCGCAGTGGGATGTGCGGGCCGACCTGACGGCGCGGGCGGTCCGGCTCATCAACGACGGTGTGGTGGACCGCGGCGGCGTGCCCGCGCTGGCGGCCCGCCTCGGTTACACCGAGCGTCACCTCAACCGGCTGCTCACCGACGAGCTGGGCGCCGGACCGCTGGCGCTGGCCCGCACCCAGCGGGCGCAGACGGCGAAGACCTTGATCGCCAAGACCGGGCTGAGCCTGGCCGAGATCGCTTTCGCGTCAGGCTTCGGCAGCGTGCGCCAGTTCAACGACACGTTCCGCGAGGTCTACGGCGTCGTGCCGTCGTCGCTGCGGCGTGCCCCCGCGCATGTGGACGGCACGATCTCGCTCAGGCTCAGCTACCGTCCGCCCTTTGACTCGGCCGGCCTTTTCGGCTTTCTCGGCGCCCGCACCGTCCCCGGCATCGAAACCTACGAGCCGGGCCGCTACCGCCGCAGCCTCCGCCTGCCGCACGGCCCGGCCACGGTGACGCTGAGCCCGGCCGACGGGCACGTGGCCGCCGAGCTGAACCTCTCGGACGTAAGGGATCTGACCCCGGCCGTGGCGCGCTGCCGCCGATTGCTCGACCTTGACGCCGACCCGGCCGCGATCGACGCGGCGCTGATCGCCGACTTCCCCGGACAACCGCTGGGGGTGCGGCTGCCACGCGCCGTCGACGGCTTCGAAGTCGCCGTCCGAGCGATCGTGGGCCAGCAGATCAGCGTCTCCGGCGCCCGGACGGTCCTATCGCGACTGTGTCGCGGCGATCTCTTCCCCACTCCGCAGGAGCTGCTGGAGTTGCCCGACGAGGCGTTCTCGATGCCGACCCGGCGCAGGGAGGCCCTGCGCACCTTGGCCCGGGTGATGGACAACGGCGAGCTCACCCTCGACACCGGCAGCGACCGCGAGACCACCAGACTGGCTCTGCTTGAGCTGCCGGGCATAGGCGAGTGGACGGCCGACTACATCGCGCTGCGGGCGCTGGGCCACCCCGACGTGTTCCTCCCCACCGATCTCGGCTCGCTGCACGGCGCGGCCGCGCTCGGTCTGCCGACCAACCCGAAAGACCTCGCCCGGCACGCCGAAAGCTGGCGGCCCTGGCGTTCGTATGCCCAGATCCGACTTTGGAGAGCCGCATCATGATCACTATTTCCACACCCGCGGGCCCGTTCACCATGACCGGCAACGGAGTCGCGGTCACCGCCGCCCGGTTCGGCAACGACGATCTACCGGCCGGTGAGGTACCCCAGATCGCGATCGACTCCGTGAAGGCCTACCTCGACGGGGATATCGGGGCGCTGAACCAGGTGCCGGTCGCGCAGACCGGAACGGCCTATCTGGAGCATTGCTGGGAGGTGCTGCGCACGCTCGGCACCCCCATCACCTACACCGATTTCGCCGCGCTCACCGGCAAGCCGGAAGCTGTCCGGGCCGCCGCCCAGGGCTGCGCCCGCAACCAGATCGCGCTTCTGGTGCCCTGCCATCGCGTGCTGCGCGCCGACGGCTCACTCGGCGGGTACAGGTGGGGCCTGGACGTGAAGCGCTGGCTCCTGGACCACGAGGCAGATCGCCGGCGGTGATCTGCCGCGCGTTGCTTTGCACGCGCCAGAGTTACCGTCCAAATTCCTACTAGACCCATAGAGATTATGGAGATAGTCTGGGGCGGTGCCAACCGTAACCCTCACCGTCACGCTCTCCGGTCCCGACGCCCAGGTGTCGGCAGACCGGCTGGTGCAGGCCATCTCCGAAGTGGAGCACGGGTCTGCGCACGGGACTCCCGTCACCACCCCGGTCGTCATCGACACCGCCAGTCGCCGGGTGCTGCTGGGCGGGCGTCCCGTGCGTTTCACCCGCCGCGAATACGATCTGCTGCTGTTCCTGACCTCGCACCCGGGCGCAGCCTTCACCCGCCTGCAGCTGCTGCGAGAGGTCTGGGGCCACGAGTTCAGCGGGGAGCGCACAGTCGACGTCCACGTCCGGCGGGTCAGGGTGAAGCTCGGCGTGCACGGAGACGCGATCTCCACTGTGCACGGCTTCGGCTACCGCCTCGAGCCGTCCAACAGCCTGTCGCTCCTGCGCCACCTCCCGAACTGACCTAACCAGTCGGTAGGGTCTGCTCCCATGGCAGATGAGCAGAAGCCCGAGGACAAGAAGAACGGCGACGCAGCCTCGCCGGAGCCCACCGACCAGTTGGTCACCACCACACACGAGGTGGCCGGGCTGCGATACACGGCCACCGCGGGCCGGATGGTGCTGCGCTATGAGACGCAGACCGACGAAAAGGTTGACGGCCACAAGGCCAAGGCGGAGATGTTCGTCGTCTCCTACGTGCTGGAAGGGGCCGATCCGGCTACCCGGCCGGTGATATTCGCCTTCAACGGCGGGCCGGGCTCGGCCAGCGTGTGGCTGCACCTGGGTGTGCTTGGGCCGCGGCGCATCGTGATGGGCGATGCCGGGTCGCTGCTGCCGCCGCCCTACGGCCTGGCCGACAACGAGCAGACCGTGCTGCGCCATGCCGACCTGGTGTTCATCGATCCCGTCTCCACCGGCTACTCGCGGGCGGTCAAGGGCGAGAAAGCCAAGGACTACCACGGCTTTTCCGCCGATGTGGAAAGCGTGGGCGAGCTGATCCGGCTGTGGACCTCACGCAACGGCCGCTGGATGTCCCCGAAGTTCCTGTGCGGCGAGTCCTATGGCACGTTGCGCGCCGCCGCCCTGGCCCAGCACCTCCAGGACCGGCATGCGCTCTACCCCAACGGAATCATCCTGGTATCCAGCGTTCTCAATATGGGTACGCTCGAGTTCCACCCCCATCTCGATCTGGCCTACCCGCTCTTCCTGCCCACCTACGCGGCCATCGCCCACTACCACGGCCTGCACGGCGAAAGGCCATTGCGCGAGGTGCTCGCCGAGGCGGAGGAGTTCGCCAGCCGCGACTACCCATGGGCGCTCGATCGCGGATCACGGCTGTCCGCCGACGAGCGAGCCGGCGTTCTGAGCCGGCTGGCGCGGATCAGCGGCCTGTCCGAGGATTACCTCGACCGCGTCGACCTGCGACCCGAACACGTGCGGTTCTACACCGAGCTGCTGCGGTCGCGCAAACGCACGGTAGGCCGCCTGGACGGGCGGTTCCTCGGCTGGGACTCCGATTACGCCGGCGACCGGTGGAGCTCAGACCCGTCGCTCGACGCCATCATGGGCCCCTACGGTGCGGGCATCAATCAATATCTGCGCGAAGAACTCAAGGTCGAGCAGGACCTCCCCTATGAGGTGCTGGCGTGGCGGCAGGTGAATCCCTGGTCCTACAAGGAGTTCGAAGGTCAGCACGTCAATGTCGCCGATAAGCTCGCCCAGGCCATGCGCGCCAACCCCCACCTGCGGGTACAGGTCGCGTGCGGCTATCACGACGGCGCGACGCCTTACTACGCCAGCGAACACACCTTCGCCCACCTTGAAATTCCGGCGGAGCTGCGGGCGAACATCGAGTTCAAATACTACGAAGCCGGGCACATGATGTACGTGCACGAGCCATCGCGCGTGGCGCAGTCGGAGGATATTGCGACCTTCGTGCAGTCTTAGGGTGTGGACACCCTCGCGATAGTCGTCATCTGCCTCATCGCCGGAGCTGGGCTCGGGTGGCTCGCCGCCCGGGCCCGCTCAGCACCCGAGCTGGCTCGTCTGCAGGCCACCATCGACGCGGCCGCGGCCGGAGAAGTGCGCCTGGAGCAGGCGATGCGGTCGCTGTCCTATGAGGCCACAGCACAGTCGCAGGAGGCGGTCGCCCGCGTCATCTCCCCCCTCAACGAGACCCTTCGCCAGCTTGAACACGACCGGGTCGACGCCTACGCGGAGCTGCGAAGCCAGCTGCGGGTGGCCAACGAGCAGACCGGCCAGCTGGTCGGCGCGCTGCGCACCTCGCATGTGCGTGGCCGGTGGGGCGAGCACCAGCTGCGCCGCATCGTGGAAGCCGCCGGAATGCTGGAACATTGCGACTTCGACGAGCAGGTCACCGCGACCGTTGACCTCGCCGTGGTCCGGCCCGACATGGTGGTTCGCCTGCACGGCAACCGAAGCGTGGTGGTTGACGCGAAGGTGCCGCTCGATGCCTACCTCAACGAGCAGTTCACCTTGCACGCCAAGGCTTTGCGCTCACACATCGACATCCTCAGCTCGCGTCAATATTGGGACGCCTTCGCCCAGTCCCCCGAGTTCGTGGTGCTTTTTGTGCCGGCCGAGCCGTTTCTCGATGTGGCGCTGCAACACGATCCCGCCTTGCTGGAGCACGCCTTCACCCGCAACGTTGTGCTGGCCACACCGTCCACTTTGGTCGCTCTGCTGCGCACTGTCGCCTACACGTGGCGGCAGGAAGCCCTCTCCCGCAACGCGGTCCAGATTCATGAACTTGCCAAACAGCTTTATAGCCGTCTGGGTACCGTCGGCGGCCATCTCGCGAAACTGGGCAACTCCTTGAACGCCTCGGTCATCGCCTACAACCAAGCCGTTGGCTCGCTTGAACAGCGGGTGCTCGTCACCGCGCGCCGCCTCAACGAGCTGGGCATCTCCGGGGACTTCCCGCCCGAGCTGCAGCAGATCGAGATGGCGCCCCGCCAGGCTCAGGCGCCCGAGCTCTTGCCCCCGTCCACGACCAGCTCCACCGACTCGGGCAGCAGCGCGAGATCGTACCTGGCGGAAGGGTCATGAAAGGAATGGATCGTAAAAATCTTCATGGCCGGGTTGACCCACCAGTACTCTATGCCCGCGACCGGGCGAGGCCGTCCGAAAAGGACATCTGATAGCGCGACGCGCGGGCCGGGCCGCGGCCGTCTGGGCCGCCACTCCATCGCGCTGCCATTGACGGTGAGGAACCCGTGCCGCCAGCGCCCCGCCCACCGGCCCGCGTCCAGCCTGCGAATGGCGGCGTAAACGGTAAACGCCGCACCGCTTTTGGCCGCCGCCTCCGAGCGGATCTGTCTGTGCGCTCGAGCCGTGGCAAACCAGACGCCGAGCAGGAGCGCTCCGACAATCACACCGAGGAGTGAGCCACCCATGGCTCTACTTTAGACGGCACGTGCCGCGGCGGCGACCTTCATGTCGCGCTTGAGTTCTTGAGGCAGCGAGAAGACGAGTCGCTCGTCAACGGTGACCACCTCTTCGACATCGGCGAAACCTCGCTCGGCCAAATGCGCCAGCACCTGCTCGACCAGCTCCTCCGGCACACTCGCGCCCGAGGACAGCCCGACCGTGGTCGCGCCCTCAAGCCAGGAGTCTTCGATCTCGTGCGCAAAGTCGATCAGGTGGCCCTGCGCCGCCCCGGCCTGTACCGCGACCTCCACCATGCGTACCGAATTCGACGAGTTCTTCGAACCGACCACCAGCACGACATCGCAATCGAGGGCGATCTGCTTCATCACCTGCTGCCTGTTCTGCGTGGCGTAGCAGATGTCGTCGCTGGGCGGGGACTGCAGCATGGGCAGCTTCTTCTTCAGCTGCGCCACGGTTTCCAGCGTCTCGTCGACGCTGAGTGTGGTCTGCGAAAGCCAGACCACCTTCTCCGGGTCGCGCACTGTCACCTTGTCGACACCGTCGGGCCCGTCGACCAGCTGGATGTGAGCCGGCGCCTCCCCGCTCGTGCCGATGACCTCTTCGTGTCCCTCGTGACCGATGAGCAGGATGTCGTAGTCCTCGGCGGCGAAGCGGCGCGCCTCGTGATGCACCTTCGTCACCAGCGGGCAGGTGGCATCGATCGCCTTCAGGTTGCGCTCTTTCGCCTGCTCATGGACCTCAGGCGCCACCCCGTGCGCGGAGAAGACCACGGTCGACCCCTCCGGGACCTCCTCGTTCTCCTCGACGAAGATCGCACCCTTGGCCTCCAGCGTGGAGACGACGTGCTTGTTGTGCACGATCTGCTTGCGAACATAGATCGGCGCGCCGTAGAGCTTGAGCGCTTCCTCGACGGTCTGCACCGCCCGGTCGACGCCGGCACAGTAGCCACGCGGCTTGGCGAGCAGAACACGCTTGCGAGGGGGAGTTTCGGTCACACGGTGATTCTATCCTCGGACTCATGACAGACCTTGGTCACTTGAGCGAGCTTGTCGAGCTCATCATTAGGTTGGGAGTGGCTCATGCGCTCACCGCAGGTGATGGCCGACGCAAGGAGGCCATGGCATGAGTTCTCCTGAGCAGCCGTGGCCCGTTCGGGTGGTCAGCCAGAAGATCAGCGCCTGGATAGGCAAGCTGGGCTGGGTCTGGCTCGACGGCCAGGTGGCGCAGCTCTCACGGCGTCCTGGCGCTGCCACCGTGTTCCTCACTCTGCGTGATCCTTCGGCCGATCTGAGCCTCACCGTGACCGTCAGCCGCGACGTGCTCGACTCCGGCGCGCCCCTGCTCGAAGAGGGCGCCCGGGTGGTCGTGCACGCCAAGCCCGAGTGGTTCGCTCAGCGCGGCACGCTCTCGCTGCGCGCCGACGAGATCCGCCAGGTGGGCCTCGGCGAGCTGCTGGCCCGTCTCGAACAGCTCAAGAAGCTGCTTCAGGCGGAGGGCCTTTTCGACCCGCGGCGCAAGCGCCGCCCGCCGTTCCTTCCCCGCCGCATCGGCTTGATCACGGCGCGGGCCAGCGCCGCCGAGCGCGACGTGCTGACCAATGCCCAGCGGCGCTGGCCCGCGGTCGACTTCCGGGTCCTCAACGTCACGGTCCAGGGTCCCACTGCGGTGCCGTCAATCGTTGGCGCCCTTCAGGTTCTCGACGCCGACGAAACCATCGACGTGATCATCCTGGCGCGCGGCGGCGGGTCGGTGGAGGACCTGTTGCCCTTCAGCGACGAGGCGCTCTGCCGCGCCGTCTTCGCCTGCCGCACCCCTGTGATCTCCGCCATCGGCCATGAGCCGGACACCCCTCTCGTTGACTGGGTCGCCGATGTCCGCGCGTCCACCCCGACCGATGCCGCCAAGCGGGTGGTGCCCGACCTGGCCGAGGAGATGCGCCTGATCGCCCAGGCCCGGCAGCGGGTCACCCAGGCCGTCCGCCACCGCATCGACCGCGAGCAGCAACGCCTCGACTCGTTCCGCAGCCGCCCAGCGCTGGCCAAACCGCAGGCCCTCATCGATCGCCTCGAAACCGATCTCGACCAGTCCGTCGACCGCATCCGCCGATCCATCGACCATCGGCTCTCTCGCGCCGACAGTGAGCTCCAGCACACCCTCGCCCGCCTGCGCGCCCTGTCCCCCGCCGCGACCCTCTCCCGCGGCTACGCGATCGTGCAAAAGGCCGACGGCCACGTCCTGCGCAAATCCGACGAAGCCCGCAAAGGCGAGACGCTGCGCCTAAGGCTGGCCGAAGGGGAGCTGACCGCTAAGGTCACGGCATGACCTCCGCATCCGATGAGCTCTCCTACGAAGCAGCCCGCGCCGAGCTGGCCGACGTCGTCAACAAGCTCGAATCCGGCGGCGGCACCCTGGAAGAAGCCCTGGCGCTCTGGGAGCGCGGCGAAGAACTTGCCGCCATCTGCCAGTCCCGCCTCGACGGCGCCCGAGCCCGCCTCGACGCCGCCCGCCCCGCCCAGCCCTAGCCCTAGCCCTGACCGCCCCGCCCCAAACCGCCGGGCCGCCAGGCCGCCGGGCCGCCAGGCCGCCAGGCCGCCAGGCCGCCAGGCCGCCGGGCCGCCGGGCCGCCGGGCCGCCAGGCCGCCGGGCCGCCAGGCCGCCGGGCCGCCAGGCCGCCGGGCCGCCAGGCC
>NZ_BONY01000083.1 GCF_016862955.1 Rhizocola hellebori | reverse complement strand
TGGCTGAGGTCGTGGCAGGCCGAGCCGATCGCATTCTGACCGTTTCCGATCACGAGCTGCGCCCGCTCGTCGAGACCGTCACCGGACAGCCAGTTGGCGTACCTGACTCCCAGCGCCGTACCAGAAGGCTGAGATTGGCAAGCACATGATGAGGATGAGTATCTGCGACGGGCGCGACATACGGCGCATCGTGCGATTGATGGTTGGAGGTACAGATGCGACGTCCCAAAGGGCCTAGCTTGCTGCGAGTGGTACCCGAAGGAGAAGCACCGGAGGTAACCGCATGGCATGCGCAGGCACACGACGTCGTGATGCGGATACGCCAACGCCTGGAGGACGAACGGCAACCGATCGAGGTACGGGAGGCCTTTGCCGAATTGATGCACCAAACCGTCGAGGTACGCAGAGCACAGGCTCGCCTGGCCGCGGTCAACGCACGTTACGCCGACCTCATGCAAGAGTTCGGGCTGGTCGAACCCGAGGTCATCGCAGGGTCGCCGCTAGAACGCACACGCTCGGCCTCTGGCCGGGACCATGACTGCGGTCGTGATGTCTGCGAGCCCGTCCGGCCCTGTCCGTCATGGTGCCGCCAATGCGTCCCGGCCGACCGCGGCGACTGTGCGCTCGCAGCGGGCGCAGCGTTCCACCGGCAGGTAGTCGGAACGGTTTCCGCTTCGGGAATCGAGACGCCCAGCCAGCGTTACTACGTCGCTGTCTCTGTTGAACAGTTCGTCTGCTTTGACAACCCGAGCGCCAGCGAACCACCCGCAATCCAAATGAGAGCGGGACGTGACCCCGAACCGGTAGTCGACCTCGCCGAGGCAGCCGAGCTGGACGAACTATCGATCCAGATCATGGCTGCGATGCACCTGTCAGGGCGTGGGCAGTCCATGGAAATCTCCCTATCCGATGAACAGGTCGAGGAGCTATTCGGGCTGATAAGGCAAGCACGAGAGGTTTTGGCCGATACCCGAGAAGAGTAGGCGCTGGGCCTTCCCGGCGCAATGATGTCGTGTCTGCCCATGTGGTTCACCTGACCTTCGAGTGTCGCCGGACCAGCGGGACGCTGGGAGCGATCACGCCGGGGATGGATTCGCGGCCGATCCGGGCGGTGGAGTTCGTCAAGCTTTCCGAGCTGCCAGGTCTTGGCTTCTCCGAGAAGTTTGTGGAGCTGCCAGCGCCGGATGGCCTGCCGCTGGCTCCTATGTAGGCGCGAATGCCAACATCGGGCTATGACCGGATGAGAGCAGCGGCGTGCCCTGGCTGTCCATTCCGGACAGTGGTCGGTCTCGGTCGCCAAGCGCGTCGGCCCAGGTCAGGCCAAGGCTTAACTCGTGCAACCTTAGGGTGAACACGCAAAGTCTTCCAGTGGCATGTGCGTCAAGAACGACCTGCGCCGAAATGGTCCGCCGGCGGGTGGCGGAGGATGGCCCATTACAGAGGCCTGGTCGGGGAAACGGCTGCTGCCAGCGTCAAGGCCATCAGCACGGAGGCGATCGTCATGCGCTTGGCCAGGCAAGAACCGCCGTGTGTGCGTGGGAGGGCACAGATGCGCTGGGTCGCCATCAACGCCCGACCTACGGCATCCTGCGTTTTCGGATCTGGTTAACGTGCTCGCGCTCGCATGCCGGTAGCCAGGCCGCCAAGAGGCGGCCTGGCCATCCAGATCGCTTGCCAGGCGTCGTCTACCGCCGTGGCCAGTAAGCATCAGGTAGGTCCGGCGGGTCGGAGCCGATGTGGCCGGTGGCCAGATGCGTCCAGCCGTGGATCTCGTCCCAGATGACTTGCCGGTCGCAGTGTCGGCATGGTGCGACGCTCCCGATGGGTGGGGTAACCAGCTCGAGCCGCCGGTTCACCACCCGGCCGGGATGTGCTGCTGGGTGCCCATGAACATGAGGTAGCTATCTATGCGGCGGCTTCCGCCACCGCGAAGGTACGAGTGTTCGACGGCGGCGGCGAGATAGCCGGTCCCGGCGTGCAGGTGCAAGGTGATGCTGCCTCGGGGGTCGTCGGCGGTGATGATCACGCCCGGGGTCGTCGTGCCGCTGGCGGCGTAGGTGGGGATGCCGGCCTCCCGCACGCTGATACCGGCGGTGGTGGCGAGGAGCATGAGTTCGGCTGCCCGGGTTTCGCGGGTGATCAGGTAGTGGGTGTGGGCGGCGGCGATCGCGCGTAGAAGGTGGGCGGGAGTATCGATGCCAGGCCTGATGGCTTCCAGCTGCCGCAGCATCATGTCCGGCTCAGCGGCCAGGACGGGCGGCCAATGCCCGTGGTGGGGCGTCTGCCCTGCCGCGAAGCCTTGGCGGGTGGAGGTGCTGGCTGTCCAGATGTTGGCGCCGACCATCATGGATGTGAATTCGGCCGCGGGTATGTCGGGCAGGTCCAGGGTGCGCAGGTAGCCAGAGCCGTCCACGTCGCGCCAAGACACGGTGCGCCTGCGCGACATCGCCGGCCCGTGGCGTGTCCACAGTTCCAACTCGCAGAACACGCTGGACGCTGTCACCCGAGGCGCCGGGCCTGTCACCGCCTGTTGCGCCAACGCGGCCAAAACCGGATCTGGGGCGTCTCGGCGAGGCAAAGGCTGGGGCTGGGGTTGGCGGGTCCTGTTGTCGGGCTCGGGTTCGGCTGGCTTGGCGTACGCGTGAATGGCGGCGGCATTGCGGAACACCACGGCTGCGGCGGTCGGCACCATTAGCACGACAGCGAACGTGGCCAACCCCAGAAGCCACGCACGACGCGGTGTCTTCGGGTCGGCGGTAGTGTGGTCAGACTCAAGGCGAGGCATATGTTTCCTTTGATGAGAAGGGTCGGTTCCTTGCCAGAACCGAGCAAGCTCGGGTGATTCATAGGTACTGCTGGCTGGGACGGCTCCTATGGAGGAGGCACTCGTCCGCACGACTCTTCGTGGCCAACGGAGAATCGCGAGTTGTTAGCTGCGTCGGGCATGCAGGTAGACAGTGAGGGCTGACGCGGCGTCCAGATCGAGCATCACGGTGCGGTACGTGCCGTGGCTGGTGGGCTGCGTCTCGTGTAAACCCGTGACAGTGACGGCAGTCTCGGGGTGCCACAAGTTGCCGCGGCCTACGTCGTGCTGCGTTGTAATCGCGTGTAGGCCCGGGGTCAGCGTGCCGTGAAGCGCTGCGGAGGCCAGGAAGGCGTCCAGCGTGTCGCGGGGGATACGAAACTTGGCCGACAGCATGGTTTCCAAGCCGTTGCTGTAGGCGGCGGCCAGGAACACGGTGCCGGGTGGCAGGGTGACCTCCGCGACGGCCTCGACCTGCGAGGCGGTGGCCGGTTCAGGCCTTGACTGCACCGGCAGCATCTCGATGCTCTCGCTCAATAGCCCACTGTAAAACGCGACACCTATCAGGTTGAGCACGACGCTCACGGCGGCGAACATCAGCGCAACCGTGACGCGCCACTGACCTACGGGCGGTTTTATAATGTGAGTCATAGGGATCCTTGTCCTGAAAGGGAAAGCAGCAACTGTGGTGGCATTTGCCTGCCCGGCACGCAGCAACGTGCAGGCAACCGGATCCATCCGCATGTAACGCGGCTGGTGGGGTCCGGCCCTAGCGGTGGGGCCGAGGGCCAGACATAAAGCACCCCAACGGTTCACGTGGTTGTCACCGCGTTGTCGGAACGTGGTGGGTTGGCTCGGTGGCGCGGGCGGAGGTGCGCCACCGAGCCGGGGGCGGCCCGCACCGGCGTTGTCCCGGTTCGGCGTGTGCCGGTGCGGACAAATAGGAGGCGGGGATGTCCGCGTGGCCATGGGAGTGGACGCGGCCATCCCCCGTACAGGGTGCGGGTGAACCTGTTGGCACAAGCGGGCATCTCCCGCGGTCGACCCGCGAAGCGGCTACAGACCAGCCGGCACGGAAGATGGTGTGAGGGCGGCGCAGCGGTGTCCCACGGATGCATGAGCAAGTCAATGAATTCGTCGACCTGGTCCTTGTCAACACAAGGCATGCAGATAACATGCGACCAGTAGCCCTCGTCGGCGAACACCCACGTGTCGCCTGCGGTGGGTTCATCCTTGCCTTCCAGCCGATGTCGGGAGGCCTCCCAAAGGTGTACTCGGCAAGTTCCGGCGACTCCTCGGCGGGGGCATGTAGCCCGCGTCCGTCTAGCGTGGTCATCACATGCCACAGCAGCAGCGGGCTGCGTAGGGAGCGTGAACCTGTGGTCGTGGTGTCGACACTGTCCACATACGACAGCCATCCGGCCGCTGCCACAAGTGCCGGGCGACGGTATGCCCGCACCGCGCGCTGGGCATCAGGGCGCCCAAGAGTTTGTGGCCCGATACGACGACGCCGGTGACTCCGGGCGGGCAGGTGTTCCATGGTGGCCTCTCAGACGGAAAACGTTGTGTGTCATGCAATGCTTGGTTATTCGCCACCGGTGCTCTGTCGCCACATCGGGTACATGGCTATGTGCGGGGTGGTCGCATCGGGTAGGAGCGGGTGGTAGATGTCGTGGTAGCCGTGGCGCAGGTACAGGTCGCGGCTGGCCCGGCTGGACGCTTGCAGAAACGTCGAGGCCCCGGCGGTAAAGTAGTGCCCTGCTTTGACCAAGGTGGTGCCGATGCCGTCGCGGTGGCGGCTGGGCACGACAGCCAGCAGCGCTAGGTGCCAATGCTCGGCGGTGGGGTAACTGGCGGCCATCAGGTTGTCGAGTTGGGCGAACCGGTCTCGGTGCACGCCACTGATCCGGTCGCGGAGCTGTTGGTAGCCGTCGATGTCGGGGATGTGGTGGCCGTGGCCGCCGGGCAGCCAGACGGCAACGCCGGCCAGCTGCTGCTCAATCTGCACGCGCCCGTGCAGGAAGGCATGGTTGACGATCAGGCCGAGCTGGCGGGTGAGGATGTCGGCGCGGGTGGTAGGTGGTTCGCCGGGCATGAGCCAGCTGGCGATGTCGAGGTTGGCGAACGCGCCTCCGATGATGGCGGCGGCGGCCGGCAGCTGCTCGACGGTGGCGTCGGCGATGTGGTGCATCGGGGCGGTCACCGGTTGGCCTGCGGCACGGCGGCGTGGGCCGGGGTGGATGCGGGGGTGGGGACGGTGGTAGCGGTGACACCGGCGCCGATCTGCCGGTAGGTGTGCCGGTCGCGGCGCATCACCACGGCGCGGATCAGACCGATGATGATGACGGCTGCGAAGGTGGCCGGCCATATCCATAGCCAGCGGCTGTCAGGGTCAACGCCTAGCAGCACGGGCAGGTTCTGACCGGTGACGACCAGCCCGCCGGCCATCAGCAGCGCCGCGATCAGCGGCAGGACGATCCCGCGGCCTATACCGGGTCCGTCCTGGTCGCAGCGGACGGTGTAGGCCACGACCGCGATCGAGGTGACGGTGAGCAGGATCAGCAGCCCGGCTCCGCCCATCGTGCCGAGCCAGAAGAACAGCCGGGTCAGCGGATCCCAGCCCATGACCGCGAACAGAGTGATGGCGGCGGCGCCGAGCGTGGACTGGGTGAGCGAGGCGGGCACGGGCGCGCCGGTGCGCCGGCCGGTGTCGCCAAGCCGGCGGGGCAGCACACCTTCGCGGCCCAGGGCGTACATGTAGCGGGCGCAGCTGGCGTGATACGAGACTGCCCCGGCCATGATGCTGGCCAGGAACAGGATGTGGGCACACAGGATGAACAGCTCGGACTGACCGGTCCATTGACCGAGCATCACGAACAGCAGGTCGGGACCGTGCTGGCGGGCGGCATCCACGATGTGCCCGGGTCCCGCCGCCACGGTCATGGCCAGGCTTGCGGTCACGTACAGGGTGGCCATCACCACGGCGGACAACCACATCGCCCGGCGCACCGTGCTGCCAGGGTCGCGGGCCTCTTCGGACAGCACCCCGGGCTGTTCAAAGCCGCAGAAGGCGGTGTAGACAACGGCGACCCATACGCCCAGGCCCGGGACGAGCAGGCTCGAAGGTGACAGCGCGGCCAGGGACACGTGCCCGTCGTGGGGGTGGGCGAAGGCGAGCACGATGAACACCGCGAGCAGCGCTAAGTCCGCCATCAGAACGACGGCCAGGACCCGACCGCTGAGGTCGACGCGCAGCACCCCGCAGATCGCGCAGACCAGGCAGCCGACACCGGCACCGACCCACCAAGGGATGTCAGCGCCGAGCAGGCCGGCGATGGTAGCCGCTTCGACGCCGATGAGCCCGTACAGGCCGATCTGCAACAGGTTGTAGACGTAGGTGGACATCAGCCCTGCGGCGACCCCAGCCGGGCGGCCCAGGCCCGCGGTGATGCACGCGTAAAGGGCACCAGCGTGACGCAGCCGGGAGATCACCGCTGCATACCCCGGTATGAAGATCGCCACGACGGAAGCGATGAGAACGAAGACCAGCGGCGCGGGAACGATGCCGGTGACAGCCCATCCAGTCGTGATCAGCCCGGCCACGGCGAGCAGGGCGGTGGCCGAGGTAAGGGCGTACTGCACAACGGTGGGAGTGCCGATGCGATCGCGCGCCAACGCTGCTTTGACGATGCTCACAGGGATTGCTCCTTGAGGTTTGTTAACGGAGGCGTACAGCGCGGCGGGCGCGATGCTGGGCGACGGCGTCGGTCAGCGGCGCGAGCCAAGGCAGTACGGAGGCGAACTGATCGGGGATACCGGCGACGGTGGCGGCCATCGTGGTTTTGGCCGCCCGGTCGGACAGGGCGCTGAGTTGTCCGAGCAGGCCGGTGACATCGGCGAGCATGACCACGGCGGCGTCGTGGGGTGTACTGATGGCGTGGTGCAGTGTTCTGCTGGCGCCGGTGAGGATCAGCAGACGGTCCCCGGCCCACATGACAGCCTGAGAGTCCAGGCCGTGGACCGGCCAGAAGCCAGCATCGGCGCGATGGCCGACGATATGGCGGCTGACCCTCGTCAGTACCCGGCCGAGTGCCGTCTGCGCCAGGTAGTCCACCCAGGTCGCCAGGTCGTGGTGCTCGCCGAGCCTGGCCTCCTCGCCGATGATCGTGAGTTCGGCATAGTGCAGCTCGTCGGCCCGGCCAGGTGGCTGGCAAGGGGCCACCCGCCCGGTTCGCACGGTGATCTTCCTGGTGAGCAGCATCTCGGCCAGCTGTCCGGCGGCTAGCCCCACCGTGAGTGCGTCGTCGGGGATCGGCGAGGTGCCGGTACGCACGTCGATCGCGGCGAGTAGCAATGAGGTGGCGACCAACCCGGCCTCGTGCGGTGCAAGCTCGGCCTGCCCAGATCTGCCCGTCCAGGTGCCCGTATCCGAAAAGCCGAATGAGCGTTCCATGTTGACTGTCCTTTGTGGTCGGTGGCTCGACTGGCCGCGAAGTGGCCACCCGCGCTTCCGCGTAGAGACGAGACTCACGTTTTCCCAGACCTGGCCGCAGGTGTACTAGCCAGTGAGCGCATGAGGTCACTCACGTGCAGCACCAGCCCTGTGAGCCACTGATCGAGTGATGATCCGTACCGAGACCAGCGGACATCGTGGTGAGGGGGTCGGCTAGGCAATATGACCGGCCGGACGCCGGTGCACCCACGGGGCCTGGACTGCTCCCCGACGGTGGCGTCGACGCCGACTTCAGGCTTGGCCAGTTGCTCGATGGGTTCTGCCGTACAGAGTGAAAGGTGTACGGCGCAGATGTCCTCGACAAGCTCTCCTCCGGCCAAGGAATTCATCCGTGGCATGGCAGCACCGCGGAATGTCAGGTAGTGCTCATCGATATTGGCGGCAGACGACGGGACATCGGGATGACACGGTGGGGACATGGCAGTGCCTTCACGGTGAAGTGTTTGCTCCCATTCCCCGCTGTTGCGCTTGTGCGACTGTTACTGGGGGTGCCAGAAAATGGTTGTGTCGCCGTCACGAAGGCTGTTTATGCGCAGGTTCAGCTCTTTTGCCGACTGCGGCTGGGTACCCGCCAATCGAATTAAGGCAGTGAGGGTGCTCAGTTCCCTTATTTCCCGCAGAACGGGAAAGGCGGGCCAAGCACGTACATCGAAGCCATACGCGTCGCTAGCCTGTTCAATGGAGGAGGCATCAAGACCGAACCTGGCGGCGACTGCGGTCGGCGCGAGGTCGATCTCGCGGAGTCCAATACAGACAGAGTCCCAATCGCCTAGCCGCCATGGAACGTCGCCGCTGCCTGATGCCAGCAGGTTCCCCGCGTACAGATCGCCATGGATCATGCCAACCCCGAGGGCGGACGTGAGGGTGTTCGCTTCGTTGGCAAGCGTTGCAGCACGGGCCGAAAGCCACGCCGAGGCTTCCGGCCCGAGGACGGCCTTCGCCGTTGATGTGGACAGAAGATGTCGCAGGCTGCGCAGCGGCTCGTACGTCGGAAGCGGGATCGGCGGCGCCCCTGCCACCTGGTGCAGCAGCTTTGTCAAATTGCCGAGAACTTTGAAGTCCGGCCTATCGTCTTTGGGCTGCGGATAGTAAACCCAGAAGGTCACCGCAAGTTCGCCGTCGTGGCCGGTTATGACGACTGGCTCCAAGGTGGGATGAAGGCCGAGGATGGGCTCGGTCGCCGGGAAGCCTTGAAGATTAAGCCAATGCGTCACCATGAGTGCCTGTGCCGATCGCTGGACAGCATCCGGACCGTAGGCCACTCGCGCTACGACCCCATTGACAAGAAACACCGCATTGGCGAAGTGCCTGAGCAGCGCCGCACCGCGAGGGTCGACGCCGGCTTGTTGGCACGCCACCCTCAGAGCTTCGGCGACGTCGGGCAGTCGGTTGTTGCTGAGGCTCACCTGGTGATCTGGGTCGGGTGCGGGGTGCACATGGACGACAATGCCATAGCGGTGTCTCGCAGCTGAATGGCCTGTCGGCTGCCGATCATTCGTGGGCACGACAACGCGGCGGTGAGCTCCCCGAGGTGGCCTTGGAGAACGGGCAGGAGCAGCGCCTCTGGCAGCTGCGTGACAGGCTGCAGCGCAACGTCGGCTGCGTCAAGGTCGGGATCACCGCCCAAAACGTAGGCGATGGCCAAGTCGAGCCGGGCCAGGGTTTCATCACCATATGATCGCTCGTGGGCAGGGCCGGTTTCATAGGCGGCGATCGCCGCAGATGCGCGAATGCGTGCGTGGTCCATCTCGCCTATCCGGCGCAAGGCGGTGCCAGCGTAGTAGTGCTGCTTCGCTTCACCGAAGCTCAGGATCCCACCGAACTGATCGACGCCGTACTCGCTGGCGGCGAGTTGTGAAATGGCGTGGCGCTCGCGATCTGCCTGCTGCAGGGCGTCGTTAACCGCTGGGCGGTTGCCGAGGCGCGCGTACGCGCGAGCCTCGATCGCCGAAAGCCACACCGCAACGGATTCCACGGAGGAGCCCAAGTAGGACCTCGCCTGCTGAGCAAAGATGAGGCTCTGCCGGGGAGATCCAGACCATTCCTGCTGCAGCGCCAGAACGGCCAGCGCCCACGCGCCCACTCCCGGCAGCTGGCCCAGCTCCGCGAAGCGCAGCGCGGCATGGGCATGGGCTGGCGCCCGAGCCAGGTCACCCAGGTTGCCCGCAGCGTGTGCCAGCATCGCACTCGATACGCTTGCGATCAAATAGAGGTGGCGATGCAGCGCTCCCGCCCGAGGTAGAAGCTCGATTGCGGTCTCGCGAACGACACTGAAGCCGTCGGCCACCGGCGTCATTTCCCCGTGCACATATTCCTGCGCGAGCTGGCCGAGCTGGCCTAGCAAGGCTGAGACACTCAGCTCGTCCACACCCTGCCACATCGTGTACCCGGCAGACGCCTGCGCCGCCATCTCCAGGCTCCGGTCCGCCACGGGTAACGAACGGGAAGCGACTGCAACCGCTGGCTTGAGCAATTCCTCGATGGGGTGGCCAAACTCAGCCTCCAACACGCGGCGTGTCAGTGGTGTCGGTAGCGATTTCACCTGCCCGTTTGCCAGCCGTTTGAGCTGCCGCTCCGACAAATCAAGCGGGCGTGTGCCAAGCGCCTTGGCCCGCCGACCCAAGACCTCGGAAAGCTCTTGGTACGACAGGTTGCGCTCAGCCACCAACTGCCGTAACAACGTTCTGTGCAATGGGATCACCTACGCGGTCGCGCCGCTTTGAAAGGTTAGAGCACTCGGGTCTGGTAGCGACAATCCGCCCACTCGTTCTTCATGCCAGCTGGGCAGCCACCCAATATGCTGCGGTGTGCCGAGAATGGCATCCTTGGCGGCGCTTGCAAGTTGGGCCTGCGCACGCCCGGGGATGCCGATGCGGTTCCAGTGGAAGATAACGTGCTTCGTGATTACGGCGCGGAGTCCGCGGGTGAGACTGCCGCGCGACCGAAGATGCTGTAGTGCTTGTCCAGCAGCGCTGAATGCGTTGAGCCACTGGACGTCTGTTTCACTACTGCGTGGTATTCCGCAGAGCAGGGTCCGGGTTTGCTCTACATATCTTGTCCATGTTAGGACGTCCGGCGTGGGAGTGTCGTTCAGGAGATCGGCGCGGTGTTCGGCCACGCATGCCCATACGTCACCCTGTTCTTCAAGATCCAACCCGGCGGCGCGCATTAGCGCAGTAGCTAGGAGCAATGACATCTCGCGGCGGTCTGCCGGGTTGTTGTGGAGATAGCGCAGCAGGTGGCTGCTGTCGGCGTGGAACAGCGCGTGCGCTGCGGCCATCGCCTCAACCCCGCCGAAGGCGTGAACTTCTGGTTCGTAGATGTCGGGGGTCCAGATCATGCCCTGGACGAGTAGCTGCTCTGTTGAGGTGGCAGCTTGTTCTGCTGCGGGCTGGTAGCGGATGCGCCACGGGCCTTTGCGGACGAACCACCATGTGGCGATGTGCCCGGCGGCCGGGATCGCACGGGTGAGGTGGTCGATGGCGTGGCGCTCGCGTTCGGCCCGGCTTCCGCCGGGGTATGCGATGTTAACTTGTCGCCACGAATCTTGTTGCACGGCAAGCCCTTTCAGGTGAGCAGGAGGCAGGCGTCCCATGCGGTTGCGGTGGTGCCTTCGGTCGCGAGTTCGGCTCCGGCAGTGCCTTCGAGGAGGCCGGCTGGTTCGCCTTCTGCGGGTTTGGCCTGCTGGTGCAGTTGGATCAGTGGATTCAGCGGGAACGGTGCGACGGCGTCGGCCGCGACCTGTCTTGCGGTGGTGAGGATGCCTGCTGTGCCGTGGCACAGGCTGCGGTCCGCGAGTCTGCTGACTTGGGCAGGATCCTTGATGCACGCCGCGAGCGCGGCTTCGGCCATCTGCTGGCGAGTGGCGTCCTGAGTCGCGAGTGCCGCGAGTTGCTGGGCGCGGGCGATGCCTGGTGTGCCGTAGCACCACGACGGCCGTAGTGGTTCAAGTTGTGCGGGCACGCCACTGTCAAGTTCGGCCAATGCGAGGGTTTGTGGCCACCAGGTGCCGGTGCTGGAGTGCTGCTGCCAGGTGTCGAGCCAGGAGCAGATGGTGGTGATCGCGTTGGTGTGACTGTGGCTGGTGAGGCCGTCGCGGTGGGCCATGGCGAGCAGGGCGAGTGGGCCCGTGATGCCGTGCGCTAGGCCGTGGTTGGCGTGCCCGCCCGGGGGTGCTGGCTGGCTACGGTCGGGTCCGTGGTGACACCACCATCCGGGCAGGCCGCTGATGGGCTCGGTTAGCCTTACGAAGTAGTCCAAGATGTCGCGGAGCAGCTCGTGCTCACCGAGTCGGCGTGCGGCCACGCCGAGGCCGGTCAGCCCACGGATCAGGTCGTACTCGCGGAAATGGGGCTGCTGCTTGTGGTCAATGCGGCGGTGGGCTTCATCTATCCGCTGGCGGATCACCGTCACGGTGCCGGCGGCGGCGATCGAACGGGCTCGAGCCAGTTGGGGATGGCTGGCCGTGGATAGGACGAAAGCGATGGCGGGGGCGCCGTAGAAGAGGCTGGCACCTGCAGCGATGCTGACCCCATCGGCAGTCGCTTGTTTGATTGCCTGGTTGGCTGCGGCCCAGTCGCCGCGTTCGGCGTGCAGGAGCGCTATCCCGGCTGCACCGTCAGCCAGCGACTGCGCGTTCATTGAGGTACCCGCTGGATTGAGTTGTAGGCGATGGTCCGGGCCAGCCGTGCGCAGTGTTGTTCGGATAAGGGGTCGACGCCGATCATGCGGGCGTGGTGTAGGTGTAACAGGTCGGCCAGGACGAGATCGAGGTCGAGGGCGTCCTGTTCGGCCAGTTGCCTGTAGGTGATGAGGGTCGTGTGGAGCCGCTGATCGTGTAGTGGCACGCGGGCTCGGTCGAGTTGGGTTTGGTCGAGGCGTGGGCCGGTGCGGCGGGGGATGTGTGTGGTGAGCCATGTCATGCCCTGGCCGTTGGTGAAAGCGTCTGCGATGGCGATCATGCCTGCGGCCGTGGTGGCGTGCCGGTCGCCGTCGAGCCGGCGAATTGCGGCGTGAGAGTCTGCGACGAAGACGGCTTCAGCGGCGGTGAGGGTGATACCGCTGCCGTGGCGGGTTTCGGGCCGGTAGGTATGCAATGTGAAGTCATGCGCTTGGTGCTGGTCTTCGAGGTGCTGTGCCCAGCTGGCCAGTCTGCTGGTGATTTCGGCCGTCGTTGCCTCAAATCCGGTGTGGATGCGCAGGCGTAGGTGTGGTTCGGGTTGGTGGTAGCGCACGAACCACCATTGAGATGGCAGCAGGCCGGACCGTTGGGCCAAGGCAGTGAGGATGTCGTCGGTGCGGCCGGTTAGGTGCAGTTCAATCCAGGGTGAACGGCCGGGCCGGTGGGCGATGGAAAGCACGTGCCGATGCTCACGCGGTGGCACCTGAGTGGACTGGGGATGAGCAAGGGTGAGCAGGATTTCTGCCGGCCTGCCGTCGCTCCAGCCGGAGGGGCCAGGCGCCTCGGTGATCACGGTGGTGGGACGCTTGTCAATTTCGCTTCGCAGCAGGGCCAGGTGAGCGTTGTTGGCGAGGTCGAGGCGCAGCTGGATGTCGCCGGTACCGGCCAGAACGCCTTGCGGGATGTCATAGCGGTCACGGTGGCGCTGCCAGGCGTCACGCCACACTGGCCAGGGTGTTTTATGCGGCGGCAGCTCTGCTGGGGTGAGGATCCAGCGGGCGGAGTGCAGGATGCTGCGGCCCCTGACGATGCGGGGAAGGAAGGGCATGTGGGAGGCGTGGCCCCAGTCGAACTTGGTGCATGGTGCGCTCCAGGCTGTCCATATCTCAGCCAGGAACCGGGTGAGTGGATGTTGAAGCGTGGCGAGCAGGACGCTGTTGAACAGCATTGGCTCGACAGTCTGGCCTGTGGACTGGGATACCAGCCACAGGCGTGCTCCGTCGCCGGTTACCGCCAAATCGTCGACTGTCCATTGTGGATCGTGGTGGAAGTCGCCCACAGGCAGGATTGGCAGCAGTTCCGGGGTGCGCGCTACACCAGCGAGCCTGTCGTCAAGCGGTGGGCTGGCCAGTTGCACCGGGACAGCGCCGGGTATCGCCGTGGGCAGCGTCTGGTAGGCGCGGCGTACCTGGGCGAGCTCGGTCGGGGTGAGCAGGGGCAGAAACCTTCCGGCCGCGACGCCTGCGTGCCGTGACCCGCTGACGACTGTCAAAGTGAACGCGCCTCGGTCTAGCTCGCGCAGGGTGGGTGCGGCGAGGGTGAACCGCAGCTCGGTGTGGGGTACCGGTGCCCGGCTGTCTCCGGCGTTTATCCGCGCGATCAGGTCGTCGTCGAGGACGATCTGGCCGCCATCGACGATGGACCGCTGTGCTAGCTGGGTGAGAAGCCGGTCGCGGGAGGTGAATGGCGTGGTGTCGCGCCGGGCCGAGCTGCGGAAGCCGGCCGGAAATCCAAGTACGGCAAGGACCTCACGAAGTGGTACTGCCGCGCCCGGACCCCACCGGGCGATGAACGCGTCGTGGTATTCGGCCCAGCCCGGCAGATAGGGGGCGACCGCTGTCAGTGCTGATGCGGCCTTTTCGGCTTCGGCGATTACGGCGCTTGGCAGCGTCACACGGACATCGGCGCGCAGATCTCGGTCAACACTGCCTCCAGGCTCGAGCTGTATTCCGAGATGTTCGGCTGGGTCGGTGACGGTCGTCCGCGGGCGCAGCCCGGTCAGCAGCACCCCGGCACGCACGAGGCCAGCGAGCATCACCTCTGCTGGGCCGATCCTGTCTGGGTTACCGATTTTTGCGGCGAGCTCACCAAACAGCACAGGGGTCCGCGCGATGCCGATGGCGGTGGCGGTGGGTTCGGTCAGGTGGAGCTCTACGTCCCAGCGCCTTTCGCGTTCGGTCCTCGCGCAGGGAAGCACCCATATGTGGCCGCGGCGGAAGCCAAGCGAGTTGGTCATCACCAAGGTGCCGCGCAGTTTGTCAAGGTCCCACTCAGCGTGTGTCGCGTATTCGGTGATCGCCTGACCGGTGGGCCTAGCCAGCTCGGTATGGGCGCCGCCCCACTGGAACTCGGCGTTTGCTCCACATTGGATTGGCGCGATGCCTGCCCACAGGCCGAACGGTGTCGCTCGGGTGGTCCACCGCAACAGGTAGCGCATCGCGGTCTCGGTGAGGCGGCGCATTTGGCGCGGTGACACTGGATCTCCAACAGCGGCGCGGGTAATCTGCCGGGCCAGATCCGGCGCGGTGGCCTCGATGGCGGCGCCATACCCGGGCAGCGTCCATACTGCGGTGAGCCACTGAATCCACTGATCTGGCCGGCCGGTCGCCAGATCTGGCCAGGCAGGCAGATCCAGCCCGGCTGGGTAGGCGGCGACTCTTATCAACGCCACGTTGTCGATGGCACGCATATCGCCTCCGGTCTAAAGACGAGTGTGGGCCTGGCGCGTTGAACGCCAGACCCCGGCCGGACATGCAGGCTTAGACCTTGCCGCCTGTGCAGGCGCTGGAGCCGGTGTTTCCCGAGCCGCAACCGTCGTCGGTTCCGGTGGCGTAACCAGTCGCCATCGGTCCGGCGTCGACGAGGCGGATGTCCAGCTCGTAGTCGGGTTCCAGGTCGAAGTCCATCTCGGTCCCTTCCTTTATGCGGGGGTGAAGGTGAGGACGAGGCGCCGGTGGCGCTTGTCCAGCACCGTCCCAGCCGGCAGGTCGCCGTCGGGAGTCTTGGCGGGCGCGGCATGCAGCGTGGGTGACGGGGTTCCCGCTTCGACCCAGGCACGCATGTGCTCGATCAATTGCTGAGCTGTCGTGGCGGCTTCTGGTCCATGCGCTCGCGCCCCCAGGTCGAATCGGTCTCCGGTCCACCGCACGTCCGAGCGGTAGCCGAACGTGCCAGCGGCGAAAGTGGCCGGGGTGCCGAACCGCCACGACGGTGAAACCACACCGGATTCGATGGCTTCCTCTTGCGCCGTTAGCACAAGGAACTGGCCTCCTTCGCTGGCAACGCGAGTGGCTAGCCACAAGTCCAGATCGGCCAGGACCGTCCGCGGTGCCAGGCTGACCCCAGCCCAGGCGAGTTCTTGCGGCAGTTCCAGCAGGGTGCCGATTGCTTGAGGGTCTGCGTGCTCGCCCTCATCCAGGCGCAGGTGCACACCGGGTGCGATGTCGGCGTAGCGCAACTCATATGCGCTAGAGCCCTGCATGGCGACGAAACCGCACATCAGTTGACTGCGGCTGGTGAGCCGGTCGCCGTTACGGGCAAGCGCCCAGGAGCGGGTCAGCCCGAACGTCCGCATAGGCACCACCAGCACCCCGGTTTCAGCCAGCTGGCTAGTCCACGCTGCCGGGATGTCCCAGGCACCGGCGGTGACGATGATCAGGTCGTAAAATCGTGGCGGATCAATAGGTTCGCTGGCGTCCGCGCACACCACGGTCACGTCTGGGTACCCGGCTTCGGCAAGGCACTCCTGCGCCCGGCCGGCGACATCAGAGTCGATATCCACCGTAGTGACTGAGCCTTGCGGACCGGTCAGCTCGGACAGCAGCGCGGCGTTGTACCCGCCGGAGCCGATCTCCAGAACGTGCTTTCCGTCTAACGAGCCAAGCGCGTTGTAGGCCTGGCCGAGCATCGCAGCCTGAAGCCACGCTGCCGACACCGAGCTGATCGTCTCGTCGCCTCTGCGTTTCGTGATCAATGGCTTGTCGTGGTGGTACACGTCTATCAGCGCGGTCCCGGGCAAGGCGAACAGCTCACGGGGAACCGTCCGCAGTGCCGCCTCCACCTGCCGTGGCAGCCTCAGCCCTCTCGCCTCATGATCGGCCATGATCTGGTCCACCATCGCGTCGCGAATGCCCTGGTTGCCTTCCGTACTGACATTCATCAGGCGTCACGCTTTCTATCCGTGAGGCCGCACTAAGCGGCACGACGTTCCGAACTTCCAGCCCTTGCGGTCGTTTCAAGGGCCGTCGCCAGCTGAGGCACATTGGAGGGGCTCGACGCAAGCTTCACGTTTGCGTCTGGATTGGACCCCGTTGACTTGCTGCTTATTGGAAGGGCGTTCTCTGCAGGTTTGTGGTGCCGTGGTGGTCGAAAGGCGGCGCGGGCCGCCCGGCACCGGCTCGTGTTCTGCCTGATCCGGATACGGGTCGCGGCAAGGGGACAACGTCAAGCATGGATCTTTCCTCGGCGCAGTGGCGTTTCCTCACCGGCTGGCACCGCCCTTTGTACGGCAGGTGCCAGCCGGGGTATTCGAGCTCCCGGGAGTACCGGGGTAGGTCGGACTAGCGTAGGCTGACTCTATTCCGCCCTACCCCGACTTGCAAGGGTGAACACGTTGCCCACGAACCTGGCTCCGTTGGGAGCCGAGCTACACCGGCTGCGCACGCTGGCTGGGATGAGCACCACCCAGCTCGCCAGCCTGATCGGCCTTTCGCAAAGTGCAGTAAGTCGCTTCGACCGCGGCGAGCGCCGACCCGATCGGGAAGTAGTCCGCGCATGGCACGCGCATTGCCTTGCGGCAGCACGCATACGGATAGATAACCGGTCACTGCCTCATTGGCAGTACGAGGAGTTGCAGGCCGCAGTCGCCGAAATGGATGACCCCGCCTTTCCGGACCGGTTGGAGCGGCTGCTCGATGACGCCGAGACCGAGGTCGCGTCGATGTTCACGATCTACCGGCAAGGGCTAGTCGAACGCCAGCGTGCGCTGTGGGCCGAGCTGAGTACCGCCACCGAGCTGCGAAGCTTCGGCCCGGCACTGGTGCCCGGCCAGTTGCAGACGGAGGAGTATGCCCGTCTGCTGTTCGCCCTCGACGCCGAACACGCCGGGCTCCAGCCCGCTGACATCGACGCGGCAATCGCAGGCAGGCTCGATTACGGACGAAGCATGCGCGAACGGCCCGACGTGATCTTCCACGCGGTGGTCACCGAATATGCGCTGCGCCTGCCGCTGCCTGGCGCGTCGCCCAAGCTGCGATCCGGGCTGCTGCGCAACCTGGTCGACGCCGCAACATGTCCCAACATCACCATTCAGATCCTGCCGATGTCGGCTCCGGTGCCCTCCATGATCCTGGGCGGATTCGGCATCGCCACAAGCACAGGTGGCAAGGCCACGGTGTACGTCGAAACCTATAGCGCACAGCTGACCTTCACCGCAGCACGCGACCTGGAGGAGTACGAGCACCGCTGGCGGCTTTTCACCGGCTCGGCGCTCACACCGCAAGAAACGATCAGATGGGCACAACAGCACCTCAAATGACTCCGATTTGACCTGGGAGGCCATCGTGAACACCACCAACCCGCTAGGCTGGGAAGCCGATCCGAATGACACCTTCATCAGGCGACTAGGCGAACCCGCATGGGAAGTCCTCCTAGACCCGGCCGACCCGGCCAGAGGCTATGAGACCGGCGGCGCTGATGGCTGCCCAGAGGCCCAGCTACTGGAAAGCGGCGATGTGTTCTTGCAACTCAGGGTCGCACCTGAGTCGCTGCTGGCTCACAAACCCACCGACATGCGCACCCGCCACGACGAAGTGGCTGGGGTCATCTTCGGGCCGCAGTTCGAAACGATTTGCCGCGACTACCTCGCCCACCTCGAGGCAAAGCGAGGCAGCAAATCGGAGAGCCCGGAACAATGATCGAGAAGGTCCGAGACACACCCGGCGAGATGCTGGCGCTGGCGAAGTACCGGGCTGCCTTCTGGCAGGTCTGGCCGCACATCCCCGACCGGTTTGACAAACTTGAACGGCAGCAGCACTTCCAGGAACTGGACACCCCAAGCTGGGACGCGGCCTCCGCCGGCGACTGGCAACTGTCACTTGAACTCATGCAGACCGCAGGCGGTCCGGAACTGATCACCACGTTCGCACGCAGACGCCTGCGGGTGGTGGAACTGCCCGTCACGCCATACCTGCAATGGGAGCTGCACTGGTACCGACGGCCCGGGAACGAAGACGAACAGATCCGGGTCATCGATCCAGCCGCCATCGCCGGTTACGAAACCGCGCAACTGCTGCCCGAGCTGGTCATCCTTGGCCCACTAGCAATGTTCGAGGTTATCTACAACCAGGAAAAGTTCCTGGCTGGAGGCCGCCAGATCCTGGCCCACGACATCATCGCCGCATGCCGAGCTGACTTCGAACAGCTTTGGGAACAAGGCGAAGACCTGGACGCCTTCTTCACCCGCGAAATCGCACCCCTGCCACCGCCCACGATGAGCCACAAGTAGACCGAACTCTGGCCCGTCGGCCACGACCTCCCTCCAGGTGATCGGGCTGGCGGGCCCCCGTTCCTTGGCACAACATCTGCCCCGGGTGCTGGCGAGCACGAAGTGCGCCACTCGTAACGAGTTGGGCCTGTGACATCATCATGATCTTTGGCCGAAGAACAGCGAACGATCGGCTCGCAACGTCGTTGTTGACCGGATTCAGCATTGGCGCAAACCTATGTGCCCTGGTCGCATCGTTGCCCCTTGACATTTGGCACCGATGGAGCGGGAATCCGGTGCGGGGAACAGTTTCCTAACTGGCGGACCCTGCCATGGCGAGGAGGATCAGTGACTGTTGATGGTTATGATGGTCAGCCGCGTATAGCTGGCCCATTCGGTGATGTCGACGCTGCGGTAGCACTATGCCGTGGCTGTTTGGCGGACGGTTCGATGGTGCGGACTGAGGTGGTGAATTTGGCCATTGGCCTTACAGGGGCCGCAATTGAACTATTGCGGATGGCGGCTGAGGCGGCGTCCGCGACAAGGTCGGCGGATGTGGACACGCTGGATCGTGCGATCGAACTCGCTGAGGATGGTCAGCAGCGGATGGTGAGCGCATGGCATTTCCTGACGGGTGCAAAGGCACTGGCCCAGGCCACCGTGTAGCGGGTAGGTAGCGCAAGCCAGCATGGTGCAGTACTGCTGCTCCAGGGCGCTCAATTCTGGTTCAGGCTGGCCCGCAACTGTTTGGCCAAGGCTATGGTCTCCTCGCTCGGCTCGGCATCCATATCGGATAGTGCCTTGGTGAGGGCGCGCATGAGGTGGCGGATGCCTTCGGCGTCACCAATGGCGTGGCGTGCGCGCATTGCTTGGGTGTAGACAGCCTCGCTGTAGAGGTCAATAGCGATTGCGGCGTCGAGGACGGTGATGGCGGTGTGCGGGTCGTCACCGAGCAGGTCTTCGGCGAGTTTCATGTGAGCGTGCAGGCCGAGCCGACGTACGGCTTCGGCGTGTGGCTGCAGCCACTCATAGGTTTCCCCTTGGGCCAGAGGTGCGTAGAGGTCGCACGCCTGGCGCAGTAGCTCGCGGCGGGATTCGGCTGGGCTGTGGCGGGCTTCGGTGATGAGGGCCTGCAGACGCCACAGGTCGACGTCGATAGCGGTGGGATCGAGTTTGTGGCGGCGGGCGTCGTCTTTGATGACGTAGCGGTGGGTGATGCGGGAGTATTCGGCCAGGGCACGGCGAAGGTTGGAAATCTGGGTGTGGATCCTGCCTTCGGCCTGTCTGGCGCGGCCGTCGACTTCCAGGACCTCGACGAGTTGCGGCACGGTTTTGCCGTCGCGATAGCACGCTAGGTAGACAGCGAGCTCCAACGATTTGCCTCGCACGTGATATGGGGATTCGGCGGTGTTGTCGATGCGTGGCTTGCCCAGGACATGAAGCCGCGCTTTGGCCTGTGCCTGTTCCGGCGACGGGGTTGTCGTGTTTTCTGAGGGGTGTTCCGTCGTGTCCGGCGAAGGCGCTTCGGTTGCGTGCGGCGTGATGGGTGTGACGGTGGTGGGTGTGGGCTCGCCGGTATGAGCTTCGCGTAAGGTCGCCAGGATCGCTATGGCCGGGTCGGGTTCGAGTACGGCCATCCGGGTTGGGATGTGGCTGGTGGACAAGCCGCTGACGAGCTGAGTGTGACCGTCGGGGCTGATGGTGAGGGTTGCCCCGTATAGCCATTCGCCGAGGATCAATGCCGACACGCCTAGGCCGGTGCCGAGCGCGATGGTGATTTTGGCGCGCTGGCGCGTCCCGGGCGGCGGAGTTTCGGTGACGAGCAGGACCGGTGGTAGGGGTTCTTCTTCCGGTTCCTGGGCGGCGAGGCTGTCTACGTCGCATAGCTCGTATTCGTCGAGTATGCGGCTGCGGTGAAGGAGCCTTTCCTCGACCAGCGAGAGGGCGTGGTCGAGGTTGTCGGCGATGTGCAGACGTGGCCACGGCCCGAGGGTGATGGCGTCGGGACCGATGAGGGTGATGAGGGTGTTGGCGTCGATGATGACTTCACCTCGCGCCGCCGGGCGCAGCGGCCCGCCGGAGGCGAGGGTTTCGGTGATCGCAGCACGAGCGGCGTGGTGCGCGCCATCGCCGACAAGCCCGATCCCACCGGGCGGCAACGGGGCCAGGTCCGGGACGGCGGCGGCGATGTCGGCGTCACTGGCGGCATGGGTAATCGCCGGGTTGACGTGGAGTTCGCGGCGCAGCTCGCCGACCACTTCCGGCAATCTGGTGACGGGTTCGTCGTCGAGTTCGCCGCGGTAGCGACGGCGCCGCTGCAGCCACACGGCCGAGGCGGCGGCGGTGATCGCGACAGCTAAGGCCCAGGGTACCCAAGTGTGGTCGGACAGCCTGATCCAGCCTTCATCTGCCTGCGCCTGGCCGGTCTCTTTCGCGTCAGCTGTTGTCGCTGGTGCTGGGCCTGCCGGACTGCTTGGCGTGGCAGGGAGCATAGGAGCTGGGGCCGCCGACGCCGGCGTGGTTGCCGGAAGCGAAGTAGATGGCAACACCGGCGGGGCCGAGGTGGCGGGCGATGGTGCCGCGCTGCCCGGAGTCGGCGGCGTTGTCGGTGCGGGTGGCGTATTCGGCGCCGCCGGTGCGTTTTCAGCCGCCGGTGCGTTTTCAGCCGCCGGTGCGTTTTCAGCCGGTCTTGCCGGTGCTGCGGGTGCGGGTAAGGCTCCGGGTGGTGGTGTCGCGTCGGCGGGAAGCATCAGGTCCCAACCCGGGTAGATGACGTTGCAGTTGGTTAGTGTTCCGCCAACGGATGGAAAATGCTTGTGCCAGTTGAGGTCGCAGATTTCGGGCCATCGGCTCGCGTCGCCGAGCCACGTTTGCGCGATTCTCGACAGGTAGTCGCCGTGCACGACAGTGTAGATGTAACGCTGGTTGCCGACGTGAATCGTGGTCGGCCGTGTTACCGCTTCAGCCATTGCGGCGGCCCGTACGGGCGCAGTTTGGGGTGTTGCGGTGGTGGCGCCTGCTGGGGTCGAGGCTGATGCTGCTGCGGTGGCGGACATGACGGTACCCACCAGCGCGGCTCCGATCAGGACGGTTGCGGTGCTGCGCATGGGGTTGCGGCCGGGTCGCAGGCGCGCACGGCCGCGCAGAATGGCATAGGCTTCGGTGGTAATGGCGTGGATGAACGCGGCCCACGCTAGCCAGATGCCGATGGCGATCAGGTTGACCACCGTCTGGTCAGTGACGGTGCCGTTGATGGTGGCAGCCAGGCTTTCCACTGTTGGTGGGCGATCGGGCAGCGGCCACCCAATTGCGATGGTGAGCCAGGCGGGTATCCCGATGATGGTTGCGGCCAGAATCGTGCTGGCGCAGGCCTGGACGGCGATGCGGCGAACAGCGGCGAGCATTGGAATCCTCCTCTGGCTCGTGGGACGCGGTCGGCTTATCGGGCGGGCGAGATGGCGTCGGCTGTGGCGGAGGCGTGTAGCGGTATCTGTTCGATGCCAGCCAGGTGAAGCAGTTGGGTGGGTTGTGCGCTGGTGATCGTGACGGTGACCTGGTTGCCGATCACGGTCACAATCCAGGTGCCGTTGATGCCGGAACGGACAAGCCAATCGCGCGCGGCTATCTCGGCTTTGATCGGGTCCAGGCGGATGGTGCCGGTGGTGCGAAGGGCGGTGACGTCCAATTCGCGGGCTCCCGCGCGGGAGGCGGCCTGGGCGACGTCGACGGCGGACACCTTGCTGGCTATGGCCATGCCGCAGTCGAAGACGAGCCCGGACAACAGCATCGCGGCCATCAGCCACACCACCACGAACGCGGTGGCCGTTCCTTCATCGCGCTTATGTTTCATTGCCCTGCCCTCCACGTGTCGATGGGCTGAACAGCGGTTGCCGTAACGGCTTTGGTGCCTTCGAGGCCGGCGATGCCGAGGTCGCTGAGCTGGATGACGCAGGTCACCGAGACGGCGACGGTGCCGCCGCGATGAAACTGGGCTGTGTCGGCGGCCGTGCTGCAAGCCCACTTCATGCTGGCGGCCATGTCGGCGGCGGCACGGCTGGCGGCGTCGGGAGCCAGTGCCGCCGACGGCGCGTCTGCTGCGGCGCGGGCGGCGGCGCCGGCAATGGCCCGCACATCGATGGCGGCTGAGGCGGCGCGCCCGCAGAAAACGACGAACATAGCGAGTGCTACTAGCACCGGGACGGCGAAGACGGCCATCTCTGTAGTGACTGACCCGTTGTCGGAAAACGGTTTACGCCGTTTCATGGCAGCTGCTCACATGGTGCAGTCACGGTCACCGACACCGGCAGGTCGGGTAGCAGTGGCAGGATCGAGGTCGTCTTGCCGGCGATCTGCACGGTTGCGGTTGTGGTGGTGCGGGTGACGGCGATCCGCGGGTCGTGTAGGACGTTGCCGGACAGCTGCGCCAGCATCGCCGTGGTGTCAGCATTTCCGGCCTCCGCGCTGCCATTGAGGACACGGCTGGTTTGGACTCCTGTGTTCGCGGCGGCCTGCGCCATGTGGGTGGCGTGCGTCCACAACGCGAACTGCACTCCTGTCATCAGCAGAAGCCCAAACAGAACAGCGGCGATGGCGAACTCAGCGCTTGCCGACCCACGATCCGATGTCGAACGTGGCGGGCTCATATCTGCATCCCGCGGATCTTGTCGAGAAGCTTTGGCCCCCAGATCGCCAGCGCAGCCAGCGCGAGCGCGACCAGGAATGCCGTGACGGCGATGGCTTCGGTCGAATAGCCGCCGTCGGGTCGGCGCTGGGCATGCTGACGCAGTTCGCAAAGTCGGGTGGTGCAAACGGCGGCAAGCCGATCGAGCAGCAACATCAGGTTCACCTCTCACAGTGTCGGCGGTGTCAGAAGCTGGTAAGGATGGTGGAGAATGCCGGATACACGACGAAGATCATGAAGCCTGCGAGGAGGCCGACCATCGGCAGAACCATCCGTTCGGTGGCGGATGCGGCGGCGGCTTCGGCGTCGGTGAGCTGATGGGCCTGCAACGCGGCCGAGCGGGCGGACAGGGTGGCTTTGATGCGTGCGCCTTCGCTTCCGGCCATCGACAACGCGGCGGCCATCTCCGACAAAGCCGAAAGCCCTGTGGTAGCACCGAGTTCGGCGAGGGTTTGCCACGGTGCCAGCCGTCGTAGATGGGCCTCCTCTACGGTGTGACGCAGGGCGTGTTGTGCCCATGTTTGTGGGTCGGCTGTGGCGTCGCGCAGGGCTTGTTCGACTCCAGCGCCTCCGGCCAGGGAGATGACGACCAGATCGAGCATCCCGGATAGGGCCTGTCGCAGTTCGGTGCGTCGGTTTTGTGCTTCGGAAGCCAGCGCGAGGTCAGGGGCGAAGATGCCGAGCGCGGCGAAGATCAGCGAGGCCCACAGCGGGATTTGCCAGTCCACGTTGGCCTGCGCGGCTGCGGCAAGGGCCGCCAGCGCGGGCGGGGTAAGGAACCCGAGCAGTGCCGTGGCAGCTTGTTCGGCCGTGTGCCGGGCAGGGACGCGGCCGACGATGCCCAGATTTACGCGCACGGAGGCGCGTGGTAGCCCAAAGCGCTCAAGGAGCGGGGCGAAGGGTTTGCCTGCCGCGGCCAGATGCCCCGAGGGCCGATCGATGATCGCCGGGCGGGCCGTCACACCGAGGCCTTGCGGTGGCGGGTGCAGCATTGCGAATTGCGCGGCGAGGGAGAGCTGCGGCGGGAACAGATATCCCGCCAGCAATGCCAGGCCGAGGCCTGTGCCCGCGCCACACATCACCGCGACTGTGATCACGATTGGGACCTTTCGCTGGTAAAGCCGACATTGGCCAGGCGGCTGATCCCGGCGAACCCAGAGGCGAACACGCCGCCAACGATCAGCAGCACGAGCTGCCCGGCGAAGGTGCTGTAGGGCTTCAGGAAGGCTGGGTTGATCAAGATGAGGCCGACGGCCATGGCGAGGGTGAAACCGGTGATGATGCGGGCGTTGGTTCGGATGCGGGCGTGCCCGGGCGCGACGCGCATGCGTACGTTGGCGCGAGCCCTCGCCCGTGCCGCCAGCTCGGTCAACAGTTCGGACAGCTGGCGGGAATGACGTTGTGAGGCTTGCAACAGAGCCCGAACCACCAGCCGCCCGGTCGGGTCATCCATCCGTTCCTGCAGCATGCCCAGGGCCGTGGGAAGCCGCTGCCCGAGCCGCACGGCGATGGCGAGTTCGGTGATGTCGTCACGGATCGCGGCGGGGGCGAACGGTGCGGTCACGATGATGGCCTGCTCTAGCCCGGCTGCGGCGGATAGGTTGTCCCGCAGCATTTCCGCCCAGGTCGCGATGGCCTCGGTGCGGGCCAACGCCCGGGCCGCGTGGCGGTCACGGCCCAGCGCCGCGGGCAAGGTGTAGGCGGCGATCCCGGCCAGTAGCGCACCCACTGGCCAACGCGTCCATGCGCCAAATAGCGCTGCGGCGAGCGCTGCGGTGGCCAGCCGTGATAGCTGCTGGCGCGACACGTGGACTTGCCACCATTTCGGGTGGCGGTGTCGTCCGAGGGCGGCGGGGTGCAGGCCGGCGATGATGGCAAGAATGCCTGTGGCTATGCCGATTCCCAGTAGGGCGGCCAGTGCAGTCATAGTGTCACCAGCCGATCCGGTCGATGGTGTGCGGCGGCAGTCCGGCGGCCTCAAGTCGGTCCAGGGTGCCGGCTCGCAGTGGTGTGGCGGGGGCAGCGCGTTTGCCGGGGCCAGGCCGCCACACCTCGTTGGAGACGACGTCGCGGCCGTCGAAGCCGGTAACTTCCCGTACCGACGACACCACCCGGTGAGTGCTGTCCGCCCAAGCCAGATGCACGACCAGGTTTACCGATTCGGCGATCAGCATCGCCGAGGCCTCGAACGTCAAACGCTCTGGGGCTTGGACGGCGTACATCATCAGCCGCGAGAACGCCTGCTGAGATGACGAAGCGTGGACGGTGGCGAAGCTGCCGTCATTGCCCTGGCTCATGGCTTTGAGCAGGTCGATGACTTCGTCGCCGCGGGTCTCGCCGACGATGACCCGATCGGGGTTCATCCGCAGCGCAGTGCGAACTAGTGCGGCCATGGGTACCGCGCCGACGCCTTCCAGGTTGGGGCGCCGCGCCTGGAAGGACATCACGTTCGGGTGCGACGCGGGGTCGAACAGCTCGAGCTCGTAGGCGTCTTCGATGGTGATCAGGCGTTCCTTCGGCGGGATCGCCCTCGCTGCCGCCCTGGCGAACGTGGTCTTTCCGGTGTTGGTGCCGCCGGCGATGATCAGGTTAAGTCTGGCGCGAATCGCCGCCTGCAACACCTGGCACAGGGCCTCGTCTAGGGTGCCGCGGCTGGTCAGGTCTTCCAGTTCGGCCCGCAGCAGGGTGGGTTTTCGGATCGAAAGACCAGGGCGCCGGGACACCGACATAACGGCGCATAGCCGGGCACCGCCGCGCAGGCGAAGGTCGAGTTGCTGGTTGTGCCGGTCGAACGCCCGCTCTTCGCCCAGGCCGGCCGTGTCGTCGCCGAATGCGGCATCCGAGGCCAGGGTGCGGATCAACTCGATCATCGCCTCGTCTGAGTCAGCGATCGGCTCAGCATGCTCGACACGGCCATTGGTGTAGCGGACGAACACCTGATCGCAGCTGTTCGCGTCGATGTTTTCGACCGTTGGATCGTCGAGAAGCTGTTGCAGGCCACCGGCTCCGGTCAAGTGATCGGCGACGGCGCGGGCGATGCGGGCCTCAGTCGCGGCCGACAGCGGCGGCTGTCCCGCAGCCAGTGATTGCCGGGCGAGGAGGTCGAGGGCCTGCCCGATGTAGCGTTCCGCGAGTTCGCGGCGTTCGGTGACGGTGAGTCGTCCATCGTGGGCGTGGCCGGCCAGTGCGGTAGCGACCTGGATTCGCACTTCGGCGACCAGCTGTGGCTCGCTGGCCAACCTCGTGGTGATGGTCATTCGGGCGCTCCTTCCATAAGTGGCTGTGGGGCAATGAGTCTGGCCAGGGCGCGGGCAGCGGCGGGCAGGCCGACGCGCGTCCACCCCTTGGGCGGGCGGCGCGTCCCGGCGATCACTTCGGCGGCGTGCCGGTCCAGCGGCAGCTGTGCCGCGACAGTCAAGGTGAGCTGGGTCTCCAGCTCATGCGTGTCGTGAATGGACTGGCCGATCAACACCAGCGCGGCCGACGGGAATGCCTGCTCGGCAAGGGATGCCCGCAGCAGCGAGAGCACATCGACACGGCAAACCACGAGCAGCACATCGGCAGCTGCGGCTAGCGGTAGCGCTGGCGAGCCCGGCTCCAGCCGGCCGACATCCACCACCACCGGCCGGGCTTTGGCCCACATGCCGGTGTCGGCATCGGCCAGCAGCCCAATCGACGCCGACGCCTGCGGACGTCCCGCAGGCGCTGGGACAACCTCCAGTCCAAGTGGGAGGTGCGCCGAGTGTGCGGAAAGTTCGACACCGACACCAGCTCGGCAGGCGCTGGCAAGTGTGACCAGACCGGGAACGTCGGGGACGGCGTGCCAGCCGCTCATGTCCCCGCCGGCCGGGTCGGCCTCGACCAGCACCGCAGGCTCACCAGGCCACGACAGAGCCAGGGCTGCAGCGGTTGTCGTAGCGCCACCGGATTTGTGCGAAGCGACGGCGATGATCATGATGGGATCCCCACCAGTATGAGTGCCAGGTCGCTGCCTGCGGCGGCGATTCTTGTGGCGTCAGCCTCGGCAAGCAGGAGGGACACCACGCGCGTGCCGGTGCCGTCGACAGTGGGGGACATGTCGACCACGACGGCTGCAACGGGGTTGGCTGCCGGCGGTGGCGTGGTGGAACCGGTGTCTTTGACGATGGTGACGACCCGTACGGCCGCACCGGCGGAGAGTCGTGCTGGGGCGCGGCCAGGCTTGATTGCGACCGCCACAACAGCCTGGCCCTGCTGCGGGTACGCAGGCGGTCCTAGTTGCGATAGGGCTAGCAGGCTGCCTTCGCTGAGCGGCACGGCAGTGCTGCGCCCGGTCACCTGCGGCAGGTCGGCGGCGCGCACGAGAGGGACACTCGGATCGGGAACCACATGCGCGATGCGCAGATCGGCTGTGGTCAGCTGCTGACCCGCTGCCACCGGCCGGGCCACCGCGAGCACCGCCACCGAGGCATCACGTGACATCTGCATCAGCGCGAACACCCCGGCACACAGCAGCACTAGCAACAGCCCGCCCACCAGCAGTGGCACCCGCCGCTTCGGCACGAGCGCCCCGGCCGGTCCCTGCCGCAACTGTGCCGAACGCGGCATTGCGTCGGCTGGCGCAGTCGTAACCATGGTCCACCCCCGATTCCAATCAAGCCCGTCGTCATTCGTTAGTACCGAAGGGATCAAAGTCCGCGCTACCAGCAAATGCGCACGTTGACGCCAAACGTGCGCAGTTCACGTGCACCCTGTCAGAGACGAAAACAGGCAGTGCGGTAACAGTCCGGAGTGTCTGATGTGGATGGTGCTTCTTACGGCACAGGTGCTGTTGGCACAGGTACCGTAGGAATCTGGGCGGTTCTGTTGCGATCCCGAATCATGAGGTGGTGCGGCGAACGTCTGGTCTCCAGAACCACCTCCGGCGTTCGCCGCTCACCACGGTCCTGACGTTGAGACGTGAAGGCACACCAACAGGAATGGGAGCGCGGGCGGTGACCACTATGCTCGGCCACATCAGCAGCATGTTCCGGCACCGCTGGGATCCCTACGTCATCACAGCCTTGGCCGGACAACCGCTCCGGTATCGGGCCCTGAGTGTGAACCTTCAAACCCAGGCGGGTGAGCACCTCGACGACAGCACGCTGACTCGCAGCCTGCGCCGTCTCATCCGCAGTGGGTTAGTCACCGCCGACAACCAGCGCCTAGGCGAGCGTGACATCAACCTTTACCGACTCACCAACCAAGGCCGTGAGCACCTGGCGGCGTACCGGTCGCTCTCGGCGACCTATGAACAACATGCCGCCGGACAGAACAGCGACCCGGCAAGAGGCATTCAGCCGCACCATCCACAATCCGCGTAAGCCGTCCGACCCAACAGGCCTTGGAACGGGGTGGCGCGATCAGGAGGCTTGAGGTACGAAGAACACTTTCGAAGCTCACGTTTGGGGGAAACATGAGGAACGCGCGTAATTGGGTATTCGCCCTGGTAGCCGCAACCGTCACGGCAAACGCCCTTGCTGGCTGCACCAGCACGCCGACGCCGCCGGACACCAACCCCGCCACAAGCGGATCGCCTTCGCCGGCTTCGGTGGCGACTGGCACACGGCCTTCGGCAAATACCCCGGAATCGGCTTCGCAGCAGGCCGTTGACGCCTACATCGCTCTGCAGAACGCCTTTTCGGCCGCCAGCAGGATGGGCGACCCGTCGTACCCGGACCTGGCAAAGTACGGGACCGGCGATGCGCTCGCGCTCTACACCGACGCATTGAACGCGTCGAAGGTCAAAGGGCTTCTGGGCCGTGGGCAGGCCATCTTCCACCCTAGGGTGACTGCGCTCTCGCCGCCTGTCGCACCGACCAAAGTGTCCATCGAGGACTGCATGGACACCAGCGCCACCTCGCAGTACAAAGCCAATGGCGATCCGTATCAGGACACGCCGGGCGGGCGTCGGCTGGTCTTCGCCGAGGTGGAGTTCCATGACGGCACATGGAAAGTGTTCTCACTGGCTGTCCGGGGCGTGGGATCATGTACCGGGTAGCCCATATTCTCATGGCCCTCGGCGCGGTTGGCGTGCTGGCTTTGGCCGTTGCGCCCGTCGCGCACGCCGATGATTGGGGTCAGGTCAACTGCTCCAAAGACCAGGCCGATTCCCGCTGCACCGTGGTGGTCGTCTACATCGGAGTCGGCAACGGCAACACCAGCGGCGGCGGCCGCCTGGAGTGCACCATTGGCGGTGTAGTCGTCGAGTGCAGCAACGGCTTCGGCTGGCTGGGCAGCGACGGATGCTACTACGGCAAAGACCCGCAAGGATTCCTGCCACCCAACGAATGGATCAAAACCTGTATCGACCCGGCCACTGACGTGGTCACCCGGTGGGGAGTCGTCTACCTTCCCCGCCCACCGGTTGCCCTGGACTCGGTGACGCAGCGGGCCGTGGCGGCGATGACCATCCCAAAGCCGGTCATCGCCGCCAGCCCTTCACTATCCGCACCGCAGATGGTCCATGTGCCCGTGTGGTGGTGGGCAGAACCGGGCTTCTGGCAATCCCAGACCGCAACGGCCACGGCCGGGAGCTTGTCCATCACCGCGCAGGCGACACCGCGATCCATCACGTGGCATGCGGGCGATGGCACCACGACGGTCTGCATTGGGCCGGGCACCCCGTGGACCGCAGGAACCGAGCCGAATACGCCGTCGCCAGACTGCGGACACACCTATACAGCTACCTCAAAACTTAGCCCCGGCGGTACCTTCACCCTTCAGGCCGTCGCGACGTGGGACATCACGTGGACTGGCGGAGGCATGAGCGGAGTCCTGCCCCCGATCACCACCACTACCACGATCGACATCACCGTCACCGAGCTTCGGGCTGTCATCACCGGCTAAAGAGCCGCCGGCCCGCAAGACGGAAGGCCCGCCGTGCGCCATAGCGGGCTTGCCCGAATAAAGCGAGGCCCGCCAAGCAACTGCTTGGCGGGCCTTTTCGCATGCCAATCTAACAAAGGAGAAGCGATGAACGCGCTAGGAACGACCATCCACTATGGACGTCGCTGCAGCGATCGATACCCAATGCAAACGATTGCGCCGCAGAACGTTGGCAACGTTCCGGCCTGTCCCGGACAAATTGGCGACACTATTTCATCAAATGATCTCCATAATCCCAGGTCAGAGCCTATTCAATGAGCTTGACATTCGGTAGGGATGGAGAGACGTTCCTGACGTCGCACCTGATCAGCGACGCAATAGTCCGCAAAAAATCGCCGCCATTTATGGCTTTTCACGGATGACGCAACGTCCTGCACCGTTCGCACGCGAGTCGAAAGGAGTTCCCGTGTCTCGTTCCAGCATTCAGCCCAATGGGCACCAACTCTCAGGAGTCATATGCCGCAAGAAGACCCCATCCATACAGCAACGCATTCCGAAGGCCGGTCGTCTGGCAGCGGAGCGCCATCGTGGCCGCTCACCGCCGGCCGAAACGGTCTGTCGCCCCAGGAACTCGAAGAGCTGCCGGTCGCATTCCCCTTCGATCCAGTGGTGCCGAGGGCCTTTGGCATCAGCCGAAGTGCCGCCTACCGCGCCTTGGCGGCGGGAGAACTTCCCATCACTCCGCTGAGGCTGGGACGCCGCCTGATAGTGCGCCGAGCAGACCTACTCGCCGCGCTTTCGATCCCCGACAGCAAATAGCCCATTGGGGCGCTGGAACACCCGTGTCCGGTGCCCCTCACATTGATCACTCAAGGAGTTGTGTATGTACCGCAAGTTCGTTCTGCGAGGGCAAGTCATCGAAGGTGTCTTCCAGCGCTGCCACCAAAGCTGTCCCGCATCGGCCTGCAAGGCTGGCCACAAATGGGAGTACCGCATCGAATTGCCAGCTGTCGACGATGGCCGCAGGCAAGTCAAGAAGGGCGGCTTCGCCACCGGCAAGGCAGCTGCCGATGCTCGTGCGGAGATCCTGAACCGGCACCGCAAGGGCATGCAGCCCAAGAATCACAAACTCACCGTGGGCGAATGGCTCGTCAACTGGCTTCGAGTACAGGAGGAGGTTAGAGGTCTCGGCGACGGCACGATGATCGACTACCGCCGTCATGTCGAGAAGTACTGGATCCCTGCCATCGGCACCATCCGGCTTGGCGAGCTACGCCCCAGCGATGTGACCAATACCCTGGCCGAAATCAGAAATCGTCGCGAACGACTGCGCGAGCAAGCCCAAGCACAGAACCGGCAAGCGACGGTCGAGGCGGCAGCGCGGGACAAGACCCGAATCGAGAAAGGTCTGAAGAGACCGGTCAAGCCCAAGCTCGTCCGGGTGCCGAGACCCATCGGCCAGCCACCGCGCAACGCATTCATGCCACCCTTCGGGCGGCCCTCAGCGCCGCGGTCCGCGCTGAGGAGATCAGCCGCAACGTCGCGGCGCAAGCAGAGAAGCCGACGGTCCGTCGTAAGAAGGTGAAGCCATGGCAGCCTGAGCTGCTCGGCCAGTGGCTCGACTCTGTGAGCGACCATCGCCTTTATCCCGTGTTCCACCTGGGAGCATTCGCAGGCATGCGCCGCGGCGAACTCCTCGGCCTCACCTGGGATGACGTCGACCTCGAAGGGGAGCAGCTAACCGTCCGGTGGCAGATCACGATCGTGAGCTACGGGAAGGCCCGAAGGGCCGTCAAAGCCGGGGAAGCGCCCCAGTACCTCACGCCGCCCAAGACCAGAGACGGCGAGCAGCGGACAATCGACCTAGACCCCCAGACGGTGGAGGTGCTCCGGCTCCGGCGTAAGCAGCAGGCAGAGGAAGCGACAGCGTGGGGGAACAGCTACCAAAACGCCGACAACCTGGTCTTCACCAAAGAGAACGGCGAACCCTACGACCCCCACCGGGTGTATTCGAACTTCGTGGCCTCGGTGCGCCGGCTCGGACTCACGCCTAGGCCGCTGCACATGCTGCGCCACCTCGCGGCAAGCCTGCTCATCGCCGCCGGGGTAGATATCGCGATCGTGTCCAAGCGGCTTGGGCATTCCAAGATAGATCTCACCGTGGACACCTACGGGCACCTGATAGGCAAGGGCGGCCGTAACGCCGCGATCGCGGCGGCCAATATGGTGCCTCGCGGCACGGCTATCCCAGAGGAGGCGAAGAAAAAGAAGAAGAAAGGCAAGAAGAAGAAACCACCAAATAATGAGTAGTTTTCAAGATCCCTACCAACGCCCTACCAAATTGGCCAATAGAGCCAATGGCCATCGATTTTCTGATCCACCAAAACAGCCTGTGAGCTGCTGAAACTGTTGGAGCGGGCGACGGGAATCGAACCCGCGCAATCAGTTTGGAAGACTGAGACTCTACCATTGAGCTACGCCCGCGTTGCTCCTCTTGCGAGGTGCGTCCCTAGCGTAGCGGGTCGGTTGTTGACCTTGCACGTTAGGGCTCTGTCGGGGTAGCCGGATTTGAACCGACGGCCTTCCGCTCCCAAAGCGGACGCGCTACCAAACTGCGCCATACCCCGGATGCGTCACTGTGCAGTAACGCGCCTGGAGCAGTGTACACATCGCCCTGCGGAGTCCCGCCAACGAGATATCGAGCCGTTCGTGAGGTTCTTACGGGTTTGCGTCCGGTGGGCTGCACGATCGGATTAGGGTTGGGCAGGGACGGGGAGAAGGACGCCATCGACGTCAAGGACCCCCGGTGGGGCTTTGTCCGATCAGACGGATGGGGCTCCACCGGGCTGTCCGGAAGGCGCAAAGCCGGAAGGCGCAAAGCCGGAAGGCGCAAAAGGTGGCACGCGCGGAAGAAATGCGCGGAAGAGGTCAGGGCTGTTCGAGGTAGCTGTGCGCGGCGTTGTCCGGGGTCAGCAGCTCGGGCCTGATCTTGCGGTCTAGCCAGATGGCGCCGATGACGGACAGCAGGCCGAGCACGATGGAGGCCAGCCAGGCCATGGTGCGGGTGCGGTCGCTGGCTGGGGCGGCGATCAGGTCGAGGTCGGTCGCGCAGGTGAGGGCGGGCGTGTCGGCGGTGAGGTAGATGCAGGCGGTGGCGGCCAGATCCGGTGCGGCGGTGGGGGTTTGGGCGACGCCGGCGAGGGTGTAGGTGCGGGTCGAGCCGGGGGCGAGGGTGTTTTTCCAGGCGACCGCGTTGGACACGATGGTGGCCTCGTCGGCTTGCAGGTTGGTGACCGAGGAGAGGGTGACCCGGACCGTGATCGGGGTGTCGGTGTCGGTCGGGTTGTGGACGGTGATCTGGTAGCGCAGCGGCTGGCCGTCGACGACCGCCGAGGCGTCGTCGGCGATGGTGATGCCCATCAATGGCGTGGCGGTCTGAAGGTGGTCGGCGCCGGGCGCGGGAACCTTCATCATCGGGCCGCTGATATGGGCGAAAAGAGCAACAAGGATCATTGCGCCGGGTACCGGCATGCGCCACCTCCGGATAGGTAACTTATCCTAATTTGTCGGGTTCGTCGGCCGTGATGGTGGAACACGACTGAATTGGGTGTGACATCTGCCGGGTTTGACCGGCCCGATGCGGGTGGGCGATGGTGGATTCGCCTACACTCGACCGGGCTTGTTTTGCGCCCGAATCCGTCCGCAGTAGAAGATCTTCAAGGAGTACGCAGTGAAGAGCACCGTCGAGACTCTGAGCCCGACTCGTGTGCGGCTCGCCATCGAGGTGCCGTTCGCCGAGCTTGAGCCCAGTCTCAAGAAGGCGTACCGGGAGATCGCCAGCCAGGTCAACATCCCCGGATTCCGTCAGGGCAAGGTCCCGGCGCAGGTGATCGACCAGCGTGTCGGACGCGGAGCGGTGCTGCAGGAGGCCATCGAAGACGTCATCCCGGCGCAGATCTTCGCCGCCGTGCGTGAGCACGACGTGAAGCTGCTGGGCCGCCCGAGCGTGGACAACCTCGAGTTCGCCGACGGCCAGCCGCTGAAGTTCACCGCCGAGGTGGATGTTCGCCCGGAGCTCACGCTCCCGGAGCTGAGCAGCATCAAGGTCGAAGTGGATCCGCTGGCCGTGGGCGAGTCGGAGATCAACGAGCAGCTCGACGCGCTGCGGGAGAAGTTCGTGACGCTCAAGACCGTCGAGCGGGCCGCCGTGGAGGGCGACTTCGTGCAGCTTGACCTCAACGCGACGGTCGACGGCGCGGAGGTGGAGGGCGGCACGGCGACCAACCTGTCGCACCAGGTCGGCTCCGGTACCCTCCTCAAAGGTTTGGATGAAGCTGTAGTTGGCCTCAGCGCAGGCGAGACGGCCACCTTTGTCACCGCGCTGGTCGGCGGCGAGCACGCCGGCAGCGACGCGGACGTCCTGGTGACCGTGCGCACTGTCAAGGAGCGTGAGCTGCCCGCCCTCGACGACGACTTCGCTCAGCTGGCCAGCGAGTTCGACACGCTCGACGAGCTGCGCGGCGACCTGGAGGAGCGCATCACCCGGGTGAAGAAGGTGGAGCAGCTCTACGCCGCCCGTGACAAGGCCCTCGCTGAGCTGGTCGTGCGGGCCAGTGTCCCGGCGCCGGAGGGTGTGGTGGCCGACGAGGTGGCCCAGCGCAAGCAGGCCATGGTCGATCAGCTGGAGCGGATGGGCGCCAGCCTCGAGGAGTACTTGAGCGTCGAGGACAAGACCGAGGAGCAGATCGACTCGGATCTGGCTGAAGCCGCGGCCGAGGGCGTGAAGATCCAGCTGGTGCTGGACACCATCGCCGAGGCGGAAAACGTCGACGTCAGCGACGACGAGTTCGGTCACGAGATCGTCCACCGGGCCCAGCGGGCCGGAATGCAGCCCCAGCAGTACTACGACGAGCTGGTCAAGGCCGGTGCCGCCGCGGCGGTCTACGGCGATGTGCGCCGGGGCAAGGCGCTGGCGCTGGTGATGGAGCGGGTCATCATGACCGACACCAACGGCGAGGTGCTTTCGCTCGACGCGCTGCGCACGACCGAGGACCACAGCGGTCACGACCATGGTGATCACGAGGGCCACAACCACTGAGCCAGAACTAAAGGGACCCGCTATCGCGGGTCCCTTTACTCACTACATGCGCTGAGAGCGAACACGGCCAGAGCGGGGAAGCTGCGCTGTTGGCCAGCGGTTAGGGTCGGCATAGGAAGATTCTCAGAAGGGCTGCCACATGAGTGCTTTGCATGTTCCCGACGCACGGGGCTCCGATCCGATTGCCGGCGGCCTCGACGATTCTGTGTACAACCGGCTGTTGAAGGAGCGCATCGTCTTCCTCGGCAGTGACGTCAACACGCAGATCGCCAACAGAATTTGTGCTCAGCTGCTGCTGCTCGCCGCTGAGGACGACGAACGCGATATCAGCCTCTACATCAACTCGCCGGGTGGTTCCGTCTACGACGGCATGGCCATCTACGACACGATGCAGTTCATCAAGAACGACGTGGCCACCATCGCGCTGGGTATGGCGGCGTCGATGGGCCAGATGCTGCTGTGCGCGGGCGCGCGGGGCAAGCGTTACGCCCTGCCACACGCACGCATCATGATGCACCAGGCTTCCGGCGGCATCGGTGGAACCGCCGCCGACATTGCCATCCAGGCCGAGCAGATGATTTACACCAAGCGCCTGATGCAAGAGCTGATTGCCCTGCACACGGGCCAGACCGTGGAGCAGATCGAGGCCGACGGCGACCGCGACCGCTGGTTCACCGCGGAGCAGGCCAAGGAATACGGGTTCATCGACCACGTGATTACCGCCACCTCCCAGGTGCCGGTCGGGAACTGAAGGAGCGCACAATGATCCCCAACTTCTCGGAAATCACCGGTCGGCAGGCTATGGCCGAGGTGTCCAATCGCTACATCCTTCCGTCCTTTGTGGAGCGCACGTCCTACGGGATGAAGGAATCCAACCCGTACACCAAGCTGTTCGAAGAGCGCGTCATCTTCCTGGGTGTGCAGGTGGACGACGCGTCGGCCAACGACGTGATGGCCCAGCTGCTGGTGCTGGAGGCGCAGGACCCGGACCGCGACATCACCATCTACATCAACTCGCCCGGTGGTTCGTTCACCGCGATGACGGCCATCTACGACACGATGCAGTTCGTGCGCCCCGACGTGATGACGGTTTGCCTGGGCCAAGCGGCCAGCGCGGCGGCCGTGTTGCTGGCGGCGGGCACGAAGGGCAAGCGGCTGGCGCTGCCCAACTCGCGGATCATCATGCACCAGCCGGCCACCGAGGGCGGTTACGGTCAGGGTTCCGACATCGAGATCCAGGCGCGCGAGATCATGCGCATGCGTCACCAGCTTGAGGAAATGATTTCCAAGCACTCTGGCAAGGATCTTGCCCAGGTCAAGAAGGATATTGACCGTGACAAGATTCTGACTGCCGAAGAGGCGGTCGAGTACGGCGTCGTCGACACGGTGATGCAGTACCGCAAGAAGACCCCGGTGGGCGCAGGCGCCCGTTAGTTACGATTTGGCGGCACCGCCCGGAAAATTTCGGGCGGTGCCGCGGCGTCGTCGGGGGCTCGTGCCACAATCGGCGGGCGGCGGTGCGCCCACCCGGGTGAGCCGCTGGGGAGGGCGACCCGAGCGCGGCGGCATGTCGAGCCGACGGAAATCCCTCGATAACAGGTAACGTCAGGCTAAGAACAGGCTTGAAGGTCTTCGTCGAGCGCAGGGGAGTGGCGGGTGGCACGGATCGACGGCGGTGATCTGCTGAAATGCTCCTTCTGTGGCAAGTCGCAGCGCCAGGTCAAGAAGCTGATCGCCGGTCCCGGTGTCTACATCTGCGACGAATGCATCGACCTCTGCAACGAGATCATCGAAGAGGAGCTCTCGGGCGAGGAGCAGGTCCGCTGGGAAGAGCTGCCCAAGCCGGTGGAGATCTGCCAGTTCCTGGATTCCTATGTGGTGGGCCAGGACCAGGCCAAGAAGGCGCTCGCCGTCGCGGTCTACAACCACTACAAGCGGCTGCAGGCCGAGTCCTCGCACAGCCGATCGGGTGAAGCGGTCGAGGTTGCCAAGAGCAACATCCTGCTGATCGGGCCGACCGGCACCGGTAAGACCCACCTGGCGCAGACGCTGGCCCGCATGCTCAACGTCCCGTTCGCCATCGCCGACGCCACCGCCCTCACCGAGGCCGGCTATGTGGGCGAGGACGTGGAAAACATCCTGCTCAAGCTGATCCAGGCGGCCGACTGGGACATCAAGCGCGCCGAGACCGGCATCGTTTACATCGACGAGATCGACAAGATCGCGCGCAAATCCGACAGCCCATCGATCACCCGTGACGTGTCGGGCGAGGGGGTCCAGCAGGCGCTGCTGAAGATCCTCGAGGGCACCCGCGCCAACGTCCCGCCCCAGGGCGGCCGCAAGCATCCGCACCAGGATTTCGTCGAGATCGACACCACCAACATTCTCTTCATCTGCGGCGGTGCCTTCGCCGGGCTGGAGCAGATCGTCGAGCAGCGCACGGCCCGTTCCGGCCTGGGCTTTGGCGCCCATCTGCGCGCGGTGTCCGAGCGCAGCACCGATGAGGTGCTGGCCAAGGTCATGCCCGACGACATGCTCAAGTTCGGCATCATTCCGGAGTTCATCGGCCGCCTGCCCGTGATCACCACCGTGCGCAGCCTCGACCGCGACGCGCTCGTCAAGATCCTCACCGAGCCGCGCAACGCGCTGGTGAAGCAATATCAGCGCCTGTTCGAGCTCGACAATGTGGTGCTCGAGTTCGATGCCGGGGCGCTGGAAGCCGTCGCCGATCAAGCGATGCTGCGCAACACCGGCGCGCGTGGCCTGCGGGCCATCCTGGAAGAGGTCCTGCTGTCGGTGATGTACGAGATCCCCAGCGACCCCAACGCGGAGAAGGTGCAGATCACCCGCGAGACGGTGCTGGAGAAGGTCTACCCGACCATCGTGTCGCGCCGCGAGATATCCGGGCGGCGGGCCCGCCACCACCGCGACTCCGCCTAGGCGGCCGTGGGTTTAGCGCTGCTTCGGCGGCCGGCGGTCGAACTCGCCCGGCGGCATGGTGACCACCATGACCACGCGGGCCGGTGAGTCGGTCTGGTTGCGGTAGACGTGCACCCGGTCGCCCCGAAAGTCGAGGGTCTGCCCGGCAAGAACGGGGTGATCCACGCCGTCGACGGTCACGACGATCTCACCGACTAGAACATGGGCCATTTCGCGGGTACCAGGCTGATGATCTTCTGATTCATAACGCTCATGCGGCGCGAAGCGCCAATCCCACAGCTCGACGAAGCTGGGCTCGTTGAGACCGCGCAGCAGGCGCCCAGTGCCGCCGCGGCCGCCACGCCACAGCACCGGCGCGTCGGCCATGTCGGAGAGGTGCACGCTGCGATCGGCAGCCGGTTGCAGCAGCCGGGCGACGGTCACCCCGAAGGCGTCGGCGATGCGGGCCAGCGTTCCCACGCTGGGGTTGGTGCGTGCGGCCTCGATCTGGACCAGCATGCCTTTACTGACGCTCGACCGGCCGGACAGCTCGTCCAGCGACCAGCCCCGTCCCTGACGAAGCGCCCGCACGTGCAGGGCCACTGCGGCGGTGATCTCCTCGACCGAGCCCGGTCGGTCGGTCGTGGTGTCGGTCAACACACTGTCCTTTGTGGTCAATATTGTGATACGACTTAGCTTATGTGGCCCATTCTGCTCGCAGGAACCTCCGCCTTGATATGGGGCACCGCCGATTTCTGTGGCGGCCGGGCAGTTCAGCTGGGCTCGGGAGGTCGCGGACAGGCGCTATCTGTAACTGTTTTTTCTCAGGTGTGCGCAATACCCATGATCGCACTTTTTCTGCTTGTCGTGCCGGGAAAGCTCAGCGTGTCGGCTCTGCTGTGGGGCGCCATCGCCGGTGTGGCCGGTCTGACCGGAATCGTGCTGCTCTACCAGGGGCTGTCCACCGGGGCGATGGCCGTTGTCGCACCTACGACAGCGGTCACCTCCGCGGTGATTCCGATCGGCGGTGGTCTGCTGTTGGGTGAGCGGCCCGGTGCCGTCCCGCTCATCGGCGCGCTCTGCGCGGTGGTGGCCATCGGGCTGGTCAGCAGAGGGCCTTCCTCGGGGCCGAGCCGGGTGAGCCCGAGGGTGCTCGGCCTCGCGTTGACCGCAGGCGTGATGTTTGGGCTGTTCTTCCTGCTTTTAGCCCGTGCCGGTGATGATGCCGGAATGTGGCCGCTCGCGGCCGCCCGCGTCGTCGCGCTGCCGATCGGCCTGGCCCTGCTGCGCCCGATGGGCGGCAGTCTGCGACTATCGCGGCGCATCATCCCGCTCGCCGCCATCGCCGGTGTGCTCGACCTGTCGGCCAACGGGCTTTATCTTCTCGCGGTGTACGAGGGTCAGATCAGCATTTTGGCTCCGATCGCGTCGCTATACCCGGCAAGCACTGTGCTGTTGGCTCTGCTGATACACAAGGAAAAGCTAGTGCCGCTGCAGATCGTCGGGCTCGGTCTGGCCGGCGCCGCTCTAGTGCTTGCGGCGTCATGAAAATGCCCCATTGGGTGGGCGTGAGAGCGTTCTCCGGCATAGGGTCGCCTTCGTGATCACCCCCGAGCTGACCCGCGCCCGTTGGGCCGTGGCCGCCATCTTCGCCGTCCACGGAATGTCCAGCGGTAGTTTCGCCGCCCGCATCCCCTGGGTCGCCGACCATCTGCGCCTGGAAGCAGGGCAGCTCGGGCTGGTGCTGCTGATGCCGGCCATCGGAGCATTGGTGTCGATGCCGTTCGCCGGGCGGCTGGTCAACAGGTTCGGCGGAAAGACTGTGACCCGCGTCTTCATCGCGGCATGGACGGTCGCGGTGATGCTCGTTCCCTTGGCGCCCAACCGTTGGCTGCTGATGGCGATCCTGCTGCTGGCCGGAGCGGCTGCGGGCACCTCGGATATGGCGATGAACGCCGAAGGTGTCGCGGTCGAGAAGGGCCTGGGCCGCTCAATCATGTCCAGCCTGCACGGCATGTGGAGTGTCGGCGGTCTCATCGGTGGCGGAATCGGCGCGGCCGCCGCCTACCTCGGCGTGGGAGCACCGGCAAACCTTGCAGCAGTTGGCTTCCTGCTGCTGATCGCGGGGTTCTTCGCGGGCCGGTATCTGTTGGTCACCGAGCCGGGTTCCGAACAGGACTCGGCTCCGCGCTTCTCCCTTCCGCGTGGCCCGGTTCTGATCATTGGCCTGGTCGGGCTGTGTGCCGTCTTCGCCGAAATCGCCGCCGCAGACTGGTCCGCTGTCTATATGAGGCGGGTACTGGGCACAGGCGAAGGAACAGCCGCGGTGGCCTACGCCACATTCGCCCTGGCCATGTCCGCCTCACGCCTGAGCGGTGACTACGTCGTGGCACGTATCGGCGCAGTGCGGACGGTGCGCTTCGCCGGACTGGCCGGCGTGATCGGCGGGATCCTGGTCGCCACCTCCTGGTCGGGGCTATTGGTGACTTTGGGGTTCGGCTTGATCGGGGTGGGAGTCGCAGTCGTCGTCCCGCTCGCGTTCAGCGCGGCCGGCCATGCCGATGCCCATCCAGCCAACGCGATCGCCGGGGTGGCGACGGTCTCCTACGGCGCGGGCCTAGCCGCGCCTGGAGTTATTGGCGGTGTAGCGCATCTGACCTCATTGCCGGTGTCGTTCGCGCTGGTCACGGGCCTGATCCTGATCGTTGTGCTGAGTGCTTCTCGCCTGCGCGGGGCAGAGGTGGCTCACGCTCCGGTGCCCACGCCAAGTCCAATGGGGACAATGTGACGGGCGACAACCCACCCCGATTTGCGGACCAGAACTCGGTGGCGTAGAGTTCTCCGAGTGCCCGCGGGGAAGACGCCCCGGACACGAAGCCCCCGAAGAGGCCCATGAAAATGGGATCTGAC
>NZ_BONY01000082.1 GCF_016862955.1 Rhizocola hellebori | reverse complement strand
CCCCCGACCACCCACACCTCAGGGCGGCAGGCACCAACACCTCCCACCGCGGCGTGACGCCACCCCCGAAGCACCAAGCCTTGCTCTCCGCCTCACACCAGGACCATCCGAGCGACCCGGGTCGGCATGGTGCAACACGGATATGGGCGAGCCTGGTTGTGCACTCCAGCGTCGCACCAATGACTGCCCGGCGACCCCGGTCGGTGGTGTCGCACTGCATGAGGCAAGCCTGAATCGTGCACTCGGTGTTGGACCAAGGACCGCCCGGCGACCCCGGTCGGTGGTGTCGCACTGACATGGGGCAAGCCTGAATCGTGCGCTCGGTGTTGCGCCAAGGACCCGCCCGAGGGCTTGCTCTGTTCTCGGTGGTCTTTCTGGTCGCCTCGGGCTGCCTACTGTTCTTGTGGCGCCTACATCTCTGCCTCGCTCTGTTGACGCAGGCGTGCAGCTGGCGCGGCCCCCACACCGCCCGCGTTGGTGTGCTGGATTTTCTCCGCGCGACCGATCGACAGCGGGAACCGCTGGCAGGGGTATGGGTTGCTGCGAGCTTTGCTCTGCACCCATAGACGCACCTCCATGATCAATGTGCGTGTATGGGTGCAGAGCAAAGGTGCGGCGAAAGCAATGCCCACCAGCCCGGCACCAGCCGCGCAACGCGCGGCTGCGGCAAGCCCAGCGGCAGCACACCCTACCGGCGGCTGCACAAGCCGCTGCACCACCTCGGGGGTGCTCTTGGACCCCGCGGGCGCTGCAGCAGCGGCTGCGCGACCGGAAGGTGGTGCGGTGACGTGTTGCGCGTGGGGGTTTGGGTGTGGGAGCACGGGCCTTCGTGCCGCCCGGGAGGTTACGGCGAGCAACCACAACGGCGCCGCGTAAAGAAATCTAGCCGACACAGACCTTGCCTGGCGGCAGGGCGGGGAGGGGATCCTTCTGGGCCATGGGCTCGGGCGGCGTCAGCGCCGGTTGCGCAGCCGCCGCCAGGACCGCAGGTCGGACACGACGGCGGCGATCTGGTCGCGGTGCAGTCCGGCGAGGAAGCGCGCATCGTGTAGGGCGACGTCGGCGGGCGTGAACGCGCCAACGCTTTCGGCGCGGCGCACGGTGGCCAGTCGCCGAGTGACCCAGTAACGCAGCCGATCGCCGTCGCGCAGCCGAATCTGCTGGTCCATCCGAGCAAGGTTACCGATCCACCACACGACGTCGGTATCGTCGGAGTCGGATCGACGGCCGAGCCGGTGCTCAACCCGCCGAACGCGTGCATCCGCCGTCGCGTTGGCGGCCGCATCCATCCCGGCGCGGCGGCCCAGCTGGAAGACGACGACGTTGCGCCGCTTGCCGCGCGGACCAGCCATCGCGCCAACGATTTACTTCGCGGGCGGAGCGGTGCTCTCCCGGATAGTGAGGCTGGTAGCCAATTCGAGGCCGATCTGTGGCGTGCGCTCGCCGCTGCCCAAAGCAAGTGCCAGCCGGGTGGCGGCCGCCGCCATTTCGGTGAGCGGCTGATGAACGGTGGTCAGCGGCGGATCGACCAGGGCGGTGATCGGCAGATCGTCGAAGCCGACGACGCTGAGGTCGGTGGGGATGCGCAACCCAAGGGCGCGCGCGGCCTGGTAGACGCCGAGGGCCTGCAGGTCGTTGCTGGCAAAGATCGCGGTTGGACGCTCGGGACGGTTCAGCAGGGTCAATGCCGCGGCGAAGCCGTCTTCGCGGGTGAGGTCGCAGCGCACCATGAGGTTGGGGTGCACCGGAAGGCCGGCGGCCTCCATGGCGGAGCGATAGCCGTCAATCCGGGCTTGGCAGCACAGCACCCGGTCGGGGCCACCGATCATCGCGATGCGGCGGTGCCCCAGCTCGATCAGGTGACGGGTGGCCGTGCGGCCACCCGCCCAGTTGGTGGCACCCACGAAGGGAACGTCGTCGGGAAGCTCGGCGGTCGGGTCGAAGACCACGAACGGGATTCCTCTGGCGCGCAACTGATCGCGCTGCTCCTGCGACAGCTGGGCGACTGTCACCACACAGGACGGCCGGCGGGTGAGGGCATCGTCGATCCAGTAACGGATCGCGCTGCGCTGCGGGCCGAACTCGGTCAGCACCACGCCCACGCGGTGTTCGCGGGCCACCTGCTCCACCCCGCGGATGATCTGGACTCCCCACATGTGGGTCAGCTCGTCGAAGACGAGCTCCATCATCCTGTTGCGGCTCGGCGAGGCTGACTTCCGGTACCCATATTGATTGATTAATGCCTCGACGCGGGCGCGGGTGTCCGAGGCGACGCCGGAGCGGCCGTTGATGACCTTGGATACCGTCGGAATCGACACCCCGGCCGACTCGGCGATGTAGGAAATGGTCACCGGCGTGGCCGGATCACCTTGGGGGCGTTCGCTTTCGTCGACCGGCTCGGCTGACAACCCGGCTCCCTCCATTGTCGGTGCGCCGCTCAGGGCGCAAGGATAGCGGGTTCATAGTCGAACCAGTCGAAAGCGATGGTGCCCGCGGCGGCGTACATGCCGATCACGCGGCCGGTGAAGCCGCCTGCCACCTCGGTCGACAGGTAGCGGCCATCGATCTGGGCCAGCATGTCGAAGGTGCCGTCCGCGCGCTCGATCCCCATCTGAAGCAGATCGGGCTCGCGGCAGGGGCTCCAACTGTCAGACGATGCGAGAACGTCGATGCGTAGTCGGATCGGTTCGTCCGGCGCTTGCCGAGTCGCTAGGGTCGACCGCAGCGAGCTTGCCCGTGCCATCACCCGCACCCGGCCGTCGCCCGCCTCGATTTCGTAGTGATGCGACTCGTCGAGGCGCACCGCAAGCCCGCCAACGCCCTCGGCGGCGTCGACCAATGTCCTTACCCGGCAAGACAAATGCTGTTGACGCCGGCCCACGAACATGACATCGGTGTCGTCTAAGGACTTACCGCGCGCGCGAAGCATGAGCCACCCCGGGCGGTCGGTCAGCGACCAGTGCTCCTCAGAGCGGGAACGCACCGAAATCCAGCAAGGGCCTAGCTGAGGGGAGTCGAAGTCGTCACGCGCCGCCGGCGCGCTCACCGGGTGGGCCGGCCACGAGGGCGCGGCCATGACCGGGGTGAGATCACCGACGACCGGCCAGCCGTCGACCCAGCTCACCGGGGTCAGGAATGTCTCGCGGCCCAGCACGTGCCAGCCGGGCGTGCCACCGCCCGGACGCACCCCCAGCAGCACCATCCACCACGACCCGTCCACGGCCTGGACGAGGTCGGCGTGGCCGGTGTTCTGGATCGGCCGGTTGGTGCCGCGGTGGGTCAGGATCGGGTTGGCCGGGCACGGTTCGAACGGCCCGTCGGGCGCCGGGCCGCGGGCGATCGACACGGCGTGGCCGCGTTCGGTGCCGCCTTCGGCGATCAGCAGGTACCACCAGGCGCCGATCTGGTACAGGTGGGGCGCCTCCGGCGCTTGCGCGCCCGGGTTGCCGGACCACAGCCGGCGCGGCTGCCCCAGTGTCTGCCCGGTTTCGGGATCGATGCGCACCTGCTCGATCCCGGCATACGTGCACCAGCAACGGCCTTCGGCGTCCCAGGCGAGGTCCGGGTCGATGCCGCCGACACCGGGCACTCTGATCGGATCGGACCAAGGGCCGGCCGGATCGGCCGCGGTGAACACCATGGTGCCGCCGCCGTCGGCGACATTGGTGGTGATCAGCCAGAACCGGCCGTCGTAGTGGCGCAGCGTCGGCGCGTAGACACCCGCCGACGAGGGCATCGTCGTCGGCAGGAACAGCTGGCTGGGGCGGTCCAGGACGTTGCCGATCTGTTCCCAGTGCATCAGATCCCGGCTGTGGAAGAGGGGGACACCCGGGAAGTACTCGAAACTGGAACACGCGAGGTAGTAGTCTTCGCCGACCCGGCAGATGCTCGGATCGGGGTGCATGCCCGCGATCACCGGGTTGGTGAAAACACCGGTCAGGCTGGTGGTGTTCAAGTCGTTCCCTTCCACATCGGAGGGTGCCGCGGCGACCCTTTGCTCCGCGGCACCCTGGCTTTCTCGGCTGGGTCAGCTGGTGGTACCGGTGACCGAGCTACCGGACTTCGTGACAAAATAAGTGATCTGCGTGCCGCTCCAGAAGTGGAACGTCAGCGTGACCCGGGCGCCGTCGTTGACCTCATTGAAGAATTCCGGCTTCATGATGATGGTGCCCGCGTTGTAGTCGGGCTGGAAGTGGGTCCAGAACTCCTTGAAGGAGGTCCAGTTGTAAGGCCCGGCGACGCTGCCGTCGGCATACTTGGCCTCCATCGTGGCCAGCTGATCGCCGCGGAACTGGGCCGGCAGGGTGAAACCGGAGGTGGTTCCGGTGGCGTTGGACAGCACGGGCGGGTCGTAGCTGATGATGCTGATGCGCCACGGCACGCCCTGGCTGAACCGGGCCTGAATGTTGGTGTTGACTCCCGCGGCGCGGTTGCCGGCCAGCCGGGTCATCGCCGCCGCCGTAAGCGTCAGCGTGTTACCCGAGACGGTGTAGTCGCGGCCGCTGACGAGATCGGTGCTGCCCTGCCGAAGCCCTTGGAACGTGGTGCCATTGAGGTTGAGCGTCAGCGCACGCGCTGCTATGGCACCGGTTCGGGGCACGTAGATCTGGTCGGCGGAGGCGGTGCCGGAGCGGGTGGTCCAGCTCGAGGTGACCTGTGCCATGAGTTCGGGTTCGCGCCAGCGCAGCTCCTGTCTATTCAGGACGGTGCCGGCTTCCCACAGCATGGTGGTGATTCGCTTGGTACGGGCCTGGTAGCCGAACGCTTCGAAGAACTTGAGAACTTCCCCCTGCTCGATGATGCCAGGGCGGGTGTAATCGAGGCTCAGCAACAGGTACTCGCCCAAAATCACCGGAATCCCGTTGGCTACCAACGTGTTGGCGGCCCGTTCGAAGGTGCCCACCAGATCCTGTTCCACCTCGGCGTTGTACCGGGTGAAGCCCGAGTTATTGACCGAGAACGGCCAGAATCCGTAGAAGTGGATAGTCGCGGCCAGGTTCCTATCGTTGAGCTGGGCAAAAGCGGTCCGCAGCGCGTCGAGCCGACCCTGATCGGCGTTGGTGAACAGGGTGGGCAGCACCAGCAGACGGCTGGCGTTGCCGCCGCCGGTTCCGCGCACGATGCGGACGAACTCGGCGTTGAGCTCGTTGAGCAGCTGGTAGTTCTGCTCGTCGCCGGAGGTGCCGGTGAACTGCGGCTCGTTGATGCTTTCGAACAACAGCTTCGGCGAGTGGCCGCGGAACGCTGTCGCGATCTGGGTCCACAGCGCGTTGTATCGGGCGAGCACGCTCGCGCGGTCGGTGGGATAGGTGTTGATCCACTGCCACGAGTCGTGATGCAGGTTGATCATCACGTAGAAGCCGTCGGCCAGTGCCCAGTCGACCACCTGCCGGATACGGCTTAGCCAGGCGGCATCGATGGCGTAACCCGGCCCGGGGCCGTGGTGGTTGCTCCAGGTGATCGGCAGCCGGACGCTCTTGAAGCCTTGCGCGCGCAGATGGTCCAGCAACGCTTGATTGATCGGTGGGTTGCCCCACGACGTCTCGTCCGGGATGGCGTCCAAGGTGTTGCCGATGTTCGTACCCGGCTGCATCGCGACCACTATCTGCATCGGATCATTGGGCTGCGGAGACGGGGACTGAGACGGCGAGGTAGACGGTGACGGCGTGGCGGACTGGGTCGGCGATGGGGTGGCGGGGCTGCCGGTGCAGGTGACGCCGTTGAGGGTGAACGAGGCCGGCACCGCGTTGCTGCCCGACCAGGATCCGTTGAAGCCGAACGACACCTTCCCGTTGGCCGGGATGGCCGCGTTGTAGCTCATATTGGTCGCGGTCACGACGGCGGCCGGCTGGGTGTAGCTCGCGTTCCACATCTGGCCGATGCGCTGGCCGGAGCCGAATGTCCACACCAGACTCCAGCCGCTGATCGGATCGCCGAGGTTGGTGATCTCTACGTTGCCGGTGAATCCACCTGGCCACTGGGCTTGCACGGCGTAGTTGACTCGGCAGCCCGCCGCGGCATACGCGCTGGCGCCGGCGACCAGGCCGGTGGCCACAGTCACGGCCGCGATGCCCGCGGCCAGAACCGGCTTCCACCGGGCAGACTGCGGCCTGAATTGCAGCATTCTAATCATCGGATTCCTCGCTGGGTGAGGTCGGGAATGCTCCCGCCTCCCGTGCCCGGACCGGCGGCGGCTGAAGGTGGCGGCGCCCTGCCCGGCAGCCGAGTTTCCAGAAACTTTCTCGATTTCGCGTCGATAGTTTTCTTTCGCTGAGGCTAGCGAGAGTGGTGACGCGCGTCAATGGCCGCTTGCGCGGCGCTGCGGAAGCCGCTTCGCGAGGATCTCGCGCAAATCGTCGGGCAGCCCTTCGATCTCGACCAGCGCGGGCAGCAACTGCGGCTCGGTCGTGTACGCCCGGAAGGCTTGCGCGATCGTCACCGCGTGCGCCGGGCGGTCTACCACGGTCACCGGATCGCCGGCCCACACCTCGCCGGGCTCCAGGACACGCAGGTACGCGCCCGGACGGTTCGACCGGGTGAAAGTCTTCACCCAGCGCGGCTCGCCCATCTTGTGCTGAAACGTGGCGCACGGGATGCGGCCGAATGTCGGCTGCAGAACCAAACGCGGGCCAACCCGCCACCGCTCACCGATGACCGCCCCGTTGACGTCGACCCCCTCGGTCGTCAGGTTCTCGCCGAAGAGCCCGTTGGCCAGCCGCCGGCTAAGCCGCGCCTGCCACCACTCGTAGTCCTCACGCGCATACGCGTAAACGGCCTGATCGTCGCCGCCGTGGTTTTCGATGTCGAATATCTGGTCACCGATCAGGCCACTGTGCAGCCCGGTCGTTTTAGGCCCCGGCGCGCGCACGGTGACCAGGTGGTCGACCGGCCGCTTGGTGATGCCTGTGAGACCGCCCTTGGCCGGGTTGGGCTCCGGAACCGCCAGGTTGACCGACACAATCCTGCTCACACCTGGCAACCTAACCGCTGCAGCCGCCGCAGGTCGCCTGAATTATCCCGCAGCCCTTGCATGGCAACGGCCCCGAGGCGTTTGCCGCCCCGGGGCCGGTGTGTCTTATCGGGTGTTTATCTGGAGCAGGTGGCGGTGGCTATCGCGGTATTGCCGCTAGGCCTGCTGACCTGGAAGCCGAACTCCCCGGACGCCCCCGGTGCGAGGGTGCCGTTCCAGCTGACACCACGGTAGGTCACCGTCTGCCCGCTGATGGTCTGAGTGGCGTTCCAGAACCCGGAGATGGTTTGGCCGGCCGGCAATGTCACCGTCACGGTCCAGGTGATCTGGCTGGTGCTGGTGTTGGTGACCCGCGACGGCTGAATCACGTAGCCGTTGGCCCAAGAGCTCTGCACGGTCAAGGCGACCGAGCACCCGCCGGGTGGCGGAGGCGAGCTTGGCGGAGGCGAGCTGGGTGGTGGCGAACTCGGTGGAGGCGAGCTCGGCGGAGGCGAAGAGGGTGGAGGCGAGCTCGGCGGGACACTGTTGAGCGCGTTCAGCACTGCGGTGTAGGCGGCCTTCTTGGCACCGTTCCCGTCGAACAGCAACGGGCTCTCGCCGGAACGCCACGAGTCCGAGTCGCGGACGCCCCACACCGTGATGCCCGTGCACCGGGCAACGGCCAGACAGTCGCTGGCCACGTTGGCGTACGGCGTGGGCTGCGCGTTGGTGATGTCCAACTCGGTCACCTGCACGTCAACACCGAGGTTGGCGAAGTTGGTCAGTGTGGTGCGGAAGTTGCTCGGGTAGCTGGATCCGCCGGTGAAGTGGGCCTGGAATCCGACACAGTCGATCGGCACACCCCGGCTCCTGAAGTCCTGCACCATCCGGAAGACGCCCTGGGTCTTGGGGGCGGTCCAGTTGTCGATGTTGTAGTCGTTGTAACAGAGTTTGGCGTTGGGGTCGGCCGTCCTGGCCGTGCGGAACGCGACCTCAATCCAGTCGTTGCCGGTCTGCTGCAGGTTGGAGTTACGCCGGGCGCCTTGGCCACCGTCGTCGAACGCCTCGTTCACCACGTCCCAGGCGAAGACCTGACCCCGGAAGTGGGTCGCCACCCCGGTGATGTGGTTGATCATCGCGTTGCGCAGGGCTGTACCCGACAGGTTCTGCATCCACCCGGGCTGCTGGCCATGCCAGGCCAGAGTGTGGCCCTTGACCCGCATGTTTCGCGCTCGGGCAAAGGAAACGATCTGGTCAGCGGCACCGAAGCTGAAGGAGTTCTGGTTCGGCTCGGTGGCGTCCTGCTTCATTTCGTTCTCGGGCGTCACCTGGTTGAACTCTGCGCTGATGATGTTGGTGTACGCGGTTTGGCTCAGCTTGTTCGCTGCGACCGCCGTGCCGTAGTAACGCCCGCCGCGTTCAGCGGCGGACGCGCCAAGGGTGCTGGCGGCGTTGGCAGCGTTGTTGGGCAGGACAGCCGCCACGGCTGCCACAACGCCGAGTGCGGCGAGCGCGCTTACGAGGACTCGGCGTCGGACGCCTAGGCCGGACCAGATACGTCTGAGGTCCGGTGAGACAGGTTGAGCATTCATGGGAGGTACCCCTTCTGCCGGGCGATGGCACGCAGGTGCGCTACCCGGCCCAGCTGGGCATGGGCATTGCCGAGGTCGGGGAACGGAGCATGTGGGAGCGAAAATTATCGACCTCGGTGGATGGGAAGTATCCCAGCTTTCCGGAAATCGTGTCAACAGTTCCGGAAACGTTGCGGGACATTTGCCCTAGGTGGAGCACGTATCGCTAGCAATCAATGGAGGCACCACGCCCGTGGAGGCAGCGAAACTTCCGCAAACCCTCCGAAAGTTTTTTCGGGCCGGCCGTCGGCGAGATCCACTGCGATGATGGGGCGATGCTCACCCCCCGGCGTCTGCGCCACGACCGTATTTCTGGCTCGCTCGCCGATCGCAGGGACGATGAGCTGGCGGCTTTCCTCCAAGCCGCGCCCGCCGGCGCCGTGGGCGTGGGTGGCGGCTCCTCGGTGTTCGAGGTTGATGGCGTGCCGGTGTTCGCCAAGCAGATTCCGATCACCGACCGCGAGCTGGCCCATCCACATAGCACCGCGAACCTGTTCGACGTCCCGACCTATTGCCAGTACGGCATGTACAGCCTCGCCGGTCCCGGCTTCGGCGCCTGGCGCGAGCTGGCCGCGAACATGATCGTCACCGACGGCGTCCTGGCCGGTGAGGCGGAGTGTTTCCCGTTGCTGTACCACTGGCGGGTGCTGCCCGGCCGCCCACCCATCGCGTCCGAACACCTCGACATCGATGCCGTGGTCGCCCAATTCGGCGAGGCCCCGGGCGTGCGCCAGCGCTTCGAGGAATTGGCTGACGCCACGTCCAGCCTGGTGCTGTTTCTTGAGCACATCTCCGATCCGCTGCTGGACAGGCTGAATGATCCGATCGGCATGGCCGAGACGTTCGAGCGGCAGCTGTTTGAGGTCATAGCGTTCCTGCGGAGCCATGAGCTGCTGCATATGGACGGACACTTCGACAACATGCGGGCCGACGGCGATCGCGTCTACCTCGTCGATTTCGGGCTGGCGACATCGCCTCGGTTCGATCTGTCAGACGCCGAGCGCGATTTTGTCGCGCGCAACGTCGGCCACGATGCCGACTACGCGGCGATGCGGCTGGTGAACTGGCTGGTCACCACGGTATGCGGGGTACCCATGCCGGCCACCGGCGGTCCCGTCGAACGCAATGCTTTCGTGCGCCGGTGCGCGAGCGGCGATATTCCGCAGGACGTGCCGGCGGTGGTGGCGGGAATCCTTGCCAGGCACTCCCCGGCCGCGGCGCGCATGAACGACTTTTGCTGGCGGCTGTTCGACGGCGACATCCACGCGGAGTACCCCGGCCTGTAGTTGTGGCCGCGGCGGCGTCCTGGCGCTGAGCCAACCGTGACTCCACCAATACCTCCCCGACGACGGTGTGGTCGGGCGTTCGCTCGAACGCCCCCAATCGTCTAGGCGAGAGGGGATTGCGACGATGCGCAATCTTTCAAGATTTGGCACCACCTTGGTGGTGATCGCGCTGACGGTGTCCGTGCCGCTCAGCGTGCCTAATGCCGCCGCCGATCCGGGCGGTGGCCGTGGCGCGACGGCCGCGGGCGACGGGTTCACCGGCGTGGATGCCGCCGGCAAGCGCTCGGGCGGACCGGATGCCTTCGAAAAAGCGGCTCTGGACAACAACATTGGCGAGCTCGCCATGACCAAAGACCTGGGCAAGGGTGCTCCACTGGTACCGCAGTCACCGGCGGTGAACCGCGGCGGCACGGTGGAGAAGGGCGGTGAGGGCGCCGGCCCCACCGCGACCACGGCGCCCGCGGCCAAGACCAGCGCGCCTGGACGTGTGGCGTACCGGCGGCCGGCCGCGGGGACGTCGGCGACGGTGCGGTTCAACGATGCGGCAGCGGTCAACGCGGCCACGCTACCGCCGTATCTGCGCGACATAACGTCAAGCGCGAAGCGGACTCGGACAGTGGGCATCGACGCGCAGGCGATGAGCACCTCACTGGCCGCCGCAACGGTCACGCTTGAACTCTTCGCGGATGTCAGCGTGCCGCTGCAGACAACGGTCGCGCCCAGCCCTGGCGCTGGTTTCCAGAAACTTTCTTCCAGCACCTACTCGGCCGGCGGACCCAGTGGGACCGCGATTGTCAGTGTGATCGGCAACGATGTCCATGCGTCGATCTGGAAGGGTACCCAGAAATATGGCATAAAACCGTTGGGCAACGGACTTCATCTCGTCTTCGAGGACGGCCGGGTCTTCCCGGGCGAGGACGAGCCCGCCCAGGCATTGCAGCGGGTCAACACACCCGATCCCGCAGTGGCGAAAAGCGTTGCGGGCGCGGGGATTGCCGCTGCCGTCCCGGTCATCGACGTGATGGTGGCCTTCGACGACCTGGCGCAGGCCGCCTACGGCAGCGTCGCCGCGGCCGAAGCGGACATCATCGATATGATCAATGTCTCGAACATGTCATACCTCAACTCCAACAACGACCAGCAGCTGGCGTTGACGAACATCGTGGATCTCAACTACACGCCGAACGCGGCCGACGGCACCGACGACGACTTCGCCTACATCCGCGCGATCCGCAGCAAGGTCGACGGCATCGTGGACAGCCTGCACACCGACCGCGACGCCAACGGCGCCGACCTCTTCTCCGTGATCGGCAACGTGACCTCCTTCTGCGGTGTCGCCTACTCGCCGATCAGCGCGGTTCCGGCGGAGTCGGACGCGTTCTCATTGGTCGACTACAACTGCGCCGTGGGAAACCTGAGCTTCCCGCACGAGCTGGGGCACAACATGTGCGCCGACCACGACCCGATCAACGCCACCGATGGCAGCCCGTGTCAACCGGACGGCTTCGGCCACTTCGGCATCGCGGAGAACCTGCGCACCATCATGTCCTATGCCAACGTCGAAAACGGTTGTCCCACCTGTGTACGGGTGCCTTACTTCTCCAATCCGAACGTGACCTACAACGGCTGGACGACCGGTGTCCTGGGCGCCAACGACAACAGCCGCGTGCTGGAGATCACCGATACGGATGTCAGCAACTACCGGGCGCCGCAGTTCAGCGCGGCGGTGGCCGGCCTTGACGGGATAAGCTGCATCTTCAACACGATCGAGGACGCCATCACGATGGCGCCGGCGGGCTCGACCATCTACATCGCCCCCGGCACGTATCCGGCGCAGACGGCCAACCTCGACTACAACATCTCGAAGAATCTCGATCTGGTGAAGGGTACCTTCGACTGCGAGCCAACGGTTGGAGGATCAGCGACGGACGTCGTGCTTCAGCGCAACGCCGGGTCGATCAACGACTCGGTGGTCGAGGTCTTCGGCAGCGCGGCCGTAAGGTTCGACCGGATCACCATCGAGGGCGGCAACGCGGCCGAAGGCACCTTGTACGTGTCGGGCAGCGCCATCGCCACCCTGGACAACGCGGTCGTGCGCAACGGCAACAATCCGTCGGCCACCGTCGGCGGCGGCGGGGTGCGGGTCAGCGGCCCCTCGGCCCAGCTGATCTCGGTCAACGACACGCAGATCGAAGGCAACACCGCGACCTTTGGCGGCGGCGGCATCTACGTCGACGACGGCACGGTGACGCTCAACGGCGCGGGCAACGTCGAGCTCAACACCACCGCGGGCAGCGGCGGCGGGATATACGCCACCAACCACGCCACAGTGGTGGTATCGAATGACGCCGACGTCTACGACAACGACGCGACGTCGCGTGGCGGCGGTGTCTTCCTCGACGGCGCTTCCACGTTGGCGGCGACCGGTGGCGCGACCTTTATCGGCTTCACCGGCTTGGCCAACACTGCCAACCTCGGGGCCGGCATCTACGCCGTGGGCAGTTCGACGGTGACAGTGGGCACGGGCGCCACGGTCAGGGGCAACAGCGCCGGGTTCGGCGGGGGTATCTACGGACTTGGCGCGGGCACCATCGTTCGGCTCGACAGCGGCGGCGTGGTCACGCTCAACACCGCGACTAGCAACGGTGCGGGTGTTCTTGTCACGCAAGGCGCGGCCGCGGACCTCAATGCGGGTGCGGACGTGACGGGCAACAGCGCCACCGGCTTCGGCGGCGGGCTGGCCGTCTTCAGCGGATCCACGCTCGACGCGGACGGCGATGGCCTCAACGCGGTCGATATCTCGGGCAACACGGCCGGTACCGTCGGCGGCGGCATCTACACCGTCGGTGTGTCCACATTGGATACCGTCCACATCGTGGACAACACCGCCACGGCTGAAGGCGGCGGCCTGTACATCGGCAGCACCGGGACGGTCACCATGACCGAAGGTGGCGCCTGCGTAGCCACCACCTTCACCAAAGAGCACTACTGCAACGAGTTCCGCGACAACACCGCCGGCACGACGGGCGGGGCCATCTACGCCACCGGCGGCGATTTCAGCACCGTGCAGACCGCTTTCGTGGGCAACAGCGCCTTCGACGCGGCCGTCATCATGGCCTTCGGCGACTCGGTGGTCAGCGTGCGAGCATCGCTGCTCATCTCCAACACCGAGTCGAACGTGGCGAACGAGGCGCTGATCACCGGCCACGACACCACCTCAACCACCCTTGTCGGCGTGACATCGGCCAACCAGACGGAGGCACTGCTCGACACCGATGACACCGCCACGGCCACCACCAGCCGGGTCCTGACCACGACCGGCACCCTTGGTCTGGTCGCGGTGCCCGCTGGAAACTGCAATATCGGCTCGGTCGCGTCGGGCCTGCCCGGCCTGCTGGTCGCGGTCATCACATTCACCTCGACAGCGCGCACCGACTACATGCCGGCCGCCGGCGCGTCCAGCCTGGACCGCTGCAACATTCTCGGTGGCCACACCGCCGATATCGACGGCACGGCCGTCCTCGACGTGGCACCGGCCGGGCCGAGGGACTACGACGTGGGCGCCTTCGAAGCCCCCGCGTAAGCAAGAAAGTCACACATCCCGGGACCGGCGCTCGCCGGCCCCGGGATATTTCGTCAAAACAGCCGCAAGCCAATGGGCGGAGGCGGATCCGGCCGGGACCAGGAGTCGCGGGAAGGGCATCCCACATCCCTTCAGGGTGATCGAGGCAGAACGGCGAGGTATCGCTATCGATGCGGTGAGTCTAGAGTGGTCGCCGTGTCCGATCGCCGACGTGAACCCGATGACGCCGATGGCCCGCTGTTTCGTGAAGCGCACCGGCGGGCTGAGCAGCTAGACAACGCGGCCACCCCGCAAGCGCGCCGCGGCGCCTGGGCCGGATTCCTGCGGGCCGCTGCTGTTGCGCTGGCTGAAGGATTCCTTCGCGAGGCGGCCATCTGGGGGGCGGTCCTGTTTTCCGTTTTGGCGGCCGTTTTCGGGGCCACCTCCGGTCGCCCGGCCCTGGCTGTGCCCATGGTGATCAGTGGGGTTGCCGGTGCGGTGCTTGTCTTTGTCGCCGTGCGCAGACGCTGGAGCTTCGGGTCGCAGTGGGCCGTGTTCCTTGGCGTGCTGCTGTTTCAGGCGGTGCTCATAGTGGTGCTTTGGCAAGCGGGCTGATTTCGAGACGTTCGATTAGCGCAACTGACCTGGGAGGTTAGGCATGACACAAGTCGCGGTGGAGCTCGGCGATCTGAGGGGCTGGGCGCAGCAGGTCGGCCGGGCGTCCGGGGACATGGATGCCAGTCACGACTACGCGACCACGCACATCGCCGATGCCGACTTCGGCAAGATCCTGGAACTGATCACCGGCGACTATGCCGCGCTGATCGGCAAATTCCACGACATCCTGTCCGCTGACAGCGACGGCCTGGGCAGCACCCGCGATGCGCTCAGCTCGGCCGCCACCGCCTATCACGATGCCGACGAACAGGTCGCCGGGAATGTCGCACAGGTCGCCGGGCAGGCGACCACCATCGTCGATGACGGTGTGGCCAATGGATTCGACGATGGCGCGTCGGCCGCGGCCCAGCTGATCACCCCGGGTTCGCAGGGCGCCACCCTGCCCGATCCGCCCGAGGTCTCGTTCGGCTGGATTCTGGACAAGGTTTGTGAGCTGGTGGCCTGGGTCGGCGGCCCCGACCTGAGGGTCGAGGTGACCCGGTGGATAGCCGGTGATGTGGACAAGGCCGCGCGCCACGTGGGTGCTTGGCAGGCGGTGGCCAATTGCCTCGACGTCGTCGAGGCCAACCTCGCCTCAGGCAAGGTCAACATCGGTGGCACCTGGACCGGGACGGCCGCGGCCGCGGCGATAGCACACATGGACAAGTGGTCGACCGCGCTGACCGACCAGAGTTCGGCGATGCGGACCATGGCCCAGCATCTTGCCGACGCGATCAACGAGGCGGTCAAGATGGCCCAGGTGGTCGTCGACATCATCCGCACCATCGTCAGTGTGATCTCGGCGGGTCTGGCCAATGCGGCGATCCCGTTCTACGGGCAGTGGAAACTGATCAGTTCCGTGAAGGAAGCCATCACGATGATCTGGAGCGCGATCAAGGTGATCCAGGTCTTCTGGAACATGCTGAACCTGATCATCGACACGATCCAGATGGCGATAGCCTCCTTCAGCCGCGAATCGTTGCCCCCCGCCCCGGCCGCGGTCCCGGCATGACGCAGGACTTCTCCTTCCTCAACCGGCGCCTCGACGCCGCCAAAGCAGAGCTGAATCAGGTCCTGGAAAAGGCCTCCCAGGACCTGATCCGGTTCAAGCGCAACAACCAGCCCACCGAGCAGGAGCGTCAGGCCATGCAGCAGGCCGCCCTGCGCGGCGAGCTGGGCGACGACATGCGCGAGCTGGCCCGCAAGATCGATCGCGGTGAGGACAGCTGGGACGCGGTCTTCGAGGGCCGCTCCCCCAATGTCGATCTGCTGCGAGGCCACCTCAACCGGATGGCGGAGCAGCACCGCGAAGCAATCCGGGAAAGCATCCAGGAGGATGACGACTTCGACCCCATGAACCCGCCCCCGCTAGTCTGAGTCGCTGGTCAGCAGGTGGCGCAGGTAGCGGTCTGGATCGTCGAGGTAGGCACGCCAATGCGACACGATGTCCAGATCACGCCAGCTGTCCACATAGCGCAAACCCTGCTGGTCCAGCGCGATCAGGTGCGCGCCAGGCATGGTGACCAGGAGCGGCGAATGGGTGGCCACGATGACCTGCGCGCCGCGGCGGGCCAGCTCGTGCAGGCGGCCCACCAGGCTGAGCGTCGAGGTGAACGACAACGCTGACTCCGGCTCGTCCATCAGATAGAACCCGGCTCCGGCGAACTTGCGCTCCAGCAACGCCAGGAACCCCTCCCCGTGGCTGCGCTCATGCAAGTCGTGATCGGGGCTGCCCGACAGCGATTCCAAATAGGAGTAAAGCCCATGCATCGTTTCGGCGCGAAGGAAATATGCGTGGGCGCGGCGCCCGGGTGAACGCACGAGTCGCAACATGTCGCCCAGCGGCGACTCGGTCACCCGGGTCGAATGCCGCGCCGAGCGCGAGCCGCCTTCCGCATTGAGGCCGTAGGCGACAGCTAGCCCTTCGATCAGCGTGGACTTGCCGCAACCGTTCTCCCCCACCAGAAAAGTCACGCCCGCAGGCAGGTCCAGGCCGTCGGTGAGCACCGTGCGGATCGCCGGAATGCGCGCCCACCACGCGTTCCGGTCGAACGGCTCCCCGTTGGACTCGGCCCGCCTTACCGGATGTGTCGCCAGCGCGGCCGACATGGGTTCAGGACTGTTCGGCGAGGGCGGCGAGCCGGTCGAGCGAGGCCTGCAGCTTGTCCTCGGTGGTGGCCCGGGCACGCGCGAGGCGGGTCTCATCCTGCAGCTGCGTCCAGTCGTAGGTGTGTGTCACCCGGGTGAGCGTCGCCTCGATCGGTTCCAGCACCCAACGCCACAGATGCCCGGGGGCCGGCTTTCCGGGCTCGCTTGGCCGCCATGCGATGCGGTGCCCCTCGACGAACTCGACCACATGGTTCTCCCGGACATTGCCCGACGTGAGCGTCATGACGAATACGTCGCCGACAGCGTGGACACGCTGCTCAGTGGACGCGTCGGACAGGTTGTCGTTGCCGTCCCAGCGGGGCTGTTGTGACGGATCTGCGATCAGCTCGAAGATTGCCGCGGCAGGCGCGGCAATCTCACGGCTGGCCGACACGATCCTCGATGGTTCATCAGCGGTATTCACCACCCCATCGAAGCACACGGCAACGGTCAGGTTTTCAGCAGACCTGAGCGGCGGCGAACGTAGTAGGCGAAGGCCGCCGCGGCCAGCGCAGCTCCCCAGATCGGCCACAGCAGCATCGGCAGCGCGGCAGCGCTGTCGCTTCCGCCCAGCACGCGGTACACGCGGGCGTTGCTCAGCAGGCTGACGCTGGCCGAGGTGACCGCCACCGCCACCACGAGCGCGGGGACGACAGCCAGCATGACCGGCACCCGCCGCCCGGCCAGACCGATCATCCAGCGGGGAAACACCTCGCCCCAGCGCTGAATCAGGCCCAGGGTCAGCACGCTTCCCACGACCGCGAAGCCGCCCAGCCCCGCCCCTGCCCACACCGCGCCGGTCTCCCGCAGGTCGCGAAGCATCTCGGGGGAAATGCCCATCGGGATCCCAGCGAGCCAGGCCAGCCGGCTCATCGCATAGGTCAGCGGAATCGCGGCCGCCAGATAGGTCACCGGTTTCGCCCACCGCAGCGGCGATTGCCCGGCCAGCCAACTCGGCCGTTGCCAGAGCAGGAGAGTCCGCGCGAGCAACAGTCCACCTAGGACACACCACAGCTGGTTGAGGATCGGCCAATTGATGACCTGATCGAAGTGGACCGGCGGCCAGCCGAACGGCGCCCCGATGATGAGCATCGGTGCGTAACCGGCCAGTGCCAGCACATTGACGTCGGGAACGATGACGAGCAGCGCCAAGGCCACCAGCCAGCCGTAAGTGAGTATCGCGTAGCGCGCCGGCCTGGCAAGGCGACCCCCCATGGCCATCGTCAGCGCCGCCATGGCAAGCATCACCACGGCGAAAATGAGCGCGCCGGTGTCTGTGGGCACGAACCGTAGCAGGGTGAGGTCATTGCCGGGATCGTTGGGGCCGAAGGGATATCCCCGGCCGGTGACCGTCCAGACGAGCGCGGTGACACCGTAGGTCAGTGTCCAAAGCATGGTGAGATAGCGAGTCATAGACCCAGCTTCGACGCGATCGCCGGGGAAAACCTCCCGCGCTAGCGGGACAGGCCTCCCCCGCTAGAGGGAGGGGCTGACAAACCCCGACTCGTAGGCGGCGATCACCGCCTGCGTCCTGTCCCGCGCGCCCAGCTTCATCAGCACGTTGCCCACGTGTGTCTTCACCGTCTCAATGCCCAGCGTCAGCCGTTGCGCCACTTCGGCATTGGACAGGCCAGCCGCCATCAGCCTGAGCACCTCGGCCTCACGCTCGGTCAGTTTGGCCTGCAACGGCAGATCGCGTTTCCTAGCGGCGACAAGCCTTCTGAGCGCTTCGGGGAATAGCAGCGACTCGCCTCTGGCCACGACACGAATCGCCTCGACCACCTCCTGCGGCCGGGCCCGCTTGAGCAGGAAACCGCTGGCTCCCGCTCGCAATGCGTCATACACATAGTCGTCGTTTTCGAAGGTGGTGATAACCAAAACCTTTGCTGTGGTACCAGACGAAGCCAGCCGACGCGTGGCCTGGATGCCGTCGATCGAAGGCAATCGCACGTCCATGAGCACGACATCCGGCCGATGACGCGAAACCAGAGCGGCGACCTCGGCGCCGTCGCCTGCCTCGCCCACCACCTCAAGGTCGTCCTCGGCGTCGACGATGGCACGCAACCCGGCCCGGATCAGTGGCTCGTCGTCGACTATCAGCACCCGCGTGGTCATCCGCGCCTCCTGCCCAGGGGAAGCTCCGCCCGCACCAGCCACCGGCCGCTCTCCGGTCCGGCGCTGAAACGCCCGCCCAGCAGGCGAACCCGCTCCCGCATCCCGATCACGCCCCCGCCGTGGTCCGCCGCTTCCGCGCCGGCCGGGTTGGAAAGCCATATCGACAGCGCCTCTGCGCTCACGGCGACGCGCACGCTGGCCTGCTTCGCCAGCCCGTGTCGCGCCGCGTTCGTCAGCCCCTCCTGCACGATCCGGTACGCCTCCCGCGACACCGCCACGGAGATCTCGTCAATCTTCCCCTCCACCGAGGCGTCGACGGTCAGCCCCGCCGCTTGCGCGTCGGCGAGCAGGGTGTGCAGGTCGGCAAGTGTCCGGGCCGGCCCCCGCGCTGCGGCCGGATCCCGAAGCAGCCCAAGCACATGGTCCAGTTCCTCCATCGCGGCGCGCCCGGTCTCCTCGATCGCGGTCAGCGCTTGCCTGACGAACTGCGGGTCGGTTTCCAGCACCCGGCCCGCGGCGGCGGCCTGAACGGTGGTCACGGTCAGCGCATGGCCGATCGAGTCGTGCAGCTCACGCGCCAGCCGGTTGCGCTCGGCCAGATGACCCGCCTGCGCCTCCAGCGCGGCGATCCTTTCCGATGTGGATGGTCCCAGCAACACCGGTGCCATGACGGCGGCCAGCGAACCAAGACCGGCCACGGTGTAGCCCAGCACGACGAGCAGAGCGAACCCGACCCCGGTCAGCCCCAGCCATCCCATGCCGGCGAGCGGCCCCAGCAGGTCGTCGCCGATGCCGAAGCGGGACACCAGGAACACCAACGCCATCGGCAGCGCGATCAGCAGCACCAGGCCGACCAGGCCGCCGGTGAGCAGGTGCAGGGCGAACCACAGCGCGGTGCGCAGCCGCGTCTCGCGATCCAGCACCGCCGCGGGCTCCGGCAGGTCGACGCCGAGCAGGCTGCGGGCGGCCGCCACCTCCAGCACCCGGGTGCCCCGAAGCACAGCCGGGACGAAGGCGATGACCAGGGCCACCACCAGCAGGACCGCGGTGGCCGCCCGGGGCGTCCGCGGATCGCTCAACAGCGTCGCGAAGACCACCCCGAGCTGCGCATAGGGCAGCACGATGACCCCGCCGAGCAGCAGAAAGAAGCCACGCCGGTAGGTGGTGCCGGCGTAGAGCGGAGACAACAGGCGACGGATCATCGCGTCCATTCTCACCCACGGCCATCAAAACAGGTGTCCGGGACAGCTGTCCCCCGGCTTCAGGCCAGGCTCCCAGCCGACCGGGTCCTCAGCCCATGTCACCGGGACAGCGGCGCACCCAGAATCACTTTGTCAGCGACCAAGAATCGTAAAAGGGGGTGACACGACATGAGCATTCTCAGACTGCAGACGCTGAAGCCGCGTACCACGGACCTCAGCTACTTCGGCAACAGCTGCACCAGCAGCCGCGACAACTGCTGCGTCGGTTCCGCCGAGGCGTAACGGTGTATTCGTGTGGGGGGCCGGGTTCCGCGCCCCCCACACGAGCTGTGTTGGGTGTGCGGACCTTCCGACTCATGACAAAGGTGATTGATAATGCGCGACGAACGATGGGTCAACCGTTTCCTGTTCGCTTGGAACGACACGCTGTTCTACGATCCGCTCGACACCCACTACCGGCCGAGAAAGGACCATTTCCTTTCCGCTCTGGACGAGGAGGTGCGCTCGCGGTTCGTGCGCGGAGGCATCTGGTGGAGTCACCGTCTCAATCCGAATCTGCCGTCGCAGGGGTGGAAGATTCATGTGTCGGCCACTCAGCGCAACGTGCACGAAGTCGCCGCCACGGCCATCGACTATCTGGTCGCGCGCCGCGCCGATTTCAAGATCGCGCTCGATGTCAACATCTTCGAGATGCTCAACTCCAAGGGCATGGCACGGGGCAACAGCGGCAAGTTCATCACGATCTACCCGCGCGACGACGACGAGTTCCGGGCCTGCCTTGCCGAGCTGACCTTGCGGTTGCGCGATGTGGAAGGCGCATATGTGTTGTCGGACATGCGATACCGCGACTGCAAGGCGCTTTACTTCCGATACGGCCAGTTCCGCGACACGCACACCGTCGACGCCATGGGCAGGCAGGTGCCTCACATCATCGCGCCGGACGGGCCGGTGACCGACGAGAGGCGGGCGGGGTTTGTCCAGCCGTGGTGGCTGGCGTGGCCGTTCACCGACTGGAAACCAGACCCCGAACCCGACGAGATCGAGCTGCTCGCGGGACGTTTCCGGGTCACCGACGCCATCCAGTTCTCCAGCGCCGGTGGGGTGTACCTGGCCGAGGACACCGCGGATGGCGACCGCATCGTCGTGTTGAAGGAGGCCCGTCCGCATACCAACGTCAACATACGCCGCGACCACGACGCGGTCGACATTCTCGCCCGCGAGTGGTCCTTCCTCAACCGCTTGGCCGACACGGGCCGCTTCCCTGCACCGGTCGCCACCTTCCGCCACTGGGAACATCACTTCCTCGCCGAGGAACATGTCGACGCGGCTGACATTCGCACGATCCTGTTTCAGCACAACCCGCTCGTGCAGCCGAGGTTCGAAGCGGCGCAGTCGCAAGAGTTTCTTCGTATCTTCCTCGCGGTCTTCCGCGGGCTGGCGCAGGCGATTCACGCGGCCCATGAGCGGCAGGTGATCCTGGGCGACCTCACCGCCACCAACCTGCTCATCGACCCGGAGACCTTCAAGGTCACGGTCATCGACCTGGAGTCGTGCCGGCTCAACGAATCCGAGGCGGCCGACCGGCATCTGCAAGGACCCGTCGAGTTGTATACGCCGGGGTTCTCCCACTCCAAGCGCGTCAACGGCGCCTCCGCAATGGAGGGAGACCTGTTCAGCCTGGCGGCCATCATGTCCTACTTCATTTTCCCGGTCGCGGCGATGTCGTACCTGCGTGATGACGTCTTCGGCATTTACCGGCTATTCATTGACCGGCTCGGCTGGCCAACGCGAATCCACGACCTGATCACCGATCTGGCGCAGGCCCGCATCTCGCTGGAAGACGTGCTCGAAATCCTGAACGGCGACACGGAGTTGCTTGCCCCGGTCGACGTTCCCCCGCGCCGGGCCGTCGCCGAGGAGAGCCTCGGTGTCGCCGAGATGGAGGCCGGGGTCGCCGGTTTCATCACGGCCGTGGCCGACGTGCAGCGCGCCACGCTGTTCCCGGTGGACCCCTTCGCGCACACCACCAACCCGCTGAGTCTGGGATTTGGGGCCAGCGGCGTGTTGTGGGCGCTCAAATCCTCGGGCATCGAGCTGCAGCCCGAGTGGACAACCTGGCTGCGCGACCGCGTGAAGAACATCGATCCGGCTGAGTACCCGGCCGGGCTGATGAACGGACTGGCCGGCGTGGCCTGGGCGGCCGACAGCCTCGGGCTGCGGGCCGAGGCAAGGGAGTTGCTCACCCGGGCGAACCAGCGCGCGGAACACTACGACGACTACACCTTCTACTACGGCCGCGCCGGGCTGGGCATGACGAACCTGCATTTCTATCTGCGCGACCGTTCCGAAGACGATCTGGCGGCGGCTCAGGAGTGCGCGAAACTGTTGTGCGACACCGCTCAGCGTGACGGCCGGCAAGCCTACTGGCTGAACAGTTTCACGACCGACGGGCCACTGACCGGGCTTGGGTTCGGCCAGGCCGGCGTGGCGCTGTTCCTGTTGCGGATGCACCAGGTCACCGGAGACGAGGCGTACCGGCGGCTGGGGCGAGACGCCCTCGACTGGGAGATGGCCAACGCACAGCCGTGGGACGGCGACTCGTTTACCTTCAAACACAAGGAAACCCTGGTGCCGTACGTCGAGGTGGGCGCCGCTGGCGTCGCGAAAGTGTTGCTGCGCTACGGCGACACCGACACCGCACGAGCCCTGTTGCGCGGGCTGGCTGTCGACTACACCAGCATGCCCGGCTACGGGTTCGGCATGTGCGGGATCGCCGACACGATGCTGGACGCGGCCACGATCCTGCGCGATCCCGGCTACCGCGACACCGCTTTGCGGCAGCTCGACTACGTCCGGAAGGTGTTCCTTTTCGAGCCGGCCGAGCGGTTCGCTGTGGCGCGCCAGGACGGGTTCACGCCGCTGGCCGTGCCGGGCGAAGGGCTGCTGCGCTGCAGCTGTGACCTCATGACCGGGTCGGCGGGCGTGCTGCGGTTGCTTCATCGGGTGAGGGTCGGCGGCATGGCGGATTTCCTTCTCGACGGGATTTAGCGGTGAAGGAGCTGTGGCGTACCCTGCAAGGGCATCGGCCCCAGGTCGTGGCGATAGTCGCCCTTGAGGCCACGCTCAGCGGTGGCGAAGGCGTGCTGCACCCGTTGCTGCTCAAGGAGATCTTCGACGAGGCCATCCTGGCCGGCAACTTCGCGAGATTCCTTCTGCTCGGCTTGGCGTACCTGGTGCTAGGTCTCATCATCAACTTTGGGTCCTACTGGATATCGTGGTGGCGCAAGCGGTTTGAGAACACGTTCGTGCTGTCCCTGGAGATGGAGCTACTCGACCGCACCCTCGACCAGGACGGCCGGCGGATCTCGGAGGCCGGTAATGCCTCCTACGTCAGCCGGATTCACCATGACGTGCATCAGGGTGTGCTGCCCGCCATCGACATCGCTGTGCGCATCGCCAAACAGGCCACTGGTTCGGTCGCTTTCGTCGGCGTGCTGCTGTACCTGTCGTGGCAGGCCAGCCTCATCCTGCTGCTCGTCGTCCCGCCGCTGGTGTTCATCAGCAACCGCCTCGCCAAGCGGATCGAGGAGAACACCGACCCGGAACGCGAGGCCGAGGCGTTCTACATCAACAAGCTGACCCGGACCCTGGAGTCGTTTCGCGCCATCCGCGGGATGCCGTTGCTGCGGCCCGGCGCTCGAGCGGTGAATGCCAACGCGCTGGGGCGATTCCTGGGCATCGGGCTGGACAACTATCGGCTGCAATTGAAGCAGCGCAAACTCAGTGACCTCATCATGAACCTGTGCGACACCTCATCCCTGATCGTCGGCGCCATTTTTGTTTTCGCCGGCCGCATGTCGTTCGGCGGCTTCCTCGCCTTCGTGAACTCGCTGTGGCGGGCGGTCACGGGAATCGTCGCCGTCATCAACCTCATTCCCCAGCTTCGCCGAAGCTCCGCCGTGCTGCGCCGAATCGGCGTGCTGCGCCACGCGCACCCGAGGCCTTACCACGACACGGGAGCCATGGTCGCGGTGCACGGGGTGCGGGTCACCTACAGCGACGGCACGACCATCGAGATCGACGATTTCGAGCTTCGCTCCGGCGAACATGTACTGCTACGTGGGCCCAACGGATGCGGCAAGACGACGTTGCTGCGCATCATCTCCGGTACCCTCGCGCCCGACACCGGCCTGGTCACGTTGCCGCCACGGGTCGCGTGTCTGACAGCCCCGGTCGAGCTGCCCCCGTTGCCGGTGCACAAGCTGGTCGGCGACGAAAAGCTGCGCGAGGCGATGGGGCTCGGCGGTCTGGCCGGCCAGCTGCCGTCGGAGCTGTCATCGGGCCAGCGGCAGAAGGCCGGAATCGCCGCGCTGCTCTGTGAAGACGCCGACGTCTACCTTGTCGACGAGCCGTTCGCGAACCTCGACGCGGACGGAAGGCGCAAGGTGCTGCGGGCGCTGGAAACGCGCACCCAAGGGCGCGGCCTCATCGTCGTACACCATGGTGATGAAGACCTCGACAGCTGGCTCGATCGGGTAGTGACCTTGTCCAGAAGCGAGAAAGCGTCCGTGTGAGGCGGGCGGAAGGCGTTCTGATACAGATTTCGGCGACCGATTCCCGACCGTGAGGCGAACGCGCAGGCACCGCATTGAGTCAAGTATTTCCATATTGCTGCTCGCCGTTGCGCTCGCTTACGTTCCTCCCAGCCCGGTGATCCCCGGGAATACCAAGGGAGGCACACATGAAAGCACCTTTCGGCGCCGCGATCCGATTTGGAGCCGCCGCCTTGCTGGGCTTGGCGCTCAGCGGGCTCGCCGCCGCGCCCAGCCACGCCACCGACCCAGAAGGTGGAGTCTTTCCGCAAGTGGTCGGCGGTGTCCGCGCCGCGCAAGGCGAGTTCCCGTGGATGGTCCGCCTGTCCATGGGATGCGGCGGCGCGATGTATACGCAGACGCTGATTCTCACCGCCGCGCATTGCGTGGACAACCTGGGCACCGGGCCCAACACCTCGGTCGGCGTGACTTGGGGTGCGGTCGATCTGCAGGATCCGGCGCGCACCACGCGCACCTCCGACTACATCCACATTGCGCCGGGCTACAACGGCAACGGCAAGGACTGGGCGCTCATCCGCATCTCCCAGCCGATCAACAGCCCGCTGCTCAAGCTGGCCACCGACACCTCGCTGCACACCGGCAACTTCACCGTCGCCGGCTGGGGCGCCGCCACCCAAGGTGGTCCGCAGCAACGATTCCTGCTCAAGGCCGACGTGCCGTTCATCACCGACACCCAGTGCGCCAGCGCGGGCGGCTCCTACACCGGCCTGATCGCCAACGAGGAGATCTGCGCGGGTAACTGGACCAGCGGAGGCGTGGACACCTGCCAGGGCGACTCCGGTGGCCCGATGTTCAAACGCAACGCCGCCAGCGAATGGATCCAGGTCGGCATCACCAGCTGGGGCATCGGCTGCGCCCAGGCGATGAACCCCGGCGTCTACACCGAGGTGCGCACCTTCGCCAGCGACATCTGCGCCGCCGCCACCATCCTCGGCGGCTGCCAGAGCGGCCTGTCGGTCAGCAACCCCGGCAACCAGAACAGCGCGCTCGGCACCGCAATCACGCCGGTCAATCACACCGCTTCCGGTGGGACAGCCCCCATTTCGTGGTCGGCGTCCGGGTTGCCCACGGGGCTGTCGATCAATTCTTCCTCCGGTGCTATTTCGGGTACCCCCACGGCCGCCGGAACATTCAACGTGAACGTGACGGCTGTCGACAGCTCCTCGCCGGCCAAGACGGGAAACGCCGCCTACACGTGGACAGTCGGCGCCCCGCCCACCCCGGGCTGTTCCGGCACCAACGGCACGGACGTGACCGTGCCTGATCTGTCCACTGTGGAATCGCTCATCACCATCACCGGCTGCGCCGGGAACGCTTCCGCGACCTCGACCGTGGCAGTCAACATCGTCCATACCTTCATCGGCGACCTCGTGGTGACGCTGGTGGCTCCGGACGGCAGCACCTACGTGCTGCACAACCGGGCCGGCGGATCGGCCGACAACATCGTCCAGACCTACACCGTGAACCTGGCGGGCGAGGCCGCCGACGGGACCTGGCGGCTACGGGTGCAAGACGCAGCTTCCGGTGACACCGGGCGTATCGACACCTGGACGCTGAACCTGGTCGGCGGCGGCACGCCTGCCTGCAACGGCGTCAACGGCACCGACGTGAACATCCCGGACAACTCCACAGTGACCAGCACCATCGTCCTCGCGGGCTGCACCGGCAACGCGGCGGCCGCCTCCACGGTGCAGGTGACCATCATCCACACCTTCATCGGCGACCTGGTGGTCACTCTGGTGGCCCCGGACGGCAGCACCTACGTGCTGCACAACCGGGCCGGCGGATCGGCCGACAACATCGTCCAGACCTACACCGTGAACCTGTCCTCCGAGGCGCGCAACGGCACCTGGACGCTGCGGGTGCAAGACGCCGCCACCGCGGACGTCGGCCGGATCGACACCTGGGCGCTCAGCCTGTAATAACCGCAAACTAACCGGCCCCGCCCACATCCGGGCGGGGCCAACCTACGTCAATGAAGATGATCTTGCCAGTCGGCCGGCACACGGCCAGCTGGACCGGGCACACCCTGCGCCACGGGATGATGATCAGGCGACGCCAGCCGGGGACCGGCCGACATCTGCTCGGATTGGTAGTCCCAGAACCAGTCCTCACCGGGCTCGTACGAGCGGATCAGTGAATGCCCGGTGGCGCGCCAATGTGCGGTGGCGTGCTGGGAAGGCGAGGTGTCGCAACAACCCACATGCCCGCACGCGGCGCACCTGCGCAAGTGAAGCCACCAGCCGCCGGCCTGCTCACACTCAACGCAGCCAGGGCCGCTGGGCGGCACGGACGTGTCAATGTCGGTTGCTGCCATCATTCCCCACGCCAAGAGTTGGGTGTCATGGCCAGCCTACTACCGCCAGCCCGCCCTCTTGTGCGGTAGGCGGATTTCGCCGACCTGGCGGGCGCGCAGCGGGTGCGGCGGTACCTTTGGCGGTGGGCGATCTGCGCGAGTCGACGGTCCGCGCAAAAGTGGATGGAACGCGAGCATGACCGATGTCAGCGGCAAACTGTCCCGGCTCCTGGACGATCCCGAAGTCAGGGTGGTGGTCTTCGGTTTGGCCCACACCCATGCGGAAGGGCCGGCGGCGGGTGCGCCACGCCTGCGCGAGGTGGTGCTGCACCTTGCCGGAACGTCAGAGCCCGATCAGTACAGCAGCTGGCTATCAGATGACGTGGCCAACCTGCCCATGACGGTTGCCCAGGTGAGGGCCGCGTTCGGCGCGGATGTCCTCGATGATCTGGCTGTTTACGCGAAGAGCAGCCCGGACGAGGTCGCCTGGCAGCTCGCGGAGGTGTTGCCCGATCTGGTCGACGCGGTTAGCCCCGGCGGTCAGGTCCTGGCGGCAAGCGAACTCGGCCGGCACCTCAGCGAGGCGGTGGAGGCCGATGACAGATCGGCCGGCCCGTTCGGCCCGCAACTTTATTAGCCCGCCCGCGCAGCGGCCAACAAGAGTCAGGTTCGGCACCACCATCACCTCGGCGGCGCCCGGTTCCGCCCAAGGCCTGTACCTGGTCGTCTCGGACATCGAGGCTGCGCGCGCTGAGCTGGCCGCCAGCGGTGTGCAGATCAGTGAGGTGTTCCACGCCGGGCAGCCGGGTGCACAGTTTCAGCCTGGCACAGGCGGTCGCGTCGACGGGCCGGCCGCGGACCGCGCCAGCTATGGCTCCTTTGCCACGTTCAGCGATCCGGATGGCAACGGCTGGCTACTGCAGGAGATCACGACGCGGTTGCCCGGCCGGATCGAGGCCAGCGAGACCACATTCGCGACCGTGAACGATTTGGCAAACGCGATGCGCCGCGCGGCAGCCGCCCACGGCGAACACGAAAAGCGCACCGGGCAGCACGACGACAACTGGCCAGACTGGTACGCCGAGTACATGGCGGCCGAGCAAACGGGCGCGGAGCCGCCCCTGTAGCGGCCCTGCCGCCGCAAGGTTGGCGCAAGGTAGGCGCGCAGGTCGCCGTACCACCATGGGATTTCCCAATCGCACCAAGGGATGGAGAAATTCCCATGAGAAAGCCAGCACTTGCCGCGGCTATTGTCGCGGCCACCCTCGCCGGCTCGCTGGGCCTGGCGGGCAGCGCGCTCGCCGGCGGCACCGATGCCGGCAACAGCACCTCCGTCGCCCGTACCAGCGACGGGCGCGCGGTCAACAACGAGACCGTCGCCAAGGAGGTAGCTGCTTTTTGGACGCCAGAGCGCATGGCGTCCGCAGTGGACCTCGACCTTCCGAAGTCCACCAGCACCCCCAGCTCGACAGGCCCTACGCCGAAGCCCAACGGGCGCCCCGGCGCGATCCCGCCCGCGCTGCCGTCCCTGGCCGGCACCAATGACTTCGGCATTCAGCTCAACGAATCACAGACCGTCGGCAAGGTTTACTTCACCCTCCCCAATGGTCAACCGTCCGGATGCTCAGCCAGCACCGTCAACAGTGGCAAGCGCCGGCTGGTCATGACCGCAGGTCACTGTGTACACAGCGGCGCGGGCGGCGGCTGGTTCAGCAACTGGGTGTTCGTTCCGCGTTACCGCAACGGGTCGATTCCCTTCGGCACCTTCACGGCTTCCCTGCTTACGGCCCGCACGGCCTGGATCAACAGCAGCAGCCAGGACGAGGACATGGGCATCGCCATCATGTTCAACGGCGGCTACTGGGGCCTGAAGGTCGTCGACACGGTCGGCGGCAACGGCTTGCGCTGGAACTGGGGCTACAACGTCGCCCTGATCACCGCCCTTGGCTATCCGCAGAATCTGGGCGGCGGCGAAAGCCAGCAGTACTGCCAAAGTGGCACCTGGTGGGCGGGCGGCCAGCAGATCCGCATGTGGTGCGGCATGACCTGGGGCGCCAGCGGCGGACCCTGGCTGCAGGACTACAACGACCAGAACGGCATCGGCTACATCAACAGCGTGGTCAGTCACGGAGACAACCCGGGCAACGGCCAGTTCGACGGCCCCTACTTCGACAACGACATCAAGAGCCTCTTCGACTACGCGGAGAGCCTTTCCCCGGCGTAGCGGCTTCGATTCTCCACGTGAGCCCTGGCCACCAACCAGGGCTCATGCCCTGATCTATGCCGCACTTCTCCCCTCATAGCTCTAACACGAAATTGAGACCGTCACGGTTGTAGATTCACCCATACGATTTTTGCGGGCACATCAGACGCCGCCGCGTGGCTAGGGTCGCCGGTCATGATGAGCAAATCGAAACGTCATCGCTTCCTGCTGCTCGGGTTGGCTGTCGTGCTGACGGCCCTGCCGGTGTACGGGCTCGGCCACCAGGAAGCGCAGGGCACCGAGGCGAACACAGTTTCCAGCGGGGCGTTGCCGGCCGGCAAGCGGTACACGGTGACGCTGCTGACCGGCGATGTGGTGACCGTCGTGACCGCAGCGTCGGGCTGTCCGCAGGTTTCGGTGAAGCCTGCCAAACCCAGTGGGGTTCAGCTGCGCAGCTGCGACACCCGTGGCCATGCCCGGGTGGTGCCCGCGGAGGTGGCCCCGCTGCTCGGCTCGGTGCTCGACGAGGCGCTTTTTGACGTGACCACACTGATCGAAGAAGGCTACGACGACGCGAGCACCAAGGAGTTTCCGCTGATCGTGCGCGGCGGCGCCGTTCCCCTCGCGCGTTCGGCGGCCAAGGCGCTGCCCAGCATCGGCGCGGTGGCCGTCAAGCAGGCCAAGGGAAGCGGGCTGGACTTTCTGAACAGCTTGCGGGCACAGCGTTCGGCCAAGCCGGCCGGCAAGGAAGCAGGCCCGCTGGTGCGGCTGGATCGGCGGGTTAGGGCGACCGCCTGGCAAGGCAAGCTGGATCCCAACCTTCCGCAGGTGAGCGCCCCGCAAGCCTGGGCGGACGGCTTCACCGGGAGCGGGGTCAAGGTCGCCGTGCTCGACACCGGCGCCGACTTCTCCCACCCCGACCTGGCCGGGCAGGTCGCCGAGCGGGCCGACTTCACCGTCGAGGGCGGCACAGCGGCCGACGGCCACGGACATGGCACCCATGTGGCCGCGATCATCGCCGGAACCGGCGCCGCTGCCTCGGGTGAGCGCCGTGGCGTGGCGCCCGGTGCGCAACTGGTGGTGGGCAAGGTTCTCGACGATGACGGGTTCGGCTCGGAATCGCAGATCATCGCTGGGATGGAGTGGGCAGCCACCCGTGCCAAGGTGATCAACATGAGCCTCGGCGGGTGGGAACCCAGCGACGGCACCGATCCCATGTCGATGGCGGTCAACGCGCTGACCGCCCAGCACGGCACGCTTTTCGTCATCGCGGCGGGCAACGAGGGCGTCGACAACTACATCACCTCTCCGGCCGCCGCGGCGGACGCGCTGACGGTCGGCGCGGTCGATTTCGACGACCAGGTGGCGTGGTTCTCCAGTCGCGGGCCGCTGATCAACACGCGTGCGGCCAAGCCGGAGCTCGTCGCGCCCGGCGTGGAGGTCGTCGCGGCCCGCGCCGCGGGCACGGGACTGGGCCGGATCATCGACTCCCGCTACACGTCGCTGTCCGGCACGTCGATGGCGGCACCGCATGCGGCCGCCGGTGCGGCGATTCTCTCGCAACGCCATCCAGATTGGACTCCGGCACAGCTCAAAAGCGCTTTGGTGGGCGCGGTCGACCCGTTGCCCGGTGCCGACACCTACGTCACCGGAGCGGGCCGGCTCAACGTGGCGCGGGCTCTGACCGGGGCCACCAGCGCGCAGCCGATCGTGCATCTGGGCGTGCTGCCCCATCCCCAGACCGGTACCGCTCAAACGGATCTGAGCTGGAACGACACCGGCGGCCGGCTTCGCTTCGAGGTCACCGCGACCGATCGTGGCGGCAGCCCGGCGCCGGCCGGCTCGGTGAGTTTTGACGGCAGGACGCTGAAGGTCGATCGGGCCCGCTTCGCCGATCGCTTCGGCTCTTTCACGGCCGTGGTCACGGCCCGTACTTCGCGGGGGGCGCTGGTTTCCACCACCCCGGTGACCTTCTTCATCGAGCCGCCGACCGTCGACCTGACGCTGTCGGCCACCCCACTGCCCGGCTCGACCTCGAGCTACGACATGAGCGCCTGGGCCCATATCGTCAACCTCGACGACCCGGCGCTGTTCGACGACGGCACCAACGTGGACCCGTGGGAGGGACCGGTCGTGATGCGGGTTCCCGCCGGGCGGTACAGCGTGATCTCGTCGTTTATCGATTTCAGTACGGGCGCGGCGGCGATCGTCGGTGACCCCGACGTGGTGGTCACCACCGACACCGCTCTCTTGCTCGATGCGGCCAACGCCAAGCCGGTCAAGGGGGCCGTCGAGGGTGTCGATACGGTCGCCAACCAGGTTGGGCTCACCACCGAGCAGACCGCGCGGCGCGGCTGGATGTGGTGGGAATGGGCCTACGCGTGGGGCGCCGACGCGGCGCGGGACAGCGTCTTCGCCGGCCCGGTTCAGGGTGTGAGCGTGGGCAAGTTCGATCTGTTCGCCTCGTTCAGTTTGCTCGCCCCCGGCGACCAGCCCAGCCCCTTCGTCTACGACCTCATTCAGGGGTACGGCAACGTGATCCCGGGCAACCTTTCGTTCACCCTCAGCCGGGCCGAGCAGGCGAAGCTGTCGCGTATCGATCAGCGGTTCCACCGGCTGGACAAACAGGGCAGCCAGACCTACCACAAACGTTATGGGGTAAGCCCTTCGGGCGTCTTCGTTCTCGAAGAGGACACCGGCAACCTGCCCCCCACCCGCATCGATTACCTCTCCCCCGGCTACCGGTACGTCGACGAGGCGTTCTACGACACCGGAGTCAGTTACGCGGTGGGCGCGATCGAAGCGAGGCACACCTATGCGCCGGGAAGCCGCCAGGAGAAGGTCTGGATTCGCCAGCCATTGCACTCCGACTGGTACGACGACCCCTCCGAGTCGACCAGCGGATGCGTGCCCTATCCGATCCGGCGCACCCGTGAACAATTGCGGGTCGAGCTGGTCAATCTCGCCGATCAGCACCAGCGCTTCAACTGCGGCGGTCTGGGCAAGGTCACCCAGAGCCTGACCCTGCACCGCGACGGCCAGCTCCTCGGCGAGTTCGCCGGATCGGCCGGCCAGTTCACGATTCCCGCCGCGGCGGGCACCTACCGGTTGACCTATGACCTGGACGCCGGTGCCACGCTGCCGGTTTCCACCCGGGTCACCACGGCGTGGACGTTCCGTTCCGCGGCCCCCAAGGGCACCGACGATGCGCCGCTGGCGCTGCTGTCGGTCGATTACGCCCTGGCCCTGGATCAGGCCAACCATCCTGTCGACGGCCGGTCGTCGTTCACCGTCAGGCAGGCGCATGGTGTGTCGCCGCAACGCATCGCGTCCTTCGCCCTGTCGGTCTCGCTGGATGACGGGGTGACCTGGCAAACGGTCACCGTGCGCCGGGACGGCCCGGAAAGGTTCAGCGCACAGCTTCCCCGCCCCGCCGCGGGGCAGGCGGTGTCGCTGAAGGTGAAGGCCGACGGGGCCGCCGGAAGCGCGATCGAGCAAACCATCATCCGCGCCTACGGCTGATCCACCTCGCCCAAGCGCCCGGCGGCCGGTCCGCCGGGCGCTTGACCGGTTGGCCCCACCCGATCGCGCGATCGGCAGCCTTGGCCCGGGCCGGTACATTGGCGGGCATGAACGGATGGCACGTCGATCCCGCGGAGCTTCGCAAGCAAGGCCGGCTGGTCATGGACATAGCCACCGAGATGGCCGAGCCGATCGCCGCGCTGGGCTCGGGTCCGGCTGGATTCTCGGCATCCGTGGCGCTGGATAGGCGCACCAAGCAGTGGCTTGCCGATCACACCGCCCTCACCCCCTCGGTGGGTGACGCGGGTCAGGCGCTGGTCGCCTCGGCCGACAACTACGAGGCGAGCGACAGGTTCTCGCGATGATCCGATTCGTTGATCTGTCCAATGCGGACGTAGATGGGCTGTTCCAGCTCAGTGATCAATGGCGGCGCGAAGCTGCCACCGATCGGCGCCATAGCGATGCGCTGCGCGACATCTGGGACGGGCTGCCGCACGCCTGGCAGGGCGACGCGGCCGATGTGGCCATCGCCAAGCTCGCCGAGCTCACCGACAGTGTCGAAAGAAGCGCCCAGGAGGCGGAACGGACAGCGGATGCGCTGCGCAACTTCGGGCAAGAGCTCGGCGCGGCGCAGCGAGCATTGCGCGACGCCGTGGACAGCGCTCACCGGCAGGGCCTCGATGTGGTGCTCGGCCACGTCATCGCGCCCGAAACCGACCCGGAGCAGGGCCAGGACAAAAGAGCTCTGGTGCCACCCGCACAGCGCGCCATCGACCACGCGCTGGAGCTGGCACAGCAGGCCGACCTCACCGCCGCCGCGGCGCTCGGCCTGCTTTCGGCCCTGCATCGCGCCGGGGTGACCCCGGACGTGATGGATCTGCTGGAAAGGTCTTTCACCCCAGCCGAGATCGCCACAATGGAGCCGGGCCGGCTTCGCTCCATTTTGGACGTGGGACGCCGGATGCACGACGCCGGAATCGATCTGTCCAGAGTCCAGCGCATCAAGTCCTCGTGGAATGCCAATACCGACGGGATCGAGCTGGAGTTGCGGGAGCCGCTCAACCTCGATCCGGCGGTGTTCGTCGAGGACACCGGCGCCTTCGGATACGACTTCCAGCACTTCTTCGGGGGTCAGGAGGCCTTTCCGCCGGAGCACACCGTCGCGCACCGGGAGATCTCCAAGGACGGCACTTCGCCCGCCCTGCATGTGCTGCAGCGCGACAACGGGGTGGCCCAGGTGCACATCGACTTCGTACCGGTGGCGGAGGGCCGCGATGACGACGGCACACCCAACCACATCATCACCAACGTCCCGGAACACATCATCAAGGACCTGACCGGTGTGTCGCATGACGATGACGTGTTCGACCGCTACAACAAGCTCGACCATCCGGTACCGAAGATCGAGGAGAAGCTGCGCGAGCTGGCTTGGCAGGGTGGCCAGGACACGCCCGAGGCCAGGCGGCTCACCGCTGAAATCGAGCAGCTGCTGGAGCAGGAGCGCTGACCCGCGGTCAGCTGCCGGGCACGCCTCTGACCGCGTCCCGGCCGGCCAGAGCGATGACGCTGATCGGCAGCTGCAGCTGCGTCTGCAGCGAGTCGTCGGGCAGTTGCGGCCTGGCTTGCGACGCGACGACCGCCACCATGGTCGCTAGGAGCAGCAGGAGCGAAACTATCGGGCAGATCAGGCCAATCAGGATCAGGGTATCGACACCCATGATTGCCGTGAGCACGCACATGGTCACGGTGAGCACGGCGAAACGCAACGCCCACACCAGACTGCTGTAGGCGCGCTGGCGTCGCAGGGTCGAAGCCAGCTCGGCGCGGGTGGCACCGGCGATCGTCATGGTGTCCTCCCAAGGGTCGGATCGGCACGTCAGTTTTTCCCGGTTGACGCCGCGTCAAACCCAGGCGAGGCCGGCTTCTAGAGTGGACCTGGTGTCCACGCCCCGCATTTCCCCGGTATGGCTCGTTCTGATCGGCATCCTCTCGGTGCAGTTCGGCGCGGTGGTCTCCAAAGGCCTGTTCGCAGAGATTCCCCCGGTGGGAATGGTGTTCCTCCGGCTCACGACCAGCTCACTGATCCTGCTCGCCTTCTTCCGGCCCCGGCTGCGCGGCCGGACGGTCGCCGACTGGCGGCCGGTGCTGGCGCTGGGGTTCGCGCTCGGCGCGATGAACTGGGCTTTCTACGAGTCGTTCGCCCGCATCCCGCTCGGGGTAGCGGTCACCATCGAGTTCGCGGGCCCGCTGCTGGTGGCCGCGTTCGGCAGCCGCCGGCCCCGCGACCTGGTGTGGGTGGGCCTGGCCGCGGCCGGCATCACCCTGTTCGGAGTCGGCCCCACCAAGGTCGACGCGATCGGGTTCGGTCTGGCGCTGGTCGCCGGCGGTTGCTGGGCGCTGTACATCGTGTCGACCGCGGCCACGGGACGCCGCTGGGCCGGCGTCGAAGGGCTGGCCGTGGCGAGCACCATCGCCACGCTGGGGATCGCCCCTTTCGCGGTGGCGCAGGCCGGTCAACAGCTGCTCGACCCGCGGCTGCTGGCGCTGGGGGCGCTGGTCGGCCTGCTCAGTTCGGTGGTCCCCTACAGTCTGGAAATGGTGGCGCTGCGCACCATGCCGCCGCGGGTCTTCGGCATCCTGATGAGCCTGGAACCGGCTGTCGCGGCCCTGGTCGCGGCGATCCTGCTCAGCGAATGGCTCACACCCCTGCAGGTGGTGGCGATCGCGTGTGTGACGGCCGCGAGCGTGGGCGCCGCCCGCACGGAGTCCGGCCCCAAGGCCCAGCCCCAGGACTAAATGAGACTCCTTTCTGGGTACCGATTCACGGCCCGACGTAGCGCAGCACCGCGAGAACACGGCGGTGGTCCGTATCGGACGGGGGAAGGTCCAGCTTGGTGAAGATGGTGGTCACGTGCTTTTCCACCGCCCGCTCGGTGATCACCAGGCTGGCCGCGATCGCGGCATTGGACCGCCCCTGCGCCATCAACGCCAGCACTTCGCGCTCGCGCGGGGTCAGCCTGTTCAGCGCCTCCCGGCGTCGGGTGGCTCCGAGCAGCTGCGTCACCACCTCGGGGTCGAGTGCCGTCCCGCCACCCGCGATCCGCTCCAGCGCCTCAATGAAGTCGTCGATGTCGGCCACCCGCTCCTTGAGCAGGTAACCCACCCGGGCGGAAAGGCCTTGCAGCAGCTCGGCCGCGTAGCGCAGCTCCACATATTGGGAGAACAGCAGCACGCCCAGATCCGGGAACTGCCGGCGCAGCCGCAGCGCCGCCCGCAACCCCTCGTCGGTGAACGAAGGCGGCATGCGGATGTCCACCACCGCCACATCCGGCCGATCCAGCTCGATCTGCGCGAAGAGGGCCTCGGCGTCGGCGACCGCCACGACCGCGTGGCCACGCATCGTCAGCAGCGCCGTCATGCCATCGCGCAGGATGGCGGCGTCCTCGGCAATCACTATCCGCATCCGGTCACCGCCTAGGCGTGCCAGGGCAGCCGGACCGTGACCACGGTCGGCCCCCCGACCGGGCTGCTCACCGTCAACGTGCCGTCGACCGGGCGGACGCGGTCGGCCAGCCCGGACAGCCCCGTCCCGCCATTGGCGTTGGCGGCGGCCCCGCCGATGCCGTCGTCGGAAACCTGCAACTCCCACCCTCCATCCCGTTCCACAACGTCCACTTTGGCCTGTCGAGCCTGACTGTGCCGGGCCACATTGGCCACCAGTTCGCTGGCACAGAAGTAGGCGATCGTCTCGATGGCCGGCGCCGGCCGCCGGGGCAGAGCGACGTTCACCACCACCGGCACCGGGCTGCGGGCGGCCAGGGATTGCAGCGCCTCGGTCAGGCCGCGGTCCAGCACCGGCGGGTGGATGCCGCGGGCCAGGTCGCGCAGCTCGCCGATGGCCTCCTTGGCGTGGGTGTGGGCGGCTTCGGCCAGCTCGCGGGCGATGGCCAGATCCGGTGTCTCCTGCCGGAGCCGGTCGCGCAACATCGCGAGATCCATCGCCAGCGCCACCAACCGGACCCCAGCGCCGTCGTGCAGATCGCGCTCGATGCGACGCAAGGTCGCGGCCGCGTTGTCGACGGCCAGTGCCCGGGTCTGCTCCAGGTCGCGGACCCGTTCCCGCAGCAGCCGCCGGCCGAGCAGCCGGCCCATCAGGTACAGGTCGAGCCGCACCAATCCGTGCACCACCCACGGCGCAACGAACAGCAGTACCAACCCGATCGCGAAGGCCAGCCACGCTGGCGCGAGGCTGTATCCGACGATGACGTTCCCGAGCAGCGGACTAGCAATTCCGGCCGCGGCGCACAGCCAGAACCCGGCGCCGACGCCGACCATCAGGATGCCGTAAGGCAGCCGCAGAAAGGCGTAGGCAGCGGCCCGCCAGCTAGCCCCGTGGCCTATCTGGGCGAGAATCCAGGCGATCGGCCCCGGCTCGGCCGGGCGCGGTCCACGCTCCGGCGCCTCGATGTCGATGTGCAGCACCGTCCTGGCCAGACGCCGGTAAACGCGCCCCCACCAGCGCGCCATCCACAGGGTGACCGCGATCGATGGCGGCACGATCGGCGAGAACATCCCGTACACACCCACCAGCCCGAATACGGCCAGGGGCAGCGAGGCCCACACGTAGGCCAGTTCCCGCCAGGCCCGGCGGGAGAACGGCGCGTACAGAATCCGGTGCACGCATTCATGCTGGCCGCTGGACGGCAGCCGAGCCAACCGTGGCACCATGCGTCTGTGTGGTACGGGTACCCGTACCACACAGATCGTGCAATCAGGTCCTAGAGGCGATACCAGCTTTCCCACTGGCTGCTGTCACAGTTCACTGTGCGCAGGCCTAGGATGCTGTCCTCCATGCAGTAGCCGGTTGCCTGGTTCTGGAACCTGCGTGTGTTGTCGGCCCAGTACACGACCCACCAGCTCTGGTTCGTGCTGCTGTTACAGGTCAACGTGCGGAAGCCTTGGTTGCCGTCGTAGATGCAGCGGCCGGTGTTGACGTTCTGGAACCGGACGGTGCCGTCGTTCCAGGAGTGCACGATCCACTTCTGGGCGTTAGTCCCGTTGCAGTTGTAGGTCCTGAAGCCGGCCGGAGTGTCGTCGATACACTTTCCGGTGCCCTGGTTGCTGTAGCTCCAAATGGGATCCGCGGCCTGTGCGGCGGGCGCCTCGACGAACACAGCGGCCGCCACCGCCACGGCCAGCATCGCGAGCAGAGCCCTGAACGTCCGTGTCATGCTGTTCCTTCCCCCTCGTATCGCGCGCAGTAACCGAACGTGCTCAGGGTGCGGCCCGGCCGACGTGCCGGACACCTGCGAGCTTCCAGGATCGGTGCACTGGCCTTCAGCCACGTGAGCCGGTAGCCTGCGCTCACCGCAGGATGGCTTGGTGGGGGTCGGGGAAGCCGAGCCGGGCGCAGATCGCTATCGCCTTGCCCAGCTGCCGCTGGGCCTGTTGCTGGTCCCCGAGACGATCAAGGATCATCGCGGTTCCGTGCAGCCCCTTGGCTTGCTGGAAGAGGTCGCCGCTGGTTCGGGCCATGTCGATGGCCTCTCGATGGCATTGCAGCGCTTCGGCTTGCTGCCCCGCGGCGGGTAACGCTGCGCCGAGGTGGTTGAGGGTGGCTGTCTGATCGATCCACATGCTGCGCTCGCGGAAGATTGCGAGGGCCTGGCGATGCCGGGTGACTGCCTGTTCGGCGCAGCCGGTGGCCAGATATTGCCGGCCCATCCCGTCGAGGGCGTATGCCTGCCCGAGGACATAACCGTGCTCCTCATGAATGGCCAGGGCATCTTCGCAATGGCGTAGCGCCTTTTCGTGTTGGCCGAGTCTGCCCAGAATCACCGCGGTCGTGGTCGCGGCCATGCCTTCGCCGATCCTGGAGGTGCCCTTGCGCAGGGCCTGAGCGTATTCGGCCTGGCGCAGCGCCTCGTCGTGCAAGCCTTGCAGGGACAGGACTTCGGCGAGATTCATGAGCGCGCCGCCAGCCATCGTGCGGTCGCCGAGCTCGTCGAACATGGTGACACATCGCCGAAGGCCGATCAGCGCGGCGCTGTAGCGGCCGTGAAGGCGGTCGAGCATGGCAATGTTGACCAGCTGAATGGCCTGGGCCCAGCGATCGCCTTTGCCGAGGGCGGCCCGGTGCGCGTGTTGAAGATGTTCGGCTGCCTCCCTGGTCTGTCCAAGCGACAGGTGCACCGCCCCGAGAGATCCAGCCATCAGGTCGGCGCCGTGGTGGTCACCGAGCTGTCGCATGATCGCCTGTGCTTGCCGGTGCAGATCGAGCGCGTCGTGCAGGCGTCCCCACCGGGAGTGGTACAGCCGCCCGAGGCTAAGCAGCGCAGCCGCTTCCGAGGCGCGGTCGCCCAGCTGGCGTGCGGAATGCAGGGCAGCTTCGTAGACCACGAGCGCGTCGGCGAGGTGGTCGTTGCGCCACAACAGATAGGCGAACATGACAGCGCCGAATCTGGTGGCGTGCTGCGGGAAGCCGTGACGGGCCGCGTACAGGATGACATCTATGAGGGTTTGCCGTTCCGTGGTCAGCCATTCCATCGCCTGGTCAGCGTCGAGCCACGCAGGCAGTTCCGCCGACGGCACCATGTTTCGAGGGCGCTGTCGGCGGGTGCCGGGCATAGCCAGGTCCATCGCCTCGGCCGCGGCTGCCAGGTAGAAGTCAAGCAGCCGGGTCGCTGCGGCGGTGATGTCGTTCGCCGTCTCCTGGATGGTGGCCAGCCGCACGGCGTAGGCGCGCAACAGGTCGTGCAGACCGAGGTGGTCCGGCGGCACGGGCTGGATCAGGAAGCCCCGGCGCAAAGTGTCGATCATCTGCTGGGTGTCGTGGACGTTGGTACCGGCCAGGGCCGCGGCCGCGTAGGTGTCGATCGCCGCGCCGGGATGCAGGCCCAGCAACCTGAACAGGCGGGCCGTCGCCGGGTCGAGCTGGCGGTAGGACCAGGAAAACACCGTGCTGATGGCGGTGCGCTCATCGGCGTGCAGCAGGTCCAGCCGGCGCTGTTCGTCGCCCAGTTCCGCCACCAGATCCGCCAGCGCCATGGCGGGTCTGCTGAGCGCCCGCTCGGCCGCTATCCGCAGCGCCAGCGGCAGACATCCACACTGATCGGCCAACGCGGCCACAGCCTGTGGCGAGGACTGCGCACGCCCGCCGATCAGCTCCGTGAGCAGGTGGCAGGCCTCGGCGTGAGGCAGCACGTCCAGGTCGATGCGCTGGGCGCCTTGGCTGGCGACCAGCCCGGCCAAGCTGTCCCGGCTGGTGACCAGCACACAGCACGAACCGGCGCCGGGCAGCAATGGGCGCACCTGCTCGCTGTTGGCCGCGTTGTCCAGCACCACCAGCATCCGCTTGCCAGCCAGACGGGTGCGAAAGCGCGCCGCGCGGGCGGGCAGCTCCACCGGCAGGTCATGAATGCCAAGGCGTACCAGAAACTGGGCCAGGACATCGGCGGGCTGCAGCGGTTCCTCGGTATCGAACCCGCGCAGGTCGATGTAGAGCTGCCCGTCGGGGAAACGGTCGGCGATCCGGTGGGCCCAGCAGATGGCCAGTGTGGTCTTGCCGATCCCCGCCGCGCCGGCCACGGCGGAGATCACCACGGTCGCCGGCGTCTGCTTGCCCAGCAGCGCATCCAGTCTGGCCAGCTCGCTGACGCGGCCGACGAAGCCGGCCGTCAACGCCGGCAGCTCCGCAGGGACGCGTTCTGACGCCGACGCGCTTTGGCGGTGAGCGATTGTCGCCGTCGGCGGGGAAACCGGCCGCTCGAGCTCGCCCTTGAGAATTCCTATATGGACCTTGGTCAGGTCGGTGCCGGGTGAGCTGCCCAGCTTGTCGGCGAGGCGGTCGCTGGTGGTGTGAAACAGTTGCAGCGCCTGAGCTTCGTCGCCCGCGGCATACAGGGCATGCATAAGGGCGGCGACGGCACGTTCTTGGAGCGGGTCATCAGCGACGATCTCCGACAGGGGTCCGATCAGTTCCGCCGGGTGACCATCGCGGATCTCGGCACGTGCCCAGGCCAGGACCGCCTCAAGGCGTTGCAGACGCCAGCTTTCGCGGATTCCCTGCGCCCACTCGCCGCTCAATCCCGCCAGCGGCTCGCCACGCCACAACGATTGCGCCTTGCGCAGCAACGCCAGCTGCTCCGGCACGGCTATCCCCGGCTGCGAAGCCTCCCGCAGAAACCGCCTGAACTGAAAGATGTCCACCTGCTGCGGCCCGATCCGGAGCACGTAGCCACCGCCACCTCCCTCCAGCCGCGCCGGATCGCCCAGCCCCGCTTGGCTTTCGAACAGGCGCCGAAGGTTGCTGACGTGTGCTCGAAGGCTGGCCCTGGGATCGGCGCTGGGATGGTCTCCCCACACTCGGCGGATCAGCGTCGTCGTGGTGACCAGCCGGTCGGCGTCGGCCGCCAGCGCCGCCAGCACGATGCGCCGCTGCGGCTTTCCGATGTCGACAGCCTGCCCACCTGCCAGCACCTCGACTGGGCCCAACAGCCGGATCTCCACACCACCCCACCCATCCAGACACTGGCTATACCAAATCAGGGCTGCTGGCAGCGCGGCAATCAATCGGCAACGATCCGACACCGGCCCCGATGCCAAGGTCGTCGCAACAGCCTTGCCAAGAAGGAGAGCGACATGACAGCCAAACGACTGATCGCCACGCTGATCGCCGCCGCCGCTTTGACGGTCGGGGCCGCGGCCGTCGCGCCGTCGGCCGCGTTGGCCGGCCCGGTGGGAACTCAGGCCACCACCGTCAGCCTGCGCAGCGCGATGAACAACAAGTGCCTGGAGATCCTCGGCCTCAACAACAGCAACGGCGC
>NZ_BONY01000081.1 GCF_016862955.1 Rhizocola hellebori | reverse complement strand
AACGCTGTCGGTGACGTGGCGGCGGCCGATGTAGAACCGGCCAGCGATGGCTTCCTCGGCACGTTCCAGGTCGAGACGACCGAAGAAGAGCGGCGTGCGGGGATCGTCGGCCAATTCGGCGACTCGACGGGCCAAGGCGATGCCTAGGGTTTCCGCAGCGAAGGGGTCTCCGGCGACTATGTGACCGGTGGCGTACATCTCCTCGGCGTGTACCCGCATTGCGTGCAGGGCGGCGCGGGAGGTCGACATGTGGGTACGTTCGGCTTCGAGTTCGGCATCGAGATCGACTGACATGGTCTGCGGTTCCTCCGGTCTGGTACCCGGCGCAGCGAGAATGTGCGCGAACTGACCAGCCTAGCCTGCTGACCCTCGGCCGTTCGAGGCAATTATTTCGACTCAGGCATCTGCTTGTTCCAGCGGATCTCCACGGTTGACGGGTCGAAGCCGCGTCCCCGTTTGCCCGACGGGAGAATGCGCACCGTCATCAATTCGGCCAGAACGAGGCGTTTGTGGCTGAGCGGGAGCGAGTCCCACACCGCCTGAACGTCTTCGGCACCGATCAGAGGGGTCAGCGGCGATTCGACCACCGCGCCCTGAAGCTCGCCATCGATCTCCGCCAGGCGGGCCTTGGCCTTCGTCGTCCCAGCGAGCAACTGAGCACGATCGATCAACCCGAGTGCTTTGTCGGCTGCCAACTCGTTTAGGTTGCCGCGGATTGCCTTGGCTTCCGCGCGCAGCCCGGCGACATCGACATCGGGTTTTGCAGGCACGAGCAAGTCGGCCGCGTCGTCACGCATAAGTCTGGCAACGACGGCACCCACCACGTATTTGTCGGTGTGCTCCATCGAGCGAATGAGGTGCGCTTGGTTGCCGCAGCGGTAGGCGGGGATCCTGGACCCGACCCGGATGTGACAGGTGACTCGAACGCTCAGGTCCGCAGGAGTACAGATGCCGCAGTGGTAAAGTCGGCTGCCAAGCCATTTTGGCGCGGCACCTGGGTTGATCACCCTGCCAGGGTCGGTCAGGATTCGCTGCACGGCTCGGAAGGTCTCGAGTGGGACGATCGGCGGCCAAGGTGCGTCGGCAATCTCCTCGCCTCGGTAGACGATGCGGCCAGCGTTGCGAGGGCGCAGTAAGACCTCCCGCAATCCTTCAGCGCGCCAAGGTGCACCAGCCACGGTGACGAGACCGCGCTGCCGAAGATCCAGTGCCATTGAACGAAGCGACGCTCCCTGAACCAATCGCTCACTGCATTCGACGATCACAGCAGCTTCCTCGGGAAGGACAGTGCGGCCGTCGACATCGAACCCGTAAGGGCGTTTGCCTCCGCCGTACTCTCCGGCGAGTGCCTGCCGCTGTCGGGCTGCTGAAACCCGTCGGGCTGTATCGCGCGATGCCTTGTTGGCCACCGCCACCATGACACGTGCCATCGTGACGTCGGCATCCGTGGCAAGACGCAGCGACCCCGTCACTGATTCCACCGGCATCTTGCTCTGCTCGGCTACGTCGATCAGATCTTCGAGGTCGCGCGGGTCGCGCACCACTCGGTCTAGATCGAGAGCCAGCAACCCATCGTGGTCGCCCTTCATCAAGAGCGCTAGGCACTCGCGGAAGCCGGGCCGGAAGGTCCGCCACTCAGTGCGGCCATCGGCAAGCGTGACTTTGCGCCGCTTGAACGCTGACACGCCACGCTTCTTGCCATCAGACGAGGCGATGTCATTCTCAACGATCACTCGCGTGATCTTCCAGCCGATTGCCTTGCCGTGGTCGCGGATGCGCTGTTCCTGATCGACGAGGCCCTTACCCTGGCCATCCTCGCCAAGATCGTTTTCGCGTAGGTCCGACAACCGGACCAACCCTATGCCGTTCTGAGGTTTTCCCATGTGAAATAGTGTCGCATTTTTATGTGGTCTAATCCAGGGTTCGGCAAAACCGCTGTGGGTCTGCACAGAGCGGCGTATTTGCTCTTCATGCACCGGGAGCGGCTGCGCCGCAACGGGGTGACCATCGTCGGGCCGAACCAGGCCTTCCTCGGCTACATCGCCGCGGTGCTACCCGCGCTTGGCGAGCTCGATGTCAAACAGTCCACCTTGGACGGTCTCATCGCCCAGGTGCCAACGCAGCGCACCGATTCGGTGGAGACGGAAATCCTCAAGCACGACCCGCGGCTGGCGGCGGTTCTCCACCAGGCCCTCTGGGCCAAGGTGGGCCGGCCGGACACGTCAATTCAGGTTCCCGACGGTTCCTTCCGCTGGCGCATCGACCCGGGCGTGCTGCGCCGGCTCGTCGACGACGTGCGGCGAGAGGAGCCGCCCTACCTGCTGGGCCGGGAACGTGTTCGCGCCCGCGTGGTCAGTCTGATCCAGCGCCAAGCGGAAGCGCGTGCAGGCGACTCGCCGGGTGAGGCGTGGCAGCGCAAGATGGGCAAATCCAAGCCGGTCACCGACTTCCTCGACTCCTGTTGGCCGGCGACCACAGCCGAAGCTCTTGTCTTTGAGCTGCTTAGCAATTCCGAAGCTCTCGCGCGGGCAGCCGAGGGTGTGCTCAGCTCGGATGAGCAGACCGCGCTGGTGTGGGTCAAACCGCCGCGCACGGTGCGCAAAGCGCAATGGAGCACAGCCGATCTGGTACTCCTCGACGAAGCCTCCGGTTTGCTGGAACGCCAGCCGAGCGTGAGCCACATCGTGATCGACGAAGCGCAGGACCTCTCCCCGATGCAATGCCGGGCGATCGCCCGGCGCACCAGCCACGGCTCGATCACCCTGCTCGGCGACCTCGCCCAGGGCACCACCCCGTGGGCCGCCTCCGACTGGCGCGACAGCCTCGGCCACCTCGGCAAGCCCGATGCCGCCGTCGTGCCGCTAACCACCGGGTTCCGGGTGCCCGAAGCCGTTGTCGCCCTTGCCAACCGGCTCCTGCCCGCGCTGGAGGTCAACGTGCCGCCCGCGGTCTCGCTGCGCCGCGACGGCAACCTCACCGTCCGGCTGGCCGCCGACCTGATCCCCCTGGTGCTCGACGAGATCGAGCAGGCCCGCGCCTACGCGGGCTCGATCGCCGTGATCGCCGCCGACCACCAGATCGACCTGCTTCGTGCCGCTCTGCACACAGCCGGAATCGAGTCAGCCGAGCTTGACACCCCCGAAGGCGGGCAGGTCACCATCGTCCCGGCGACCCTGGCCAAGGGGCTGGAATACGACCACGTCATCGTCGTCGAACCCCGCGCCATCGTCGAAGCCGAGCCACGTGGCCTGCACCGCCTCTATGTGGTGCTCACCCGCGCCGTGTCCCGCCTGTCGGTTCTGCACTCCCAGCCCCTACCCGCGAGTCTGGGGACCAACTGAGCATCGAGGCGGCACGTGGTTTTCTTAAGGTGTGACTTCTGCGGAGCGAACCACGATCAGCGATCCGGCGGTGATGCGTGCACTGGCGCATCCGGCTCGGCTGGAGATCCTCGATCACCTTTCGTTGATTAAGGATGGCGCGACGGCGACCGAATGCGCCGAGCTGGTGGGGCTGTCGCCGAGCGCGACCAGCTATCACCTGCGTGCCCTGGCCAAGGTCGGGATGATCCAGGAGGCGCCCAGCCGCGGCGATGGCCGTGAGCGGGTCTGGCAGGTGAGTTTCCGGAACTACGCGGTGGGAGCCGAGCGCGATGCGGGGGCGGAGGAGATCGCGGCCGAGGCAGCCATCGTGGAGGCCTTTCTGGCTCGCCAGAACGAGCGGGTGCGCCGGTACCAGACCAAAGCCAGAGCGGAAAAGGATGAGTTCTTCGATGTCGCCACCATGACCGAGCAGACGCTGATGGTCACCGCGGCCGAGCTGAAGGAGCTGTTGACCAAGCTCGATGAGCTGATCGCCCCGCTCAAGAGGCGTGATCGGGAAGAGCCGCCGGAGGATTCCCGGGCGGTGTCGATGCAGATCAGGGCCATTCCGATCGTTTGACACTTGCGCTCAGGAGATGTGAAGCACATACTTCGAAGTATGTCCTTCACATCTCCCGCGCTTGCGCGCTCCCGCTGGTCCGACGTCTATATCGCCTCGATCGCCCAGTTCTTCGGCGCGACGGGCACGTTCCTGGTGCTGGTGAGCCTGGTGCTCGCGTTGCAGCAGCGGGGAGCGAGCGGGATCGAGGTCTCGATCCTGGTGATCTGTGAAGCGCTGCCGATGGTGGTGCTCGGCAAGCTCATCGGCCGCCTCATCGATCGTTACGACAGCCGGCTGCTGCTGATCGTCTCGGGCGTGGGGCAGATGCTCGCGTGCCTGGCGCTGGCGCAGGCGGAGCAGTTCACCGCCGTGATCGCGGGGGCCGTCGCGCTGTCCGTGGTCAGCGGCGTGGCCGTGCCCACCAGGCAGGCGCTGCTGCCGGCCATGGTGGTCCGCGATGACCTGCCCAAGGCCAGCGCTATCGGGCAGACCGCGGGCACCGCGGGAATGATGGCGGGCCCGGCGCTGGCCGGGTTCATGGTGGGCGGGCTGGGCGTGCGGCAGACGTTGATGCTGGCCGTGCTCGGTTTCGCCGCCACCATCCTGGCCGGTCTGCTGCTCAAGACCCGCCGGGGTGGCTTGGCCGCCGCGCCGGCTGGGGACGCCGACCCGGAGCCGGAGTGGACGCTGGGCAGCGACCGTCTGCTGTGGAGCTCGGCCTGGGGCCTCACCGCCGTCATGGCAGCACTTTCCGCGGTCAACGTCGTGCTGGTCTTCTTCATGATGCGCACCCTGGGCAGCTCCGAAGAGGTCTACGGGCTCATCGACACCACGTGGACGATCGGCATGCTGGCCGGCGCCTGGATCTTCGGTCGCGCCATCCGTCCCACCACCGTTGACACCACCCTGGCCCGCCTGCTGTTCGTGCTGCTCGGAGTGGTCTCCCTGGCGATGATCGGGGTGGCGTCGGTGCAAACCGCGCTGTGGATCGTGCCGTGCTACCTGATCGGCGGGACCCAGAACGGTGGGCTCAACGTGTTGATGGGAACGCTGATGGGACGCCGGGTGCCGCAGGAGGCTCGCGGCCGGGCCAACGCTGCGCTGGGGATGCGGGTGCAGGCGGGCGCTTTGGTCGGGTACGTCCTGGGTGGACTCTCGCTGGAGATCACGGACGCCAGGTGGAGCGTGCTCGCCTGTGGTGTGCTGGGTCTCTTCACCGCCCTGGCAGTCGCACCCCACGTGCTGCGCGCAGGTAGGCTGACCAATCATGACCGGACAGGTGCAACGGCCCAGAGTGGGGCATATTCAGTTCCTTAACTGCCTCCCGCTCTACTGGGGTCTGATGCGCTCAGGCGCTCTGATCGATGTGGAGCTGCTCAAAGACTCACCTGACCGGCTCAACTCCGCTCTCATCGCCGGTGATCTCGATATAGGCCCCATCTCGCTCGTCGAATACCTGCGTCACGCTGACGATCTCCTGCTCCTGCCCGACCTCGCGGTCGGCTCGGACGGCCCGGTGCTATCGGTGAACATCGTCTCGACCAGGCCACTCGATGAGCTGGATGGGGCCAGAGTCGCTCTTGGCAGCACCTCGCGCACCGGCGTCCTGCTGGCGCAGCTGGTGCTCCAAGAGCGATATGGCGTGCAGCCCGAGTTCTTCCGCTGCCCGCCCGACCTCACCGAGATGCTGCTCGAAGCGGAAGCGGCCGTGCTCATCGGGGATGTCGCCCTCAGGGCGCTCTACGACGCGCCCAAGCGCGGCCTTTTCGTCACCGACCTCGGCCAGGCCTGGCGGGAGTGGACCGGGCTGCCCATGGTCTTCGCGGTTTGGGCGGTGCGCCGCGAGTTCGCCCAGGCCCATCCGGGGCTGGTCAAGGAGGTGCACGAGGCCTTCCTGCGGTCGCGCGATCTCTGCCTCGCCGAGCTTGACGCGGTGGCCGCGGCCGCCGCGCGCTGGGAGCCTTTCGACCCGGCGACGCTGGCCTCCTACTTCCGCGTGCTGGACTTTTCCTTGGGCAGCAGGCAGATCAACGGTTTGCGCGAGTTCGCGCGGCGGGCGGCGGCGGCCAATCAGGCCCCGGCGCTAGGCGAACAGGGGCCCGAGTTCGCCGCGCTTTAGCAGCTGATCCGCGACGGACTGGCAGATCTGCTGGCCGTGGGCGTCTCCGGCCAAGCTCACCGGATAGCGCGTCATCACCGTCATGCTCCACTTCTCGGTGACCGCGAGGCAGTTCATGTGTCTTTCCTGGGTGGCGGTGGTGACGTCCCAGCCGTTCTTGATGGCCAGGCTGCCGCGCGCCGCGGCCGGGAACGCGGCCGGGATGCCCCAGGTGCCGACCTTGACGTTGCGCATCTCGTTGAGCACCCACTCCGTCCACTTCGGACCCGCGGCGGTGCCGTCGGCCGCGCAGGCCGCCATCCGGCAGACATCGCGCGGCGACATTTGGCAGGCGCCCCAAGTGGTGCTGGGTACGAAATCGGTCAGCTTGCACATCGCCTTGAGCCGGGTGAAGGTGACCTTGCCCATTTCGTCGAAGAGATCGCTGGCAGGCCCGTTCTCGCTGTTACGGATCATCCGGCTGATCGCCGAGAGGCGGCTCGAGGACGGGGTCTTGCCCGCCTCGGCGGTGGTCCGAAGATAGTCCGAGGCCAGCCATACTTTGATCATCGAGCAGGTGCGGCTGGTCTCGCTGATGGTGGTGGAGCCGATGACCTTGCCCGTCTTCCTGTCCATCAGCGCCCAGCCGTGCCATCCGCCCTGCGTGATGGAGACGAGCTTCTGCGGATCGAAGGAGGCCAGGTCGAAGGCGGGCGGGGTCGGCGAAGGCGTGGGCGACGGGCTGGTCTCCGGCTGATCGACCGGATCATTCCCCTTGACCCAGGTGCCTTGGGCCGCTTGGGAAAGGGTCACCCCACCGGCGACGAGGGCGCTCGCCCCGCCCAATCCGAAGATGAGCAGATCGCGGCGGCGCACGCGGCGTTTGCTGGTGACCCGGCGACGGCTCATGGCGTGCCCTTGCCGAACAGGGGCTGTAGCTCGGGTCGCTCCAGGAGCTGTTTGGCGATCGACTCGGCGATGGCGGCGCCGTGCGTTTCATTGGCTTTGACGCTTAGCGGGTACCGGGTCAGCACCGCCATGCTCCAGCGATCCGTGACCGCGAGGCAGTTGGCGTGGTACTCCGACTTGGCAGAGGTGGTGTCCCAGCCGTTCTTGATGGCCATCTTCGCCTGGACCTCGGGCGGGAACGCCGCCCGAACTCCCCAGCTGCCCCGGCGCACATTGCGCATCAGGTCGAGCAGCCAATTGGTCCACTCGGCGTTGGCTACCCGCCCGGCGGCAACGGTGTCGGCGAGCCGGCACGTGTCGCGGGCGGAGATGACCGCCTTGCTCCACGAGCTGCCGGGAGTGAAATCGGTGGTCTTGCAGACGGCCTTCATTCGGTTGAACGACTTGAGCCGGCCCAGCTCGTCCATGATGTCGTCGGCGGTGAGGCTGTCCGAGTCGCGGATCATGATGGTGATCTGGTCAAGCCGGGTCTTGGTCGGCGTCTTGGCCTGGCTGAGGTAGTCAGCCGCGATCCACGTCTTGATCATCGAGCAGGCCCGGTTGGTCTGGTTGTAGTTGGGCGAGCCGATGATCGCGCCGTTCTTGCGATCCATCAGCGCCCAGCTGAACCAGCCCTCGGCGGTGACGGTGACCAGCTTGGTGGGATCGATCGTGGCGAGGTCGAAGGGCGGCGTCGCCGGCGTCGGCGAGGCCTTCGGCGAGGACGGCTCATCGGCGGTCTGCTGGCCGGGATCTACCCAGCCCCGGTTGGCGTTCACTGCGGCTTGCTTGAGCAGCAGCGGTGCCCCGACCGCGAGGGTGACCAAACCGGCGCTTCCTGCGATGAGGGCGCGCCGACGACTGACCGGGGTTTTCATAAAGAGGGGCTCCCGGGGGTGGGGGTGTCTTGCTCAGACTAACTCGCTCACGAGATTCCTACATATCTGCGCTCCGTGAGCAAGCGGCAACGAGCTGGGATAACGGGTGAGAGCTGCCATAATCCAGGCCGGGGCGACGGCCAGACAATTTACATTCCATTCACCGAGCGCCTGGCGCTTGTCCCAGCCGTTCTTGATCGCGATGCGCTCCCTGTCCGGGCCGGCGAAGGCTTCGCGGATCCCGAAGTCGCCTGTTCCGCGCACCGCGCGCATCTCGTCCAGCAGCCAAGACGTCCATCTCGGGCCCGCCGCGGTGCCGTCGGCCAGGCATCGTCCGAGCCGAACCGTGTCGCGCGCCGACATCAGCGTCATGCTCAGGTCCTCGCCGGGCGCGGAGTCGGTCAGGCCGCAAACCGAGATCATGCGCTCGATGGACTTCTCCCGCCCCAGCAGCGCGTAGATCTCCCAGGCAGGTTCGTTTGCGCTGTCCCGGATGATCGTGCTGAGCCGCTCGTCCCAGCCGTGGCTAGCGAGATAGTCGGCCACCAGCCAGGCCTTGACCATCGAGGCGGTCATCGTGGGCTCGCCGGCGTTCTCGGCGGCCCGCAGCGTGCCGTCGCGGCGGTCGAAGAACGCCCACGAGATCCACACGCGGCTAAGTTAGCAGCTGCGCCGCGATGCTCTCGCAGACTCCAGCGCCGTAGTCGAGCCCCTGTGAGCTGGGGTAGCGCATCATCACCGCCATGCTCCAGCTGTCGGTGACGGCCAGGCAGTTGATGTGCCAGTTGCCATCCGACCGGTACGAGGTCCAGCCGTTCTTGATGGCGACCGTGTTGGCCTGCGCGGCCGGGACGCCATCGATGATTCCCCATCGGCCGCCGCCGCGGGTGGACTGCTGCTCCGTGGCAGCGGTGGTTCCGGAGACCTGACGCATCTCCTGCAGCAGCCAGGTCGTCCAGGCCGGGCCGGCCGCGGTGCCGTTGGCCAGGCACTCGCCCAGGCGCACCGCGTCGCGCGGGGACATCTGGGTGCGGCTCCACCAGTCGTCGTACACGGTGGTGTCGGTGAGCCCACACATGGTGATCATGCGCTCGATGGATTCGTTGCCGCCGGTGCGCTCGTAGAGCGTTTGCGCCGCGTCATCGTCAGACCACTTGATCGCGTCGCTGGCCAGCTTGACCTCATTGGGAGTGGGACCGCCGGCCTTGCCCGCGGCGGCGCGGCGGAGATGGTCCGCCACCACCCAAGTCTTGATCATCGATTCGGTACTGCTGGTCTTGTCGAGGTTCTCGCCGATCACCGAGCCGGTGGTGCGATCCAGCATGGCCCAGCCCAGGAATTCGCCGCTGAAGTTGACCGCGACCGTTGACTGGGGTGAGCCGGACTGCCCGGCCGGGCCGCCACCGGCGGTGCCCCCGCCGACCGGTGGCGCCGGAGCGTCGGCGCGGGTCACCCAGCTCGTGGCGGGATGCTGGGCAGCGAGCGCCTTGGGCACCAGCACACCCAGGCCTACGGCGAGTGCTGTGGCGATGGCTATGGCGGCAGGAAGACGTCGAGCCACGAGGGGAGGCTCCGATCGGGTAGGGGCTTTATTCGAGGGTAGGAGTCTTTCCTGGTAGTGGCCTATACCCGAAGGGCTGACGTGATCGTTGTCTCGGACGGCGGCCGATCCAGGGGAAGGATGTGACAGTCGTTGCACCGGTCGGAAGAATTCTGTAACACTGGCGGTATGGAAACCCCCGACGTCCACGGTGCCGATGGCCTTCTGGGCGAGGTCGAAGAGGCCGAGGCCGACCTTCGCAGCGCGGCGTCGCGCGATCTGGAGGGCACGGCCTCCTTCGAGGCGATCGTCGCCGCCGACCAGAAGATCGAGCCCCGGGACGTGATGCCGGAGGCGTATCGCAAAGGGCTCATCCGGCAGATCGCCCAGCACGCGCACTCCGAGATCATCGGTATGCAGCCGGAGGGGAACTGGATCACTAGGGCGCCGTCGTTGCGGCGCAAGGCGATCCTGCTGGCGAAGGTGCAGGACGAGGCGGGTCATGGGCTTTACCTGTATGCCGCCGCCGAGACCCTCGGTGTCACCCGGGATGAGCTGACCGAAGCGCTCCTGAACGGGCGGCAAAAGTACAGTTCAATTTTCAATTATCCCACGCTGACCTGGGCGGATATGGGTGCCATCGGCTGGCTTGTCGACGGTGCGGCGATTGTGAACCAAGTGCCCCTGTGTCGGTGTTCCTACGGCCCCTACGCACGGGCGATGATCCGCGTCTGCAAGGAGGAGTCGTTCCACCAGCGCCAGGGCTATCAATCGCTCTATGTGCTCGCCAACGGCTCTCCCGCTCAGCGCGCCATGGCGCAGGACGCGGTGGATCGCTGGTGGTACCCGTCGCTGGCGATGTTCGGCCCGCCGGACACCGAGTCAACGCACTCGGCGCAGTCGATGGAGTGGAAGATCAAGCGGTTCTCCAACGACGATCTGCGGCAACGGTTCGTGGACATGTGCGTGCCGCAGGCCGAGATCCTCGGCCTCACGCTGCCCGACCCCGACCTGCGGTGGAACGAAGAACGTGGCCACTACGACTTCACGCAGCCCGATTTTGAGGAGCTGATGCGCGTGGTGAAGGGCGACGGGCCGTGCAACCGGCAGCGGATGACCCATCGGCGGCGCGCCCACTCCGATGGCGCCTGGGTGCGCGAGGCCGCGCAGGCCTATGCCGAAAAGGCAAGGGCCGCAAAGGGCGCAAGCCGCGAGGAGGTCATGGCATGACGAGCGAGCCGCTGTGGGAGGTCTTCGTCCGGCCGCGCCGCGGGTTGTCGCACACCCACGTGGGCAGTCTGCACGCGCCCGATGCGCGGTTGGCGCTGCGCCACGCGCGCGACCTCTACACGCGACGGCAGGAGGGCGTTTCCATCTGGGTGGTGCCCGCCGCGGAGATCACCGCCTCCAGCCCGGACGAGAAGGACTCCTTCTTCGATCCAGCGGCCGACAAGATCTATCGCCATCCCACCTTCTACGAGCTGCCCGAGGGGGTGCAACACCTGTGACCCCGCAGCCGATCGAGCTCGCCGACGACGCTTTGGTTGCCGCGCAACGGCTTTCGGAGTGGGTGTCGCGTGCGCCCACCCTCGAGGAGGACGTGGCCCTGGCCAACATAGCGCTGGATCAGCTCGGCGTGGCCCGGTTGCTGCTGCAGTCCATCGGCGACGAGGACGAGCTGGCCTACCGGCGCGGCGATGCCGACTTCCGCAACTGCCTGCTGGTCGAGCTGCCTTTCGGGCGCTCGCGCGGCGACCTCGACTTCGGCTGGACCATGGCCTGGTTGTTGTACCTGGCGGCAGCCCAGCACCTGCGCTACGCCGACCTGGCCGAAGCCGGCGACGGCATTGCGGCCAAAGCGGTCAAGGAATCCGCCTACCACCTCGACCACGCCTCGCAGTGGACGGTGCGCCTGGGCGATGGCACCGCCGAGTCGCGCCAGCGCATGCAGGAAGCCGTGGACGAGATCTGGCCCTACACGCACGAGCTGACCGAAGGCATCCGTGAGCGGTGGCTCGCCGTGGTCGAACCGGTGCTGAAAGAGGCGACGCTGACCCGCCCGCAGGACGGCTGGAAGCCTGACGGCGGAAGGAAAGGCTTACACACCGAGCACCTGAGCTACCTGCTGGCCGAAATGCAAGCGCTGCACCGCGCCCACCCGGGGGTGACGTGGTGAGCGTCTACGACGTGGTGGCGGCGGTCAAGGATCCGGAGCTGCCGGTCATCACCATCGCCGAGCTTGGCGTGCTGCGTTCGGTTTCCACCAAGGAAGGCCGGGTGACCGTGACGATCACGCCGACCTACAGTGGCTGCCCGGCCATGGATGCGATCCGGCAGGACATCCGGGGGGCGCTGGCCAAAGCGGGGCACGACGACGTGGAAGTCGTGACACAGCTCAGCCCCGCCTGGTCGACCGACATGATCAGCGAGTCCGGCCGGGCCGCGCTGGCCCGCAGCGGCATCGCTCCGCCGACCGCCGGTGACCCCGCCTGCACCCATTGCGGGTCGGGCCAGGTGCTGCAGATCTCGCGCTACGCCTCCACTGCGTGCCAGTCGCTGTGGAAGTGCCACGGCTGCGCCGAGCCTTTCAATGCGGTGAAGACCATATGAGGCAACAGTTTCACGAGTTACCGGTGAGCAAGGTCGAGCCGCTGACAGCGGTGTCGGTAGCCATCACCCTGGACGTGCCGCCCGAGCTGCGGGAGGCGTTCGCCTTCAAGCCCGGCCAGCACCTCACGTTCCGCCATGGCGAGATCCGGCGCTCCTACTCGATCTGTTCCACGCCCACCCAGCTGCGCGAGCGCGGCCTGCTCACGGTCGGGGTGAAGCGGGTGCCGGGCGGGGTCTTCTCCAGCGTCGCCCAGGAGCTGACGGCCGGGGCCGTGCTCGAGGTGCTGCCACCGCTTGGGCACTTCACCATCCAGCTGAGCGCGCAGCGCTCTCGTCGCTATGGGGCCATCGTCGCCGGGTCGGGCATCACCCCGGTGCTGTCGCTGGTGGCCACCGCGCTGGAGACCGAGCCGGGGAGCACCTTTTCCGTCGTGTGCGGCAACCGGGCCGCGGCCGAGGTCATGTTCACCGATGAGCTTGCCGAGCTCAAAGACCGGTACCCAGAAAGACTGCAGTTATTGCATGTGCTCTCCAGGGAGAGCCAGCCGAGCGAGCTGCTGTCGGGCCGGCTCGATGCGGAGCGCATCACCGATGTGGTCAAAGCGCTTGGGCTGCAAGAGGTGCAGGAGTGGTTCCTGTGCGGGCCGCTCGGGGTGGTCAAGGCGGCCCGAGAAGCGCTGGCCGGCACCGCTGCGAAGATTCACGTCGAGCTTTTTCACGCCGAGGATGCCCCGGTGGCCGTGCTGCCACAGGGCGAGGGCGGGAGCGTCACGGTGCAGATCGTCCTAGATGGACGGTCGACCGAATTCCCGATGGAGCGTCACGAACGCGTGCTCGATGTGGCGCTGCGGCACCGGGGCGAGCTTCCCTACGCGTGCAAGGGCGGGGTCTGTTCGACGTGCCGTGCCAAGCTGGTCGACGGCACCGTGCAGATGGCGGCGAATTGGGCGCTGGAGCCCGACGAGCTGGCGGCGGGATATGTGCTGACCTGTCAGTCCAGCCCGACCAGCGACCGGCTCGTGGTGGATTACGACGCCTGAGCGCCGCGCCACGGCTATCGTGGCCGGGTGTCGACCCTTGGCTTCGCCCTGCTCTCGCTGCTGACCCGGGGCCCTGCGACCGGTTACCAGCTGACTCGGCGGATGCAGAACCCGATCGGCCACTTCTGGACGGCCAACCACAGCCAGATCTATCCGGAGCTGGCCCGGCTCTCCGAGCTGGGCCACGTGACCGCCACCGAGGGCGCCGGCCCGGGGCCGCGGGCGAAGAAGACCTACTCGCTGACCGCGCGAGGGCGGGAGGCGCTCGCGGACTGGCTGCCGAAGCCGGCCGCGTTCCAGCCTCGCAACGAGGTCGCCCTGAAGGCCTACGCCGCGGCGTGCGCTGCCGACCGATCGCGGATGGCCGAGCTTTACGAGCAGGTCGCGGCCGATGCGGCGGCCGCCCTCGCCGCCTTCGGCGAGGAGGAGTCGACGATGGTGGAGCACGGCTGGGATGACATCTCGCATCCGAAGTTTGGCAATTACGCCGTATTGCAACTAGGAATTGGGTCACAACGGAACCTGCATGCCTGGGCCACGTGGCTGGCCAGCCAGCTGCGCCAGTAGGCTCGGGTCCATGACGGCGGTGATTGACGACATTCTCCAGCGGGCCGCTGACGGCGGGCGCATCTCCGACGAAGAAGCGCTCCTCCTTTACACCGAGGCGCCCTTCCACGCGCTGGGTGAGGCGGCCGACGCGGTTCGGCGCAGCCGGTACCCGGAAGGCATCGTCACCTATCTCATCGACCGCAACATCAACTACACCAACGTGTGCGTCACCGCGTGCAAGTTCTGCGCCTTCTATCGGGCGCCCAAGCATGCCGAGGGCTGGACGCACGACACCGCCGAGATTCTGCGCCGCTGCGGGGAGGCCGTCGATCTCGGCGCGACCCAGGTCATGCTGCAGGGCGGGCACCACCCCGACTACGGAGTCGAGTACTACGAGGGCCTGTTCAGCGCGGTCAAGCAGGCCTACCCGCAGCTGGCGATCCACTCGATCGGGCCTTCCGAGATTCTGCACATGGCCAAGGTGAGCGGGGTGTCCATTGAGGACGCCGTCCTGCGCATCAAAGCCGCCGGGCTGGACTCGATCGCGGGCGCCGGTGCGGAGATGCTTCCAGACCGGCCGCGCAAGGCGATCGCGCCGCTCAAGGAGAGCGGGGCACGCTGGCTCGAAGTGATGGAGGTGGCCCACCACCACGGCGTCGAGTCGACCGCGACCATGATGATGGGCACGGGCGAGACCAACGCCGAGCGCATCGAGCACATGCGGATGATCCGCGACGTGCAGGACCGCACGGGTGGCTTCCGCGCCTTCATCCCGTGGACGTACCAGCCGGAGAACAACCACCTCAAGGGGCGCACCCAGGCGACTTCGCTGGAATATCTGCGCCTGATCGCCGTGGCCCGGCTGTTCTTCCACAACGTCAACCATCTTCAGGCCTCCTGGCTGACCACGGGCAAGGACGTCGGCCAGCTAGCCCTGCACATGGGTGTCGACGACCTCGGCTCGATCATGCTCGAGGAGAACGTCATCTCCTCCGCGGGCGCCAAGCACCGGTCGAATCTGCATGACCTGGTCCACCTCATCCGCAGTGCGGGCAGGATCCCGGCTCAGCGCGACACGCTTTACCGCCACCTGACGGTGCACTGGACGCCGGCCGACGATCCCACAGACGAGCGGGTCACCTCCCACTTCTCGTCGATCGTCAACCGCCAGCTGCCCCTGGTATCGGCGTCATGACGCGCGCCGATCTGGACAAGGAGCCGCACGAGATTGCGGCCATGTTCGATGGTGTCGCAGAGAAGTACGACCGCACCAACACCGTGCTCTCCTTCGGCCAGGACAAGGCGTGGCGGCGCTCAACCCGGGCCGCGCTCGGGCTGCAGGCGGGCGAAAAGGTTCTCGATCTGGGTGCCGGGACAGGCGTTTCCACCGAGGAGCTGACGCGCTCGGGCGCCTATGTGGTCGGCGTCGACATCTCGCTGGGCATGCTCGCCGTCGGCCGCCGCACCCGCCCGACTGTCCCGCTGGTCGCCGGGGACGCGCTGGCCCTGCCCTTCCCGGACCAGACCTTCGACGCGGTCACCACCTCGTTCGTCATCCGCAACGTGGCCAACACCCCGGCCGCCCTGCGCGAGCTGGCGCGGGTGACCAAGCCGGGCGGACGCCTGGTGATCTGCGAGTTCTCCCACCCCACCAACACCGGATTCCGCAAGGTGTACCTGCAGTACCTCATGCGCTCGCTGCCGGCGGTCGCCAAGCGCGTCTCCAGCAACCCAGACGCCTACGTCTACCTTGCCGAATCCATCCGTCAATGGCCGGATCAGAAGGAATTCGCGGCCATCATCGGAGAGAACAACTGGACCAAGGTCGGCTGGCGCAACCTCACCGGCGGAGTAGTAGCCCTCCACCGCGCGACAAAATAGGCGCGCGCTAAAGCAATCTGCAGCGCGTGTGCATTGGTGCGCGCAAAATTATTCTGTGGATGACAGCAAGGTTATTGGGTTCCTCGGCGGCGGTTACGGGGAGCCGGCTGTGCGGGTCAGTGACTTGGAAGAGGCGGCGGCTCGTCGCCGTAGGGTGGGGCGTATGCAGGATCAGGAGACTTGCCAGGTGCAGGTCACCGTGGGCGATCATGAGGCGGCGTTGACATTGGCCCGGTCGGCCGTGGAGGCGAGGCTTGCCGCGTGCGCGCAGGTTTCGGGTCCAATTAGGAGCGTCTACCGATGGCAGGGTGAGCTGGAAGAGGCGGACGAGTGGGCCGTTGTCTTCAAGACGAGGCTTTCCCGGTACCACGAAATAGAAGCTTTCATAAATGAACATCATTCGTACGAGGTTCCTGAGATTGTGTGCACCCCGATTGGGATGGGCAATCCGGCCTATTTAGCGTGGATTATCGATTCGACTTCGGCCGATTAGGCTGTTCCCCCGGTAAGGGCGAACCAATAGGCTCCCGTCCATGTGAGTACCTGTTGCTCACTTTGGGACCCTAGGGAGGTTCGCTAGTGTCGTTAACGCTACCGGCCGGGCCAAAACGTCCGGTCAGAAGCGCAGTCGCAGCCACGGTGATGACCGCACTCGTGGTGGCGGCAGCAGGCAGTGCTCGGGCGACCGCGCCTGCCGTTCCGCAGGGAACCCAGCTCTACATAGTTCAGACAACGGGTGCGCCGCTGGCTTCATACGCCGGTGGGGTCGCCGGGATAGCGGCCACCAAACCGGCCGCGGGCAAGAAGGTGGACGTCAAGTCCACCACGGCGAAGGCATACCGTGAGCACCTCAAAGCCATGCACGACAAGGTTTTGCAGGCAAGCGGCATCAACGCCAAGCAGAAGACCGACGACCTGAGTGTCGTCCTCAACGGCTTTGCGGCCAAGCTCACCGAGGGTCAGGCGGCCAAGCTGGCCCGCACCCCCGGCGTGCTCAACGTCTGGAAGAACGAGATCCGCAAGCTCGACACCATCTCCACGCCGGGATTCCTTGGCCTGGAAGGTAGTTCGGGCGTGTGGAACAAGCAGTTCGGCGGCGACGCCAACGCCGGCCTCGGCGTGATCGTCGGCGTGGTGGACACCGGATTCTGGCCGGAGAGCCCGAGTTTCGCGGCGCTTTCCGAGCCCAGGCCGGACCAGGCTGTCATCGACGGCAAGTGGTTCGGTACCTGCGATGCGGGTATTGAGGAGCCGGTGACCTGTAACAACAAGGTGATCGGGGCGCGCTGGTACAACGACAGTGGTCTGGCCGATGACCACGACTTCCTCTCCCCGCGTGACGCCGACAGCCACGGCACCCACACCGCCTCCACCGCCGCGGGCAACCACGGCGTCAACGCGGTGATCAATGGTGTGTCCGTGGGCACGGCCTCGGGCATGGCCCCGGCCGCGCGCGTTGGCATCTACAAGGTCTGCTGGGCCGGCGGTTGCGGCACCTTCGACAGCGTGAACGCGATCGAGGACGCCGTCGCCGATGGCGTGGACGTCATCAACTACTCGATTTCGGGTTCGCTGACCTCTGTCCTCGACCCGGTCGAGGTGGCGTTCTTCAACGCCGCCGCCGCGGGCGTCTTCGTAGCCGCGTCGGCCGGTAACTCCGGGCCGGGCGCGAGCACGGTGGCGCACAACTCGCCGTGGCTCACCACGGTGGCCGCCAGCACCCACGACCGCAACTTCACCAAGTCGGTGACGCTGGGCAACGGCGCCACCTACGCGGGTGTGGGAACCGGTCCGGCCGTGCCGTCGGCGCCGCTCATCGATTCCGCTGTGGCGGGTCTGGCCGGGTCCGATCCGCTTCAGGCGGAGCTGTGTTTCCTGGGCGCGCTCGATCCGGCCAAGGTGACCGGAAAGATCGTGCTGTGCAGGCGTGGTACCAACGCTCGTACAGATAAGAGCAAGGCGGTTCGCGACGCGGGCGGTCTGGGCCTGGTCCTGTACAACCAGCCGGACAACTCGCTGAACGCCGACTTCCACTTCGTCCCCACGGTTCATCTGCAAAGCGCGGCCGGCTTGGCCATCAAGGCCTACGCGGCCACCGCGGGCGCGACGGCTTCGCTTTCCGTTGGAGCCGCAACCCCCGGCCGGGCGCCGAACATGGCCGCCTTCTCCTCCGCCGGCCCGGCCCTTTCGGGCGGCGGCGATCTGCTCAAGCCCGACATCACCGCGCCGGGCGTCGATGTCATTGCCGCCGTTTCCCCAGCGGGCGACAACGGCAATTTCTACGACGCGATCTCCGGTACGTCGATGTCGAGCCCGCACATCGCGGGCCTGGCAGCGCTGGTGGCAAGCAAGCACCCGGACTGGTCCCCGATGTGGATCAAGTCGGCGCTGATGACCTCGGCCTCGCAAACCGACAACACTGGTGCACCGATCCTGCGGGGCACGGTCAATGCCACTCCGCTGGACTTCGGCGCCGGTCACGTCAACTCGGGCGGCTCCTTCGACCCGGGTCTGGTCTACGACTCGAACTTCGAGCAGTGGGTCCAGTTCATTTGCGGGACAAAGCAACTGACCGGCCCGACGTGTGACAGCGTCGGATCGATCGACCCGAGCGATCTGAACTATCCGTCCATCGCCGTCGGCGACCTGGCGGGCGTTCAGTCGGTCAAGCGCACCGTCACCAACACCGCCAACCATGCGGCTATCTATCAGGCGAAGGTGCAGGCCCCTGCGGGCTTCAAGGTGACCGTCTCCCCGGACACGCTGATCATCCCGAAGGGACGGTCGGCTTCGTTCAAGGTGACGATCACCCGTACCACCGCGCCGCTGAACGCCTACGCGTTCGGTTCGCTGACGTGGAAGGAATTCCCCGGCTTCGACGTGCCCGGTCTCGGCAAGCGCGACCATGTGGTCCGCAGCCCGATCGCGGTTCGCCCGGTGGCTCTTTCCGTCGTCGGTGAGGTGGCGGGTTCGGGCGCCAGCGGCTCCATCGCGCTGGCCACCAAGACCGGTTTCGCGGGAACGCTGACGGCCGCGGCCAACGGCTTGACGGCCGCCACCGTGGCCAGCCTGCCGGTGGTGGGCACCGAGCCGAACTTCAACACCGGCGCTCCCGCCGTGGGGCCAGGCGTGAACAAGGCGACGGTTACCGCTCCTGCCGGGTCAGCGCTGGTGCGGTTCTCCACCTTCAGCGGTGATTATCCGATGGGTACCGACATCGATCTGTTCGTCTACTCGGGCAGCACCCTGGTTGGGGTGAGCGCGGGCGGCACGGCAGACGAGACGGTGACGTTGACCGCTGCGGGGACGTACGACGTCTACGTGGTGGCCTTCGCGCTGGCGCCAGGGGAGACCGGAGCTGACATACAGCTCAATCACTGGGCGGTCGGGTCCGGTTCGGCCGGGAACTTCTCGGTCAGCCCCGCCTCCCAGCCGGCGACGGTCGGTGGCGCGGGCACGGTGACGGCTTCGTGGAGCGGCCTGTCCGCCGGGGTCCGGTACCTGGGCTTCGTCGGCTTCGGCGACGGCACCGCGAGCGTCGGCCGCACGATCGTTTCGGTTGTCGGATAACGAGATCCACCCCGGAAACCCACTCGCGAACGGTCATCGCGAGTGGGTTTCCTCTATCGCCGAGGCTAGAACATGTGTTCTAATGCCTTGTGCGCTGGACAGCCCTTGGCAACGATCCCACTGGTCAACTTCTCCTTCCAGGGGCTGTCACGCGCACCTTCGACACCCCCGGCTTCGCCGGAATGACGTTCTATGAGATCCGGGCCAAGTCACTTATCAACCGCATCAAGGGCAGCGGCCGGCTGCCCTTCGACTACACCATCAATCCCTATCGCGGTTGCGGCCATGCCTGCACCTACTGCCTGGCCGGTGACACGCGCATCCTGCTGCCCGACGGGAGCACCAAATCCCTTGATGCGCTTGAGCTTGGCGACGACATCGTGGGCACCGTGCGCGATGGGCGATCCCGGCGTTACACCATCACCTCGGTGAGAGCCAAGTGGCCCACGGTGAAGATGGCTTACCGGGTGCATCTGGAAAACGGCGTGGAGCTGGTGGCCAGCAGCGATCACCGGTTCCTGACCGAGACCGGCTGGAAGCACGTGACCCCCTCGGTGGCCGGGCCTGACCGCCGTCCCTTTCTGGCGGCGGGCGACAACGTGCTCGGCATCGCCGAGGCGCTGGCTTTTTCCGCGCTGCAAGGCTCGCGGCCGGTCCCGGTCGCGGTCGCCGCGGTGGAGCCACTCGACCGCACGATGCCGATGTGGGACATCACCACCGGCACGGGTGACTTCATCGCCAATTCGGTGGTGAGCCACAACTGTTTCGCGCGCAATACCCACACCTATCTCGACCTCGACGCCGGGCACGACTTCGACTCGAAGGTCGTGGTGAAGGTGAACGCGGTGAAGGTGAACGCGGTGGAGGTGTTGCGGCGCGAGCTCGCCAAGCCGTCCTGGCGCGGGCACAGCATCGCCATGGGCACCAACGTCGATTGCTACCAGCGGGCCGAGGGCCGCTATCGGCTGATGCCGGGCATTCTCTCCACGTTGAGCGAGTTCAGAAATCCGTTCTCCATTCTCACCAAGGGCACGCTGATCCTGCGCGATTTGCCGATCCTGCAGCAGGCGGCGGAGCGGGCGCGGGTGTCGATCGCGTTCTCCATCGGGTTCCTCGATGAACAGATCTGGCGGCTGATCGAGTCGGGCACGCCCTCGCCGCGACGCCGCCTCGACGCGGTGCGCCAGCTGACCGATGCCGGGTTCCGGGTCGGAGTGCTTATGGCGCCAATACTTCCCGGCCTCACCGACGATGACGCCTCGATCGGCGCCACCGTCGCGGCGCTTGCCGAAGCGGGTGCGGCCAGTGTCACCCCGCTCGTGTTGCACCTTCGTCCGGGCGCCCGGGAGTGGTACTTGGGGTGGCTTGCCGCCAACCGCCCGGATCTGCTGCCGCTGTATCACCGGATCTACCGTGATCGGGCCTACGCCAGCCCCGACTTTCAGCGCCTCATCACCGCCCGCACCCGCCGCGCCCTGCGCCGCCACGGCCTGCTCGACCGCTCCGAGACTCCCGCCCGCGATCTGCCCGCCGGTCCCGTCGAGCAACTCACCCTGCTCTAGCCTCCTCGCGCCGCCTCTCCGCCCGCTTGACAGGGATCATGGTGCGGCGGTATAAAACCAGTAGGTTATGAAACTATGAGGTTATCTAATGGTGGTGCGGGCTGAGGCTTTGGATGCGACCTTCGCTGCGCTGGCCGACCCGACGCGACGGGCGATCCTGGCGCGTCTGGCGCAGGGGGAGGCGACGGTGACCGAGCTGGCGTCGCCGTTTCAGATGAGTCAGCCGGCGATCTCCAAGCATCTGAAGGTCCTGGAGCGGGCCGGGTTGATCTCGCGCGGTCGCGACGCGCAGCGTCGGCCGTGCCGGCTGGAGGCGCGTCCGCTCAAGGCGGCCACGACCTGGCTGGCGAGCTACCGCGACGCGTGGGAAGAGAGTTTCCAGCGTCTGGACGATCTGCTCGACGAGCTCAAGCGCGAGGAAGAGGGATGACCGAAGGCTTGCAGGTGCGCACGGTCGGCGATCGGGAGATCGTTTTGACCCGGGCATTCGCGGCGCCGGCCAGGCTGGTTTTCGCCGCGCTCACCACACCCGAGCTGGTCAAGCGATGGCTCGGCGCGCGCGAGTGGAACGTCACGGACGCACAGATCGACCTGCGAATCGGGGGTGCGTGGCGCTTCGTGTCGCGCGGGCCGCAGGGACAGACGATGGCGCATGGCGGCGTGTACCGGGAGATAGTCACCCCAACTCGGCTTGTGTATACCGAGGTTTTCGACGATCAATCGTTTCCTGGCGAATCATTGATCACGACGGTGCTGGTGGAGGCGCAGGCGAGCACCACGATGACGACCAACGTGTTGCTTCCTGCCCCTAAGGTGCGCGAGTACGTGCTCAGCACGCCGATGGAACGCGGGGTGGGACACGGTTATCAGCGCTTGGACGACTTGCTCCGAGCGCTTCAAGGAGATGAGAGGGACAAGCTATGAATTGGACATTTGAAGTTGTGGTGGTACCAGTCTCCGATGTGGACAGGGCCAAGAGCTTCTACGCCGAGCAGCTCGGCTTCAACGTCGACCACGACTCGAATTTCGGTGACGAGTTCCGCATTGTTCAGCTGACGCCGCCCGGCTCAGGATGCTCGGTCGTGATCGGCAAGGGGGTCGGCGGCGATATGAAGCCGGGTTCGCTTCAGGGCCTGCAGTTGGTGGTCAATGACATCTATAAAGCTCACGCCCAGCTGACCGAGGCCGGTGTGGCGGTGGGCGACGTCATGTATGCCAGCCCGGGCGGCATGCGCCCGGCCCAGGAGGGCGACGACCTGAACAACAGCGGATTTGTTTTCTTCAGCGACCCCGATGGCAACGGCTGGGCGGTCCAGCAGATCACCGCCCGCGACTGATGTCAGCTGCGGAGTATGTGAAGCGGCTGCGCGCGCTCGGGCCGGCCGGGCAGGTGGCGATGGGCAAAATCTTCGCCCTGTCCAAGGAGTTCGTGGCGATGCCGCTGAGCGAAGTGAACATCCTGCTGGACAGCCCGGTGCACGACGTGCGGGTGGGTGCGCTGAGCATCATGGACAAGCAGGCGCGGAGCAAGAAGATCACGGAGGGGCAGCGCAAGGAGCTGTTCGACCTCTACCTGCGGCGCTCAGATCGCATCGACAGCTGGGACCTGGTGGACCTCGGCGCGGTCTGGGTGGTCGGCCGGTACCTGGTCGACAAGCCACGGGACGTGCTTTATGAACTGGCCCGATCGCAGGACACCTGGGAGCGGCGCACGGCCATTGTCAGCACGCTCTACCTGGTGCGCCAAGGTGAGGTTGACGACACGTTCCGGATAGCGGAAATCCTCCTCGCGGACAAGCAGGACCTCGTGCAGAAGGCGGTGGGCGGGCTGCTGCGGGAGGCCGGCAAGAAGGACAGGCAAAAGCTACTTAGCTTCTTAGACCAGCATGCGGGGGCGATGGCCCGTGTCGCATTGAGCTACGCCATGGAACACCTCGACAATGAGCAGCGCGTGTTCTATCGCGCTCAGCCGCGAAAATCTAGTTAGGCTCGCCTAACTAAATGCGGACGTTCAAGCAGGCCTAGACTGCTCGCCGGATGAGCTTGTGAAGACTTTCACGAGCGTTAAGGGCTCGTAGATCAGGCCGGCGGAGGTGACCATGACTCAGACCGATTTCGATGCCGACGTGATCGTGGTAGGTGCCGGTCCGGGTGGCTCGGCCAGCGCTTACCACCTGGCCAAGCATGGCGCGCGAGTGCTGGTGCTGGAGAAAACCGAGTTCCCCCGCGAGAAGGTATGCGGTGACGGCCTGACCCCGCGAGCGGTGAAGCAGCTGCTCGACATGGGGATAGACACCTCGCCCGAAGCCGGGTGGCTGCAGAACAAGGGTCTGCGCGTCATCGGCGGTGGAGTCCGGCTCGAACTCAAGTGGCCAGATCTGGCCTCCTACCCCGACTACGGCCTGGTCCGGACGCGGCTCGACTTCGACGACATGCTCGCCAAGCAGGCCGAGAAGGCCGGCGCGATCCTGCACACCAGCCACAACGTGACCGCGCCGGTGCTCGACGCCGACGGCCGCGTCGTCGGCGTACAGGTCAAGACGCCCGGCGGGGAGAAGCAGCTGACCGCGCCGCTCGTCATCGCCGCCGACGGTGTCTCCGGCCGGTTCCCGCTCTCGATGGGCATGCCCAAGCGTGAGGACAGGCCGATGGGAGTGGCCGTGCGCCGCTACTACCGGTGCGAGGCGAAGGCCAACGACGACTACTTGGAATCGTGGCTCGAGCTGCGCAGCAAGGAGGCGGGCGACACCCTCCTTCCCGGGTACGGATGGATCTTCGGGCTGGGCGACGGCCGGGTGAATGTCGGTCTTGGCGTGCTGAACTCCTCCAAGGCCTACCAGCAGACGAACTACCGGCACATGCTCACCGACTGGCTTTCCACCACCCCGGAGGATTGGGGTCTGTGTGACGAGTCGAACGCCGATGGGAAGATTCTCGGCGCGGCGCTGCCTATGGGATTCAACCGCACTCCGCACTACACCCGAGGCATGATGTTGGTGGGTGACAGTGGCGGCATGGTCAACCCCTTCAACGGCGAGGGCATTGCCTACGCGATGGAGTCCGGGCAGCTCGCAGCAGAGATTGCGCTTCAAGCACTCGCGCGACCGGCGGGTCAGGCCCGCGAGTCCGCGTTGCACGCTTATCCGACCGAACTCAAGCGCCGCTTTGGTGGGTATTACCGCATCGGCGGGGTATTCGTGAAGCTGATCGGCAACCCGCAGGTCATGAAGATCGCGACCAGGCATGGCATGCCCCACCCGACGCTGATGCGGTTCGTGCTCAAGTTGCTTGCCAATCTGACCGACCCGCGCGGCGGCGACGCCATGGATCGGATCATCAACGCCATGTCCCGCGTGGCACCCGCTGTATAGAGGCATAACAGGTGAGGATTCGCGATGACGACTGTGATCGAGAATAGGGAAGACTAATGTCGCTTTCCGCATACGTACCCATTGTTTGGCTCCTCGCGCTCGCGGCTGCCTTCGGGTTGTTCTCGGTTGGCATCGCCCCGTTCGTCGGGCCGCGCCGTTTCAACCGCGCGAAGCTCGAGGCATATGAGTGTGGAATAGAGCCCACCCCACAGCCGATCGGCGGGGGACGATTCCCGGTCAAGTTCTACCTGACCGCCATGCTCTTCATCATCTTTGACATCGAAATCATTTTCTTGTACCCGTGGGCGGTCAGCTTCGACATGCTGGGCGTATTCGGGTTCTTCGAAATGGTCATCTTCATCATCACGGTCGCCATTGCCTACGCGTATGTGTGGCGCCGCGGCGGCTTGGAATGGGATTGAGGCGGGCTAGCTAATGGGACTTGAGGAAAAGCTTCCCGGCGGGGTGTTGCTCACCACCGTCCAGGGGCTCGTGAACTGGACCCGCAAGGCCAGCTTCTGGCCGGCGACCTTCGGGCTCGCCTGCTGTGCCATCGAGATGATGGCGACCGGTGCGGCCCGTTATGACACGGGCCGTTTCGGCATGGAGGTGTTCCGTGCCTCGCCGCGCCAGGCCGACCTGATGATTGTGGCGGGCCGGGTGAGCCAGAAGATGGCGCCGGTGCTGCGTCAGATCTACGACCAGATGCCCGAGCCCAAGTGGGTGCTCTCGATGGGTGTCTGCGCCTCGTCGGGCGGCATGTTCAACAACTACGCCATCGTGCAGGGCGTTGACCACATTGTGCCCGTGGACATGTACCTGCCCGGCTGCCCGCCGCGGCCGGAGATGCTGCTCGACGCGATCCTCAAGCTGCACGACAAGATCATGCACCAGCCGCTCGGTGCCAAGGGCGAGAAGATGCTGGCCGAAAAGGAAGCGCGACAGGGCAAGCCCGTCGTCGCGCCCGGCGCCATGCCGTCGAGCTACTTCTACAACAAGAAGCTGCGCGCCGAGTGGGAGCAGGCCGTGGCCGAAGGTCGCGAGGAGCAGCTGCGGATCTCCAAGTGGATGGAACGGAGGACCCACGCATGAGTGAAGACTCAGTGGTGTCCAGTGAACATGGCATGTTCGGTGTAGGTGGCACCGGTGACACCTCGGGCTTCGGTGGCCTGCAGCGGCTGGCTGTGCCGGTCCTGGAAAGCCAGCGGCCGTTCGGCGGGGACTTCGACGAAGTCGTTGACGCCCTTGAAGAGGCCTACCCGCAGTTCGGGGATGCCATCGAGCGGGTCGTGGTCGACCGCGGCGAGCTGACCCTGCACATCGTCCCGGCGAAGATCGCCGAGGTGTGCCAGGTGATGCGCGACGACATGGCGCTGCGCTACGAGCTGCTGTCGAGTGTGTCCGGTGTGGACTATCTCGGCACCGACGAGCGCCGGCTGCATGTGGCCTACCAGCTGACGTCGATGACCTATCGGCGTCGCATCCGCCTTGAATGCGCGGTCACCGCGCAAGACCCGCACCTGCCGAGCGTGACGAACATCTACCCGACCGCCGACTGGCAGGAACGGGAAACCTACGACATGTTCGGCATCATCTTCGACGGACACCCCAACCTCACCCGGATCCTCATGCCGGATGACTGGGAAGGCCACCCGCAGCGCAAGGACTACCCGCTCGGTGGCGTGCCGGTCGAATACAAGGGCGCGGAGATTCCCCCGCCCGATCAGCGAAGGACTTATCGATGAACGAGCTTGCCGAGTTCATCCGGCGGCAGAGGATGAGCCGAAGGCTCATGAGCAGTCTTTTCGGCGACCGAAGGGAGGCGTGCTCATGAGTTACGCACCAGAACGCGAGACGACCGAGGGTCGGGTCTTCACCGTCACCGGTGGCGACTGGGCCGATGTCGTCGGCGCACACGATCCGGTCCACGACGAGCGGATCGTCGTCAACATGGGACCGCAGCACCCGTCGACCCATGGCGTGCTGCGACTGGTGCTGGAGCTGGAAGGCGAGACCGTCACCGACTGCCGGCTCGTCGTGGGCTACCTGCACACCGGAATCGAGAAGAACCTCGAATACCGCAACTGGACCCAGGGCAGCACCTTCGTCACCCGCATGGACTATCTGGCGCCGATTTTCAACGAGACCGGTTACAGCCTCGCGGTGGAGAAGCTGCTCGGCATCGTGGAGCAGATCCCCGATCGGGCCACCACCATCCGCGTCATGATGATGGAGCTCAACCGGATCTCCTCGCACCTGGTGTGGCTTGCCACCACGGGTATGGAGCTCGGCGCGCTGTCCATGATGATTTACGGCTTCCGTGAGCGCGAGTTCATCCTCGACATCTTCGAGATGATTACCGGCCTGCGGATGAACATGGCCTACGTGCGTCCGGGCGGTGTGGCGCAGGACGTTCCGGCCGAGGCCATCAAGAAGATCAAAGAATTCCTCGGCTTCATGCCCAAGCGGCTCAACGAATACGAGGACCTGCTCTCCGGTCAGCCGATCTGGCTGGCGCGCACCAAGGGCGTTGCCGTTCTCGATGTGACCGGCTGCCTGGCGCTCGGCATCACCGGGCCGGTGCTGCGCAGCGCCGGGCTGGGCTGGGACCTGCGCAAGACGATGCCCTACTGCGGCTACGAGACCTACCAGTTCGACGTGCCGACGTCCGACGACGCGGATGTCTGGGGCCGGTACCAGGTAAGGCTCAACGAGATGCGGGAGTCGCTGAAAATCATTCAGCAGTGTCTCGACCGCCTCCGCCCCGGCGCCATCATGGTGGAGGACAAGAAGATCGCCTGGCCGGCACAGCTGGCCATGGGCGTGGACGGTCTGGGCAACTCGCTCGAGCACATCGCGAAGATCATGGGTCAGTCGATGGAATCCCTGATCCACCACTTCAAGCTGGTGACCGAGGGCTTCCGGGTGCCGGCGGGCCAGGTCTATGTGCAGATCGAGGCGCCGCGCGGCGAGCTGGGCGTGCACGCGGTCTCCGACGGTGGCACGCGGCCCTACCGGGTGCACTACCGAGAGCCGAGTTTTGTGAACCTGCAAGCCATTCCGGCCATGGCCGAGGGTGGCCTGCTGGCCGATGTGATCGCGGGTGGGGCTTCGCTCGATCCGGTGATGGGTGGGTGTGACCGGTGACGACCGAGTTCAGTCAGGAAATCCTGGACCGCGCAAGGGAAATCGTCGCGCGCTATCCGGAGGGCAAGGAGCGCTCGGCGCTGCTGCCGATGCTGCACCTGGTGCAGTCGGTCGAGGGTTACGTGTCTCCGGCCGGAATCGACTTCTGCGCCGAGCAGCTGGGGCTGCAGAAGGCGAACGTGGCCGCGGTGGCGAGCTTCTACACCATGTACAAGCGCCGCCCGACCGGTGACTATCTGGTCAGCGTCTGCACCAACACCATGTGCAATGTGCTTGGGGGGCAACAGGTTTACGACACCCTCAGCGAGCACCTCGGGGTGGGGCACGACGAGACCACCGAAGACGCGAAAATCACCCTCGAGCACGCGGAGTGCTTGGCCGCGTGTGACTACGGCCCGGTGCTCACCGTGAACTACGACTTCTTCGACGGTGTGTCCCCCGACAGTGCCGTGGAGCTGGCCGAGGCTTTGAAACGCGGCGACCGGCCCAAGCCGAGTCGCGGCGCGCGGCTGTGCACGCTGAAGGAAATGTCGTTGCAGCTGGCCGGTTTCGCCGACGAACGCGAGGGTGCGGTCGCCGACGGGGTGCCGGGTGAGCCGACCCTTGCCGGGTTGCGGCTCGCCCAGAAGCACGGAATCAGCCCGGCTGGTTTCGACATCAACACTCCCATTCCTGAAGGTAAGCGATGAGTGTTTATGAGAAGCTGACGCCGGTGCTCACGAAGCGCTGGCTGTCACCCGACGCGTGGCGCATCGACGTCTACGAGCAGCTCGACGGCTACGCCGCTGCCCGCAAGGCGCTCAAGTCCCACCCAGACGACCTGATCGCCCTGATCAAGGATTCCGGTCTGCGCGGCCGTGGCGGCGCGGGTTTCCCCACCGGACTCAAGTGGGGGTTCATCCCGCAAAACGACGGCAAGCCGCACTATCTCGTCGTCAACGCTGACGAAGGCGAGCCCGGTACCTGTAAAGACCTGCCCTTGATGACGCACGACCCGCACTCGCTGGTCGAAGGCTGCATCATCGCCTCCTACGCCATCCGCGCGAATCGGGCCTACATCTACATCCGCGGTGAGGCCGTGCACGCGGCGCGGCGGCTGCGCAGCGCGGTGGCCGAGGCCTACAAGGCGGGCTATCTCGGCAAGAACATCCAGGGCACCGGCTTCGACCTCGACCTGGTGGTGCACAGCGGAGCGGGCGCCTACATCTGTGGCGAGGAAACGGCTCTGCTCGACTCGCTGGAGGGCTTCCGCGGCCAGCCCCGGCTGCGCCCGCCGTTCCCGGCGACGCACGGCCTTTACGCCAGCCCGACCGTGGTGAACAACGTCGGCACCATCGCCAGCGTCCCGTACATCGTGCTCGGCGGCGCGGCCTGGTGGAAGTCGATGGGCACCGAGAAGTCAAGCGGCCCAATGATTTACTCGCTGAGCGGGCGCATCAACAACCCCGGCCAGTACGAGTGCTCGATGGGCATCACGCTGCGCGAGCTGATCGAGCTGGCGGGTGGGATGCAGGCCGGGCATCAGCTGAAGTTCTGGACCCCCGGCGGATCCTCGACGCCTCTGCTGGCGGCCGAACACATCGACACCGCGCTCGACTTCGAGTCGGTGGCCGCGGCGGGAAGCATCCTCGGCACCACGGCGACGCAGATCTTCTCCGATCAGGACTGCCCGGTCTACGCGACCTACCGGTGGCTGGAGTTCTACCACCACGAGTCGTGCGGCAAGTGCACTCCGTGCCGTGAAGGCAACTACTGGATGGTCCGGGTGTACCGGCGAATCCTTAGCGGCGAAGGCACCTACGAGGATCTCGACACCCTGCTGGACACCGCCGACAACATTCTCGGCCGGTCGTTCTGTGGTCTCGGCGATGGAGCCACCAGCCCGGTGACCTCTTCGCTGCAGTACTTCAAGCAGGACTACCTGGACTACATCGAGCGCAAGAAGGCACCCATGCTGAGCGCTAAAGCCCTGGCGGGAGCGCACTGATGACGACCTCCGATATCGAGAAGCGGACCGACGAGGTCACCCTCACCATCGACGGCGTGGAAGTGAAGGCGCCCAAGGGCGAGCTCGTCATCCGCACGGCGGAGCGGTTGGGCATCGAGATTCCCCGCTTCTGCGATCACCCGCTGCTGGCCCCGGCCGGTGCGTGCCGGCAGTGTCTGGTCGAGGTGGAGGGTCAGCGCAAGCCGGTGGCCTCCTGCACCCAGACGGTCGCCGACGGCATGGTGGTCAAGACCCAGCTCTCGTCGCCGGTGGCCGCCAAGGCCCAGGCCGGCATCATGGAGCTGCTGCTGATCAACCACCCGCTCGACTGCCCCATGTGTGACAAGGGCGGCGAGTGCCCGCTGCAGAACCAGGCGATGGCGGTGGGCCGCCCGGAGACCCGGTTCCACGAGCACAAGCGCGAGTACGAGAAGCCGATCAACATTTCGTCGCAGGTGCTGCTCGACCGTGAGCGGTGCGTGCTGTGCCAGCGGTGCACGCGTTTCTCCGACGAGATCGCCGGGGACAAGTTCATCGATCTGATGGACCGCTCCTCCGCCGAGCAGATCAACGTGTACCGGGACGAGGTCTACGGCGGCGAGCCCGGAGACGACGGCGACGTCCCGTTCAACTCCTACTTCTCCGGCAACACGGTGCAGATCTGCCCGGTCGGCGCCCTCACCGGAACGCAATACCGGTTCCGGGCAAGGCCTTTCGACCTGGTGTCCTCGCCCAGCACCTGTGAGCATTGCGCGTCGGGTTGCGCTCAGCGCACCGATCACCGCCGGGGCAAGGTGCTGCGCCGGCTGGCCGGGGAGGACCCGGAGGTCAACGAGGAGTGGAACTGTGACAAGGGCCGGTGGGGGTTCCAATACGCCACCGCTTTCGACCGGTTGACCGTTCCGCTGATCCGCGAGAACGGCGAGCTTCGCAAGGCGAGCTGGACTGAGGCGCTCGCGAAAGCGGCCGAGGGCCTGCGCGCAGCGCGCGACGGCGCCTACGGGGTGGGAGTGCTCACCGGTGGCCGGCTGACCGTCGAAGATGCCTACGCCTACGCCAAGTTTGCCCGGGTTGTCTTGCATACCAACAACATTGACTTCCGGGCGCGGCCGCAGTCGCAGGAGGAAGCGGAATTCCTCGCCGCGTACCAGACCGGGGTGACCTACGCCGACATCGACCGGGCCAAGCACGTGGTGCTGGTCGGGTTCGAGCCGGAGGAGGAGTCGCCGATCGTCTTCCTGCGCCTGCGCAAGACCGTTCGCGGACGCCGGCTGCGGATCACCGCGGTGGCGCCGTACCTGAGCCGCGGGCTGGAGAAGCTGCACGCCAAGCTGGTGACGGCCATGCCGGGCCGCGAGCCGCACGCGTTCTCGGAGCTGTCCGATGTGGACGGCGACACCCTGATCCTGGTCGGGGAGCGCCTCGCCACCGTGCCGGGCGGGTTGTCCGGGGTGGCCGCGCTCGCCTCCGCGAACGGCGCACGACTGGCCTGGATCCCAAGGCGCGCAGGCGATCGGGGTGCCGTCGACGCTGGCTGCCTGCCGAACATGCTGCCCGGTGGCCGCACGGTGGCAGACGCCGCCGCGCGCGCTGAGCTTTCCGAATGGTGGGGCGTGCCGGCCGGTCACGTCTCCGGCTCGGTGGGCCTGAGCACAGACGGGATCATCGAGGCGGCGGCCAAGGGCAAGCTCGGAGCGATGGTGGTGGCGGGTGTCGACCCGGCCGACCTGCCCGACCCGCGGCTGGCCGAGCAGGCGCTCGACAACGTGAACTTCCTGATCAGCCTGGAGCTGCGGATGTCCGCGGTGTCCCGGCGCGCCGACGTGGTGTTCCCGGTGGCGGCGGTGGCCGAGAAGGCCGGCTCGTTCGTCAACTGGGAGGGCCGCCTGCGTACCTTCGATCAGGCCCTCGACACCCCGAACACGGGTGCCACCCTGCCGGATGCCCGGGTGCTGGACGCCATCGCGGCTCAGCTCGGGATTTCCCTTGGTACAGCTGACGTGCACGCGGTGCGCCGCGAGCTGAGCAGCCTTCCGGCGAGCCAGACCGGGCGTCCAGCCATGCCCACCGCCAGCCCGGACTCGGGCACTGTCGAGCTGGACAAGGGGCAGGCGCTGCTGGCCACCTGGTCGCAGCTGCTCGATCTGGGCAGCCTGACCGATGGCGACGAGGTCCTTGCCGGAACGGCCCGCCCGCCCGTGGTGCGGCTGTCCAAGGCTCGCGCCGCCGAGCTGGGAATAGCCGACGGCGACCCGGTGACGGTCGGCACCCAACGGGGCGCGGTCACCTTGCCCGCCCTCATTACCGAGCTGCCCGACCAGGTTGTCTGGCTGCCCACCAACTCGCCCGGATCCACCCTGCGCCGGACCCTCGGTCCCGCAACGGTGGTCACGGTAAGTGGAGGTAAGTCGTGAATCCCACTCTTGCCGACTTCGGCCATGACAACGGCTGGATAGTCGCGCTCAAGGTGGTTGGCGTCTTCGTCTTCCTTGTGGTGATGACGCTTTTCACCATCTGGTACGAGCGCAAGGTGGTGGCCCGGATGCAGGTGCGCCCGGGACCCAACCGGCACGGGCCGTTCGGCCTGCTGCAATCGCTCGCCGATGGGCTGAAGCTGGCGTTCAAGGAAGACATCATGCCGCTCAAGGCGGACAGGGTGGTCTTCTTCCTGGCGCCGGTGATTTCCACGGTCTGTGCCTTCACCGCCTTCGCCATCATCCCGTTCGGGCCCTTCGTCTCGATCTTCGGGCAGAAGACGCCGTTGCAGCTGACCGACATTCCGGTGGCGGTGCTGCTGGTGCTGGCGTGCTCGGGCCTGGGTATCTACGGCATCGTGCTCAGTGGTTGGGCCTCCGGCTCGACCTACCCGCTGCTGGGTGGGCTTCGGTCCAGCGCGCAGATGATTTCGTACGAGGTCGCGATGGGGCTGTCCATCGTGGCGGTCTTCATGATGGCCGGCACGATGAGCACCTCCGAGATCGTCAACGCGCAGGCGAAGGGCGGCCAGGGGGAACTGTTCGGCTTCGAGTTCACGTACCCGGGCTGGTACGTGCTTTTGCTCCTGCCCAGCTTCGTCATCTACGCGATCTCGGCCGTGGGTGAGACCAACCGAGCTCCGTTCGACCTTCCCGAGGCCGAGTCCGAGCTGGTCGGTGGTTTCCACACCGAGTACTCGTCGCTGAAGTTCGCACTGTTCTTCCTCGCCGAATACATCAACATGGTGACCGTCTCCGCGCTGGCGACCACGCTGTTCCTCGGCGGCTGGCGGGCGCCGTGGCCGATCACCCAGCTCGGCCCGTGGGTCAACCAGGGCTGGTGGCCGCTGCTGTGGTTCACCATCAAGCTCCTGATCCTGCTGTTCGTCTTCGTGTGGCTGCGCGGAACGCTGCCGCGGCTTCGCTACGACCAGTTCATGCGCTTCGGCTGGAAGGTGCTGATCCCGGCGAGCCTGATCTGGATTCTGGCGCTGGCCGGATTCAAGACCATGAACAACGAGAACCTGCCCGGTTGGCAGCGCGGGTTGTGGATCGGCGGGTTCGCGGTGATCCTCCTCGCGATTCTGTTGTGGCCGAGGAAGAGACCAGCTCCCAAGCTGCCCCTTGAGGAGGAGGTCGCGCAGCGGCCGGAGGGCAGCTTCCCGTTGCCACCGATCGACCTTCAGGTCCCGGTCAGCCCGCGGGCGAAGCGAATCACTGCAGACAGAGAGCCGGTGCAGTAAGCCATGCTTGAATCAGTCAAGGGCTTCGGCGTGACCTTCTCGCACATGTTCAAAAAGACGGTCACCACGAAGTACCCGGAAAAGCCGGACCCGACCAAACCGCGCTACCACGGCCGGCACATCCTCAACCGTCACCCCGACGGGCTGGAGAAGTGCATCGGTTGCGAGCTGTGCGCGTGGGCCTGCCCGGCCGACGCCATCTATGTGGAGGGTGGCGACAACACCGAAGATGCCCGCTACTCCCCGGGTGAGCGCTACGCGTCCGTTTATCAGATCAACTACGCGCGCTGCATCTTCTGTGGTCTGTGCATCGAGGCTTGCCCGACCCGCTCGCTGACCATGAGCAACGAGTACGAGCTGGCCCGCGACAACCGCAAGGACCTCATCTTCACCAAGGAAATGCTCCTCGCCCCGCTGCTGCCGGGTATGGAGCAGCCGCCGCATCCGATGCGGCTGGGCGACACGGACAAGGACTACTACCTGGGAGCGCTGACCAACCCGGGTACCTCGGCTGGAGCGGAGACGCGCTCATGATCGACGTATCGTGGGGCGAGCAGGTCGTCTTCTACATCCTCGCGCCGATCGCGGTGATCGGCGCGCTGGGGATGGTGATGGCCCGCAACGCCGTGCACTCCGCACTCTGGCTGGTGCTGACCATGCTCAGCCTCGGTGTCTTCTACATCGTGCAGGCCGGGCCGTTCATCGGCATGGTGCAGATCATCGTCTACACCGGCGCCATCATGATGCTGTTCCTCTTCGTGCTGATGCTGGTGGGCCGCGACGCCTCCGACTCGGTGATCGAAACGTTGCGAGGTCAGAAGGTCGCCGCCATCGCGCTCGGCGTCGGCCTCGGGGTCCTGCTGGGCACCGGGCTTTACCGCGGGACGGTCGACCTGACCCCGGTCGGGCTGGCGGAAGCCAACAAGAACGGCAACGTGCAGGGGCTGGCCAGCCTGATTTTCACCAAGTACGTCTGGGCCTTCGAAGTGACCAGCGCATTGCTGATCTCGGCGGCGGTGGGCGCGATGATCCTGGCGCACGTGGAGCGGCGCAAGGACGAGCGCATCGGTCAGGCGGCGATGATGAAAGAGCGCTTCCTGCCGGGCAACTACCCGGGTCCGAAGCCGGGTCCCGGCGTCTACGCCACCTCCAACTCGGTGGCCACGCCGGCGAAGCTGCCCGACGGAAATCCGGCCCAGCGCAGCATCTCCCCGATCCTGCCGCTACGCGAGCTTGAGCCGGCGGAGAAGGCCGACAAGCACACCCTCACCGGGGGACACCAGTCATGACGCCAATGTGGTACATCGTTTTGTCGGCGATCCTGTTCAGCGTCGGGGCGGTCGGGGTGCTGATCCGGCGCAACGCCATCGTGCTTTTCATGTGCATCGAGCTGATGCTCAACGCGGCCAACCTGGCGCTGGTCACCTTCAGCCGGATCAACGGCACTCTCGATGGGCAGATCATGGCTTTCTTCGTCATGGTCGTCGCCGCAGCCGAGGTCGTGATCGGACTGGCCATCATCATGTTGATCTTCCGGACTCGGCGCTCTGCCAGCGTCGATGACGCGAACCTGCTGAAGTACTGAGGACGACATGCTTTCTAATCTGTGGCTGCTCTTCGCTATTCCGGCGGCCAGCGCGACCATCCTGTTGCTTTCCGGCAAGCGGGCGCTCAAGTGGGGGCCGTGGCTTGGCGTGATCGCCCCCGCGATCTCGTTCGTGCTCGGCCTGATCATGTTCTTCCAGTTGCGCGACCTCAACCCGCGCGTGACCGAGCAGAACCTGTGGAGCTTCATCCCCGTCGGCGATCTGCAGGTCTCGTTCGGGCTGATGTTCGACCCGCTGACCGCGGTCTTCGTCCTGCTCATCACCGGCGTCGGCTCGCTGATCCACCTTTACGCGGTGGGCTACATGGCCCACGACGAGCGCCGGGTCACCTTCTTCGGCTACTTCAACCTCTTCATCACGGCGATGCTGCTTCTGGTACTGGGCAACAACTACGTGATGCTCTACCTCGGCTGGGAGGGCGTGGGTCTCGCCTCCTACCTGCTGATCTCGTTCTGGTACACCCGGCCATCGGCCGCCACGGCCGGTAAGAAGGCCTTCATCATGAACCGGGTCGGCGACGCCGGTTTTATTTTGGCGATCTTCCTCATGTTCGCCTACCTGAACACCGTGAACTACGGTCAGGTCTTCGAGCGGGTGGGTTCGCTCAGCGCCAACACCATGCTGATCCTCGGGTTGCTGTTGCTGCTGGGCGCCTGCGGCAAGTCCGGCCAGTTCCCGCTTCAGGCCTGGTTGCCCGACGCGATGGAGGGCCCGACCCCGGTCTCGGCTCTGATCCATGCGGCAACGATGGTGACCGCCGGCGTCTATGTGATCGCCCGGTCCAACCCGGTGTTCTCGGCCAACACCACGCTGCAGCTGATCGTCGTCAGCGTCGGCACCATCACCCTGTTGCTGGGCTGCATCATCGGCTGCGCCAAGGACGACATCAAGCGGGTACTGGCCTGGTCCACGGTTTCCCAGATCGGTTACATGTTCCTGGGCGTCGGGCTGGGGGGCGGCGCCTACGCGCTGGCCATCATCCACCTGCTGGCGCACGGCTTCTTCAAGGCCAACATGTTCCTCGGGGCCGGCTCGGTCATGCACGGCATGAAGGATCAGGTGGACATCCGCCGGTTTGGCGCGCTGTCGAAGTACATGAAGATCACCTGGCTCACGTTCATGATGGGCTGGCTGGCGATCATCGGCATTCCGCCGCTGAGCGGCTACTTCACCAAGGAGCCGATCATCGCGGCCGCTTTCGAGCGCGGCGACTGGACGTCGTGGCTGTTCGGCTGGGCGGCCTTGCTCGGCGCGCTGCTGACCGCCTTCTACATGACGCGCCTCTTCGTGCTCACCTTCCACGGCCCGAAGCGCTGGACCGAGGGGCAGCACCCGCACGAGTCGCCGCCGGTGATGTGGATTCCGTTGGTGTTCCTCGCCATCGGCTCGGTCGTCGCCGGGTACCTGATGCACACCAGCGTCGTCGACTGGCTGAACCCGGTCTTCGCCGGCGTGGAGAACGTGCCGGAGTACGAGCCGGTCATGCCGCACTGGCTGATCAGTGTGCTGGGTGTGGCGTTCGCGGTGCTCGGCGCGGGTCTCGCCTGGGCGATCTTCGGACGCGGTACCGCCCTTGAGCCGGAACCGGCCGGGGTCGTCGTCACCGCCGCGCGCAACAACCTGTACACGGACGCCTTCAACGAGGTGGTCTTCGAAAAGCCCGGCCGCTGGCTGACGCGGGCTCTGGTCTATGTGGACAACAAGGGCGTCGACGGTGTGGTCAACGGGCTCGCGGCCCTGGTCGGCGGCGGCTCTGGCCGGATGCGCCGGCTGCAGACCGGTTTCGTGCGCTCCTATGCCCTTTCCATGCTCTTGGGCGGCGTGCTGGTGCTCGGCGCTCTTCTGGCAGTGAGGCTCGGATGAAATACCTTTCGCTTATCACCGTTGTGCCCCTGATCGGAGCACTGGTCGTGGCCTTCGTGCCGCGTTCCAAGCCTGAGCTGGCCAAGCTGCTGACGCTCGCGTTCTCGCTGGTGGTGTTCGGGCTGGCGGTGGCGACCTGGTTCGCCTTCGACGCCGGCAGCAAGGCGCGCCTTCAGCTTCAGGAGTCCTACACCTGGATTCCGGCCTGGGACGCCAGATTCACCTTCGCCGTTGACGGCATCTCGCTGGTGATGATCGCGCTGACCGCGTTGCTTGTGCCCATTGTGGTCCTGGCCAGCTGGAAGGACCTCGACAACAGCGGCAAGCGCAGCGTTCCGGCCTACTTCGCGCTGATCCTCGCCCTTGAGGGCACCATGATCGGCACCTTCACCGCCGCCGACGTGTTGCTGTTCTACGTCTTCTTCGAGGTCATGCTCGTGCCGATGTACTTCCTTATCGGCTCGTTCGGCCAGGATGTGCCGACCAAGCAACGGCAATACGCCGCGGTCAAGTTCTTCCTCTACTCATTGGTCGGCGGTCTGATCATGCTGGCCGCTGTGATCGGCCTCTGGGTGGTGGGCGGCAAGACCTTCGAGTGGGCGTCGCTGGTGAACGCAGATATGTCCACCGGCGTGGAGCGCTGGCTGTTCTTAGGCTTCTTCCTCGCCTTTGCCATCAAGGCGCCGTTCTTCCCGTTCCACACCTGGCTTCCCGACGCGGGTGGCGCGGCTCCGGCCGGCGCCGCCGCGCTTCTGGTCGGCGTGATGGACAAGGTCGGTACCTTCGGCATCCTGCGCTACTGTCTTTCGCTGTTCCCGGATGCGTCGCGTTACTTCGCGCCGTTGGCCATCGCGCTGTCGCTGGTCGGCATCATCTACGCGGCGTTGCTTGCGGTGGGGCAGAACGATTTGAAGCGCCTCATCAGCTACACCTCGATTGCCCACTTCGGCTTCATCGGCATCGGCATCTTCGCCTTCACCCTTCAGGCGGGCAGCGGCGCGGTGCTGTACATGGTGAACCACGGTCTGGCCACGGGCCTGCTCTTCCTCGTGGTGGGCATGTTCGTGGTACGCCGGGGAAGCACCCTGGTCACCGACTTCGGTGGCGCGGGCAAGCTGGTACCGCTCCTGGCCGGGGTGTTCTTCTTCGCGGGCATGGCGTCGCTGGCGCTGCCGGGCCTCGCCCCGTTCGTCAGCGAATTCCTTGTGCTGCTTGGCGTTTTCACGGTCAACCAGACGGTGGCGGTGATCGCCACGGTTGGCATCATCCTGGCGGCCTGCTACGTGCTGTGGATGATCCAGCGGACCACCCAGGGCACGCTCAATCCCACACTGTCCACTGTGGACGGAATGTCCCGGGACATCTCCAAGCGCGAGATGGTGGTGGTGGCCCCGCTCATCGTGCTGCTGCTGGCATTGGGCTTCTATCCCAAACCCGTGCTCGACGTGATCAACCCGGCGGTCGAGGCGACGCTCACCGAAGTTCAGGTCGTAGAGGCAGGTAAATAGGCGATGGACAAGCTCAAGCTTCCTGACATGGACTATGTGGCGCTGCTGCCGATGCTGGCGCTGTTCGTGGCGGCGTGCCTCGGCGTGATTATCGAAGCCCTCGTCCCGCGCAGGTTCCGCAACATAATCCAGCTGGTGCTGAGCATCGTCGCGCTGGCGGTGGCGATGTTCTTCGTGGTCAAGCAGTCCGGCGAGGTGGTGGCGTCGAAGGCGCTCACCGCGGGCGGCGCGATCATGATTGACCACGCGGCGCTGTTCCTGCAGGGCGCGCTGATCGTGCTCGGGTTTGTGGCGCTGCTGCTGTTCGGCGAGCGTTCGCTGGAGTTCGGCGGGCCGTTTGTGGCGCAGGCCGCGGTGACGGTGGGCTCCGAACGCGACCGGGAGCAGACCGGCCGCGAGCTCGGCTCGACCGAAACCTTTCCGCTGGCGTTGTTCTCCCTCTCCGGGATGCTGCTGTTCGTCAGCGCGAACGACCTGCTGACCATGTTTGTCGCCCTCGAGGTCTTCTCGCTGCCGCTCTACCTGCTTTGCGCGCTGGCCCGGCGCAAGCGCCTGCTGTCACAGGAGTCGGCGCTCAAGTACTTCCTGCTCGGCGCCTACGCGTCCGCGTTCTTCCTGTTCGGCGTCGCGATGGTTTACGGCTTCGCCAAGGCCGTCGACTTCAAAGCCATCCATGCCGAGGCCCTGCTGGGCGAGGGCAACAGCCTCCTGCTCATCATCGGGCTGGCGCTGCTCGCGATCGGACTGCTGTTCAAGGTTGCGGCCGCCCCGTTCCACGTGTGGACCCCCGACGTGTACCAGGGCGCCCCCACCCCGGTGACCGCCTTCATGGCGTCGTGCACCAAGGTGGCCGCCTTCGGTGGTCTGCTGCGCGTGCTCTACGTGGGCTTCGACGGACTCGGCTGGCAGTTCACGCCGGTGCTCGGGGCGATCGCCGCGCTGACGGTGCTGGTCGGCTCGATCCTGGCGGTCACCCAGACCGACCTCAAGCGGCTGCTCGCCTACTCGTCGGTGGCCAATGCCGGGTACATCCTCATCGGTGTGATCGCCGGTCAGCAGCTCGGCCTCACCAGCGTGCTGTTCTATCTCGTCGCCTACGGCTTCACGGTGATCGCCGCGTTTGCTCTGATCAGCCTGGTACGCGACGCGGACGGTGAGGCAACTCACCTGTCGCGCTGGGCCGGTCTCGGCGCGCGCTCCCCGCTCTACGCCGGGATCTTCACCTTCATCCTGCTCGCCTTCGCCGGCATCCCGTTGACCAGTGGTTTTATTGCAAAACTGAGCGTCTTCGGCGCGGCGATCGACGGCGGGCAGACCTGGTTGGTCATTATCGGTGTGATCACCAGCATCATCCTCGCCTTCCCCTACCTTCGGGTGGTGGTGATGATGTGGCTCTCCGAGCCGGGCGAGTCGACTCCAAGCGTGTCCATTCCGGGCGGTCTGACCAGCACAGCGCTGGGCATAGGCACCCTGGCCACCCTGGTGTTCGGCGTGGTGCCCGGGCCGTTGCTGGACCTGGCTGAGAAGGCGAGTTCTTTTGTTAGGTAGTGTGAACGGCGTGAATGCTCCCGCTTCGCGAGCCGGACTTTCGTTCGCCGATCCGGCCCTGGAGGCATCGGTGGCGGCCCTTTTGGCCGCCGTGGAGCAGCGCTTGTACGAGGCGGCCACCACCGCGGATCCCTATGTCACCGAGGCCTCACAGCATCTGCTTCAGGCCGGGGGCAAGCGTTTCCGGCCGATCCTGGTTGCGGTGACCGCCAATTTCGGCGATCCCACCGCCCATGAGCTGATCGACGCGGCCACGGTGCTGGAGCTGACCCACCTCGCCACGCTCTACCACGACGATGTGATGGACGAGGCTCTGGTGCGCCGCAGCGCGCCAAGTGCCAACGCGCGCTGGGGCAACTCCTTGGCCATCCTGGTCGGTGACTACCTGTTCGCCCGTGCCGCCGAGCTTGCGGCCGGGCTCGGGCCGGATGCGGTGCGCATTCAGGCGCAGACCTTCGCCCGTTTGGTACAGGGGCAGATCGCCGAGACGGTCGGCCCGCGCGACGCCGACCCGGTGCAGCATCACCTCCGCGTGCTCGCCGACAAGACCGGTTCGCTGTTTGCCACCTGTGCCCGGTTCGGTGGCATGTTCTCCGGCGTTTCGACAGAGACCACGGAGGCGGTCGCTTCCTTCGCCGAGACGCTCGGGTTAGCCTTCCAGCTTTCCGATGATCTGCTGGATATCTCCAGCGATTCGGCCGATTCTGGAAAGACCCCCGGGACTGATCTGCGGGAGGGCGTGGCCACCCTGCCCGTGCTCTACGCACTGTCCAGTTCGGACAGTGACCCGGCCGCGACCCGGTTGCGCCAGATCCTCGCCGATGGTCCGGTGACCGATGACGACCTGCACGCTGAGGCGCTTGAGCTGCTAAGGGAGAGCGCGGCGCTCAAGAAGGCGCGCGAAACCGTCCGCGGTTACGCCGAGCAGGCACGCCGTCAACTGGTGGGTCTGCCGCAGATACCGGCCCGTGCCGCGCTCGAGTCCCTGTGCGACGTGGTCGCTGATCGGACCAGCTGACAGTTCTTTCTGCCGGTCCTCAGCAACTGTTCTGCCCCTTCACTCATGCGTGCACCTTGCATATGGTAAAGGACGACCATGCGCGGGAGGTGCTGAGTGAGGGAATCCGCTGTTCCGCCTTCGGACCTCGTCGGCAGCGTGGCGCGGGCACTGAAGGTGCTGGAGGTGGTCGGCGAGTCGCCCACCGGGTTGACCACCAAGCAGATCGCCCGGCGCTGCGACATCACCGTCGCCGCCGCCTACCGCATGCTTCGCACCTTGGCTCACACCGGCTACGTGCTGCGGCGTGAGGACGGCGGTTACATGCTCGGGTTGGCCGTGGCCGACCGCTTCCGGGAGCTGGTCGTCGCGATGCGCGGGCCCGCCGAGGTGGGCGAGGTGTTGCGGGCAGCGGCCGTCGAGACCGGCTACAGCCATTACATGGCAACGTTTGTCAGCGGCCGGGTGGCCATCACCGCCGCCGCCGAGGGGCCACGGTCTCCCTACCTCGAAGACCTGGTTCCCGGGTTCGACGACGGCGCCCACGCGACCGCGCTCGGCAAGACCCTGCTGGCCACGCTGGAGTCGCGGCAACGGATCAATTACCTCAAAGAGCAGGGGATGCGGGCCTTCACCCAGGCCACCCTGCGCTCGCCGAGCGCCCTCGAAGCCGACATCGCGGCCGGCCTGCGCCGCGGCATGCAGGTCGAAATTGGACAGTTCAAGCCCGGGGTGGCCTGCGCCGGCGTCAGCGTGATCGGCACCGGCGAGCTGCACCAGCGCTATGTGGTGGCACTCGCCCTGCCTGCTGCCGATCTCATGAAACAGGCCCCGCAACTGCGCAGCCAGCTCAGCCAAACCGCGCAAGGCTTGGCCAAGGCACTAGCCAACGCGCCCGGTTAAACCACAATTCCTTTTTTGCGCCGCTCCGTCGTGGTCCCCCGCCGTCAGCTCCCGCCCGCCTTGGAGTTCTCCCTTGGTGGCGCCGGTCCGTCGTGGTAGGTCGCCGTCAGCTCCCGCCCGCCTTGGAGTTCTCCCTTGGTGGCGCCGGTC
>NZ_BONY01000080.1 GCF_016862955.1 Rhizocola hellebori | reverse complement strand
GCGACGCAGAGAAGGCGACGTAGAGAAGGCGACGTAGAGAAAGCGGCGTCGAGAATGCGGCTTGGAGAAGGAGCTTGTGGAAAACTCCACAGCGCGCGGTGGGTTACCCGTAGGTAATGTGAGCGTTATGACTGATGCTGTCATCGTCGCCGCTGCCAGATCGCCGATTGGGCGGGCCGGGAAAGGCTCGCTTACCGAGCTGCGGGCCGACGACCTCGCTGCCACCATTGTTCGAGCCGCGCTGGACAAGGTGCCTCAGCTCGACCCGGGGCTGATTGACGATCTCTACCTGGGGTGCGGGCTGCCCGGCGGTGAGCAGGGTTTCAACATGGGGCGGGTGGTGGCCACCCTGCTTGGTCTGGACAGCCTGCCGGGTGCGACGTTGACGCGCTACTGCGCCTCGTCGTTGCAGACCACGAGAATGGCCTTCCACGCCATCAAAGCCGGTGAGGGCGACATCTTCGTCTCGGCCGGTGTTGAGATGGTTTCGCGCTATGCGCGGGGCAACTCCGACGGGCTGCCGCCGGAGGCCGCTGCGGCGGTGGGTGGCAGCTGGCGCAATCCGAAGTTTGACGCGGCGACGCAGCGTACCAAGGAACGCAGCGCGGAGAATGCTCCATTGTGGACGGACCCGCGGGAAAACGGTGACCTGCCAGACGTTTACATGGCCATGGGTCAGACCGCGGAGAACCTGGCGCAGAAGTGCGACATCTCCAAACAGGAGATGGACGAGTTCGGCGTGAGGTCGCAGAATCTGGCCGAGAAAGCCATTAAAGACGGCTTCTGGGCCCGTGAGATCACGCCGGTGACGCTGCCCAACGGCAATGTGGTGGCCCAGGACGACGGCCCGCGGGCCGGTGTCACGCTGGAGGCTACCGCGGCGCTCAAGCCGGTGTTCCGGCCGGATGGCCGGATTACGGCCGGAAACTGTTGCCCGCTCAACGATGGCGCCGCGGCGGTCATCATCATGAGTGACACGAAGGCGCGGGAGCTGGGCATCAAGCCGCTGGCGCGGATTATCTCGACCGGCGTGACCGCGATGAGCCCGGAGATTATGGGAATCGGGCCGGTGGAAGCCTCCCGCCAAGCGCTCAAGCGAGCCGGGATGAGCATTGGCGACATCGATCTGGCCGAAATCAACGAAGCCTTTGCGGCACAGGTTATCCCGTCATATCAGCAGCTGGGGATCCCGCTGGAGAAGCTGAACGTCAACGGCGGGGCGATCGCGATTGGCCATCCGTTCGGGATGACCGGGGCGCGGATCACCGGAACCCTCATCAACTCGTTGCAGTGGCACGACAAGAGTATCGGCCTGGAAACCATGTGCGTTGGCGGCGGCCAGGGCATGGCGATGATTATTGAGAGGCTCTGAGCGCCCCTCTTATCTCGGTGAGTTCCTCGACGGCCCGGCTGACTTCGGCCGGGCCGGCGTTGCTCTCCAACAGGTCGGAGACCACGACCCGCAGCTGATCGGGCAGGACCAGATCGGACAGGCGAGGAAGCGTGTGCTCGGGCCCGGCAATGCGTTGCAGCGCTTGATGTAGCGCCTCGCCTCGGTTCCCCCAGCGGGCCTGCGTCCAATGCGACACCTGGTTCAGCAGAATTTGGGTCACCTGCCGCAGGTCGTCCATGCGTTACCCCCTAGATGCGCCGATCGCCGTTTCCAAGTTGCTACCCGGAAACGGCGATCGGCAAAGCGCGAGTTAATCCTCAGAGAAGTAGCTGATCAGACGCAGGATCTCCAGGTACAGCCAGACTAGCTCGACAAGGATGCCAAACGCGCCAAGCCACCCGTACTTGCGCGGCAAGCCGGCGTGCACGCCGTCTTCGATCTGCTTGAAGCTGACCACCAACATGAGGGCCGCTACGGTAATGCAGATGACGCTGAACCCGATCGCGATCGGACTACCGTCGCGCAACGGCGTGATGTTGCCGGTGAACGTATAGATCAGGAAGTTCACCAGCATGATGATGCCCAGGCCGCCGGCTAGGGCGATGACCACCTTCATGAACGTCGGGGTGGCCCTGATGATCCGTGACTTGTAGAGAATCGACATCAGCAGGAACACACCGAGCGTGCCGATGACGGCCTGCAGCACGATGCCTTCCCACCGGGACTCGTAGACCTTGCTCACGGCACCGAGGAAGACCCCCTCGACCAGCGCGTATCCGATGAGGACGACCGGGTTGGTGACCTGGGCGAAGGAGATGATCAGACCGAGGACGAGCCCGACCAGCATTGCGGCAATCCACGTTGGGTAAATCGCCGTGTCCGGCACGAGCATCCAGGTCGCGGCCGCGCTCACGACGGCGGCTCCGAGCAACGTCACCGTCTTGACGACAACGTCGTCGATGGTCATGACGTCGCGGGTGCCGACCTGGACCGGGCTCCCCTGGTAGTCATAGTCGACTGCCGGACCACCCGGCACTGAATAAGCGGGCTGTTGAGCTGCGGCGCCAATGCGTCCGAGCACAGGATTCGAACTCTTCACGCGCACAGGGTACCCATATCCGTCCAGCTAGCACGACCTCCAATAAGCAGGAACGGCTACAGAAGCGGCCTCGTCGCGGGCCTGCCCTGCACCAACCCGATCGCGGTCAACGCCAGGATGTGCTGCGCGACGCTGCCCGGCGCGGCGTCAATGGTCAGGGTGGTGCCGTGCTTGGCATGCCGGGCGAGGGCCTGATAGAGCACGGACACGCCCGCGCTGGCGAAGTGGGTCACGCCGGTCAGGTCGACGGTCAGCGGCCTTGTCCCGCCATGGGAACGATGGCCGAGCTCCATCGCCAGCTGAGGCGCGGTCATCGAATCCACCGGGCCGTGTACCCCGACCGTGCCCGCGGCCACCGGCTGGCTGAGGACCAGCATGGGCTCGTCGATCGGTGGGCCCGCCACCGGAGGAACAATGATCGCCGTGGGAGAGTCGGCCAGCAGCATGGCCGGACGGGTCAGCCGGTGGCGCACCACCCCGACCGTCCCCGCGACCGTGCGCTGCACGTGCACCTCGTCGACCAGCTCGGCGGCTATGGCCAGCCCGCGGCCCCGGTCGGGGTTGGACGGATGCTCCCGCCACCGGCCGTCGTCGGAAACGCTGAACTCGACGTGCCCGCCGAGGTGGCTCGCCTGTACCGAGACCGTCCCCACCACGTCCGAATACGCATGCTCGATCGCGTTGGCGACCAGCTCCCCCACCGAGTGCAACAGACAGGACATGTCGCGCCGGTCGACGCCGATGCCGGCCAGCCATTCCCGCACCACGGCACGGCAGGAGGCCGCGCTGTTCACCTCGGCCGGCAACCTGAGCGCAAGCGGCGCGGTCAGCGGCACCCGTTGCACGGTCAGCAGGGTGATGTCGTCGGCGAAGCCGGTGCCGCGTACCAGCAGCTCAACGGTCTCCGAGCAAACCTTCTCCGCCGCCGAGGTGACCGGGCCGCGGAAGGCGCGTCCGGCGGCGATGTCGGTCGCCACCTGTGCCAGCTCAACGGTGGCGGTGGCCATCGGCCGGCCCGGCCGGTCCACGATGCCGTCGCTGTAGAGCAGGAGCATGTCCCCGACTTCGAGCCGGGCGTACGCGGTGGGGAAAGCCGAACCCGTCCCGAGTGGACCAGCCCCGGTCGGCAGCAGGTAACGGCCGGCCTCCCCGGCGCGCAGCAGCAGCGGCGGCGGATGCCCGGCGGTGCAATAGGTGAGCTCGCCGGTGAGGGTGTTGAGCACGGCCACACAGACGGTGGCCGCCATGGCCCCGGGCAGGCGGCCGGCCAGCCTGTCCACAGCCCTGAGCGCGCCCACGATTCCGGCCCCGTCATCGAGCCGATCCTGCAGCACGGCCCGCAGCTGTCCCATCACGGCGGTGGCGGCGATGCCGTGCCCCACCACATCGCCGAGCACCAGGGCGACCTTGGTGTCGTCGAGCACGACGGCGTCGAACCAGTCCCCGCCGGCGCCCGCGTCGCCGTCGGCGAGCAGATAGCTCGCGGCGATCTGCGCTCCGGCCGGTACGGGCAGGGCGTTGGGCAGCAAGGCGCGCTGCAATGCATCGATGGTCGCGACCGAATGCGCTTCCCGCTCTTCGGCCCGGGTCGCCCGTAACTCGGCTGTGCGGCGGGCCATCACCGATTCGGTGACGTCGCTGCCGAGGCCGATCACGCCGCGGATGCTGCCATCGAGGTTGTGCCAGGGACTGATGGTGAAATTCGCGAACATCTCGTGCACGGAGCCGTCGGGGCCGTCGAGGTGCACCCGCCACTCCCGCCCGGCCACCGGCTCCCCGGTGGTGTAGACCTGTTCGTAGATGTCAAACCATTGCTGGCCAAGGAGATCGGCGAGCCCCTCACGCAGCGGGCGGTCCAAACCCCAGTTGGTCAGCAGCGCGCGGGTGGTCGCATTGGCGCCCACCATCCGCAGCTGCGGCCCCTCGCAGACGAGGACGATGTAAGGCGCTTGTTCGATGGCGGCAGCCAGTGTCAGGGGATCGCCCGACTGCCTTTCGTCCTCGCCCATGAGTTCACCGTACGGCTCCGCGACGGCCACACTCAACCGGCTAACCACCAACGTGGATGCCCGGTCGGCGCGAAGGGTCGCGCTCCACCTTGCGCAGGATCTCGCGGACCACCGGCGGGGTGTCCCCTCGGCCGAGTATCAGGTACCGGAACAGGTGCAGCAGCGGTGAACCTTCGGACCATTCGAAGTAGCAACGCGGCCGGACTCCGCTCGCGTCGCGAAGCGCGAGCAGGATGGCCGCGATCGCGTTCGGAGCTGCCGGACTGTCCGCCCGCAAGATCCGGTAGCCGTCGACCTCGACGCCCCTGACCCGCAGCACATCGCTGAACGTCGACGGGTCGGCAATATCGATCTCCAGGAACAGGATGTCGGCCCGGCCCGGGACCGGGTTCATGCCCCGCTGCTCGCGCTCCTTGGCGGCGTATTCCTTCACGTCGCCGGCCTGGCGGCGGTTGGCGATCAGGTTCAGCGCGCCGTCGTATTCGATCGAGTCGGTCACGTACCGGCGGGCGCGCTGATCGAACTCGATCCGCTCGACGCGCAGCTCGGTGGTCCGCGAGATGCGGGAAACGAGCGACACCACCACGATGCCGAGGATGAACATGGCCGAGATGGCTATCCCGTCGGGCTTCTCGATGATGTTCTCAGCGAGCGCATACAGCAGCACCAGCGTCAGCACGGCGAAGCCGGCGGTGGCGGCTCGCTGCCGGTAGCGGGCGGCCGAAATCGTCACCGCGACCGCGCCCGAGACCATCATCGCGAGGATTCCGGTGGCGTAGGCCCCAGCCTGGGCATTGACGTCGGCACCGAAGGCGATCGTGATGATCACACTGATGACGGTATAGACAATCACCACTGGACGGACGGCGCGGCCCCACTCGGGCGCCATGCCGTAGGACGGCAGATAGCGCGGCACAATATTGATCAGACCCGCCATCGCCGACGCCCCGGCGAACCACAGGATGAGAATGGTCGAGATGTCATAGACCGTGCCGAATCCCTCGCCGAGGTACTCGTGGGCCAGATACGCCAGCGCGCGGCCGTTGGCGGGACCGCCCGCGGCGAACTTGTCCTGGGGGATCAGCACGACGGTGACGATGCTGGTGGCGATCAGGTACACCGACATGATCAGCGCGGCCGTGGTCAGCAGCTTGCGGGTGTTGCGAATGCGGGAGGCCAGCCGCTCTTTGGCCTGCTTGCCCTCGGCGGCGACCAGCGGCATCATGCTCACGCCGGTCTCAAAGCCGGACAACCCGAGCACCAGCGCCGGGAAGGCCAGGATGGCCGGCCCGAGCAGGCTGCCGAACCCGTCCCGGCCCGAAGTCAGCGCGTCCACCCAGCCGGACCAGGCGCCGGGCGTGGAGACGACCTCCACCAGGCCCACCACCACGACGACCGCGTTGAGCGCCAGGAAGACAGCCACCAGCGGGATCGCCACCCCCACCGCCTCGCTGAACCCGAGCATGAACACCCCGCCCAGCACGAGCAGCAACGCGACCGTCAAGGCGACCGCGTGCCCGTGCAGGAAGCTTGGGAAGAAAGGATTCTCCAGCACGTGTACGGAAGCGTCCGCCGCCGAAAGCGTGATCGTGATGATCCACGAGGTGGCCACGAATCCGAGCAATACCAACACGAACACCTTGCCGCGCCAGAACGGCAGCAGGTCTTCCAGCATCGCCACCGAGCCCTGCCCGTGCGGGCTCTCCCGGGCCACCCGCCGGTACATCGGCAGCATGCCGAGCAGGGTCAGCGCCACAATCAGCAGCGTCGCCAGCGGGGAAAGGACACCGGCCGCGAGCGCGGCGATGGCGGGCAGATAGGCCAGCGTCGAGAAGTAGTCGACCCCGGTCAGGCACATCACCTTCCACCACGAGTGTGGCTTGGCATGGCCCTCGTCGGTCTCCGGCCCGACCGGATGCACCCTGTGCTCCAGCAGCCAGCGCGGGAGACGCCCCTGCGGCTCGGCTGCAGGCGCCGGGTTGCCGACGACCGCGGGAATCGCCAGCGCTTCATCTTTCCCGCTCACTTCAACCTCCGCGTCGGGCACTGCTCCGAGGCGGATCTTACGGGTCGTCAGCAACAAATTCTGGTGCCCGGGGCGGGACTCGAACCCGCACGCCTTGCGGCAGTCGATTTTAAGTCGACGGTGTCTGCCATTCCACCACCCGGACTTTGCGCTGGCGGATCCACGTTAGCGGTTCGCAGTACCTTGCTTCCAGCGCCATACGGACGGACCCTTTAAGGTCATGCGGGTGACAAGCACATCGACGGAGCCAGCACTGGAGCGGGAAGAGATGCCCGTGGAGAACCCACCAACGAGCCCTTCACGCTGGAGGGCTGACGTGCTTGTCTGTCTTTCCTACGTTTTGCTGGCATGGTGGCTGACCGCGGGGCTTTGGCGTAATCCGGACACTCGGACGCTTGGGCTCAACGTGGCCGATCAGACGCTCGTCGAGTGGTTTCTGAGCTACGCGAGCCGGGTCTGGCTGGGCGACTTTTCGCTCGTCACCGACCGGCTCAACGCGCCGGACGGCATCAACATGCTGACCAACGCCGCGACCGTCGGGCTCGGTGTGATCTTCGCCCCAGTGACTTTCCTGTTCGGCGCGCCGACGACCTTCGCCTTGATCATGCTGGTCAACCTGGCCGCGACGGCCGTCGGCTGGTACCTGCTGATGGTGAAGGTAATGAGACTGTCCCGCCCGGCCTCGGCCGTGGCCGCCGCCTTCTGCGGGTTCGCGCCGGGCATGGTGTCGCAGTCAAACAGCCACCTGCACATCACCGCCCAGTGGCTGGTGCCGTTGATGATCTGGTGTGTCATCACCATGATGCGCTCGGCCGCCGATCGCCGCCGGGCGTGGCGGCTGGCCGGGGCGTCGGCCCTGTTCGGCCTGCTGGTGGTGGTACAGGTGTTCATCGGCGAGGAGACCCTGCTGCTCGTCGCGTTCAGCCTGGTCGTCATGACCGTGGTGTACATCATCTGGGAACGGCCTCCGTTGTCCCAGATTGGGCGTTTCGCCGCGGGCGTGGTGATGGCGGTGAGCGTCGCCGTCCCGCTGCTCATCTATCCACTGTGGACGCAGTTCAACGGGCCGCAGTCGGTGCCGAACGGGGTCTTCAGCCCCGACTACTTCAGCGCCGATGTGGCCAGCTTCGTTGCCTACTCCCCGCTGTCGATCGCTGGAACGCCCGAGAACGCCAGGCTGAGCACGGGCGCGGCCGAGTACAACACCTTCTTCGGCTGGCCGCTGGTGCTGTTGGTGCTCGCGCTCGGGTTCTGGCTGCGCAGAAACGCGATCGCGGTGGCCTGTGTCGCGGCCACCATCGTCATGGCGCTGCTCTCGCTCGGCCCGAAGATTGTCATCGAGCGCGAACGCACCACGTTTTCCGGTCCATACCTCTTTTTCAAGGGGGTACCGGTCATTGATGGCGCGCTTCCCATGCGCTTCGCGCTGGCGATGATTCCGCTGATCGCCATCCTGCTGGCAATCGCTTGGGACCAGGCGTCGCGCGACTCCGAGAATTACGTGCGGTTCGGCGTTCCTGCATTCATCGTGGCCGCTTTGCTGCCGCTGCTGCCGACCCCGCTGCCCACCACTGACCGGGTCGGCGTGCCCGTCTTCTACACCGAGGGCCATTGGCGCGAATGCGCCTCGGACGGTGATGTGATCGTGCCGGTGCCGCCGGCCACCCCGCACGAGCCGGGCCCGATGCGCTTCGCCACCGCGGCGGACGCCGCCTTCAGCATGCCGGAGGGCTTCTTCATCGGGCCCTATGGGCGGGGCGGCAGCGCCACCGTGGGCACCTACAAGCTGCCCACCTCGGCGACGCTGGCGGCCGTGGCCAAGACCGGCAAGCTGCCCGACGGGAGTGATCCGTCGGCGGTCACCGACCAGATGCGGGCACAGGCCCGCGCCGACCTGGCCCGCTGGGGTGCTTCCTGCGTGGTGCTCACCGCCCACCCCTACGCGGCCGAGCTGCGCACCACGGTGGAAGCGCTGCTCGGACCGGGTAGGCCGGTGGCCGATGCGGTGATCTGGCCTATCTCGCGCTAATTTCTGGAATTGGTCGCGTCGCGCATCGGCTCGAACGGCTCCTGCAGCTGGCCCAGCGAGACCACTTCCCGCTTGAAGAACAGCGCCAGGGTCCAGTCGATGACGACGCGTACCTTGCGGTTGAGCGACGGGATGCGGCTCAGGTGATAGCTGCGGTGCAGGAACCAGGCGATCAGGCCCTTCACCTTCACGCCGTAGAGCAGGGCCACGCCCTTGTGCAGCCCGAGGCTGGCCACCGAGCCGACATGCTTGTGCCTGTACTCCTTGATGCCCTTACCCCGCAGGCTGGCCACGATGTTGTCGGCCAGCAGCGTGGCCTGGCGCACCGCGTGCTGAGCGCTTGGAGAGCACATCGTGCCCGCGGCAGCGGTCAGATCGGGCACCGCCGCGCAGTCGCCCGCGCTCCAGGCGCCGACCACGATCGAGCCGTCCTCGCCGACCACCCGCAGGGTGGGTTCACAGGTCAGCGCGCCACGGTTGTTGCGCGGCAGATCGGTGGAAGCGAGCAGCGGGTGCGGTTTGACCCCGGCCGTCCACACGATGGTGTCCGCGGCGAACTGCTCGCCGTCGGAGAGCTTGACGACACCGTCCACACAGGAATCCAGCCGGGTGCCCAGGCGCACATCGATGTTGCGCTTGAGCAGCTGCTCGACGGTATAGGCGCCCATCTCCTGGCCCACCTCGGGCAGCACCCGATGGGTCGCCTCCACCAGCACCCAATGCATGTCTGCCGGCTTGAGCTCGGGGTAGTAGCGCAGCGCGTCGCGAGCCATGTCCTCCATCTCGCCGAGCGCCTCCACCCCGGCGTAGCCGGCGCCGACCACGACGAAGGAGAGCGCCCGCTTACGCGTGGCGGCGTCGGTGGTCGTAGCGGCGATGTCGAGCCGCTCGAGGACATGGTTGCGCAGGAAGATGGCCTCGCCGATGGTTTTGAAACCGACCGCGTGCTCGGCCAGGCCGGGGATCGGCAGGGTGCGGGAGATGCTGCCGGGCGCGACCACGATGTGGTCGTAGGGGATCTCGCGGGCCGGGCCGACGACGGGCTGCACCGTCGCCACCTTGCGCTCATGCTCGATCTTGGTCACCTCGCCGGAGAGCACCCGGCTCTTGCGAAGCTCGCGGCGAAGCGGCACGACCGTGTGCCGCGGAGAGATGTTTCCCGCGGCAGCTTCGGGCAGGAAGGGCTGATAGGTCATATGTGGCTGCGGATCAACCACTAGGACCTCGGCCTCACCCGGACGAAGCTTGCGGGACAGCCGAAGGGCGACATACAGGCCGACATGGCCTGCGCCCACCACCAAAATCCGGTTTGGTGTCACGCCTTCAAACTACCGAAGTCTGCGTGTGCGATTCATTTCATTAGCCTGTGATCCGCAACAGCGACCGGGCTCACATCCACCTCAGCGGCGGCGTATTCCCGCACTTCTGGCCAGAACAGCAACCAAGCCGACCACGACAGCGAGCCCACCGAGTAGAGCGAAAATCGAGGTCGTCGGGGTAAGGCCGGGGGCCGCCACGACCACCACGATGGTGACGACTCCGGAGCTGCCGATCACCATCGCTGTCCGGCCCGCCCAGCGAATGATCACCTGATTGTCCACAATGGCGTCATGCGGAAGCATCGCCGCCAGCGTGGCCGCGGAATGGGTGAGGTAGAGCGCGCAGGCGGCTAGGAAAGTGCGCCCGGGCGTGGCCGGCTCGCCGAAAGCCAGCGTCGCCACCATCCATAGCCCGACTATGAAAACCATGGTCGCGCCGACCACTCGGCTGTTGGGCAGCAGGGCGGGCATAGCGGCGCTGATCAGTATCGGCAGCAGGAACCGAAGCGAGACAAAGGCGGTGGGCGCCGCGATCCAAATCCCGGCCGCGGCGGCGAAGAAGACGATCCCGCGCACGGCCAGCGGCCCGGGAGCCGTTCGGGCCAAGCGGCGCATGGCTTTCATCATCGGCGGGCACCCACCTTTGGCGCTGAGGCCAACCGGGAGACATCCCGCAGCACGGTGTCCAGGCTGCCCGCGCCCGCCCAGGCCACTACCGGTACCCCGTGCTCGGCGAGCTGGCCGATGGTGTTCTCCCGCTCCAGCCGCCACAGGCGGTGGGCCAGCCCCGTCCAGGTGCCAGCCTGAGGCACGGCCAGCCCGGACGGCATCGTGTCCACGGCCACCACGAAACGCCCGGCCCTCACCAGACCGGCCAGCATGCCCGCCGAGCGGACATCAAGCAACGGGGTCAACACGACCACGAGCGCGTCCGCCGAGATGCCCGCGGCGAGCTGAGCACCGCCGCGCTCCTGGGCGGCCGGCACCGGATGGGCGTCGAGCAGCCATTCGAGCACAGTCAGGTATTGGCGACGGCCGCTGGCCGGGCGGAGCCGGCGGGCCGACGAGCCGTATTCGATGAGCGAGACGCGGTCGCCCAGGTGCAGATAGTGCTCGGCGATCGCGGCGCTGGCCCTCACCGTGCGGTCGAGCACCGAGGCCGAGCCGTAGATCCCCTCGGAGCGCCCGGCATCGGCGAGCAGGTCGAGCAGGAGCACCACTTCCGCGTCACGGTCCGACAGCGTGGCCGCGACATGGAGCCTCTCCGTACGCAGAGACACGCGCCAATCTATGCGGCGCAAGCGATCCCCGGGCGCGAACTGGCGTACCCCGGCCAGCTCGCCGCCCTCGCCCGGACGGCGCGAGCGGTGCTGGCCGACCAGACCGGCGGCCCGCGGCATGGCCTCGTCGGCCTCGAACGCCTCGGTGACCGGATAGACCTTCACCCCGAGCGCGCCGGTGACCACGGCTCGGGTTGTCAGCAGACCGTCGGCGCCCACCAGTACCGCGGAGGCGGGCCCCAGCGTCAGCCGGCCCCACCGCACGGCCGGGCCCGAGAACTCCACGGCCGCAGCGACTCCGCGCGGCACCGGGGTGACGTGCGGGCGGTCCCCGTCCTCCAGCTGAAGCCAGCGGGAATGCTGCAGGCGCAGCACCGCCAGGTCGTAGCCGACGCTGTCCCTGTTCTCCACCTCGATGGTGGCGCCCAGGTTGCCGCCCTCCACCGGGAATGTCTCCACTGTGGACAGTCGCAGCCCCGGCATCGCCCGCGGGCGGCGCATCATCCCGAACCCGACCCCCAGCGCCAGCGGTATAGCCAGCACCACCAGATCGGCCCGGCCCAGCAGCACCGAGGCCAGCACGAGCAGACCGGTCAGCAGCACAGCGCGGCCGAGCGCACGGGTGGGCACCCACAGCTCTTCCTCGTAGGCCTGCTCCGGCTCGTCCGGTGGCGGGGCGGCTGGTCTCAGCGCCATCAGCGGTGGAACTCCAACTCGTCGAGCTGCGCGGCGGACCGCTGCTGATAGGGCACCGCACCGCTCATCGGCGCGGGCGTGGCCGCCAGGACGTCGTTGACGACGCTCGCCGGGTCCACCCGCTTGAGCCACATCTCCGGGCGCAGCGTGATGCGGTGGGCCAGCGCGGGCTGGGCCACCTGCTTGACGTCCTCGGGAATGACGTAGTCACGCCCGGCCATGGCCGCGCGGGCGCGTGAAAGCAGAAGCAGCGCAAGCGATCCACGCGGTGAAGCGCCCACCAGAACGGCGTGGTGCTCTCTGGTGGCGGCGGTCAGCGCGACCAGGTAGCGGCCGATGGACTCCTCGACCTCGATCTCCTCGAGCCCGGCCTGCATGCGCAGCAACGTTTGCGCATCGACCACCGCATCGAGCTCGGACTCCTCGCGCTTGCGCTCCATCCGGCGGCTCAACACGGAAAGCTCCTCCTCCGGATCGGGATAGCCGAAGGAGACCCGGAGCAGGAAGCGGTCCAGTTGCGCCTCGGGCAACGGATACGTGCCCTCGTACTCGATCGGGTTGGCCGTGGCCAGCACGTGAAACGGCGGGTCGAGCCGATAGGTGACCCCCTCCACGGAGACCTGCTTCTCCTGCATCGCCTCCAGCAGGGCGGCCTGTGTCTTCGGTGGCGTGCGGTTGATCTCGTCCGCCAGCAGGAAGTTGGTGAAGATGGGCCCGGCCCGGAAGGTGAAGTCGTGCGTGCGCTGGTCGTAAAGGAACGACCCGGTCACGTCCGCGGGCAACAGATCGGGCGTGAACTGAAGCCGCCGGAAGTCGAGCCCGAGCGCCTGGGCGAAGGAACGCGCGGTCAGCGTCTTTCCCAACCCCGGCAGGTCTTCCAGCAACACGTGCCCGCCCGCGAGGATGCCGGCGAGCACCAGCTCGAGGGCGGATCGCTTACCCACCACCACCGTGCCCACCCGGTCGAGCACTCGGGCGGACAGCCGGCCGATCTCCTTGACATCCATGGTCATAGCTTCTCCAACGCGGTAACTATCTGGTCGAGATCGCGGGGGTTGGGTGGACGGCGCGAGGGCATGGTGACAAAACCCCACAGCGTGTCGCCGAGAATCTGGCGCGCCGCTTCCGGATCGGCGGCCCGGGTGATGCCGTGTTTCTGGCGAAGCCGCTCGTCGACCAGCTCGCCCAGCCTTGGCAGCACCCGCCGGTTGAACCGGGAGACGTCGGTGCTGCACCAGTCAAGCATGACGTCCCAGCGGCTGATCGCCGAGTTGAGCCCGTCCGGCACCGTCGGCTTCTCCTCGTGAAAACGGCCCGCCTGACGCCCGGGCGGCGGTGGCCGCAGCGCCTTGACCATGTCGAACCCGAACACGATGGTCAGCGCGCCCGCCACGAGCGCGAGGAACGGTGCGGTGCGCTCCATCAGGCGCAAGCCGTAGAAGACCACCAGCACCAGCGCGGCGGCTTGCAGGAGCAGCATGAGCGCCCGTGGCCGCTGCCGCTTGGGCGTGACCGGCTCCGCCGAGCGGTCGGCCGAACCGAGCAGATCGTCAAGACTCATGCGCCACCGCCTCGGACCGCAGCTCGCCACGGAGCCGGGTCAGGGCGGACCTCGCCTGGTCGTGCATTGTCACGTCAACATCATGCCGGGCCGCGTACCGGGCCTGCCTATACAGATCCGCGAAGGCGGTCAGCACGTGCTCGCTCAACCGGTGGCTCCCCAGCAGCCGCAGCACCAGGTCGGTCGAGGTGTCACCCGGCTCGCGCGGGGTGCCCGCGGCGGCCGCCGCGCGTTCCAGGCGCACCCAGCAGGCGATGACCGCGCGGCGCGGGTCGGTGTCGGACTCATCGAGCTCCAGCAGCCCGGCCTCGACCGCGGCGACCACCTCGGCCGCGATGTTGCGCGGCGGCACATTGTCCTGGCGCGGCAACCGCCTGCGGCGGAAGCGTGAGCCGGTGCCGGCGAGCTGGCGCATGAAGTAGGCGACCACCACGACCACGACGATGGTCACCAGCGCCAGAAACGCCCACAGCATCCAATGCGGCACCTCAAGCCCGGTGGCCTGGCTCGGCGCCGGATCACGGGTCGGCGGCGGCGGGCTCGGCGACCGGGTGGCGGCGGCGGGGCCCTCGTTGGAACCGGGAAGCTCTATCTTGGACAGTCCGAAGCTCGTCATCGATGCGGCTATCCCCGCGGCGGCCAGCAGCGCGGCGACACCCAGCAACGGCCACCACCGGCGCATCACAGCCATCGAACCCTTCCGCTAAACCCGCGCACCATCCTCGCAGACTCGCCGCTGTTTCCAGCTGGCGACGCCCGCTAGGTTTTCACCTCGGTCTTCGCGAGCGCGAAGATCTCGTCGAGCATGCCCGGCGTAAGCCTTCCGGTAAAGGTGTTCTGCTGACTGACGTGGTACGAGCCGATCAGGGTTGGCGCTGTCGGCGAGCGCCAAACCGCGCCGTGCCCGAAGGACGGGCGGGGCTTGGGGGGCTTTACTCCGTACCCAGATGAGAGGAGAGGCCAATATGCCGCCCAGGCGAATGCGCCCAGGGCCACCACGACCCGCAGGGTGGGCTTAATCAGCGAGACCTCGCGCAGCAGCCAGGGCGCGCAGGTGTCGCGTTCGGCCGGTGTTGGCTTGTTGTCCGGCGGCGCGCAGCGCACCGATGCCGCTATCCGCACGTCGTGCAGTCGCAGGCCGTCGTCCACCGAGACGCTTTCGGCTTGATTGGCGAGCCCGGCCCGGTGCAGGGCGGAGAAGAGGACGTCGCCGCTGCGGTCGCCGGTGAAGATGCGGCCGGTCCGGTTTCCGCCGTGCGCGGCCGGGGCGAGGCCGAGGATGAGAATGCGCGCGTCTGGCTCACCGAAACCCGGCACCGGGCGGCCCCAGTAGTCCTCGTCCCGAAAGGCGGCACGCTTGACGGCCGCGACTTCCTCCCGCCACGCGACCAGACGCGGGCAGGCCCGGCACCGCGAGATCTCCTCGTCGAGCCGGGCCAGCGCCTGCTCGGTCACAGCGTGGTTCGGAATACCTCAAGGGTACGGGCCCAGCTGGAACGGCTGGCACCCTCGTCGTAGACCTCGGGGCGGTCGTCGTTGAAGAACGCGTGGCTCGTGCCGGGGTAGTCGTGCACGACGCACTTGCCGCCGGCGTCGGCAATGGAGTTCATGGCCTGCTGGATGCCGGGGGCGCTGGAGGTGCCGTCCTCCTCCGAGCAGTGGATCATCGCGATTTTGCTGTCGTAATTACCCCAGCTCGGATCCATCTTCTCCCACGGAATCGCCGGGTAGAAGCCGACCGCGGTGGTGATGCGCGGGCTGAACGTGGCTGACCAGAGGGCGAGGCTGCCGCCCATGCAGAAGCCGACCACGCCGATCTTGCCCTTGCTGGTCTGGGTGGCCTCGTGCTGGCCGAGGAACTCGGCCGCGCCCGCGATGTCTTTGGCCGCCTGCGGCATGGCCAGCCCCATCATGAGCCGGTTGGCATCATCGGGCTCGGTGGTGTGCACGCCGTGGAACAGATCGGGCGCCAGGGCCACGAAACCGGCCGCCGCGAAGCGCTCGGTCACGCTTTTGATGTGGGGCACGAGGCCCCACCACTCCTGAATGACGATCACGCCGGGACCGGCTCCGTCGCTCGGCAACGCCAGGTATCCCTGGCTGGTGCCGCCGTTGCTGGCAAAAGTTACGAGCTCACCCACGGCTCGTCCTCCTCGCGGTCAGTCGTCATTGGCTGGTCGCACAGTGATGTGTTCCGGGTAGCCAACCACATTGACCCGGATCGGGGAAGACAAAGGCGGCGTGGCGAAGGCCACGCCGCCTGATCACCTAACCCGGTTTACTTGGCCTTCTCCAGGCACCAGGCTTGGCCCTTGCCGTTGTCCTTGCCGTACCAGATCACGTTTTCCCAGGTGGGGAACTTGTCGCAGATGAGCTGAGCCTTATCCGCGTCGTCCATGTCAGCCTGGGGGACGTTCTCGACGATGCCGATGACCTTGTTCTTTGCCTCCGGCTTCGAGCAGTCGACCACCTTCGCATCGCTGGCGTCTGGCTTCACCGTCTCGGTGATGCAGTCACCCACCTTGGCGATGGTCACGTCCCCGGTCAGGTACTTGTAGGCGAGACCGCCGCCGGCGATCACCGCGATCACGATGATCGATCCGATGATGCGGCCGATGGCGCTCTTCTTCTTCGGTTGCTCAGGCGCGCTTTCAGGGGCGGCGGCCGGCGCTACTTCCTGCTCGCTCACTCTTAACTTCCTCCGTGAGGGGTGTGCCGTCTGCGTGGGTTCACGAAGACCGGGACACCCTAGCGGGTTTAGCCCTTCGGCGCGACGCAGAGCACCTTCCCGGTGCCGCCGACGCGGCCGAACCAGAGCACGTTCTCCCAATCGGGGAACTTGTCATCGCAGATGGTCTGGTTGTTGGCGTCGAATTCCGCCTCGGTGATGTTGGGGATAATCCCGATGACCTTGTTCGCCGCTTCCGGCTTGGAGCAGTCGACGACCTTGGCGTCGCTGGCGTCCTCCTTGACGGTCTTGGTCAGACAGTCCCCCACCTTCGCGTTCTCCGGGCTGCTGTTGATTTCCTCGGTAACCCCCTCGCGGAAGTTCTTACCGAAGTCACTGTTCAGAGCGACGATGACGCCGACAACGCAGCAGCACAGGAGAACGACCAGGACGCCGATGACGATCCCGACGATCTTGCCGGTCGCCTTCTTGGGCGGCGGAGGTGGCGCCGGCGGGTAGGGCGGCTGGCCAGGCTGGAACGGCGGAGGTGGCGCAGGCTGCGGCGGGTAGGTGTGCTGCGGGTAAGCCGGCTGCGGCGGGTAGGCGGGCTGCGGCGGGAAAGGTCCCTGCGGCGGTTCCGGCTGGCCTTGCGGCGGCTCATACATATCGGACGTCCTTTATGTCGAGGGGGACAGACCTGCGATTCTTCCAGAGCTATGTTGGATCAATGACCGAGGCACCCGTGGCCGCCATCGACTGTGGCACCAATTCGATCCGTTTGCTCGTCACGGCCGGGGGCCAGGACCTGGTGCGGCAGATGCGCATCGTGCGCCTGGGCCAGGGCGTCGATCGCACCGGCCGGCTCGACCCGCAGGCCATCGAGCGCACCCGGGTCGCGCTCGCCGGGTACAGGGAGCTGATCGATGGGCACGGGGCGGAAAAGGTGCGCATGGTGGCCACGAGCGCGAGCCGGGATGCGTCCAACGCCGCCGATTTCCAGCGCATGGTGCTCGGCACGCTTGGCCAGCCGGCGGAGGTCATCAGCGGCCGGGAGGAGGCCGAGCTGTCCTTCCTGGGCGCGGTCGCCGGCCTGCCCGGCGGAACAGACTACGTCGTGGTCGACATCGGTGGTGGCTCAACGGAATTCGTCCGCGGCACGGGTGACCGGGTAAGCGCGGCCGTCAGCACCAACATCGGGTGCGTGCGGATGACCGAGCGGCACGTGCACTCGGATCCGCCCACCCCGTCGCAGCTCGCGGCGCTCGATGCGGACGTCGAAAACGCTGTGCGGCAAGGACTTGAGGTGGGCGTGAAGTCGGCCCGCCTGGTCGGCCTGGCCGGTTCGGTGACCACGGTGGCGGCGCTCGCGCTAAGCCTGGCCGACTATGACTCGGAGCGCATCCACCACAGCGTGCTCACCGCGGAAGAGGTGGCCCGGGTGACCGAGCAACTGTCCATTATGGACCATGCCGCGCGCGCTGCGCTCAATGTCATTCACCCCGGCCGGGTGGACGTCATCATCGCCGGCGCCCGCATCCTCCATACCATCATGAAGCTTTCCGGGCAGCCCGACGTCATCGTCTCCGAACACGACATCCTGGACGGCATCGCCGCCAGCCTATCTCCGCATTTGCCTGGCACGAGCCAGAATCACAGCCTGGATGAGCACGGCGAGCATGGTTAGGGCGAGCATGATGACCGTTGCGGCGGCGGCGTAGCCGTAGCGGAGGTACTCGAAAGCGTTGCGGTAGACGAAAAGCGACAGGTAGGTCGTCGAGTGGGGCGGCGGGCCGCCCTTGGTCACCACGAGGGCCGGGGTGAACGACAGCTGCAGGCTCATGATGGTGTCCCGGATGAGCAGCACGCCGAGTACGGGCGCCAGCATCGGCAACGTGACCCGCCGGAAGATGTCCCACCCCGTGGCGTCCTCGATTTCGGCCAGCTCGTAGGCGTCGCGGGGAAGGGCCTGCCTGGCCGCGACCAGGATCACGAACATCTCGCCGATGGTGAACAGGCTCATCAGGATGATGGCGGCGCGGGCGTCGGCCGGCATGGTCAGCCAGCGCGGCGCGAGCACTCCGAGCCTGTTGAACAACGGCCCGAGCACCTGATTGATCGGGCCGAAGGAAGGATTGAACAACCACAGCCACAACAGGCCATAGGCGATCTCGGGTACGGCGGTGGGCAGGGCGGCGGCGGTGCGGGCCGAGCCCGCCATGAAGGCTCGCCGGTGCAGCAGCAGCGCCAGCATGAGCGCGATGCCGAGCCGAAGCGGGACGGCGATGGCCGCGAAAACCAGTGAGTTCATCAGAGCGGTACGGAAGCCGTCGTCGTGCCACAGCTCGCGGAAGTTGGCCCACCCCAACCATTCCGGCGGGTTGATCAGATCGTATTCGGTCAGCGCCATCGCCACGGTGATGCCGAACGGGATCAGCACCAGGCCCAGCAACCCGATCAGATAGGGCGCCAGCATCCACCAGGCGGAGCGCCTCATACCCGGCGTCCCGTCGCCGCGTCGAAGAGGTGGGCGTCGGCCACGGAAACGGTGACCCGCCCGGATGGCTTGCCCCGCGAGGGAACCCGGGCACACACCAGATGCTCGCCGACCCGGACGTAGACGTAGGCGTCCTCACCCACCACGTCCACCCGTTCCACGAGACCATCGACGCCCTCGCCGCCGAGCACCACCGCTTCGGGGCGGATGCCGATGAGCCAGGCCGGTTCGGGGTAGATCCCGGCCGGGCGCAGCGGTCCGTCGCCGGGCAGCAGGTTCATCGCCGGGGAGCCGACGAAACGCGCCACGAACGTGGTCTGTGGCGTGCGCCAGATGTCTTCCGGCGTCCCGATCTGCTCCACCAGCCCGTCGCGCATCACCGCTATCCGGTCGCCGAGCACCAGCGCCTCGGTCTGGTCATGAGTCACGTGGACCATGGTGCCGCCCACCCTCGCGTGCAATGCCTTGATCTCGGCCCGCGTCTCGACCCGCAGCTCTAAGTCCAAATTGGACATTGGCTCGTCGAGCAGGAACACGTCCGGTTCCCTTACCAGCGCACGGGCCAGCGCCACCCGCTGCCGTTCACCACCGGAAAGCTGAGCGGGCCGCCTGTCCAGCAGATGGGCGCAACCGATCGCATCCGCGGCCCGCAGGGTACGCCGCTTCACCTCGGCCTTGGCGACATCCTTGACGATCAGCCCGAAGGCGATGTTCTCCGCGACGCTCAGATGGGCAAACAGCGCATAGCTCTGAAAGACCATGGAGACGTTGCGCAAACCCGGCCGCAGATTGGTGACATCGCGGTCACCGATGTAAATGCGCCCGCGGGTCACCCTCTCCAACCCGGCGACCGTCCGGAGCAGGGTGGTCTTCCCCGCACCGGACGGCCCGAGCACTGCCAGCAGCTCGTCGCTCCCGACCTGGAGGCCGACTCCGTGCACGCCGTGCCTGGCGTGGACATCCTCCAGGCGAAGCCCGGAACCACCTTCGGTCACGAAGCCTCGCCGCGGGCGAAGATCGGCTTGGTCTGCTTGTCGATCTCCGCGATGACGTCGTCCAGCTTGTCCCCGCGGTAGAGGGCGTTCTCCAAAATGCCCTCGGTGATGTCCTCGATCTCCGGCCAGGTCGAGATCGTGGGCACGGCCTTCAGGCTGGGCACCGCGTCCAGGAAGATCTGGGCGTGGGCCGGCGCGTTGCCGTCCAGGAAGGCATTCGATTTGGCGGTGGCGATGTGTGAGGGCACTGTGCGCCCGGTGGCGGCGATGATGCGCTGGCCCTCAGGGCTCATCGCGAACTCCATGAACTTCCACGCCGATTCCTTGTTCTTGGAAGCCTTGGTGATGCAGTAGGCGTCCGAGTGCAGAATGCCGCCGGGCTGCTTGTAGGTCGGCAGCGCCGCCACGTCCCAGCTGAGTTCCTTGGCGGCCCGCAGCGTCGGGGTGATCCGGCGCGACTCCAGCAGCATGGCCAGCTTGCCGGAGGTGAAGCGCGCCACCAGATCCTGCGCCTTGACCTCATCGTCGGTCGGGATCACGCCGTAGCCCAGGCGCAGGTCGATGAAGTTCTTCAGCGCCTCCCGGGCGGCCGGGGTGTCGAAGGTGAACCGGGTCGGCTTGGCGTCGTTGTCCACCAGCTGGCCGCCGTTGGACCAGACGAACGGAGCCAACCGGATCATCACCGACTCCGTCCCCAGGCCGTGCACGGCCGGCGGGGTCGCTCCCGCTTCGGGCTCGGTCGCCTTGACCACGTGGCCGGCCGCGTCGCGGGTCATGTCCTGTGCCGTGGTGAGCATGTCGGTCCACGTCCAGCCCGGCTTCGGCGCCGCCACACCGAACTTGGTGAATAGGCCCTTGTTGTAATAGACCTGCAAGCTCGACACGTTCTGCGGCATGCACAGCTGCTTGCCCGCCCACTGGAACGGCTTCATCGCCTCGGGATAGAAGTCGGCGGCCTTGATGACCGTCGACTTTTTGAGCTGATCGTCGATCGGCTCGATCGCGTTCTTGGCCGCGAATTGGCCGTAGAAACGGTAGTTCATCAGGAACAGGTCCTGGGGCGCGCCGCCCGCGATCGACGTGGACAGCTTCGTGATCAGATCTTTACGGTCAGCGGCCTCGACCAGCTGCACCTGCCCACCCTTGTAGGCGGACACGAGCGTGCGGTAGGCCGCGAGCTCGTCGGGGCTGCCGAAGACCAGCAGCTGCACCGGCGCGTTGTCTTTGGGGCTTTCCGTTCCGGTGGTGCTGCAGCTTGCGAGCAGCAATGCGGCAACCGCCGCGGTGAGCAACCTCTTCATCGAAGGAACCTCCGCTGGGCTATGGCATAGATGACCAGCGCGGGCACTGTCGCCAGCACCGCCCCGGCCAGGAAGACGGGAAAATCGGTGGGGTCGAGGGTGGCTAACGAACGCAACGCGATGGGCAACGTAAACAGATCACGGTCATAGACGTACACAAGTGGATCCAAGAAGTTGGACCACGTCAAGACGAACGTCAATGCGGTCACCGCGCCGGTCACCGGCCGCACCAGCGGCATCGCCACCCGCCACCAGGTGCGCAGCGCAGAGAGATCCTCTATCCGGCACGCATCGTAGAGATCCCTTGGCAGGGCGCGGAACGCAAGGTAGAAGGCGAGCACATAGAGCGGCGACGTGCCGACCAGGGCCGGGGCGACCAAAGGCGCCAAGGTGTTGGTAAGGCCCAATTCCTTGAACACCACGAATCTGGGTACCAGCAGAGCAGCCGCCGGAACCATAAGACCCACCACCGAACCGGCCAGCACCAGCCAGCGCGCCCGCGCCGAGATCTGAGTGAGCGCGAACCCGGCCGCCGACGCGACCAGCACGCTCAACGGCACCGTCACCAGCGCCACGATCAGCGAGTTCAGGCTGGCGCGAAACAGGCCGCCCCACGCGAAGGCCAGCTCGTACCCGCGTGCCGAAAACGGCTGCGGGACAAGGTCTGGTGTCGGTGGCGGCGGCCGCCCCGGCTCGTGAAACGAGCCGGAAACGAGCAGCAGCAAGGGAAGCGCGAAGACGGAAAGGACGAAGATGGCGCCCACGGAACGTGCGGGGCCGCCGAAGCGACCCCGCACGATATCGCTGCTATCCATCAATCTTTGAAATTCAATCGCCAGGCGCCCAGGCCGTGCGATCCGGCGTAGAGGATCCGCTCGCCCGGGAGGATCACCAGGCTCGTGATCTCCACGTTCGGCATACCGGCAGCGGCCTCTGTCCACGTGGTGGTACCGGCGGCGAGCCGCAGCACGCCGTAGTCGGTCCCCGCGTACAGGTCGCCGGTGACGTCGTCGCGAGCCACATCGGTGGCCGGCAGGTCACCGAAGTCGTTGGACACGTCCACCCAGCTGGAGCTCCCGGTCACCGGATCGTAGGTCACCTGGAACAGGTGACCGGGCGTGGCCGGAGTGATCGAGTTGAACCCGCTGTAGGAGATCCAGGCCCGGTTGGCGTTGGCCGGGTCGACGTGGATACCGCTGACGAACCTGTTGGGAGCGCCCGCGAAATCGGTGTCGATCCGGTCGAAGGAGACCGCCGTCGCCGGTTCCGCATCGACGTTGCGCGTCACGAAGACCCGGCCGGTGGTGGTGGCCGTCCACGCTGTCGAGGTGTCATTGCGGGCCCGCTCGATCGCGGCCACCGCGCCACCGGTTCTGGTGCCCCAGAAGGCGCTGGTGAGACGATTCGGGCCAAGCTCCACCCAGTCGCCGCATTGCGCTTCGAAGGTGCCGGTGAAGCTGTTGCAGATCCGGTTGGCCTCGGCCAGGGTTCGGTCGCCGATGCCGGCGGTCTTGGTGCGGTGCACCGTGAAGCCGGTTCCGGCGAACAGCGTCTTGGACACGACCGGGTCGTTGATGACCGGCGCGTAGAACTGGGTCCCCGGGAGCCCGAAGATCGGGTCGAAGGTGGAGATCCAGCTGTCCAGAGCGCCGTTGTTGAAACTGACCTCGGTGGTCGCATCGAAGAAGTTGTGGTAGCGGAACTTCTTGTCCGCGATGTCGAACCCGGCGTATCCGCCGTCACCGATCATCGTGTTCTTCCACTTGTTCGTGTTGACCGATTCCCACGTGCCGTTGTCCTGCGTGCCGCCGGTCAGCAGCTTGGAGTCGTGCGGGCTGACCGAAATGCTGGTGAACTGCAGCGTGGTGAGGCCCTTGTTCACACTGTCCAGCTTGGACGGAATGGCCGAGAGCATCTGCCGGCAGCGCGCCAGCTCAACCGGATCGGTCAGGCCACGCCACTGCGCGTCGCACCAGCCGGAGCGGTTGACGAGCTGGCCGCTGGACCGCACCACGCCACCGTCGCTGGACTCGAAGAACTGCATCGGGTTACCCGGGTTGGTGACCAGCGCATGCTGGTCGGGGTGCAAACCGTTGGGGTGAACCGGGTCGGTGCCGTCGAAGGTCATGTCGGTGCCGGTGACGCCCGCGTCCTGCGACAGGATCACGGCGCGCTTGTTCGCGATCGGCTCGCCGTAGGAGTACGAGCCACCGGCGTAGACCACGTCGGGGTGACCGTCGGGGGTGGTGACGAAGACGTCGTACCAGCACTGCCCGCCACACAGGTTGAAGGTGGCGAAACCCGGGTCGGCCGGGTTGGCACTGGTCAGATCGGTGAACGTGGGTGTGCCGCCGGCGACGTCGTCGCTGCGGAACAACCGCGAATACGGGCTGCCGGCGTTGCCCTCGTGGACGTACATCCGGGTCTTGCCGTTCGGCAGCTTCGTCACGTCGAACGCCGGACGGCTCTGCGTCAGCGCCGGGTTGATGGAGGCCTTGATCTGGGTCCAGGTGGCACCGGCGTCGCCGGACCGCCACACACCACGGGCGTACGAGGAGGCGTAGACGATGTCCTGGTTCACCGGGTCAAGCTCGAGGTGGCGCACGCCGCGCGGGGAACACACGGCGGCGTTGGCGAACTCGGCCGCGCTGCCGGTGCAGTCGGCGGCGTTGACGGCTCCATTGTGGATGAAGGTCCACGTCGCGCCGCCGTTGGTGGTCTTGTAGAGGCCCCACTTCGCCGCGTCTGGAACGGGCCGAACGATGCCGCCGCAACAGGTGGCGCTCATACCCGCGAGTGCGGTGGTGGTGCCCACGTAGATGGTGTTGCGGTCGCCCTGCTTCACGGCGATCTTGCCGATCCCCTTGCCGCCCAGCTCGGGCTTGCCGATGGGACCGGTCCAGGTGACGCCGCCGTTGGTCGACTTGTAAAGGCCCACGCCGTGCACACATCCGGAGGCGCAGATGTTCGCCTCGCCGGTGCCGACATAGATGGTCAAACCGGTCGGGTCGTTGGGATCGACGCTCACCGCGCCGACCGCGTTGCTGCCGAACGGGCCCCCGAGGTAGTCCCATTTCGGCTCGTTCTTGCGGATGTTCCACGTCCGCCACACGCCGCCACCGGCCGGGGTGATCCAGGCCGGGCAGAGCACGGAGATGCAGAACTTGCTGATCACCAACGACGTGGTGCGTCCGCCCGCCACGTACTCGTTGGGCACATAGTTGGTGACGTCGCGAAGCTCCTCGAACGGATACACCGCTTCGCTCGGCCCGACATTGACCCAGGTGCCCTTCTTGCCGTGACCTGACTGGAAGGGCCGGCTGAACGCCCGGGTCGCCGCCGAAGTAGCGGCCTCCACCTGCGCGACGGTCAGCGTGTCACCGGGATAGACACGTGCCGCAAGCGCCGCGTCCTGTGCCGAGCCCGGTCCTTCAGGTGCCATGCCTTGGCTGCCGGGAGCGGCCCGGCGCAGTTTTTCCAGATGCAGCGAGAGCGCGGCCGGCATCTCGCCGTCGCCGCGAATGGCGGCTTGGGGTGGTGCTGTCCCGGTCAGAGTAATTGCTATCGCGGCGGCCGCGATGACGAGCACGCCGCTGATGGCTCCGGCCAGGACCTGCCGACGACGACGCGTCATTGGGTCCGTCCTCCCCTGGGATAGGTGAAGCGTTGGCACACCTCACCGAGGACGATTCCAGACGCAGTGATATCTGTACAGTGTCAAATGTATTGATCACTGATCTACAGGCGCAGCAGCATCCGCGTATTGCCCAGAGTGTTTGGTTTGACCCGTTCCAGTCCGAGAAACTCAGCTACACCCTCGTCATAGGAACGCAGCAGCTGTTCGTAGACGGCGTGCGGCACGGGCGCGCCGTCGATCTCCTGAAAGCCGAAGGAGCCGAAAAAGCCCGACTCGAAGGTGAGCACGAAAACGCGCGCCACACCGAGCTCGCGCGCATCATCGATCAGGGCCGCCACCAACTGGTGCCCGATCTTCTGCCCGCGGAAAGTGTGGTCCACGGCAACCGTGCGGATCTCCGCCAGGTCCTCCCAAAGCACATGCAGCGCACCGCATCCCGCCACATGACCGTCGGCGGTGACCGCGACCCGGAACTCCTGGATGTCCTCGTAGATCGAAACAGTGGCCTTGCTCAGCAGGCGGCGTTCCCCGCTGTAGTCGTCGATGAGCTTGCGGATCCCCCGCACGTGGCGGGTCTGCGCTTTGCGGACGACCACATCAGACACAGGGACCGTCCGCCCACCACGGCTCCACGATTGCGACCACCTCGTCGCCGAGGGGGTTCACCCCCTGCCCCGCCGCGAGTGCGTGTCCTAATAGGACATGCAGGCACTTGACGCGATCGGGCATGCCACCGGCGGAGATACCCGCGATCTCCGGCACGTGCCCGATGCTTTCCCGTCTTGCCAAATAAAGATCGTGCGCTTCCTGGTACCGGAAAAGCAGCTCTGGATCTTCATTGAGCCGCTTGGCCATCTCCTTCATCAGGCCGGCCGATTCCAGACGGCTGCACTCAGCCGTGGCGCGCGGGCAGGTCAGGTAGTAAAGCGTCGGAAACGGGGTGCCATCGGCAAGCCGGGGCACCGTCTCCACCACGTCGGGCCGCCCGCACGGACAGCGATGCGCGATGGCACGCGTGCCCCGGGTCGGCCGGCCGAGCTGGGCGCTGACGGCCGCGAGATCCTCCTGGGTCGGCTCCTGATGAACGGGCGGCGGAACCTGAGCGCTATCCATTCGCAGCGTCCACACTGGACATCAGCGTCTCGTACCACGTGGTGGGGGCGGGCTTGGTGGGCGGCTTGCCCATGTCGATCGCGTCTCCCCAGATCGGGATCAACGGGATCTCACCCCGCTGCACCCAGTAGAGCCGCTTGCGCACCTGAATTCGCACATACTCCTCGTCGTTCCACTTGTCCGCCTCCTCCTCGAGCGAGGAGATATGGCGGCGCTGGGCCTCCTGCGCCTGCGTCATCGTGTCGATCTCGGCCAGCTGCGTCAGATAGATCCGCACCGGGATCGCATAGCTCAGCGAGAGCACGGCCAGGACCAGCAGGAAAGCAAGCGCCCGGCCGGAAAGCCCACCCTGGCCGGGCGCGCGCAGGCGCTTGGCGGCGCCGGCTATTGCGGGCCGCCGCGCCGCCGCGGGTCTCGCGCTGGACCGTGCGTCGGCCGCCCTCTTGCGAAGAGCTGGCCGGCGCACCGGATCCTGACGCCTCATAGCTACCGACGATAACGGGGGAAGGCCCCAGCGCCGGCGTAACGAGCCGCGTCGGCGAGGTCTTCTTCGATTCGCAGGAGCTGGTTGTACTTGGCCGTGCGGTCGGTGCGGGCCGGGGCGCCGCTCTTGATCTGGCCGCAGCCGGTGGCCACCGCCAGGTCGGCGATGGTGGTGTCCTCGGTCTCGCCCGAGCGGTGGCTCATCATGCAGCGGAAGCCGTTGCGGTGAGCCAGGTCTACCGCGTCGAAGGTCTCCGTGAGCGAGCCGATCTGGTTCACCTTGACCAGCACGGCGTTGGCCGCGCCCTCGGCGATGCCGCGCTCGATGCGGGTGGGGTTGGTGACGAACAGGTCGTCACCCACGATCTGGATCTTGTTGCCGAGCTGGCGGGTCATCGAGCTCCAGCCGGCCCAGTCGTCCTCGGCCAGCGGGTCTTCGATGGAGACGATCGGGAAGCTCTCGGCGAGCTTGGCGTAGTAGGCGATCATCTCGTCGCTCGACTTCTGCGCGCCCTCGAAGACGTAGGAGCCGTCCTTGTAGAACTCGGTCGCCGCCACGTCCAGCGCCAGCACGATGTCGCTGCCCAGGGTGTAACCGGCCGCCTGGACCGCCTCGGCGATCAGCTCGAGCGCCGACTCGTTGGCCGGCAGGCTCGGCGCGAAGCCGCCCTCGTCGCCCAGACCGGTCGCGAAGCCCTTCTTCTTCAGCACCGACTTCAGCGCGTGATACACCTCGGCGCCCGAGCGCAGCGCGTCGCGATAGGTGGGCGCGCCGATCGGAGCGATCATGAACTCCTGGATGTCCACATTGGAGTCCGCGTGCGCGCCGCCGTTGAGGATGTTCAGCATCGGCACTGGCAGGACATGGGCGTTGGGCCCGCCCAGATAGCGGTAGAGCGGCAGCTGCGCGCTCTTCGCGGCGGCCTTCGCCACCGCCAGCGAGACGCCCAGGATGGCGTTGGCGCCCAGCTTGCTCTTGGTGGGAGTGCCGTCCAGGTCGATCATCGTCTGGTCGATGAAGCGCTGCTCGCTGGCCTCGAACCCGACGATCTTCTCGGCGATCTCGTCCTCGATGTTGGTGACGGCCTTCTCGACGCCCTTGCCCGAGTAGCGGCCCTTGTCCCCGTCGCGCAGCTCATGCGCCTCGAACGCTCCGGTCGACGCGCCCGAGGGGACAGCGGCGCGCTCAACGGTCTCGTCGTCGAGCCCGATCTCCACCTCTACGGTCGGATTGCCGCGGGAATCCAGGATCTCGCGGGCTCTTACTACGAAGATGGTGGCCACGTGTCGCTCCTTCGTGCCATATCTGCCGGTTGTCAAACCGGCCGCAACGCCGCAGCCGGACTAATTGCTCAGCCTATCGAGGCCGCACTGGCACGCGGACGGAGGTCTGCTACATCTGCCCCGACCGGGAGCGAGAAGGCATCCTCGGCAACGCGCTTGGTCACCTCGATCAAAGCCTGGTCCACGTTGACGCCGCCGACCAGCCCCTTGAAGCTCGCGAGCACGCCCTCGGCGGTGACACACGCGGAAAAGGCGGGGCTGATCGCATCGGTGAGCCCAGAAACCTCAAGGCAGCTGGCCTGCTGACCGGCGATGGTGGTGTCGTGCGGCTCGACCGAGGCGCCCGGCTCGAGAGCCGCGACCTTGAGCAGGTCGACGACGACCGGGGCGGTGATCAGGCCGTGCTTGGTGGCCTCGGCGTAGGTCGAGGGCACGCCGGCACCGGCCAGCGTGATCGAGTTCACGTCGCACTTGGCCGGACGCGAGGTCGTGTTGCAGCTCGTCTGGTCACTCCCATGCACAAGGATCATTCCGCCTGGGTACCGGTAGACCGTGCGCGCCGGCGCGATCTGCTGCCCCACGCTCGCCTTGTATCCGCCCGCGAGCTGGTAGTCGGCGTGATAAAGCACGGATTTGCCGCGGTCGAGCTGAGTGGACATGTCGTCGAGGAGCTCGCCTCTTTCGATCGGAGCGGTGGCTTCATTGATCGCCTCGCATCCGCCTACGCCAAAAGCCGCCAGGCACAGGGCAGCAACAAGTCGGAGGGGGACGGCACGCATACGAGACAGCCTCTCATATCGGCGCTATTCAGATATTCAGCAGGCTACGTAGATGGCGTGGAGAGGGTGAGCCTTCAGCGAGCATGGCATCGTGCCACTCGCGCACCGACAGGTGCTCAGGGCGGGCCCGGCCGATCGCGCTGACCTCCGAATAGCCCACGAAATAGGTCGACAGCTGGGTCGAGGACAGCAAGGCCCGCCGCCATTTCCCGGCCGCCTCCCCCTCCTCCTGGAAGCCTCGCTCCAGCATGAGCGCCATCGCTTCCTCCTCGGTCATCCCCTCGCAGTGAATCAGCTGATCCAGCAGCGCATTGATGGTCATCCGCAGCTGCATCTTGAGCTGCTGTGCGCGCACCGGGACCCCGCCGTAGCCACGCTCAGCCATGATCTCTTCCGCGTAGACCGCCCACCCCTCGACGAACGGGCCGGAGAAGCCCAGCGCCCTTACCCGGCTCGACCCCCTGTGCCGCCGGGAGTGCGCCAGTTGCAGGAAGTGACCCGGCATCGCCTCGTGCACGGTCAGGTTGCGCACCATGTGGTTGTTGTACTCGCGATAGAACGACTCCACCCGCTGCTCCGACCAGTCCGCCGGGGTGGGCGCGATGCAGTAGAAGGTCGGAGTTCGCGCCGTCTCAAGCTCTCCGGGCGGGTCGCAGTAGGCCACCGCCACCCCGCGGGCGAACTCGGGCATCTCCTGGACCACCAAGGGATCGTCGATGAGCGTGACCAGCTCGTGCAGGCGCACGAAATCGGTCGTCTCCTCGATGCTCTCCTTGGCCAGTCTGACGATCGAGTCGTTGTCCGGATGATCGTCGGCCAGCTCGTCGAGCGCGGCCTTGATCCCGGCGGCGTCGCTTACCCCAAACACCTCGCGCAGCTGTGAGGTCACCCTTTCCAGGTTGTCCCACGCGCGCTGCAGCACCTGTGCCGCGGAAAGCTCGGTGTCCAGCGTGTACCAGAGCCGCGCCTCCCAGAGCCGGCGGCCCAGCCGCGGGTCGCGGCCGTCGCCGCGGGTGGCCCGCTCCGCGCACCACGCACCGAACTCGTCCAGCGCCTTGGCTGCCGCTTGCGCCGCGGGCTCCACCCGGCTCGCCAGCGAAGGCGCCTGCGCGACCAGCGGCGGCAGCTCGTCGCGGACCAGCGCGGCCGAGCCCGCGAACTGCTGGGCGGCGGTCTCCAGGTGGATCTGGGGACAGTCGCGCAGCACCGTACGCGCCACCGCCAGGGTGTCCGGGATCTTCTCCAGCCGTCCCGCGATCGACTCCAGCCGCTGCGCGACCGGAGCGAACTGGCGAGCCATCAGCGCGTGCAACAGCGCCCCGGGGTTGTGCTGCAAGGGATTCCACTCGTGCTGACGCAGCTCGGTCAGCTCGAAGAGCTGGCGGTCGACGAGATGGCTCAGGATCGCGTGATCCGTCCGCTCCGCGAGCGCGAGCCCATCGGCGTCCACTTGCGACAGCGCAACAGCCGCGTCGCGGAGCATGGCAGCCTGGGCCATGACGCCGTCCGGGGAGAAGTCAGGCAGCTGGTCATCAAACCGGTGATCTCCGGCAAACGAGGCGGCGGCCGGGCTCGACTCCAGCAGGGCATCGGCGATGCGCTCAGCCAGTGGAACAAACTGCTGTGGCATTGCGGGATTTTAGCTGGCGTCAATGCCTTCGGCATACCTGCGCAACGCCAGGCGAAGCTCGGCTTCGGCGTCGGTGTCGGGGGGCGCCTCGGCCACCAGCTTGAGCAGCCGATCGCCGAGGGCGCCTTCGCCCTCCGGTTCGGCCGCGCCGACCCGGCGCGCCTTCTCCAGCACCTTGTTCGCCAGGAGAAGTGCTGGTAGAGACCATGTCACACTATCCACAAAGGACAGCTGGGGCTTTTCCGCCTGCTTGATCCGTTCCCAGTTCTCGATGATCTCGGCGGTGTCACTTACCTCGAGGCCGCCGAAAACGTGCGGGTTGCGCCGCATCATCTTGTCCACGAAGTCGCCCGCGACGTCGTCGATGGTCCACGACTCGTCGTCGGGCAGCTCCTCGGCCATACGCGCGTGCAGGAGCACCTGAAGCAGCACGTCACCCATTTCCCCGCGCAGGGCGGCGTAATCCTCGGCGAGGATCGTGTCGTGCGCCTCGAACGCTTCCTCCAGCAGGTAGCGCGCCAGCGTCCGGTGGGTTTGTTCGCGCTTCCACGGGTCCTCGGCGCGCAGTCGGTCGATGACCGCCACCGCGTCGAGAAGCTTGGCGCCCGGCGGGTCCCAGGAGCCGTACATGAGTTCCAGCTCGGCCAGGGCGGGCTCACGGGCCAGCCGCATGCCGATCTCGCGGGCCAGCCCCTCATCTCCGGACGGGCTGGCGAGCCACACCACGGTCGGCTGCGCCTTCTCCAGCACAGCGTCGGCCGTTGGCGCGACGATCTGCACCTCGACCCCGGCGGCGTGCAGGGCCTGCGTTTGCGGCGTCGGCCTTTCCGCGAGCACCGGATTGGCCCGCACCAGGTCCCACGCCTGGGCCGTCAGCAGCCCGGCCGGCAGCCGTGGTGAGGTGACGAGAAGGACGACTCGCGCTGTCACCGGTCTTGAACTACCTCATTCGGCTGTCCCATCGACACTTCGAGGGCCGGGCCGTTCTGGAAGCTGAGCAGTGGGAAGGGCAGCTCGCCGTAGCGCGGGTTCACGGTCACGTCGTTCTCGCTGAACAGCTTGTCCAGCTCGTGCTTCACCGCGAGCTGAGTGGCGACCTGCTGGTCCTGCTTGATCTGCGGGGCGATCTGCTCGAAGGTGATCCCCGGGCCGACCGCTCCCGCCGCCAGCGCCTTGTCGTAGATGTCGCGCAGCTCGGCGTCGGTCGGGGTGGCCGGGGTGGTCGGCATCGCGAACACGCAGGCGAGCATCTTGCCGCGCAGCGCCACGAATTCGGTGTCGGCCATGTTCTTCGCCCACTCTTCGCCCTGTGCCGGATCTTTCGGCGCGGGCAGCGTCCCCACCACCTGCTCCGAGGTGATCGACCGCGGCTCGAAGGAGTTCTTGGCGCGATGATCCTCGCAGGTCTGCAGCAGCACCAGCGTCTCGACCACCGATCTGCGGTCGATCGGCTCGCTCTTGGCGCCCGTGGTGTCCACCGGCACGACCGTGCTGTTCTGCACGTCGGTGACGCGCTGCTCGGTGATCGCGGTGTTCCCCACATAGGCGGCGACCGCTGGCGACGACCGACATGCGGTCAGGCTGAGCAGGGCAGCGGCGAGGCCAATCGAGGCGGCGAGACGTTTGCGCACGCGCTCACTTTCTCACGAAGATGCTCTAGGGGAATTTTCAGGGTTAACTTTCACCTGCTCCACGGTGCACAATCTGCCCGTGACCATGCAGACGCTTCCGCGCACCCCCGAAGAGTGGGTGACCCTCGCCCGCAGCGGGCCGCGCCCGGATCAAGCGCCCGCCATGGTGAAGGTGATCTACCGGCTCTGGCTCGTGGCCTTCACCCTCAAGATGCTCGGCTCGACCTGGGACATGTCGTGGCACTTCAAGTGGCTGCGCGACACGGCCGCCCCGCCGCACATCCTCAACACCGTCGGCACGGTGATGGTGGTCGCGCTCGTGCTGTATCAGGCCCGGTTCAGCGTCGGCGTCGACAAGCTCGCCAAGCGGCTGATGGTGCTCGGCACGGCGATCTTCCTGATCGCCATCCCGATCGACATCCTCAACCACGAGATCAATGGCCTCGACATCACCGCCTGGAGCCTTTCCCACGCTCTTCTCTATCTGGGTACGGCGCTGATGCTGCTCGGCTGCGCCAGAGGCTATTGGATCTCGACCCCGCCCGGCCGCATCCGGACCATCGTCAGCGCCGCGCTCTGGGGCTTCTTCCTCGAAAACGTCCTGTTCCCCAGCCAGCACCAGGAATACGGCACTCTCTCCCTCGAGGCGTGGCGCAACGGCACCCCGACCGCCGAGCACGACCTGCTGAAGTTCGCCGCCGACCAGATCGGCCGCCCGATCGACGACGTCGCCGTCCAGGGCTTCGCGCTGCCCGTCGACTCCTGGGTCTACCCCGCCTGGATGGCCGGCGCCGCCCTGCTCACCCTCGTCGCCGCCCGCCACTTCATCGGTGCCCGGTTCACCGCCACCGCGATCGCCGGCGGCTACCTCGCCTACCGCGCGGTCGCCTGGCTGATGCTCACCGGCACCGCCTTCCCGCCGTCGCTGCCGCCGTTCTTCCTCTTCGCCGGCGCGGTCGCCATCGACCTGGTCTTCCTGGCCTTCGCCTACACCCGCTCGAAGGACTTGATCCCCTCGGACCGCCCGTCCTCCGCCACCATCGCTCCCAGCGTCACCACCCGCGCCTCCGGGCCGGGCCTGACCGCCGCCGCCGCTGCGGCCGTGTTCGGCGCGGCGCTGGCCACCGGCGCAGTCGCCGCAGCCGCGTGGCTGCAGGGCATAGTGATCGGCACCCCGCCCATCTACTGGCCGGCCTTCGCCTACGGCGCCATCGCCTTGGCCGTCTGCTGGCTAACCCTCACCCTCACCACCCGCAAACACGCCTAACCCGTCGGCGAGCCGCCGAAGGTACTGCGAGATCAAGGGATCCCCGGAGGAACGTTCGTCGGCGATGCGCAGCAGGATTTCTCGAAACTCGCGCGCATCGTCACCCGACAGTTCGTCCAGATAATCCCCCATGACCTGTTGCACCTCCACCGCGAAGCTCGGGGCAGCTTCTTCCTCGGTCGCTTGGTCCAGCATTTGAATGGCCGAGATCATGGCGACAATTACGGGGTCGAAGTTCACGAAGCAATGCCCCAGTCGAGTTGCATTTTTACGTTGGCCTCCAGCTCGAGGAGGATGCGTTTGCGTTCCAGGCCGCCGCCGAAGCCGACGAGTTTGCCGTCTGAGCCGATGATGCGATGGCACGGAACGATGACGGGCAGCGGGTTGCGGTTGCAGGCGGTGCCGACAGCTTGCGCGCCACCGGGTTCACCGACCGCTGCCGCCACATAGCCGTAGGACTTTGTTTCGCCGTAAGGGATGATCTGCATCTGCCGCCACACCGCCCGCTCGAATTCGCTGCCTCGCCGCACGGAGAGCGGGAGGTCGAAGTCGGTCAGCGAGCCGTCGAAGTAGGCGCGCAGCTGGCGGGCGGCCTCGTCGTCGCCGAGGGTGGCGTCCTTCTTCAGTCCGAAGTGGACGGAGCACACGCCCGTGTCGTCGAGCGCGTAGGAAAGCTCACCGATGGGTGAGTCGATGTAGGACCAGCGCATCGCTCCATGGTAGTCAGCAGAGCGGGGCGGACGATCGCGGTTTTCGGACATGGTAAGCGTTATGCCTCCCCGAGCAGGTCACGGAGGAGCTGGGCACACCAGTCCAGCAACGCTTGGTCACGCATGGGCTCGCCGCCGACACGGCGCGTCATCGGTGCGGGCACCGAAATCTGGTTCGTCGCCGTCTTGTAGACCGCATCCGGGTGGTACCGCTTGAGCCGCAACTGCTTGGAATCGGCCAGCTCGATCGGCGAGAAGCGCACATGCTTGCCCTGCAACGAAATCTCCGACAAACCGTAGCGCCGCGCGAGCAGCCGCAGGCGGGCTACCGCCACCAGGTTGGCGACCTGAGCGGGCGGCTCTCCGTAGCGGTCGGTGACCTCCGCGATGACCTCCTGCAGCGCCTCCTCGGTGCGTGCGGAGGCGAGCTTGCGGTAGATCTCCAGCCGCAGCCTTTCCGCCTCGATGAACTCCTCGGGCAGGTGGGCATCGATGGGCAGGTCGATTTTGACCTCGACGACCTCTTCGGCCTGGGTGCCGTCGCCCTTGAACGCCTGCACCGCTTCGCCGACCATCCGGATGTAGAGGTCGAAGCCGACGCCCTCGATGTGGCCGGACTGCTCGCCGCCGAGCAGGTTACCGGCCCCGCGGATTTCGAGGTCCTTCATCGCCACATACATGCCCGCGCCCAGCTCGGTGTGCTGGGCGATGGTGGCCAGCCGCTCATGCGCCTGTTCGGTCAGCGGTTTCTCGGGCGGGTAGAGGAAGTAGGCGTAGGCGCGCTCCCGGCCCCGCCCGACCCGGCCCCGGATCTGGTGCAGCTGCGCCAGACCGAGCAGGTCGGCGCGTTCCAGGATGAGCGTGTTGGCGTTCGGGATGTCCAACCCGGACTCGATGATCGTGGTGGCGACGAGAACGTCGAACTCCTTCTCCCAGAAGCCAACCATCACCCTTTCCAGAGCATCCTCGCCCATCTGGCCGTGCGCGACGGCGACGCGGGCCTCGGGAACCAGCTCGCGCAGGCGACGCGCCGCCTTTTCGATCGACTCGACCCGGTTGTGCAGGTAGAAAACCTGCCCGTCGCGCAGCAGCTCGCGGTGGATGGCGGCCGCCACCGTCTTGTCGTCGTAGCCGCCGACGTAGGTGAGCACCGGGTGCCGCTCCTCCGGCGGCGTATTGATCTGCGACATCTCCCGAATACCGGTGATCGACATTTCGAGCGTGCGCGGGATCGGCGTCGCCGACATGGTCAGCACGTCGACATTGGCCCGGATCTCTTTGAGCTTTTCCTTGTGTTCCACGCCAAAGCGCTGTTCCTCGTCGACCACGACCAGGCCCAACCGGTGGAAGCGGGTCGACTGTTGCAGCAATCTGTGGGTACCAATAACCACATCCACGCGACCATCGGCCGCCATCTCGATGGTCTCGGCCGCCTCCTTCGGCGTGGCAAAGCGCGACAGCTGGCGGAGAACGACGGGGAACTGGGAGAAACGCTCGGAGAAGGTGCTGAAGTGTTGCTGCGCAAGCAGTGTGGTGGGCACGAGCACGGCTACCTGCTTGCCGTCCTGCACGGCCTTGAAGACGGCGCGCACCGCGATCTCGGTCTTGCCGAAGCCGACGTCGCCACAGATCAGGCGGTCCATGGGTACCGGCTTTTCCATGTCGAACTTGACCTCGTCGATCGCGGAGAGCTGGTCGGGCGTCTCCTGATAGGGGAAGGCGTCCTCAAGCTCGCGCTGCCAAGGGGTGTCGGGTCCGAAGGCGTGCCCCGGGGCGGCTTGGCGGGCCGCGTAAAGCTGGATGAGCTGTGCCGCGATCTCCCGAACAGCCTTGCGCGCCCGCGCTTTTGCCTTCTGCCAGTCGGAGCCGCCCATCTTGTGCAGGGTCGGCGACTCCCCGCCCACGTAACGGCTCAGCTGGTCGAGGGAGTCGGTCGGCACGAAGAGGCGATCGCCGGGTTGACCCCGCTTGGACGCCGCGTACTCGATGACGAGATATTCGCGATCCGCCCCGTTTACCTTGCGCTGCACCAGTTCCACGTACTTGCCGATGCCGTGCTGCTCGTGCACGACGAAGTCGCCCGAGCGCAGCTCCAGCGGGTCGATGGTGTTGCGCCGGCGCGACGGCATCTTGCCCAGCTCGCGGTTGGTGCTGCCGCGGCCGCCCGAGATATCGGAACCGGTGAGCACGGCGAGCTTCGCCACGGGCGAAACCAGCCCGTGGGTGAGCGGCCCGGTAACGATGCTGACGCCCTGCGCGGCGATGGTGGCGCCCACGCTCGCCCCGATGCCCGCGTCGCGCAGCACCTCGGCGGCGCGCTGGGCGGGGCCGTGGCCGCCGAAGACCAGGGCCACCCGCCAGCCATCGGCAAGCCACGCCGCCACGTCCTGAACCACACGCTCGGTCTGCCCGTGGTAGACGGGGGCCTGGCCCGCGTCCAGGCTCACCACCATCCCGGTGTCCGGCGTGACATCCAGGTCAGCCTTGTCCAGCCAGGGCGTGTCGTCCGGCTTGGCCTCGGTTTCGGACAGGCCAAACGGAGAGGTTGTCCACCACGGCAGGCCCAGCGCCAGGGCATGCTCGCGGACCCCGGCCAGCGAGTGGAAGGCGGCGGCCCCCAGATCGATGGGCGCCTTGGCGCCGGTCGCCGCCGCGGCCCAGGACGCCTCCAAGAACTCGTCGCTGGTCCGCACCAGGTCGTGCGCACGGGTCCGGATCCGCTCCGGATCGGCAAGCAGGACAAGGGTTTCCGGGGGAACGCAGTCGAGCAGAAGCTCCATCGAGTCGCGGCCACGGTGCAGCGCGGGCCCGAGTGACTCCATGCCCTCGACCGGAATCCCCTCGGCCAGTTTGGTGAGCATCTCGGCCAGGGCCGGATGCTGCTCCGCAAGCTCCGCCGCGCGCTCACGGATGTCGGGGGTCAGCAGCAGCTCGCGGCAGGGCGGCGCCCACAGCCGGTCAACCTTGTCGATGGTTCGCTGGTCGGCCACGGAGAAAGTACGGATCTCCTCGACCTCGTCGCCCCAGAACTCCACCCGCGACGGATGCTCATCGGTAGGCGGGAAGATGTCCAGAATTCCGCCCCGCACCGCGAACTCGCCGCGTTTGGTGACCAGGTCGACTCGGGCGTAGGCCAGATCGGACAGGGTGCGGGCGATCGGCTCCAGCTCCTGGCTCTGGCCGGGCTTGAGCTCAACCGGCTCGAGGTCGCCCAGCCCCTTGAGCTGAGGCTGCAGCAGGCTTCTCACCGGCGCGACGATGACCCGCAGCTCCGCCTTTTCCGGATGCGCCAGCCTGCGCAGCACGGCCAGCCGCCGGCCGACCGTGTCCGAGCGCGGCGAAAGCCGCTCATGCGGCAATGTCTCCCAGCTCGGGAAAACCGCAATCTGCTCAGGCTCCACGAAAGCGGTAAGCGAATCGGCCAGATCCTCGGCCTCCCGGCTGGTCGCCGTGATCGCCAGCACAGGCCGCTGCCTGGCCGCGGTCGCCACGAGAAACGGCCTGGCCGCAACAGGCGCGGTGACGTCTAGCTCGGCCTGACCCGAGGCAAGCTGCGCCACCCGCTGCAAAGCCGGATCGGCGGCGGCAGCCTCTAGCAGTGCATTAAGCATCGTGGAATCCTTCGCGAGCGTCGGCCACGCCGAAATGCCCCGTTCCGGGTCGGAGACGGGGTGTCGCCACCAGCCTACCGCGCGCGCCAAGCTCGTTTATCGTGCACAGATGCGCCGCATCGCTCTCCTCATGGCCGCTTTCCTAGCGCTCGGTGCCTGCTCGCCCCTGACACCCCCCGCGCCCCTGCCCGGCCCGGCCACCGCCAGCCCGCCCAAAGGCCTCGATTACGCGCCTTGGCAGGCTGGTCAGTCCGTGCCGGTCGCCGATCCGCTCTACCCCCAGCACGGCAGCGTTGGCATCGATGTGCTCCACTACGGTCTCGACCTGACCTGGGAGCCGGCCGAAAAACAGCTCACCGGCGCGGCGACGGTGCGGATGCGCGCCAACACGTTCCTACCCAAGATCACGCTCGACTTCTCGCACACCTTCACCGTGGAGTCGGTGACCGTTGACGGGCTGACCACCGCTTCGAGCATCGCCGATGACAACCTCACCATCCCGGTCGCGCTGGCCAAGGATCGCTACGCCACCCTGGTGATCGTCTATCACGGCACGCCCGCGACAGTGCCTATGCCTTCGCACCGCAGTGACGCTGAGGGCCTCGGGCTCACCGTTACCCCGGACGGCTCGCTGTGGACGATGCAGGAACCATATGGCGCTTTCACCTGGTACCCAGTAAATGATCATCCATCGGACAAAGCGCTCTATGACATAGCCATCACGGTGCCCGAGGGCTGGGCGGGGATAGCCAGCGGGACTCCGGCCGGGCAGGCTGGAAACACCTTCAAGTACACCGCCACCGACCCGATGGCCAGCTATCTGGCCACGCTGGCCGTCGGCAAATACAAGAAGGAAACCGCGATCGGGCCGCACGGGATCCCGCTGACCTATTGGTACCGGCCCGGCATCGACGACGCGATGATGCCGGCCATCCGCAAAACCCCGCAGTACCTGGAGTGGCTTGAATTCCGATTCGGCCCCTACCCGTTCCCGAGCGCCGGAGTGGTGATCGTGCCCTCGAAGTCGGCGATGGAGACCCAGCAGCTGCTCACCATGGGCAACTTCAAGATGGAGCGCGCCTCCGACCTCGAAGACGTCCTCGTCCACGAATACGCGCATCAATGGTTCGGGGACGCCGTCGGCCCGAGCAACTGGAACGAGCTGTGGCTCAACGAGGGCTGGGCGATGTACATCGAGTCCCTCTGGTCCAACAACCGCGACAAGGTGAGCGACAAGTCCTGGGAGACCTGGGCACGGCAGCGCGACGCCGAGCTGCGCGCACAGTTCGGCCCGCCCGGCCATCCCCGGGCCGACAGCTTCGCCGAGTCGAATGTCTACATATGTCCCGCGTTGCTGCTGCACCAGATCCGCAAAAACATCGGCGAGGAGTCGTTCTACGCCCTGGGCAAGGCATGGGTTTCCGAAAGGCGCTTCAGCACCCAGGACAGGACCTCCTTTATCGCCTTCGTCAACCGCCACACCGGCCGCGACTTCACCCAGCTCATCCACACCTGGCTCGACTCCCCGCGAACCCCTCCGCCTTAGAAAACCTCTGCTGTCAGCGAATGTTGTTGGCTTCACGTCCGTCTACCGGTCAGGCTGGCGGCGTGAAGCTACTGATTCTCGGGGGAACAGCTCTCCTCGGCCGGGAAATAGCCCGCGCCGCCCTGGCCGCCGGCCACGATGTCACCTGCGCCGCCCGGGGCAGCGCCGGCGACCCGCCTTCGGGCGCGAATTTCGTTCAGGTTGACCGCAGCACGCCCGACGGTTTGTCCAAACTGGACGGAAACTTCGACGCTGTCATCGATGTCGCCCGCCACCCGAGCCAGGTCCGCGCCGCGGTGGCGACCCTGGCCAAGCGTACCGGCCACTGGTCCTTCGTCTCCACCTGTTCGGTGTACGCCGACGACGCCACACCGTTTCAGACCACGGAAGGCCCGCTGAAGGAAGCCGCCCCACCCGACGTCGACGAGACCGACATGCAGTTCTACGGCCAGTGGAAGGTCACCTGCGAACAGCTCGTGCTGGAAACCGGCCTGCCGGTCTTCATCGATCGGGCCGGGCTCATCGTCGGCCCAGGCGCGGCCGAGAACCGTTTCCACTACTGGGTTTCCCGGCTCGCCCGGGGTGGTGAGATCCTCGCCCCCGGTACCCCTTCCGACCACGTCCAATGGATCGACGTCCGCGACCTCGCCGACTGGCATGTGCGCGCGGCCTCCTCCGGCCAGACCGGCATCTACGACGGGATGTGCACCCCGATCACCCGCGGCGAATTCCTCGACGGCATCGCCGCCGCCGTCGGGGTCGCCCCCGAACTTACCTGGGTCGACCAAGATTTCCTTGCCGCGCAAAAGGTTGGCCCGTGGATGGGGGAACGCACCCTGCCCATGTGGCTGCCCGTCCCCGAATACGCGGGCTTCATGGCCCGCGACACCTCGCCCGCCTACGCCGGCGGGCTGTCACCCCGTCCGTTGATCGACACCGCGCGCGACACCTTCGCCTGGCTCGAAACCGATCCGGAGATCAATCGACGCGCCGGACTCACTCCTTCGGAGGAATCAGAGGTCCTGGCAGCCTGGCACGCGCGCTAATCTCGCGGTGTGATTGACGATGCGGTGAGCTGGGCGCGCCAGCCCGGCTCGGGCAAATACGCGAAGCTCGAGCGGGAAAGACGCTTCCTGCTCACCGACATGCCGGCCCAGGCCAAGGATCCGCGGCTCATCGAGGACCGTTATCTCGTCGGCACCCGCTTGCGCCTGCGCCGGGTCGAGGCCGACTCGCAGGTGGTCTACAAGTTCTGCCAGAAGGTCCGCCCCGACGAAGCCAACCCGTCCACCGTGGCCATCACCAACATCTATCTCGCCGAGGCCGAATACGAAAGGCTTCGCCAGCTGCCCGCCACGATCCTGCGCAAAACGCGCCGTCTCTGGCAGGTCGGCCAGCAGTCCTTCGCCGTCGACAAGTTCCACGGCGACCTGGCCGGACTCCTCCTCGCCGAAATCGAGCTGCCTGACCTGGCTCAGAGCCTGCTCCTGCCCGCACCGATCGGCAGGGAGGTCACTACGGACGATCGATTCAGCGGGGGGTACCTGGCCCACGCGACCCCGACCCAAAAGGAGCAACTGCTCACGCTAGCGCGTAGCGAAGCAAGGTAACCGGCTCACCCGCGGGCGTCACCCAATCGGCAACATAGCCACCCGTCTTGCGCCACCCCATACGCTCGTAAAGCCCAATGGCCGCATGCCTTTCCGAGTCCACCTCGAGGTCCAGGCCTCGCCCGTTCTCCACCGCCCAGTCCCGAGCCAGCTCAAGAAACCGAACCCCGAGCCCGAGCCCGCGATAGCCCGGCGACACAAACAACCGGCTCACCGTCGCAGACTCGCCCTCCACCGCCCCGCGCACCATGACATGCCCAGCGATCGCGCCAGCATCCCCAACCGCCACCCACGCCCGCAACATGTTCCGCGGCGTGAGCCAGCGCGCCGCGTCCTGCGGCCAGTGCCACGGATAGGCCTCAGCCTTATGTATCAACGCAAGCACCGCGACACAAGCCGCAACCTCATCCCCGCGCCGCTCCCGCACCACCACCGCGCCACCACTCACCCAGCGATCCTAATCGCTCACCCATCACCGCAAGATCCACGCTTCGGGAATTGTCGGTGGGTCCGGGTAGCCTCATGACGTGTTCGAAACGGGGGTTCTCGAGCGTTTGATCGCCAAAGCGCGTGCGATATCCCGGGCTCAGGCGGAGTTCTATGCCGAGGCGGTCGTAGTAGCGGATGCCACCCCTGTCGCCGAGTTCGCCGGGTTCGAGATCTCCTGCGCGCTGGTCTGGACCCAACGCGCCGCCGACACCCAGCTGGAACTGGCCGAGGCCATCGTGCGCCGCCTACCCGCCGTAAACGCCGCCCTGGCCACCGGTGACATCGACCTACCCAAAGCCCGCGTCATCGCCGACGCCGTCACCACCCTCAACCTCACCCTGGCCCGCACGATCGTGGCCCAGATCCTGCCCCTGGCACCAGGCTTGACCACCGGCGAGCTACGCAACCGCCTAGCCAAACTCGTCATCACCGCCGACCCCGAAGCCGCCGCCATACGCCGCCTCGCCCGAATCCGGCAACGCCGCGTCGAGCTGCAGCCCACCCAAGACGGCAGCGCCACCCTGCTCGGCCTGAACCTGCCCGCCGAAGACGCCCTAGCCGCGTCGAATCGGCTGACCGCGTTGGCCCGTGAGCTCAAACGGGCCGGAGACCCACGCAGCCTCGACCAGCTGCGGGCCGACACCTTCCTCAACCTGCTGCGAGGCAACACCACCAGCTCCCGGGCTGGTGGGGTGGAGCTGACCGGCGACCTGGAAATGCTCGCCCGCCTCACCAACAACCCAGGCAACCTCGCCGGCTACGGCCCCGTCATCGCCGACATCGCCCGCCAAATCGCCG
>NZ_BONY01000079.1 GCF_016862955.1 Rhizocola hellebori | reverse complement strand
CGGTCGGTGGCCCGTCGGTCGGTGGCCCGTCGGTCGGTGGCCCGTCGGTCCGTGCCGTGGCCACGTCGAGTTCCGCGCAACCTGGAGTCAGCGCGACCAACGGCCGCTGCCCTACGATTGGCGCCCATGGGATGGCGACTGTATATGGCGCTGGCGGTGTTGCTCCTTCTCGCCGCCGACATGCGCCCGCACCCTGTCAAACAAGAATCTGATCATGGTGGAGTGCAGCGGGCAGTCATCATTGCTTACCTGACGGAACATGGCCGCGCCTGCGGTGTGCCGTCGGCTGTGGCCATGTCGGAGCCGCAGGACGCCTACCTGGAACGCAACCGGGTGGCTGCGGCCGCCTTCGGCGTGCGCCCGCGGCTCGACGTGCAGGACACGATCCTGCACCATTCCTGCGTCCGCACGGTTATGGACAGCCTCGACGCCTACCGGCGGCAGGGCGGCGTGTCGCTTGGAACTGTTCGCGTGCTGCTCGAGTGGCTGGGGCTGTGGCGAGTGCAGGTTGTCGCGGCCGCGGACGGCATCCGGTTCGGCGGCTCCACCGGCGATACCTGTGTCGCGGGGGTATACATGCCAACGAAGACCGTCGTCGCCGTGATCGCTGAGCTGCCAACAAGCGGTGGGTGTCTGACCTAGCGGGCGATCTCGGATGCGAACCCGTGCGGGTTGTCGAGCATGATGTTGTGGCCGGCGTCGGGGACGGTCACGACCAGCACTCCCGCCGCCTCCAGCTCCTGCTTTCCCGCCAGCGGCGTGGAGAGCGCGCCGACCAGGAACGTCCGGGGGATGGGCAGTGCCATCAGCAGTTGCCGAACGGCCGGTCGGGTTCCCGCGCGCAGGCCGAACGCGCTGCGGTGCAGCGCTATGGGATCGGCTAGCCGCATGGTCGCGGCCCACTGCGGCCCGACCTGGTCGAGGATCTGGGTCATCCCGCCCGCAGCGAATTCGGCCTCGGTGAAGGTGGTCACGCCGACGTTGCCGGGCGGCGGTGGGGGGACAGGATCGAGCGGGGCCTCCGCCACGATCAGCCGGGAGACGAGGTCCGGCCGGCGGCTGGCCAGCACGATCATGACCGCGCCGCCCATGCTGTGACCGATCGCCTCCACGCCGCTGACACCGGCGCTGTCCAGGGCCTGCGCCACCGCATCGGCGTGGTCTTCAAGCCGGTAGCCGAAATCCGCAGGGCGGTCACTGAGCCCGAAACCCAGCAGGTCCATCATCAGCGTGCGCCTGCCCGCCGCGGGCGGCAGGCTCATCGCGTGGGTGAAGTAAGCGGCCGCCTGCGAACCGATCCCGTGAACGCAGACCCGGACCGGTTCGGTGCCGTCGATCTCCACCCATCGGATGCGTGCCCCGCCAGGGCCGGCCAGCGCGTCCCGCATTGCTTCCCCGCTCCTGCTCGACAACGGCCAAAGCCTACGGGCACGGCCCGATCGGCGGCGCGGCCACGGTTTGCGAAGCGATCTTCGACACACCCGAGCCAAAAGCAACTAGCGCAAGCCAAGAGAGCGGAAGACGTCGATCGGCCCGGCGCCGGTGTGGGCGCGCAACTCCACGCTGCTGCAGGTGAGATCGATGTGAAAGGGGGTGTGGCCGCCCAGGCCTAGTCCGAAGTGGACACCCGGCCAGCGTTCGTTGGGGAAGAAGTTCTCCGGCTCCAGCGTGACACAGGCCGTGTTCGTGCCGAAACCGATCTCGTGCACCTTGCGGTAGCGCTCATCGGAAGCGAAGAGGGTCTCCAGCGCACGGGTGAAGTCGTTGCCCAGCGCGGAAGAAGGCGCGCGGACCGAGGTGATGAGCCCGTCTTCGACCCGTACGATCGCCGGATGGCGGCGCATCGGCGCGAACGCTTGGTAGGCCTGGGTGGTCTCCTCGACGCTGACCAGCCGGCTGCCGCGATGCACGATGGGCGCGCCGTAGAACACCAGCTCGCCGTTGAGCTTGAACGGATTGCCCATCGAGAAGCGGCCGGAGGCGTCGGTGAGCGCGGAAAGCTCGCCCGTCGGCAGGACCGTCTGCTGGCCGCGGCTGAGCCCACCGTTGAGGGAGAACCAGTGCAGGGCTCGCTGATGCTCGAAGACTGCGCTCGTCCCGAAGGCAGGCGTGTGGAACTCCAGTTTTCTTGCCTGGTCGAGGATTTTCAGCAAGGCTGACTCGCGGCGCAGCTCGCCGCGATAGTCGGCCGCGCGCAGTACACGAAGATAATTCTCCAGCCGTGAAGCCGTGAAACCGGTGGAGAAGAAGGAGATCGCGGCCATCCGTGCGTTGACGAGCTGTTCGTCGAGGAAGTGCTCGAACTCATCGTCGGCTATCCACAGCACGGCCACGCCACGACCCGAACGATGATGCTCGGCAAGGGCGTCGACCAACGCGGCGCGCGATTGGGGGCCGTGCCAAGCCAGCTCCTCGATCGTCACGCCGGTGGAGTTGCTCAGGCTGAGCGATTCGCGGATGGCGGGGGAGGCCACCAGGAGGAAGACGTCTTCGAGGGTGCCGCCGTAGAGCTCGGTGAGGTCCGCGGGGTCGAAGCGCACGGGCGCCTGCGCGGGGCGCGGCGTTGGCACGCGGACCTCGGCGAACAGCCCGGAGGGGCAGGACACGTCCGCCCGGTCGCAACCGTCGTCGAGCTCGCGTGCCTGCCTGACCGAACACGGGCAGTTCCCGCGGCTAACGTCAAGATTCACCCTTGGTGCTCAGCCCTCGAGCCGGTCGTATGCGCCATATCGCGTGATCCGCTCGCTGATCGGCGAACGCTCTTGCTCCTGTTCGCCCGGCTCCACACCGGAAGGCCCAGCGTCGATATCGGACGCCGCCTCGACGGCCTCCGTCTGTGCCAGTGGCATAAGCTCACCCTTTCCGTTTCAGCGGTTACGGTTGGCCAGTATATGCAGCACGTAATGTGGTTCGGGTGAAGCTCAATAAGATCTTCTGCGGGTCGCCCGGCCCCGGGCGGATCGGCACAGAGGTCGAGCTGGCGCCGTTGGATCCGGTCACCGGACAGGTGATTGGGTATGGCGGCGCGCGCGGGCTGGCCGCGTTTCTGACCTTGTGCGCGGGCGAATTCGACGCCAAACCGTTGGTCGAGCGTGACTCGATGGTCGGGCTGGCGCTGCCCGACGGCTCGAAGATCAGCTTGGAGAACGGGGGAGCGGTGGAGTTCTCCTCGCCGCCGATGCCGCGCCTTTCCGAGCTGACCTCCCTGCTGGGCGACGCGCTCAAGAGGCTCGCCGCGATCGCCGATGAGCTGGGCTTCGCTCTCGTCCCCGGTGCCAACCTGCCTTTCACCAAAATCCAGGACATTTTCTGGGTACCAAACGCGCGCGGCCAGATCCTGCGCGAACACTTCGCCCACCAAGGCCCGCAAAGCGCCTACGGCCCCGAGGTGATGGCGTTGACCACCTCGACCCAGGCGACATTCGACTACGACAGCCCGGATGACTTGATGGACAAGGTTCGTGCGCTGTCGGCGGTGTCGACGATCGCCGCGGCGCTGTTCGTCAACTCCCCGCTGGCTGGGGGCAAGCCCACCGGTTACCTGTCCGAGCGCATGCGCTACTGGGCGGCCATCGACCCTGAGCGCACCGGCCCGCTGCCGGCCGGCCTCGACCCGCACAGCACCCTCGACGACCTCATCGCCTGGGCGGTAAAGGTGCCGATGCTGTACAGCAAATCCCCCGACGGCCACGCCCAAAGCGTGCACCGGCCGTTCTCCGAACTCGCCGGCCAGGCGTCGGAGGAGGACTGGTTCGCCCACCTCTCCCAGATCTGGACCGATGTGCGGGTGCGGCAGACCATCGAGGCGCGTTCCCTGGACGGGCCGCCGGCCGGCGCGATCGCTGCCGTGCCCGCCTTCTGGACAGGGCTGGTCTACAGCACGCAAGCCCGGCTGGCCGCCCGCGAGCTGGCCGGCCCGGCCACCATCGCCGACCACCGGGCGGCGTGGAAAGACATCGCCCGCCGTGGCCTGGAAGCGCATTGGCTCGGCCACCCGATCCGGCCCATCGCCACCGAGCTGCTGACGATCGCCGAAACGGGCCTGCGCGAGGTGGAGCCCGACGCGCTGCCGTTGCTGGAGCCGCTGCGCGAAATCCTCCAAAGTGGACAGACTTTCGCCGAACGCACCCTGGCCCACTGGCACGGCGACCCAGCGAGCTACATCGCCACCGCCCGCCTGCACTAGCGCTATTCGCTCCAGAACCAGCGCAGCCGGTAATGGTGGTAGAGCTTGGGTTCGTCGATGGTCCACACCACCCTGCCGTCGTCGGCGATCGGCAGCACCTCTACCGGTTGCAGGGGCAGCACCGACTCCGTGGCCCGCATCACCTCGCCCTCGGCGTGGCCGTCTCTGCAGGTACCAGGCGGAAGAAGAAGGTCGAAGATGAGCTGATGGGTTGGCTCGTCGGTGGACGTGGAGACGAACGGGCGGGACTTGGCCCAATGGTCGACAGGCGGCCAGATCACCTCGAATTCGTATTCCTCCCCGCGGCGCAGGGCCCGGTTGAACTCGACCCGGTAGTAGCGGAACACGCCGACCTTGTCATAGGCCGTGATGCCGTTGACGCCATGTCCTTTGACCAGCGGCATGACCTGTTCGGGACCGGTCCACAGGAACCGGTCGAGGTAGCCGCTCTGCCCGTCGCGCAGGGCGAGAACCCGGATGGTCCTTGAGTAGTGCAGCTCTCCGTCGCGCAGGTGGTAGGTGATCTTCCGGGAGAGGACTTCGTAGGGGAACTCGATGTCCGGGTACAGGTAGTTGTAGATCGGCGGCACGTCGGTGACCCGCCGCAGCATCAGCAGCGACACCACCGCCAGCGCGGCGAGCACCGACAGCGTGAGCACCGCCGCCGCTATCCCGACCGCTTTGAGCTCCTCCCAGAACAGACCCAGGAGCGCACCTAGCAGCAGCGTGAGTAATTCCGGCAGGATCCGCCGTAGCCGATCGGTGGTAGCGCGCCGGCGCACCCTTGCGCCGCTCGCCCCGGAGGCGTTGCCCTGACGCGGGGCCATGGTGCTCCTACTGTGATGGGCGATGCGGATAGTCCTCATTGGATAACAGAATGTGAAGCGATATTCAAGACGGCTTGCGCGGCACGGTAGAGTACCCAGCGAGGCGCGGCCGTTGGTGTGCGATGGCCGCGCCTCGCTATGCAACAAACCTGCAAACGTCAGACCTTGCGTGGAGGAAAGCGCTTTCCATAGGCTTGGGACGACTCGGGTCAAGGCGCATGTTTCGATCTCTTTCCACGCCCAGGAGAGGCGGAATTTCGCATGTCCAAAATCAAACTGGCGGTCTCGGCCGCCGCCGGCCTGGTGACGGCCACCGTCCTGGTGGTCACCACGGCCAGTGCGGCCACCCTGTTCAGCGATGATTTCAACGACGGCAACAGCTCCGGCTGGACGACCTCCGGCGGAACCTGGTCGGTGGTGACCGATGGCTCCGGCGTGCTGCGGCAAAGCGGCACGAGCAGCGATGCGCGGGCGCGAGCAGGCTCGACCTCGTGGGCCGACTACACGGTAACCGCGCGCGTCAAGCCCACAGCGGTCAACGGCACCAACCGCTTCGCCGCATTGCTGGCCCGGGTCCAGTCGAACACGAGCTATTACTATCTCGCGTTGCGCAGCAACAACACGGTCGAGCTGAAGAAGCTGGTCGGCGGCTCGTCCACCACGCTGGCCACCGGCCCGGCCACGTTCACGCTGAACGCTTGGCACACCTTGTCTTTGGAGGTCGCCGGCAGCACGATCCGCGGTTCGGTCAACGGCGGCGCGGCGTTGCAGGCCACCGACAGCCAGTTCGCCACCGGCCAGATCGGGGTGGCCACCTTCAACACAGCGGCCAGCTTCGATGACGTGGTGGTCAGCTCCTCCACCGCGCCCTCTCCCTCCGCCTCTGCCTCGACGTCGCCGAGTACGTCGCCGAGTACGTCGCCGTCAGCGTCACCTTCACCTTCGCCGTCGCCGTCGATCTCCCCGAGCCCGTCGATTCCGCCGCTTCCCGGTGCGCCGGACGGGTTCGCCACCGTCGCGGGCCAGGGGACCGGCACCACGACCGGAGGTGCTGGCGGGCCAACGGTCACCGTCTCCACCACCGAGGCGTTCCTTGACTACATTGCCCGGCCCGGGCCCTACATCATCCGCGTCTCCGGAACCATCACGCTGCCCACCGGCTCGACCGACGGCATGCACAGCGTCTCCTCCGACAAGACCATCATCGGGGTGGGCGCCACCGCGCGCCTGGTCGGCGGCGGCCTGAACATCGGCATCCCGGTCAGCGACGCGATCACCTCGCCCCCGGCCAACGCCGTGCACAACATCATCATCCGGAACCTGACCATCACCGGCGCCACCGACGACCTGATCAACGTGCAGATGTTCTCGCACCACGTCTGGATCGACCACAACGATCTGTCCGACGGCGGGGACGGCGCGGTGGACATCAAGCGCGGCTCAGACCTGATCACGGTGTCGTGGAACAGATTCCACGACCACGACAAGACCACTCTGGTCGGCCACGACGACGAGAACGCCGCCCAGGACGTGGGACGCCTGCGCGTCACCTACCACCACAACTTCTTCGACCGCTCCGACCAGCGCAACCCGCGGGTGCGGTTCTCGCCGCTGGTGCACGTCTACAACAACTACTACTTCGACAACTCCTACGGCATCGCCTCCACCAACGAGTCCGGGCTGTTCGTCGAGGGCAACTACTTCTTCAGCGTCAACAACCCGGGCCGGGTCGAGTTCAGCGGGCCGCTGGGGCGGATGGTGGAACGCAACAACATCCTGGTCGAGTGCAACCATCCGATCGAGGTGCGGGGGACGGTCGCCGACCCGGCCACCTTCTACCGCTACACCGCGGATCCACCGGAGATCGTGCCGAGCCTTATCCCGGCCGGAGCGGGGGTGGGCAAGATCTGAGCGATACCGCTATCTTTTCCGCATGATCACACTGGCGGTGATAGGTGCGGGAAGTAGAGGCGAAGGCGCCTACGGGGGATGGGCCCTTCGCCACCCGGACAGGGCGAGGGTCGTCGCTGTGGCCGAGCCACGCCCTGTCCGGCGGGAACGCTTTGCCACCGCGCATGGCATCGATCCTTCCAGCGCGGTGGCAGATTGGCGTGACCTGCTCGGCAAGGGCCGGATCGCGGACGCGGTGGTGATCGCGACGCCGGATGCCGAGCACGTCGCGCCCGCGGTCGCCTTCGCCCAGTCCGGCGCCCATATCCTGCTCGAGAAACCGATGGCGCCCACCGAGCGGGAATGCCGGACGATCGCGGAGGCGGCCGCTCAAAGCGGTGTCATCTTCGCGGTGGGGCACGTGCTGCGGTACACCCCCTACACGGCCGCGCTCAAGCAGGCGGTCACCACGATCGGCGACATCGTCTCGGTCCAGCATCTGGAACCGGTGGGCTTCTGGCATCAGGCGCATTCGTTCGTGCGTGGCAACTGGCGGCGCGAGGCGGAGTCAAGCTTCATGCTGATGGCCAAGTCCTGCCATGACATCGATTGGCTCTGCTACGTGATGGGCCGGCCCATCGAGCACGTCTCCAGCTTCGGCTCGCTGAGCCACTTCACACCGGCCAACCGGCCCGAGGGCGCCGCCGAGCGCTGCCTTGACTGCGCGGTCGAAAGCGGCTGCGCCTACTCGGCCAAGCGGTTCTACTTTGGACGGCTGGCCGATGGCCGGCACGGCTGGCCGCTCGACGTCGTCGTCGACGAGTTCACCGAGCGGAGCCTGACCGACGCGCTGCGCGAAGGCCCTTACGGCCGCTGCGTCTACGCCTGCGACAACGACGTCGTCGATCATCAGGTGGTGGCGCTGCAGTTCGCGGGCGGGGCCACCGGCACGTTCACGATGACCGCGTTCAACTCCGGCGGCGACCGGCAGACGCGCATCTTCGGCACCCGCGGTTCCATCGAGGGCGACGGCCGCTACCTGCGCTGCTATGACTTCCTCAGCGCGGAGACGACGACCATCGACACCCAGCCGACCGGGGACGCGACCGCCGGGGGCGGCCACGGCGGCGGCGATGCGGGCTTGATGGACGCCTTCGTCACCGCGGTCGCCACCGGCGACCGGTCCGGGGTGCTCTCCGATGCGACCGAGTCGCTGCACACACACCTGGCCGTCTTCGCCGCGGAGCGGGCACGCCGCGACGCCACCGTGGTCAGCGTGAATCTTTAGAACCGCGTTTCCTGGGGTAAAGCGCGCGGCATGGGTACAGAACCGATTCCGCCGGTGCCGCCGACGCCGCCAGGTCCACCCGCGCCACCGCCAGATCCCGATCCCAATCCCAACCCGCCATTCCCGCCACCTGTCCCGACGCAGGTGACCCGGACCCCGATCGCCGCCGTCACCGAAGGCATGAGTGTGGTCGACAGCTCCGGCAAACTCGTCGGATCCGTCGCCATGGTGCAGATGGGTGATGGAGGTTCCGATAGCGGGGACCTTTTCAACGTCGCCCAGCGGGTCGCCGGTCCCGAGCCGCGCGTGCCCGACGAAGCCGCGCAAAGGCTCCTGCGCACGGGCTATGTCAAGGTCAAGTCGAAGGGGTTCCTGAGCCCCGACCGCTATGCCGCCGCCGATGACATCGATGACGTCGCCAACGACACGGTCAACCTCAAGGTGCCGGTCAACGAGCTCATCGCCAAAGCCTGACCCACGACGGCCTTCACGCCCGCCTACCATGGCGGGCGTGAAGATCCTGCTCGACACCGATCTCGGCAACGACATCGACGACGCGATCACTCTGAGCTACCTGCTCAAGCAGCCCGACTGCGAGCTGCTCGGTATCACCACGGTGACCCCGGGCGCCGTTGACCGGGCCAAGCTGGCCAGTGCCGTCTGCGCCGACCTGGGCCGGACGGTCCCCATCCGTCCCGGCGCCGAGCTGCCGCTGGCGGGCGAGCCGCTGCAGGAGCCGCCATTTTCGGCTGCCGAGCTGCTTTCCCGCTGGCCCCATGAGACGGCCTTTCCCAGCGGCGCGGTGCCGTTCCTAGCCGAGGCCATTCTGGCCCATCCCGGCGAGGTGACGCTGATCGCGATCGGGCCACTGACCAATGTGGGCAGACTGCTGCGCGACCACCCGGAAACCGCGTCACAGCTCAAATCGCTGGTGCTGATGGGCGGGCGGTTCTTCACCGGCGGCGAAACCGCGGAGTGGAACATCCGCAACGATCCCGCGGCGGCGGCCATTGTCTTCGCCGCCCCGATTCCCCATCTGCGCGCGGTCGGTCTGGACGTCACGCGCTCGGTTTTCCTTACCGAGCAAGACTTCCGGCACAGGTTCGGCGGGCTGCTGCTGGACTTCAGCGGCCCTTGGTTCGCCCGGCGAGACCGGGTCACCTTCCACGATCCGCTGGCCGCTGCCACGCTTTTCGAACCCCTTTGTGGGTACCAGAAAGGCAGCATCACGGTCGAAGAAGACGGCACCACCAAGTTCACCGCCGATCCGGCCGGAACCCATGAAGTTGCGCAATCCGTTGCCGTGCAAGCCTTCTTCGACCACTACTTCGAGATCGCCTGAAAGAAGGCCCAGATCTTCTCGGTGCTGCCATCGGGCCACTCGTGCCCGGCCTCAGGCACCGTGACCAGCTGGACCTTGCCACCGCCGTGGTCCTGCCACAGTTTCACCACCTCGGGGATGGGCGGCCCGTCGATCCCCGCGACTCCCGAGCCCGGCTCGCCGTCGAAGCGCACGTTGGTGTCTTTGAGCCCGTGCACATGGATGACCGGGATCGGCGCCGGCGCGGGGCATTCGCCCAGCAGCGTGCCGGCAACCGGGCCGATGGCGGCGAAAACCCTGCTGTCGCAACCCAATCGATAGGCCATCATGGCGCCGTTGGACATCCCGGTGGCATAGACCCGCTTGCTGTCTATCCCTTTCAGGCCGGCGACCATCTGTTCCAGAAAGGCCACATCGTCGAGGTTCTCCCGGCCCGGCTGGCCGCAGCAGCCGCCGCCTGCGTTCCACGCGCGGTTGAGCCCGTCTGGGTAGGCGACGATGAAGCCTTCCTTGTCGGCCAGACCGTCCCAGCCGTAGGCGCGTTGCGCCTGGGTTCCGCTGCCGAACCCGCCGTGCAGCATGACGACCAGGGGCGCCTTGTCGCTTGCGCCGGGCGGCGTATAAACGCGGAAGCTGCGCTCACGGCCGTTCACCGTCACGGTGTGGGTCGACGTCTCGCCCTCGCTCGGGGCTGCCCGGCATCCGGCGAGAATAAGCAACATGAGCACTAATGCATACCGCATGCCGTCATCCTGCCTCCGGATCGTCAGCGGCAGGTAAAGGTCTGGTCAGCTATTCTGCCGAGGATGTCCGGGCTCCCGGCGTCGCCCGCACGCCGCTGGATGAGGTGACGGTCCACCCATGACCAAGAAGCAGAAGATCTGGCTGATCGCTGGAGCCGCCGGGCTTGTCTTCGCCGTCTTCTGCTGCGCGGCATCCGTGGCTGGCCTGCTCTGGCTCAGGCGCGACGGCGACCCCAAGGACGTGGTGGTCGACTATCTCGAGGCAGTCCAGGAGGACAACGCGGGGCAGGCGCGCGAGTTCGTCTGCGACAGCTGGCGCAACAGCGCCTTTCCCAACGTCACCAATGCGCTCACCAGCTGGACCGACATCATCGACTGGGACATCCTCGACAGCGAGACCCATGACGAGTCGGCCACGGTCACCGCCCGCGTCACCTACCGGGTGCTGACCGTGACCAACAGCGGCAAGCTGCGATTCACGCTGGTGCGTGAGGAGGGCGACTGGCGCGTCTGCGGCATCCGCGGCGAGGGCTAGCTCGGCACCTCCTCGACAAGGCAGAGGTAGCGGCCGTCGGGATCCTTCATGGCATGGGTGGCCGGTGGCACACAGTCGTTCACGTTGCTCACGATTTGCGTGATCCGGTTGTCGTGTGGCTGGTCGCAGCCGACCACTGTGGTGTCGTTGACGCAGTCGCCCACTTCGGACTTGTTGTTCTCCGAGATGAGCATGGCGATCATGGCCGCCACCAACAGGGCCGCCACGACGACGCCGGCCAGCACCAACACCAGCATCCGACGCCTGTCCTTCGCGGGGGCCGCTGCCTGTGGTGCCGGGGGATCGGCTGGGTCCGCGGGGCCGGCGGGCATTGAAGCTTCGCTCGGCGTCGATTCCGTCATGGCCGGAGATGCTAATGGATTTCTCGACGATCTGTGAAACCCTGTCGGAATGCCTGGGGAAGGGCCTGCTGGATCGTCTGCGCTGCGGTGGTACACGGCCGCTTTGCTGTTCATCTCGTTGTCGAACGCGCTCGCCCCGGTGGCAATCGCTTTCGGCGTCATCGAAATCGGGGGGTCCGCCAGCCAGCTGGGCCTGGTCCTCGCCGCGCGCACGGCGTCGCAAACGCTGCTGCTCCTGGTCGGCGGGGTGATCGCGGATCGGTGGCCGCGTCACCTGATCCTCATGGTCTGCGGCGCGGCCGGTGTCGTCACCCACGTTGCCGCTGCCCTGGTCATCCTCGTCGGCTCGGGGCCGCTTTGGCAGCTCGCCGTGCTCGAGGCGGTCAACGGCGCCGCCGCGGCCTTCTCCTATCCCGCGATCGCCGGGATGCTGCCGCTGCTGGTGAGCAAGGCGCAAATGGCCCGAGCCAGCTCGACCACCGGCCTTGCCCGGTTCACCGGCTTTGTCCTGGGTGGGCTGGTGGCCGGGCTCGTCGCCGGCTATGTCAGCAGCGGTGTCGCGCTCCTGGCCGCGGCGGTCGCCGTGCTTGCCGGAACCCTGCTGCTCATACCGCTGGGCTCGGTGCCCACGGCGGCCACCGATGCGCCGTCGGGCCACCTGGGCCACCAGCTGGCCCAAGGCTGGCGAACCTTCATCGGGCTGCCCTGGCTGTGGGTGGTCGTGGCCGGATTCTGTGTGCTGAACATGGTGTCATCCGGGATCTGGCGAACACTCGGCCCGATCATCGCCACGAACAGTGTCGGCGAAGCGGGCTGGGGCTTGACCCTCGCGCTGTTCTCGGCGGGTATGGCCATCGGCAACCTCGCCCTGATGCGAATTCAGCCCAGGCATCTGCTCAGGGCGGGTGTGGCCGCGGCGGCGCTGGAGGTTCCAGCCCTTGTCGCCCTTGGCTTCCCGCGTCTGGCCGTGATCGCCCCGCTCGCGTTGCTCGCGGGCGGCGGCATCGGCTACTTTTCCGCCTCGTGGCGCGCCACCCTCGGCCGCGAGATCCCGCCGGATCGGCTGTCGCGGGTGAGTTCCATCGACGGTCTGGGCTCGTTCATCGCCATCCCGGTCGGGCAGGTGGCCGCAAGCCAGCTCTACGACCGCATCGGCGGCGAGGCCGTGATCCTGCTCGGCGCGACGCTCAGCGCCGTCACCGTCGCCGCCATGCTGGCCACCCCGGCCGTGCGCCGCCTCGTCTCCACCACCTGACCCGCCTTCACCGCTGGGCGGTGTAGGCGGTGGCGATGAGGCGGATCCAGTCGTAGACGGCGTTTTCGTTGGGCGCCAACGGGCCTGGGCGATAGTGCGGGGAGGACACCCCGAGCTGGACGGACTCGCAGGCGGCCCAGTCCTGCTTGTTGGTCAGGTCCCAGAAATCCACCGCGTAAGCGATGTCCACTGTGGACGGATGGAACAGCCACTCGCACTCCACGCGGGTCAGCGCGGGGGAGACGGGCTCGAGGCGGTGGGTCATCACGTAATCGGGGTGCAGCGAGACCAGCAGGTTGGGGAACAGGCCGAGATAGCGCACGCTGCGCGGGTCGACGCCGTCGAGCATCACGCCGTGCGACTTGCCGTCGCGGGACATGGTGACGGCGTGCTCGCGCAGGTCCATCGAGCCGCCGACCCAGTTTCCGGGCTCGTGCCAGTTGTTGCCGGAGTTGGGCGGCGAAACCGCGCACAGCTCCGGGTGGATGAGCGGGCAGTGGTAGCACTCGTGGTAGTTCTCGGCGAGGATCTTCCAGTTCGCGGCGACCTCGTAGCAGTGGCGTGCCATGGGCACCAGCGCGGCGGGATCGTAGGGGGCGACGAGCCGGTCGAGCGTGCCCAGGTGGGAGCCGAATGATTCGCCGGTGCCCAGGGCGTTGACGAAAAGCCAGCCGTGCCAGTCGACGCAGGGCAGCTCCACCAGGCCGTGCCCGGCCGGAAGCGATTCCATGCGGGGGGCGGAGCGCAGCGAGCCGTCGAGGGTGTAGGCCCAGCCGTGGTAGGGGCAGACGATCGCGGGGCGGTCGCATGACGTACCCACCGGCAGAAGTGAATGAGCCCGGTGCCGGCAGACGTTGGCGAAGGCGCGCGGCTGCGGGGCGAGGGTCACGATCACGGCCAGGTCACCCACGGTGAGCGCGTGCTGGTTGCCGCCGGTGCTCAGCTCGGCGGTGCGGCCGAGGCAGGTCCAGGAGCCGGCGAAGAGGTGCCGGCGTTCCCAGGCGAGCACCGCCTCGCTGGTGTATGCGGCGCCGGGCAGCATGGTTGATTCGCCGAAAGGGAGGAGAGCGGATGCCAACTCCTCGGCGGCGATAGGGGCGTTCACCTGCACAGTATTCCTGACTCGTGACTCAGTTGGAAAGCATGTGGGCTTGACATCGATTAATAAGAGTACTTATCTGTTTCCACGCGTTGACAACGTTGTCTCGAAGGAGAGTACAGATGTCTCGCAAACCCCTCGCCCAGGTTCTGTCCCTGCTCCTGGCCACGGCGTCGCTGGTGGCCATCGAAGCCCCCACGGCGGCGCAGGCAGCGATCCTGCCGCTCACCCAGCACGTCAACCCGTTCATCGGGACCGATGACAGCAATTCGCCCAACCCGGTGCCGGGTGGCGCGGGCGGCAGCACGGTTCCAGGGCCGGTGGCCCCGTTCGGGATGGTGCAATTCAGTCCAGATACCCCAACAGCCTCCCCATCTGGGTACCGCTTCTCCGATACCCAGATCCAAGAGTTCAGCCTGACCCACTTCAACGGGGCGGGCTGCCCGAACAACGAGGACATCGGCTTCCTGCCGATCACGGGAAACCTCAGCGCCTCACCCGGCTCGTCCTGGACCAACTACCAGGCGACCCAGGTCAAAGGCAGTGAAATGGCACAGGCCGGGTACTACCGGGCGGTGCTGTCGACCTACGGCAACACCCAGGTCGAGCTGTCGACCACCAAGCGCAGCGGGATTATGCGGCTGACCTACCCGGGCACCACGACGGCCAAGGTCCTGATCAACACCAGTCGCAGCGCGACCGGCAACCGCAGCGGTTCCATCACCATCAGCGGGTCGACTGTCTCCGGTCAGTTCACCGGCGGCGGATTCTGCGGCTCGTCCAAGACCTACCAGGTTTACTACTACGCCCAATTCGACCGCGCCCCAACGAGTGTGGGCACGTTCCTGGGCGGCACCATCTCCAACGGCTCGACCAGCACCAGCGGCACCAACTCGGGTGGCTGGCTGAACTTCGACACCACCGGCAACGCGACCGTCAACATGAAGGTCGGCATCTCGTTCGTCAGCGTGGCCAACGCGCAGGGCAACCTCAACGCGGAGCAGAGTGGCTTCGCCTTCGACACCGTGCGCGCCAACGCCGACACCGAGTGGAACAACATGCTCAACCGGGTGCAGGTCACCGGCGGATCCGCGGCGGACACGCAAAAGTTCTACACCGCGCTCTACCGCGTGCTCATCAACCCGAACATCGCCAGCGACACCAACGGCCAGTACCGCGGTTTCGACCAGGCCGTGCACAGCTCCTCGCGCACGGTCTACCAGAACTATTCGGGCTGGGACATCTACCGCTCCTGGGCGTCGCTGATCGCTTTCATCGCGCCCAATGAGGCCGCCGATATCGCCCAGTCGATGGTGCTCGACGGCCAGCAGGGCGGCCTGCTGCCGAAGTGGTCACACAACAGCAACGAGCACTTCGTGATGACAGGTGACCCCGGGCCGATAATTGTTTCCTCCATCAACGCTTTCGGGGTGTCCAATTTCGACACCGCCTCCGCGTTGACTTTGATGAACAATTCCTCCAATGGGGGTACCCAGCAAGGCAGCTCGATCCGCGGCAGGCAAAGCGGATACGCCTCGCGGCACTACATCTCCGAGGATCCCTCCGACTCGCTGGAATATTCGGCCTCCGACTTCGCCATCGCCCAGTTCGCGCAGCGGCAGGGCAACACCGGTCTGTACAACACCTACATCGCGCGGGCGCAGTGGTGGGCCAACGTTTTCTCCACCGAGTCCTCCTACATCCACCGGCGCAACGCCGACGGCACCTGGACGTGGCCGCTGAACCCGGCCAGCGACTCGGGATACACCGAGGGCAACGCGTCCCAGTACACGTGGATGGTCACCTACAACTTCGCCTCGCTCATCAACCTGATGGGCGGCCACGAAACCGCCAAACAGCGGCTCGACCATCACTTCACCCAGCTCAACGGCGGGCTCACCCAGCCGTTCTTCTACATCGGCAACGAACCTGAGCACGGCGTGCCGTGGGCCTACAACTACGCCCGCTACCCGGCCGGGACGTCGTCGACGGTGCGCCGGGTGATGACCGAGTCCTACACCACCGGGGCCGGCGGCCTGCCCGGCAACGAGGACCTCGGCGCCACCAGCGCCTGGTACGTATGGGCGGCGCTGGGCATGTACCCGTCCACCCCGGGCACGGACGTGCTCGCGCAGCACGGCCCGCTGTTCCCGTCCATCCTCATCGACCGGCCCAGCGGTGATGTCACCATCACCTCCACCGGTTCGGGCCAGTACGTGCAGTCGTCCTCCCTCAACGGTTCCGGGCGCACGCAGAATTTCGTGCGCTACTCGCAGCTCGCGGCGGGCGCCACCCTGGCCTACACGATGGGCGGTTCGCCGTCGGCGTGGGGGACGGGCGCGGGCGATGTGCCGCCGTCGTTCCAGGACGGATGGACCCCGCCTCCCGCGGCACCTTCGCTGGGTACGAACCTGGCCCTGAACCGGCCGGCGACGTCGAATGTGGCGGCCTGCGCGGCGACTGAAGCGCCGGCGAAAGCGTTCGACGGGATCCTGTCGTCGGCGAGCAAGTGGTGCTCGACCGCGGCGGGCACCAAGCAGCTCCAGGTCGATCTGGGCTCGGCGCAGAACGTCTCCTCCTTCGTGGTCAAGCACGCCGGCCTCGGCGGGGAGAGCTCGGGCTGGAACACGGGCGCGTTCAGCATTCTCACCAGCACCGACGGCACCACCTGGACCAACCGGGTTTCGGTGAGCGGCAACAGGTCTTCGCGCACCTACCACCCGATCGCCCAGGTGAGCGCGCGCTATGTCCGGCTCGATGTGACCACGCCCGCCAATGACGGCAACGGCGCGGTCCGCATCGACGAGTTCGAGGTCTACGGCGGCGGGACCTCGGGGCCGGTCAACGTGGCGCTCAACAAGGCGGCCACCGCCGATTCCTCGTGCAACGCCAACGAGAGTCCGGCCAAGGCGGTCAACGGCTCGGTCACCGGTGGCAACTCCGACAAGTGGTGCTCGGCGGGCGCGTCCAAGTTCTGGCAGGTGGACCTCGGCTCGAACTTCACCGTCCAGTCGATCACGGTGCGGCACGCGGGGGCCGGCGGCGAGAACACCGCCTGGAACACCCGCGACTTCACCCTGCAGATATCCACCAACGGCACCACCTGGACGACGGTGGCGACGGTGACCGGCAACACGGCCAACGTCACCAACCACACCTTCACCCCGGCGACCGCTCGCTACGCGCGGCTGAACATCACCGCGCCAACGTCCACAACGGACAATGCGGCGCGAATCTACGAGGTCGAGGTCTACGCCTAGCCATTACTCGGAGCCGGGGTGGCGCCAGCCGCCCCGGCCCTGTCCCGGAACGAGCCCTTGAGCACGCCATGGTAGGACCGGGTCAGCCCGGTGTCGAAGGTGTCGCTGGACCACAGCACGGTGAAGTTGGTGGTGAACAGGGCCATCACAAATCGACTCTGATCTATGCCGGTGTAAGTGAACTCGATCAGCCACTCCCGCTCGACGCGGAACACCTCGCCGCTGCGCAGCTCGGTGTAGCCGGGAAGCGTTTCGACGTCGGAGCGTCCTTTGACCACGGCAAGCACCCGGCTGCTGCGGGGATCGCGAAAGCACACGGTCTGACCCGAGCGCCAATAGCTCCATCCGCCGGGCACGCCGGTGCGGAACTCGGGCTCGCCCAGAAACCACTCCCAGCCGTCCACCAGAGGCTTTTCCTCCGGCGGGGGAGCGACGTTGATGGGCACGGTGGCCGGTCGCGCCGGCTGGTGGTCACAGGCGAGCAGCCCCACCCCGACCACGGTGCCGATCGCCGGGCTCAAGCTCACCGCCGGGGCATTGGGCAGGCCGCTGTTGAACAGATCCCCTTTGGCCAGGACGTAAGCTCCCGCCGCCGCGATCGCGGCCGCGATGAGTGCGAGCACGATGGCGCGGATCCGGGAGGGGCGCGGCGGTTCCGGCTCGGGCAACACGATGATCGGAGGGGTGGGGGCCGGGGGCAGCGCCTCACCGGAGATCACCTTGCGCAGCTGCTCGGCCAGAATCTCGGGCTGGGTACGGTCGGCGGGGTTGCGGCGCAACAACCCTGACAGCACGGGCGCCAGCGGGCCGGCCAGCCGCATCGGATCGGGCTCGTCAACGGCAAGCGCCGCCAGGGTTTCCAGCACCGACTCGCGGCCGTAGGGCGAACGCCCTTCCACCGCGGCGTAGAGGGTCGCGCCCAGCGACCAGAGGTCGGCCTCCCGGCTGGATATCCCATGCCGGGCCCTTTCCGGGGCCACATATTGCGGGGTCCCGAGCTGGCCGGTGCGGGTCACCTTGCCGTCGGCGTCGACGGAGGCCAGACCGAAGTCGCCCAGCACTACCCGGCCGTCGTCGGCGAGCAAAACGTTGTCCGGCTTGACATCGCGGTGCAACACCCCCGCGTCGTGGGCGGCCACCAAGGCTTCCAGGATCGACAGCCCAATCTTGGCGACCTCGACCGGGCTCAGCGGGCCGTCCTCGTGCACCGAGCGCTGCAGGTTGACCGAGGGCACGTATTCCATGACCAGCCATGGCCACCGCTCGGTCTGGACCACGTCGAAGATCTTCACCACGTGCGGATGGTTGATCCGCCCCGCGGCCCGCGCCTCCCGGAAGATCAAGAAGCGGAGCAGGTCGCTTTCCTCGGGGCTGAGCGGGGACGGCGGCGCGACCTCCTTGATGGCGACATCGCGGTCGAGCATCTCGTCGTGAGCGAGCCAGACCCGGCCCATGCCGCCGTGGCCGAGCTGGTCGCGCAACGCGTACCGACCCGCGATCAATCCGAATCGCTGATCTGTCATTGTCCCCCCAGTTACCCAGCCGCTACCGCGAAAACCACCACGTTGTCGCGGTAGGACCTCCGCACCGGGTCAAAACTTCCACCACAGGTGATGACTCTCAGTTGTGCATCTGGCGTCGGACCGTAGACCTCTGCGGTCGGGAACTTGTTCTTAGCAAACTTTCCCGTGGACACCACTTCGAAGGTTAGCCACTTTCCACCGCGTTGTACCAGGATCAAATCGTCCGGGCGCAACTCGTGCAACCGATAAAAGATGGCTTGGCCCTTTTGCGAGTCAAGATGTCCCGCGATCACGGCCGGGCCGGTATCGCCCGGGGTGGCACCCTCCTCGTACCAGCCGGGTAGGGCATAGTCGGCCGGCGCCTGAAGCTCGCCGGATTCGTCCATATGCAACGGTCCAAGTGGAGCATCGACGCCGATGGCAGGGATCCGCAGCCTCGTGGGCGGGCCGGTGAGCTCATCGCCGGCGTCGGCGAGCTGCTCGGTGGGCGGCAGACCCAGCCGCCACTGCGAATGATCCCGCTCGCGCAGCAGCGCGAAGGCGGTGATGGCACCCAAAACCGCCACCATGCCGATGGCGAAAGCAATCCGAAGCCTTCGCCGACCGGCACGATGGCGGTGTACTTGCCAGGTCGTCACAGCGTGGTGCGACGCCGCCGAAGCCTTACCACTACCCCGGTAACCAGGGCGAGCAGCAGCACACTTGCGCCGACGATCAGATAGGTGGCCGTGCGGCCATTGGTGCTCGTGCCACCGCCGCCGGTGGCGACGCCGCCCCAGGGCAGCCCGCGTCCCTTTGCGGCGTCGGTGAACAGCTGTGTCTTCAGCGCCCCCTGTCCCGCATCGACCACGAGGAGGGAGTAGACATTGCCGGAGCCCAGGGTTGCCGAAACCTTGGTGCTCTGGCTGCCGGTGGCCGGGCGGATCTGCAGCTGCCAGCTGCCCGGGTCGACGATGTAGTAGTCGGTGGTGGTGGCGAAGGCGACGTTCTCGGCGATGCTGGGCCCGTTGGTCAGCGACACTCCCAGCACCGGCACCTGAACCGAGGCCTGCACAATGCGGACCTTCGCCTTGTTGCCCGCCGGCAGGCTCAGGTCGTCGCGCAGCACCCGCAACCCGAGCTCGGCATTGCGCCCGACACCGGCCACGGTCTGGGCACTGCCCGCGCTCACACTCACCTGCGTGGTGAGCACCGCCGGGGTGGATTCGGCCGCCCCGGCCAGCCGCATCGACACCTCATAGCCGCCCACCGGAAGCTTGAGGTATTGGGAGACCACGCCGTATCCGACCCTCGGAAAGACCTGTTTGCTCACCGCCCCGGACTGGGAAGTGAGATAGACGTCGACCGCGGGAGTGTCCGGCGACAGGTGGGCCAACCGGACATAGCCGTCGGCCGCCGCCTGGGCGGGCGCCGGCCCCACTGTGGACAGTGCCGCCAAAACGGCGACAGCTAGGCATCGTTGAATCGTCACTCGCACGCTGCGAAGAATTCCCCACAGCGTTGAACATCGACATTGACCGTTTGGCTGATATCTCGGGAAGTTGCGTTATCCACGCGATTTCTTTTACTCAATTTTCGAAGTCACACAAATTCTGTGCGATGTCATAGGGTCCCGATAGCCTTCGCGAATGAGCCGTCACATTCAGGTCACTTTTGACGCCAATGACCCGCAGGCGCTGTCGTTGTTCTGGCGCGACGCGCTGGGCTACGTTCACCCGGGCCCGCCCGGGGTCGACCTGCCGCCGGGCGCCGATCCGCTGGCGGCGTGGGACGAATTCCTCGACCGTGTCGGCGTCCCCGCTGAGGAGCGCAACTCCCGGTCGGCTCTGGAAGACCCGGAGGGCCACGGCCCACGGATCTTCTTCCAGAAGGTACCGGAAGGCAAGATCGCGAAAAATCGTGTCCACCTCGATGTCCGCGCGGCGCCTGGACTCCAGGGCGACCAACGCATGGCAGCGCTGGAGGCCGAATGCCAGCGCCTCGTCGCCGCGGGAGCAACCCGGGTGCGCCGCGTTGATCCCGCGCCGCCGATGGAGGCAGGCTTCATCGTGATGACCGACCCCGAAGGCAACGAATTCTGCCTCGACTGAACGAGTTTCGCGCCTGGAAAGCGGTCAGGTTCGGCGGCGGTTGAGCCAGAGCAGAGCAAGGGGGCCAAGCACACCCGCCGCCAGGCTGGCCAGGCTCGCCAACAGCTCACCGCCGTGCATATTGCCGTGCCGGCCGGTGTGGTAAGCCAGGTGCAGCGCGGAAAAGACCAGCAATCCGATGAGGACCACGTTGGTAACGCGGCGATCCGCCATCACCGCGGCCATGGCGAGAAGCACGCCAAGGGCGGTGAAAGCCGCGCCCACGTCTGTCATCAGATGCTCGTTGTAGGGCGGATAGGCAGCGGTCCACTGATGTCCCGCGCCCGGGAAATGGTCGAAGTACCAATGCGGGGCAACAACCGCGGGCACCCCGAAAAGCAGATGGAAAGCAGCGAGCAGGGCAAGGCCAAGCCTCAACATGGCCAGAGCCTAGCCACCCCAGCCCCCGCCCACAGCCCCGCCCGCCACGGTCCGCCTCGCCCCAAGCCCCTGCGCCTCGCGCCAAGCCCTGCGCCTCGCGCCAAGCCCTGCGCCTCGCGGATGGGAGGCGCAGGGGATCGGGTGGGGCTAGCGATAGCGCTCGGGCTGCAGCACTAGGGCGGCTGCGCCGAGTAGGCCGGCGCGGTTGCCGAGGGCGGCTGTGGTGACGGCGAGGTCGCGCAGGAAGTGCAGCCGGGCGTGCTCGGCAAGCGCTTGCCGAATGGGGGGTAGCAGGAGGTCGGCGGCTTGGGCGACACCGCCGCCGATCACGGCACGGCCGATGTCGCAGATCGCTGCGGTGGAGACTATCCCGGCGGCCAAGGCCTGGCCCGCTCGCTGGAATGCTTGCTGCGCCACGGTTTGGCCGCTCCTGGCGGCGTCGGCCAGCTCCACGGCCGTGGTGCCGGCCCAGCCCTGGGCATGGGCCCAGCGGACCATGCTCGGGCCGCTGGCGTAGGCCTCGACGCAGCCGCGCCCGCCGCACGGGCAGGGGTGGCCGGCGAAGTCCACGACCATGTGGCCGATGTGGCCGGCGTTGCCGGTCGGGCCCTGGACCAGTTTGCCGCCCTGCATGAGGCCACCTCCGACGCCGGTCGACACCACCATGACGAGCAGGTCGTCGTAGCCGCGTCCGGCGCCCAGCCAGTGTTCCCCGGCCGCGGCGCAGATGCCGTCTCCGGCGAGCTTGACCGGTACCCCGGAAAAAAGCTTGGAAATCCTTGACAGCAAAGGAAATTCGCGCCACGAGATGATGTTGACCGGGCTGACCGTCCCGGCTACCGCGTCCATCGGCCCGGCCGAGCCGATGCCGACGCCGGTCAGTTCTTCGTCCCCGGCCACCCGGACGAGCAGCGCCTCCAGCGCCTCCCAGACGTCATGGGCGGGAGTGGGCGTGTTCTCATACGACATGACCGTCCCGTCCGGACGAACCAGGCATGCCGCCAGCTTGGTGCCGCCGACATCGACGGCTAGCGCAACCTCAGCCATTCCCACTCCATACAACGTTGTCGAAGTCGGTTAGCCTGCACTGGTGAGAGCACATCGGCCAACGATGGTGGACGTCGCCAGGCATGCCGGTGTCAGCCTGAAAACGGTGTCCCGGGTGGTGAACAAGGCGCCCAATGTCCAGCAGGAGCTGGTCGACAGGGTGCTGGCCGCGGTCGACGAGCTGGGGTTCCGGCGCAACCAGCTGGCCAGCGCGCTGCGCTCGGGGCAGCAGACCTCGACCGTGGGGCTGCTCATCGAGGAGATCGCCAACCCGTTCTACGCCACGATCGCGCAGGTCGCCGCCGAGGTCGCGGCCGGGTTCGACTCGCTGCTCATCACCGCCAGCTCGGAAGAGGATCCGGTGCGTGAGGAGAGGCTGCTGCGCGATCTTTGCGCGCGCCGCGTCGACGGCCTGCTCGTGGTGCCGGCCGGTTACGACCACAGCTTCCTGCGCGCAGAGGTCGAGCAGGGCATTCCGGTCGTGTTCCTCGATCGCCCGGCGGGCGGGCTCGTCGCCGACACCGTGCTGCTCGACAATCGCGGCGGCGCCCGAGCCGGGGTGGAGCACCTGCTGGGCGAGGGCCACCGCCGGATAGGCGTGCTCCTGGATTCGATTGGCGTCTATACGATGCGTGAGCGCCTGGGCGGGGCGCAGGAAGCGCTCGGCGCCGCCGGGCTGCCCTACGACAGCCACCTGGTCTGCGACGGGGTGCGCGACCCGGTCACCGCCGCCCAGGCCGTCGCCCAGATGCTCGACGCGCCCGACCCGCCGACGGCCTTCTTCGCGTTGAACAACCGCATCACAGTCGGTGTGGTGCAAGAGCTTTGGCACCGCAACAGCACCGCGTCGGTGGTCGGCTTCGACGATTTCGAGCTGTCGCACCTGATGCCGCTGCCGCTGACCGTCATCGCCTACGACACAAGGGAACTGGCCCGCCAGGCGGCCGAGCTTCTCTTCGCGCGGATAGCCAAGCAGAACCTGTGGCCGCGCACGGTCGTGCTGCCCACCCGCCTGGTAAACCGCGGCCTGCGCTGAATGTCTGCTGCGCAGCGGGTCGCCGGCCCCCGTCGCGGTTTGCACTAGGCCCGGTCCACGCCGAGTGCCAGGGCTACCCCGCCCAGGGCGGCCGCTCGTTCGCCGAGGTCGGCCTGTACCACCTCGACCGCGTCCACGGCCGCCGCCATCGCGGTTTCGGCCAGGCCGCGCCGCAGCGGCTCGAGCAGCAGCCGGGTGGTGGTCTTGTGCCCGGCGAACTCGCCGACCACGATCCGGTCCGGGTTGATCAGGTTGAGCAGCCCGCCGAGCGCGATGCCCAGATGCCGGCCCGCGTCGAGCAGCAGGCGGCGGCAGCCGGGATCGCCCGCGATGGCGCGCTGGGCGAGGACGTCGAGGTCGCGCACCCCGGCCTGGGCGAGCAGGGCGCGTCCGCCCGCGGTCAGCTCCAGGCAGCCGCGGTTGCCGCAGCGGCAGATCGGCCCGCTGGCGTCGAGGGTTACGTGGCCCAGCTCGCCGGCTGTCCCGGCCGAGCCGCGGTACAACCGTCCATCTAGGACGATGCCCGCGCCGATGCCGGTGGCGATCTTGACGTAGACGAGGTCGGCGCAGTCGCGTCCGGCGCCCCAGGTGTGTTCGGCCAGCGCGCCGAGGTTGGCGTCGTTGTCCACCCGCACGGTCAGGCCGCCTAGGCGATTGGCCAGCTCCTCTTCCGGTACCAGATCAGCCCAGGCCGGAAGCAGGGTAGGTGACCCGATGCGGCCGTCGAGGGTGACCGGGGCGGGGATGCCCAGGCCCACGCCGACCACCTCGGCCCGGCTGCCGCCGACCGCGGCGAGCACCTTGTCGACCTGCTGGGTGGCCAGGTCAAGCGCGCTGAACGGGTGGTCGTCGGCGTCACGGTCGAGCCGGATGGCTTGGGAGGCAAGGATTTCGTGCCCAAGATCGGCAATGGCCACCCGGAGGTGACGCCGTCCGATGTCGACGCCGACGGCAAGCCCCGCCTTGCGGGTCAGGCGGAACACCCCGGCCGGGCGGCCTCCGGCCGGTGGGCCGAGCACTTCCGTGACCAGCCCGGCCGTGGAAAGCTCGGTGAGGGCCGAGCTGATGGTCGGCCGCGAAAGTCCGGTGAGGGAAATGAGCTCGGCTCTGGTGCGCGGACCCCGTCCGCGCAACATCTCCGCAACCCGCCGAGCAGCCTCCCTCACGATAGGCATGCTGCCAGTTTTGAAAACGTTTGGCAAAAGTTACGGTCTGATCACGACAGTATTGTGATCTGTTGACAGAACTGCGCATCGGGAGAACGCTCTTCCGCATGGCAGCAATCAATCGCAGGCAACTCCTTGCAGCCGGGGCCGGAATGTCCGCCCTGGCCGTGCTTCCGGCCTGTTCCAACTCCGGCGGCGAGACCAAACCGGATGAGAAGAAGGTCGAAGTCTTCTCCTGGTGGTCTGGCCCCGGCGAGGCCGAGGGTCTTGACGCCCTCATCGCCAACTTCAAGCAGAGCAACGCGGGTGTCGAGTTCGTCAACGCGGCAGTCGCAGGTGGCTCGGGCACCCAGGCTAAGCAGGTGCTCAGCGACCGCATGCGCAACAACCAGCCGCCCGACTCCTACCAGCTGCACGCCGGTCTGGAAGCAGCCGACGACATCAAGGCCGGCTGGCTTGAGGACCTTACCGGCCTCTACGAGTCCAACGGCTGGAAGTCCAAGTTCCCCGCCGGGCTGATCGAGAAGCTGTCGATCAGCGGCAAGATCTACGCGGTTCCGGTGAACATCCACCGCTCCAACCTCATGTTCTTCTCGCCCAAAAAGCTCGCCGAGTGGGGCATCGCCGCGCCCGCCAAGACGTGGACCGAGTTCCTGGCCCAGGCCGAGACGCTCAAAGCCAAGAACGTCAAGGCGTTGTCGGTCGGCGCCACCTGGACCCAGCTGCACCTGCTCGAGAACGTGCTGCTGGGAGAGCTGGGCACGGCCAAGTACAACGGGCTGTGGGACGGCAAGACCGACTGGAAGGGCGCGGACGTCGTTGCCGCGCTGGACACCTTCAAGAAGATCCTTGACGTCTCGGTCGTCGGCACGGACGACTGGCAGCCGACCATCGACAAGGTGCTCGCCGGAACAGCCGCCTACAACGTGATGGGCGACTGGGCCGCGGGTTACCTGCAGGGCGCGAAGGCTCTCAAGTACAAGGACGGCTACGACGTGGTCGCCTCGCCCGGATCCACCGGCGTCTACAACTTCCTCGCCGACTCCTTCACCCTGCCCAAGAACGCTCCGCACAAGACCTACGCCGAGGCGTGGCTCAAACTGTGTGCGTCGCCGGCAGGCCAGGACCTGTTCAACCCCAAGAAGGGCTCGGTTCCGGCCCGCCTGGACTCGGACAAGTCGAAGTACACCGACTACCTGGGCTGGGCACTGAGCCAGTGGCAGGACACCAAGACGGTGGTGGTCGGCTCGCTCGTCCACGGCGTGGTGGCCAACAACTCGTGGAAGTCCGAGATCGAGAAGGCATACGGCGTCTTCTTCACCGGCAAGGACTCGGCGAAGTTCGCCGCATCCGTGTCGGCTGCCTATGCGGCCAACAAATAGCCAATGAGCAAACTCAAACGTCGAATCGGACGTTGGGTCCCCGGGCTGCTACTGGTGTCGCCTTCACTGGTGCTGCTCGGGGTCTTCGTCTACGGCTTCATCGGATGGAACATCAAGATTTCGGTCACCGACTGGAAGGGACAGCTGGAGACCGACAATTACGTGGGCCTGTTCTGGTACAAGCAGCTGTTCGCCGACGAGACCTTCCATAACGATGCCCGAAACCTGCTGATCTTCACGCTGGTCTTCATCCTGGGGTCGATGTCGGTCGGTCTGCTGCTGGCGCTGCTGATGGACAAGGGCGTCCGGGGCGAGAACATACTGCGCAGCATCTATCTGTTCCCGATGGGAATCTCGTTCATCGCCACCGGCATCGTCTGGCGCTGGCTGCTCAACAGCGACCCGGGCGAGGGCACGACCGGGGTCAACGACCTGCTAGGCCTGGTGGGCGTGCACTCGGACTGGCACAAGTCCGATTCGCAGTGGGCCATCGCGGCCATCGCCCTGCCCGCCGGCTGGGCCCTTTCCGGCTATGTGATGGCGCTTTTCCTGGCCGGGCTGCGCGGAATCCCGGACGAGCTGCGCGAGGCGGCCCGCGTCGACGGCGCCACCGAGTTCCGGGTCTACTGGCACGTGGTCAGGCCGATGATGTATCCGGTCTTGATGAGCGCGCTGGTCATCCTGGCGCACATCTCGCTCAAGACGTTCGATCTCATCTATGCGATAGCGCCGCTGGACCCGAGGACCGAGACACCGGCCATCTTCATGTACCTGACCGCCTTCCGCGGCAACTTCTACGCCCGCGGAGCCGCCATCGCGACGCTGCTCTTCTTCGCGATCGCCGTGGTCATCGTGCCGTACATCTGGTACTCGATACGCAAAGAGCGGACGGCGCGATGACGCGGATCTTCAGAAACCTGGTGCTCTTCGCGTTCGCCATCTTCTTCCTGATGCCGGTGTACGTGTTGCTGGTGACCGCATTCAAGTCGCCGGGCGAGGTCGACGTGGTGCACATGTGGACCCTGCCCAAGTCGTTGTCGTTCGACAGCTTCAGCCTGGTCTGGCCCAAGCTGCAGAACGGAATGGTGAACAGCCTGATGCTGGCCATCCCGGCCAGCGTGATCTCCTCACTGCTGGGCGCGGCCAACGGTTTCGTGCTGGCGAAGTGGCGCTTCCCCGGCGCCGACGTGGTCTTCCCGGTGATCCTGTTCGGGATGTTCATTCCCTATCAGGCGGTCATCATCCCGATGAGCGGACTGATGACCGACATCGGCCTCAAGGGCGGGCTGGACGGCCTGATCCTGATCCACATCATCTACGGGCTGCCCATCACCACCCTGATCTTCCGCAACTACTACATCGGCCTGTCCGAAGAGGTCATCGAGGCGGCGCGGGTCGATGGCGCGGGCATGCTGCGCACCTTCGCCTACATCGCCCTGCCGCTCGGCTTGCCCGCCTTCGCCGTCGCGATGATCTGGCAGTTCACCTCGGCGTGGAACGACTTCCTGTTCGGGGTCATCATGACCCGTACCGAGTTCTGGCCGGTGACCGTGGCGCTCAACAACGTCGCGGGCGCGCAGACCGTGCCGTTCAATCAGGCCATGGCCAGCGCCTTCCTCGCCAGCATCCCGACCCTGCTGGTCTACCTCCTGCTGGGCCGCTTCTTCATGAGGGGCCTCATGGCCGGTGCGCTCAAGGGATGATCTATCTACTGATGTAATGCAAGATGACGTTGTGGACGTGGTGGCCTTTTTGGTCACCACGGAAACTCACCTCGTAGGTGCGGGCGCCGACGTGAATGGCGATGCTGCCGGTGGAGAAGAAGTTGCCCGCCCAGGAACGGTCGCTGACCACGCTCACGCTGGTGATCTTCCCGTAGGGAATGCTGGTGATCGCGACCTTCTTGCCGACGAATGACTTGTCTTGGATGATGACGCGCCGGTCGGTGAGGCCGATGAAGCCGGTGCCGGTGCCGATGGCGTCGTAGACGGCGATGATCTTTTCACCATCAAGCAGACCGCTCTGGATCTGCTTCATTTGCTCCTTGCGGTCAAAAACAATCTCACTCACGTCCTTCTTGGTACCCACCCCGCGCAACAATGGCCAGATGCGTGACGCGGTGATCGTGGGAGCTGTCCGGACCCCGGTGGGAAAGCGCAATGGCGGATTCGCCCAGGTGCATCCGGTTGACCTGGGCGGGCATATCCTCCAGGCGCTGGCGCGGCGGGCCGGGTTTGATCCCGCGCAGGTCGATGATGTGATCTTCGGCTGTGTGTCGCAGAGCGGCGAGCAGTCCTGGAATGTGGGCCGCAATGTGGTGCTCGCGGCGGGTTGGCCGGCCTCGGTGCCGGGCACCACGCTCGATCGTCAGTGCGGCTCGTCACAGCAGGCCGTCCACTTCGCGGCGGCCACCGTGCTGTCGGGTCAGGCCGATCTGGTGGTGGCGGGCGGCGTCGAGGTGATGAGCCGGGTGCCGATGGGATCCAGCGCCCAGGACAAGATGCCTTACGGCGAGCGGGTTCGGGAGCGCTATCGCGATGAGGAGGGCTTCGCGGCGCACGACCAGATCCCGTTCAGCCAGGGCGTGGGGGCGGAGATGATGGCGTCCCGGTGGGGGTTGAGCCGTGGCCAGCTCGACGAATATTCGCTGGCCAGCCACGAGAAGGCGGCGGCCGCCTCATTCGAGGCCGAGCTGGCGCCCTACGCGGGAGTGCTTGCCGACGAGGGCATCCGGCGTGACACCACCCTCGCCAAGCTGGGCTCGCTGCCCACTCCGTTCAGGCCCGACGGTGTGGTCACGGCCGGGTCGGCTTCGCAGATCTCCGATGGTGCGGCCGCTTTGGCGATCACCACCTCCGAATTCGCGGCGCAGCAAGGGCTGACCCCGCTGGCGCGCATCCACACCGCGGTGGTGGCCGGTGACGACCCGGTCATCATGCTGACCGCCCCGATTCCGGCCACGGCCAAGGCGCTCGCCAAGGCCGGTCTGTCCATTTCGGACATTGGAGTCTTCGAGGTCAACGAGGCGTTCGCCCCTGTCCCGCTGGCTTGGCTCAAAGAGACCGGCGCGGCGCCGGAGCGGCTCAACCCGCGCGGGGGCGCCATCGCGCTGGGCCATCCGCTGGGCGCGACCGGCGCTCGCCTGATGACGAGCATGCTGTATTACCAGCGGGACAACGGGATCCGCTACGGTCTGCAGACCATGTGCGAAGGCGGGGGCATGGCCAACGCCACCATCTTGGAGGTCATCGCATGACGTGGCAGGACGCGGGCTGGACCCTCACCGACCGCGATGACGCGTTCGCGGCGCTGATCGGATCGTTGAGCAGACCGCCCAGGCTGCTCGGGCTCGGCGAGCCGACCCACGGCGTGGAGGCCTTTCCCGAGCTGCGCAACCAGTTGTGGCGTCACCTGGTGGAGCGCGAGGGGTACAGGTCTATCGCGATCGAAAGCGACGCGGTGGCCGGGGGCCTGGTCGACGACTACGTGACACGGGGCGCCGGTTCGCTGGAAGAGGTGATGGCCCGCGGGTTCAGCCACGGCTTCGGTGCCAGCGCCGCCAACCGCGAGCTGGTCTCGTGGATGCGGCAGTACAACCGCAACTGTCCCGCGGCCGACCGGCTGCGGTTCTTCGGGTTCGACGCGCCGCTGGAGATGGCCGGGGCCGCCAGCCCCCGAGGCGTGCTCACCGCGCTGCACGGTTACCTTGAGGCCGACCGGGTTTCCGCGGCTCTGATCGACGATCTCCTCGGCGACGACGACGGCTGGACCAACCCCGGCGCGACCATGGACCCGACCCAGTCGGTCGGCGGCCGCCCCGAGGTGGCTCAGCTGCGGGTGATCGCCGACGATCTGGAGGCAGAGCTGCTGGCGCGCGCGCCCGAGCTGGTGGCGGCCACCTCTGTAGACGATTGGCACCGGGCGCACCTTTACGGGCGCACGGCGGCCGGGTTGCTGCGCTACCACGCGGGGATGGCCGACACCTCGCCGGCCAGGGTGCCGCGCCTGATGGGTCTGCGCGACGCGATGATGGCCGACAACCTGCTGGCCATCGTCCGCAGCCAGGCGCAGCGCGGACCTACGCTGGTGTTCGCGCACAACCGGCATCTGCAGCGCGAGGAGAGCACCTGGAACCTGGGCGGCCAGCTGCTGCGGTGGTGGAGCGCCGGCGCGATCGTCGACGCGCAGCTCGACGGGCAGTACGCGTTCGCCGCCACAGCGCTGGGAACAGCAACGGGCCTTGGGCTCGCCGAGCCGCCGCCGGACACCCTGGAGGGCATGCTGTCGCAGCTTCCGGCGAGCCGCTACGCCTTTTCCAGCAGGCGCTTGGCCGGCGCTCTGGGGGCGGCACGGGACAGGCTGACGCCGCGCACCGACAACAGCTCCAGCAACGGCTACTTTCCGCTCGACCCAGCACACCTGGACCGGACAGACGCGCTCATCTTTCTCAAGAGCGCCTAAAAAGTGTGGCCGCCGGGACGCCGGTTGCGGTCGGCGATAAGCCCCGCGAGCACCGAGATGGCGATCTCGGCCGGGGTCTTGGAGCCGATGTTGAGGCCGATGGGCCGATGCACCCGGGCGATGGCGTACTCCGGCACGCGCAGCGCTCGCAGGGCGTCGACATGCGGCGCGGCATGGCGTTTACTTCCCATGACCCCGATCCACCTGTACTGCATGCGCAGCAGGGAGTCGATCGTCTTGCCGAGCTCGGGCCGGTCGTGGTCGGTGACCACGATGTCGGTGTACCGGTCGATGAAGTCGTCGCGGGGGATGGTGGCCACCTCGTCGGCGTTGCGCCACTCGCCCCACGCGAGGCGTTCGGAATCGGGCTCCAGCAGGACGGTCTTGAAGCCCAGGTCGCGTCCAAAGTGGAGCAAGTAGTCGCTGACCGGGCTCATGAAGACGGTGACTAGGGTGCGAGGCTCTGCGTCGGCAGGCAGCTCGCCGTGTGCCATCGCGCAGGCCGGATCGCCTGAAGGATGGGAGTGCGCCATACCCACTACTCTGCCATGAACTGACCTAGAGCGAGAGACTGAATCCGAGCGTAGTTCAACATCTGAGCGCCTGGCCGACCCGAGATCGACAGGATTTGATCTAGGGCGGCTTGCAGGGCGGCACGGAACAGCGCGGAGCCCATGCTGACCCGTGCGACGCCGAGCGCGGCCAATTCCGGCAGAGTCGGGCCTTGCGGCGTGTAGAGCACGTTGAGCGGCGCGTCGAAGGTGTCGATCAGCTCGGAGATCGCGCTGCGCGAGGTCAGCCCGGGCACGAAAATGCCGTCCGCGCCCGCGTCGAGGTAGGCGCGCAGCCGCGGGATCGTGGACTGCTGGTCCGCGCCGAGCCAGTGGGTGTCGGTCCTCGCGTTGACGAAGATGCCCGGGGCCATCGTCTTGATCGCGGTGATCTTGTCGGCGACCGGCCCGATCGGGCCCAGCTCGTCTTCGATGTTGACGCCCACCACCCCGAGCTGCGCGAGGTAGGGGATCAGGGCCACCGGGCCGGTCTCGATGTCGACGCTGATCATGCAGGGGAGGTGCGCGATGCGCCGCACGAGGTCGAGAGTGGGCGTCAGCCCGCCCCCATCGGGCACGCCGTGTGCCGCGGCCACCCCAAGACTGGTCGTGCCGATGGCGGGGAAGTGCTGCGCGAACAGCGCCGCCGAGGCGTGATCCCAGGCATTGGGCAACACCAGCGGCTCCCCCCGCCGATGCAGCTCAGCAAAACTCACGGCGGCCTCCGCCGCGGGTGGGTCAGCGAAGCTCACAGTGTGCCTCCGGCGTGACCCGATCCTTGATCATCGCGATTTCGGGGAAAACGCGGCATCATGGCGAAACTAGGGGACGATTTCCCCGAAATCGCGGCGTCGCCTGCGGCGGGCGTGGCGGCGTCGCCTGCGGCGGGTGTGTTGGGGGCGGCGTCGCGGCGGGCCTCGACGATGGCTGAGGCGATCGTTAGGGCGAGGTCCTTGCCGGGGCACTCGCGGGGTGGGGCGCCGAAGGGCAGCTCGGAGAGGTCGAGGGTGATCAGCGTGCCGTCGGGGGCGACGCGCTTGGTGGTGCGGGCCGGTGGCACCAGGTCGTTGTCGACCAGCGCTGCGGTGGCCTCGCACGCCTGCACCAGCACGCCGATCCTGGCGGCGGTGGCTTCGTCGCGGCCGAGGAGGTCCAGCAGCGGTTCCAGCGACTGCGTCGGGCGGGAAGGATCGAAGTAGGAAGGGGCGACATCGATGATCAAATCCACGCATTTGTCGGGTACCAGGGAAAAAGCCTTGATGATCGCCTGACGAACCGAGTCCCCGGCGGCGATCCGGGAAACGGCCAGACGCGCAGCGTGGGAAGGGTCGACCCGGGCGATCTCGGCGACCGCCAGCGCGCGGCGGTGGGCGTGCTCGGGGCCGTGGCTGAAGCGGGCGACCCGGGATCGAAGCCAGTAGACGGCGCCCGGCGCGGCCGGGGGCGGAAAGAGTTTCTCGTTGGCGAATGCGGCCTGAACTGCGGCCATGTCGGTCAGCTGCATGAGGAGAAAATAAATCCCGAATGTTTCGTTGACCGCCGCAATATCGCTGAGCAACCATGTAGGCGTGTCCGCCCCATCGGCTCTGGCGCAGTTCGCGGGTTTGATCGCCGATCAGACCCGGGCAGCGATGTGCCTCGCCCTCCTAGACGGTCGTGCGTGGACGGCAGGCGAGCTGGCCAAGCACGCCGGTGTCGCGCCCTCGACGGCCAGCGCCCACCTGACCCAGCTGGTCAGAGGGGGAATCCTGGCGGACGAACATCAGGGCCGCCATCGCTACCTGCGCATCGCCGACGCGACCATCGCCGGTCTGCTTGAAGACATCGCCGCGCATGTCAACGTGGTCGATGTGCCACGTTCACTCAAGGAGTCCGTGCAGGCCAACGCGCTGTCCAAGGCGCGCACCTGCTACGACCACCTGGCCGGCAAGCTCGGCGTCGAGATCGCCGACGCGATGACCCGCCGCGGGCTGGTCACCGACTCCGGGTTCGCGTTGACGGGTCCGGGCGTGACCTGGCTCGGCGAGCTGGGCATCGATGTGGAGGCGATCCGGGGCGGAAGACGGCCACTGGTCCGGCCCTGTCTGGACTGGACAGAGCGCCGGTTCCACCTCGCCGGCGCCAGCGGCGCCGCGTTCTGTGAGCATGTGCTGAAACGCAAATGGGTGCAGAAGGTCGGCAGTGGACGCGCCGTGAAGGTCACCGCGACCGGCGCCCAGGCCTTCCACGACCTGCTGGGCATCGATATCGCCGTCACGAAAACCGGTGGTTGATCCGCAGCGATTAAGCGATCATCATCTGGTGCGTAACCCGCAGCTGCCGTTCAGCGTCGCGATCGATGACTCCGATACCCCTCGGGACGTCCTCGATGCGCTGATCCTGTCTGCCTTCACCACGGGGGAGCAGCCCTTCGCCCAGACGAAGCGGTTGGCGAAGGTGCTCAAAACCGCCTCGCTCATGCCCGCGGAAGGCCAGCTGCAGCGCGTCGCCACCGACAACGGTGTGCGCAGCCACCTGGTCTGCGGCGAGGGCTGGACCTTGCGCGCGGTGCGCTGGCAGGGCGACAGCGCCGAGGTCACGGTCACGGCCACCAGCGACGAGCTGGCCACCCGGATCCTCAAAGAGGCGACCCGCAACGCCAAGGACAGCCGCAAACCGGCCAAGGACATTGTGGAGATGGGGTTCTGGCACATGACCGGCCACGGTCCGCGCCGGGACAACCGTCGCATCACGACCCAGAGCTGGGAGCAGCTGCGCCGCAACTATGCCAGCGACGTGGCCGCTTCCATCGACAAGCTGCTCGAGGTCAAGCCGGAGACCATGCCGGGGCGGCTGCTGCTGCTTCACGGCGCGCCCGGCACCGGCAAGACCACGGCGCTGCGTGCGCTCGCGCAGGCCTGGTCCGACTGGTGTCAGGTCGACTGCGTGCTCGACCCGGAGAGCCTGTTCGCCAGCACGAGCTACCTGATGCAGGTGGCCCTCGGTTTCGACGACGAGAACAAGCGCAAGTGGCGTCTGCTGATCGTGGAGGACTGCGACGAGCTGATCTCGGCGTCGGCCAAGCAGTCCAGCGGCCAGTCGCTGTCGCGCCTGCTCAACCTCACCGACGGGCTGCTCGCGCAGGGGCGCTCGGTGCTGGTCGGGCTGACCACCAACGAGCCGCTGGCGAGCTTGCACCCGGCCGTGGTGCGGCCCGGCCGGTGCCTGGCCCAGATCGAGGTGGGTCCGCTGCCGTTCGCTGAGGCCAGCGCGTGGCTGGGCAGCTCGGCCGGGATCGGCTCGCAGGGCGCGACGCTGGCGGAGCTGTTCGCGTTGCAGCGCGGCGAGACCGGCCTGGTACGGGTCGCGCCGGAGCCGCGCGTGGGGCACTACCTGTGACGGCTGGCCAGCACGGCCTTGATCGGATCGACGATGGGGAAACCGTCCACTTCGGACGGTTTTACCCAGGTTGGGGCTAGCACCGCACCGTCGGGCTCGGGCCTTAGCTCGCCCGCGGTGACGGTGACGCCGTAGACGATGAAGATGCCGTGGAAGTCGATGCCACCGGGCAGGTGACGGTAATCGGACGCGACTTCGAGCAGCTCATCGACCTGAACGGTCAGGCCGATCTGCTCGGTGAAGGCGCGGGCCACCGCCTCGCGGGGGTCCTCGCCGTGTTCGATGCCGCCGCCGGGCAGCATCCATTTGCCCGCTTCGCCATAGGCGCTCCGGCCTATCTGAACGAGCAACACCGCGTCGCCGTCACGGGCGAGCCCGCAGGCCGACACCCGCTGCACCTGCCGAGCCAGTGTCATGAGGCAAAAGCCTGCCACGTTTAACCAGCGGCGACCAGAGCGGGCACCTACTGTTAGCACATGACGGATCTCCGTGCCTGGTGGTGGCACCGCCAGGGACTCGACGGCTCGCTACGAGGAGCCGATCCGGCGGCCGTCCTCGCCAAGACGGGTTGGGCTCGTTCGGTCGGTGGGGCAAACCCTTATCTGTCACTGTTCGCCCGTGCCGGCACATCGCGGGCACAGGCCGACAAAGCCGTCGAAGCACTACAGATCTACGAGCTGCCCTCGGCGCGTGGCTGTACCTACGTCCTGCCGCACGAGCACTTCGGGCTCGGCCTGACCGTGGGCCGTGGTGCGCCCGAAGCCGATCTGCGGGTTCTGGAGAAGCTCGGGGTGCCCCGCACAGAGATCGAGCAGCTGTGCCAGGCGGTGCTGGAAGTGCTGCCGGACAACGGTTCGCTCGATCCGGCCCAGCTCAAGGCGGCAGTCGGCGACAAGGTCCGCAGCCTCGGCGAGGAGGGCAAGAAGAAGGGCCAGAGCACCACCCTGCCGGCCGCGCTCGGGCTCTTACAGGCCAAGGGCCAGATTAGACGGGTACCGAGCAACGGCCGCCTCGATCAGCAGCGGTACTCGTACACCCGGTGGGATCCGCCCACCTTCGACGGCGATGCCGCCGCGGAGCTGGCCCGGCTCTACTTCGACTGGATCGGCCCGGCCTCGGTCGGGCACCTGCGCTGGTTCAGCGCGTTCAGCGCGGGCCAGGCCAAGACCTGCCTGCCCGAGCTGGTCGAGGTGGACGGGCTGTTCCTGCCACGGGCTCAGGTCGCGGAGTACGAGGCATACCAGGCGCCGCGTAAGCCGGTCTACAACCTGCTCGCCGGGATCGACGCGCTCATCCTGTTGCGCCGCGATCATCACTCGCTCGTCGACGTCGATGTCACCGTGCCGGGCGACAAGCACAGCTTGCTCAACATGCCCGATCTGCCGGACCACCCGATCATCGACCGGGGGCGGGTGATCGGTCTGTGGCAGTACGACCCCGAGCACGAGCAGATCGTCAGCTGGGTCTTCGACGGCAAGCCGGACAAGGCCCTCAACGCCGAGCTGGATCGCACGACCGCGTTCATCCGCGACGAGCTCGGTGACGCGCGCAGCTTCAGCCTCGACTCGCCGCGGTCCCGCGAGCCGCGGCTGGCGGCGCTTCGCTCGGCCTGACCGGATTCCACGATCCGCCGCGGGCGGCCGGGCCGTGGTACCATTGACCGATTTCGATCGCTTCCGATCCTTGGCTCGACCGTGCTGACCGGGCATGTCGTGGCGAGCGTGGTGAGGCTGGGCATCCCGACCGCTGCCGTGGCCGGGCTTGCGATCGCCATCGGTATTCCGCCGTGAGCCGATGCGCTGCAACGGGTAGCTGCGCTCGGCTTGATGGCCCTTTCGTGCTGCCCTTTTCTGGCTGTCCGTCGTCTTCGGACTGATCGCCAAAGACCCCGCGGCGAGGCCGGTTTGATGGGTATGCCGATCGGTATGCCGATGGGCACACCGATCCCCGTTCCATCACGGCGTCACTGCGCAAAGGGCCGGAAAGAAAGTCTTAATAAAGGGGAACTGGCCCCGCGGGCAACGGGGCCAGTTCGCGCCTTAGGCTTGGCTAACCACACTATCCACAGTGGACTGTTCGGTCTTGCGCGAGCGGGCGACTGAAGCGCCTGACCACAGCAGCCACATGAGCCCAATGTAGAGGGGCAGTGCGAAAGCCAATTGCAGGGACAGGGACACGGGCACCGTGTAGTGGTGATTCGGCCCCGGGATCCGGCCGTCGCCCCACATCCGGGTGATCTCGTTGGCCAGCCAGGTTCCCCGGCCGACGAGGTTGTCGTGCATTACCGGCCCCGGCACCGTTGCCAGGGCGAAGATTGTGCCGCCCACCATCGCGTAGTAGGCGCCACCCAGCTTGCCGGTGTAGCGCGACGCGGTCCGGGAGGCGATGGGCAGGACGACGGCGACGACCGGCGTCAGGAAGAACAGGCCTGCGGTTGAGTCCACAAACCAGTGCAGCGCGGGACTGATCGCGGGTCCGCCCTCGCCTAGATAAATGGAGTGATACCAGAACATGAGCGCCCCGCCGCCATAGACCAGCACCACCGTCGAGATCGCCAACGCCAGCCAGGAGGCGGGCTCGCGATAGAAATTGCGGACCAGACGGTAAATCTGGCGCGGGGACCAGTCTACGGAGGCCGCATTGTGGGAGTACATATCTAAATCTTTCGTGGTGCTACTTGCGATTCGTTTGTGGTGTGCTAGCTTTCCGGCGAGGCGAGATAGATGTACTTCGCGATCCTAGGCCCTTTAGAGGTGCGCAATGCGACAGCTCCCTTGCTCATAGGGGGAGCCAAGAGGCGCGCCCTGCTCATCGCGTTGTTGGCCAACGCGAACAAAATCGTGCCCATTGACCAGCTAATGTTTTGGCTATGGCCCAAAGGAACTCCCCCTCGTTCGGCGTCGTTGGTGATCCAGGCGCACATCTCCAGCCTGCGTCAGCAACTCGAACCCGACCGAGCTCCGCGAAGTGAGGCTCGCCTTCTTATCACCACCACCGCCGGGTACCTCATAGAGGTTGGCACACAAGAATTTGACGTATTCCAGTTTGAGTCTCTTGTTGCTGAAGGCGCGCGATGGCTTCAGCGCGACGACCCGGAGCTGGCCGCCGAAACATTGCGCCAGGCGCTCGATCTGTGGCGTGGGGCGGCCTTGTGCGATGTGCGGGACCTCCAAGCCGCGCGCGGAGAAGTGGCTAGATTGGAGGAACTCCAATTGACGGCGTGGACCCGCTACATCGAATCGGGACTGCGCATTGGACGCCATCTCGAAGTCATTCCGCACCTGGCCGTTCTCGTAAGCGATTTCCCTTACCATGAAGGCTTTTACGCTCAGCTGATGACGGCGCTCGCCGGCTGCGGCCGCCGCGCCGAAGCGCTCGCCGTCTACCAGAAGGCACGCCGCTTGCTGGCCGAGGAGCTGGGAGTTGAACCCGGCCCTGAGCTTCGCGCGGTAGAAGCCAGCATCCTGCGCGGATCAGCCTAGGTTGTTTTGGCCGACGGTGCGCCGGACCAACGGGAAAGCGAGAGTTTCGCGGATCGACTTTCCGGTCAGCAGCATGACCAGACGGTCGACGCCTATGCCCAGACCGCCCGACGGCGGCATCGCATGTTCAAGCGCCTCCAGGAAGTCGAGGTCGAGCTCCATCGCCTCCGGGTCACCGCCCGCCGCGAGCAGGCTCTGCTCGGTGAGGCGGCGGCGCTGTTCCACCGGATCGATGAGTTCGGAGTAGGCGGTGCCGAGCTCGGAGCCGAAGGCGACGAGATCCCAGCGCTCGGCAAGCCGCGGGTCGTCGCGATGGGAACGGGTCAACGGTGAAACCTCGGCCGGGAAATCTTTGTAAAAGGTGGGCTGCACCGTTTTCGACTCCACCAGGCGCTCGTACATCTCCAGCACCACCGCGCCCGCACCCCATCCCGGATCCACCGGGACGCCGGCCCGCTCACAAAGGCGCACCAGCTCTTCGCGCGTGGTGTCGGCGGTGACCTGTTCCCCGAGCGCGTGCGAGATGGCATCATTGACTGTGACCACAGGCCACTGTCCGGAGAGGTCTAGGTCGTCCCGAGCCACTGGCAGCGCTTGCACGAGCGATTGGGTCAGCTCTCGCATCGTGTTGTAGTCGGCATATGCCTGGTAGGCCTCAAGCATGGTGAACTCAGGGTTGTGCTTGAAGTCGACCCCTTCGTTCCGGAACGTTCGGCCGAGCTCGAAGACCTTTTCGACGCCGCCGACACATAGCCGTTTGAGGTACAGCTCCGGGGCGATACGTAGGTACAGCCGCATATCGTAGGCGTTGATGTGTGTGGTGAACGGCTTGGCGTTGGCTCCGCCGTGGATACGTTGCAGGATAGGCGTTTCCACCTCGATGAAACCGCGCTCGGCCAGCGACTCACGCAGGCTGCGGATGGTGAGGCTGCGCGTGCGCAGGGTGTCGCGTGACGACGGGTTCACGATGAGGTCAAGATAGCGTTGCCTAACACGGGCTTCCGGGTCGGACAGGCCGGCGTGCTTGTCGGGCAACGGACGCAGGCACTTGGCCGTCAACGTCCATGAGCTGACGAGGACGGTCAGCTCGCCGCGCCTGCTGGTGACGACCTCGCCGCTGATGCCGACGTGATCGCCGATGTCCACGGTCGACTTCCAGCGCTCCAGATCGGACTCCAGCATCAGCTGCAGGTCGCCGCTCCAGTCGCGCAACGTCGCGAAGCAGACCCTGCCGTGGTTGCGCAGCAACATGATGCGGCCCGCCAGCGACACGTGGTCGCCGGTGTGCTGATCCGGGGGCAGCTCCCGATGGTGGCGCGTGATCTGGGCGCAGGTGGAGTTGCGCGCGAACGTCACCGGATACGGCTCGTAGCCGGCCGCTCTCAGGTGATCGAGCTTCTCCATCCGTACCCCCATCTGCTCAGGAACTTTCTCTTGTTCCTCCTCGGGCGACGGCAGAATCTCCGTGGCGGGCAAGAGCGGGGCATACGAGTGGTCAAGCGGCGCGGCGTGGGTGCCGGGCAAGGTGAGGAATCCCTCGGCGATACCGGAGGCGATGCCCACCCGGGCAAGCTCGCGCCGCTCGCCGATGCACAGGAAGCGCGGCTCCCATTGCGGGTGGTACTTGGCGTTGGCGCGATAGAGCGACTCCAGCTGCCACCACTTGGAGAAGAAAAGCAGCAGGCGCCGGGCCAGTCGCAGGATCGGCCCGGCGCCGATCCGGCCGCCTTCGGAGAACACCGAACGGAAGACGGCGAAGTTGAGCGAGACGCGGTCGACGCCCAGTCCCGGCGCCTGGCGCATCAGCTCGCTGACCATGAACTCCATGACACCGTTCTCGGCCTGGGGATCGCGGCGCATCAGGTCGAGGGAGAGCCCGCGCTTGCCCCAGGGGCTGAACGACAGCAGGGCTTTGGTCGCGCCCGTGCCGTCCTGCACGCTCACCAGCACGCACGCGCCGTCGTTGGGATCGCCGAGGCGGCCCAGCGCCATCGAGAAGCCGCGCTCGCTTTCGGTGTCGCGCCAACGCGTCGCCAGGTCCGCGGCCTCCTTCAGCTCGGGCGGCGCGATGTCGGCGTGCCGCCGCACCGTGGCCGTGTACCCGGCCCGCTCGACGCGGTTGACGGCCTGCCGCACGGGCCGCATGTCGCGACCCTCCAAAGTGAACTCCTTGGCGTCCAGCACCGCTTCATCGCCAAGGTGAATCACCTTCATCGCGGCCCGGTCGTAGGCGGTCGCGCCCTCTTCGCTCGCCCCCATCACGGCCGGAACCCAGGCGTAGCGCCGGGCGTGCTCGATCCAGGCGGCGATGGCCGGGTCCCACGCCTGCGGATCGCCCACCGGGTCACCGCTGGCGAGGCTCACCCCGTTCACCACGCGATAGGTGATGGCGGCTTTGCCGTTGGGGGAGAAGACGGCGGCCTTGTCCCGCCGGGTCGCGAAATAGCCGAGCGAATCCTGCTCGCCGTACCGGTCCAGCAGCCCCCGGATCCGGGACTCCTCCTCGCCGCTCAGCTCGGAGGTGACCTGCTGCGAACGCAACAGCGTGAACAGGCCGGCGAAGACGGCGACGGCGCCGAACAGGCCGAGGATGAAGTTGACCCAGCCCGGCGCCGCGCCCTGGGTGTCCAGGGCGAACCCGAAGCCGCCGAGCACCTTGTCCACGCTGTAGCGAAGCTTCTCCGCCGCGCCTTCCAGCGAGCCGGGGAACACGCTGACGAGCGTGTAGCCCAGGCCGATGCCGATGGCGACCACCCCGGCGAAAACCTTGAACGCCTGGCGCAGGCCGCCCTTGCGCACGCGGGCATAGAACTCGTGCCGTCCCCAGAACAGCAGGTTCAGCGCGCCGATGCTGACCAGCCCGGCCAGGGCGAGGCCGATGGTGTCGCCGCGATTCAGGTAAGGCTTGCCCGGCTCGTCGGCGACGCCGCTGATGGCGATGCCCATGACGAGCAGAACCACCAGGAACAGGAATGAGAAGTAGGCGATCAGGACCCAGTAGGCCACCCGCTTGCGCCGGGCGGTCGCGCCCGCCAGCACGGCCAGAGCGGCCGCGTAGCCGAGGTTGAGTGGGGTAAGCAGCAGGACGTTTTCCAGCAGCTCCCGAACGCGCATGGCACCCCGGCCGAGGGCGCCGCCGAGCGCGCCGAGCGCGCTGAGCAAGGCGACGAAGGCCAGCAGGGTGGCGAAGATACGAGGTACGTATTTACGCACGTTTTGACCATATAGTGTTGCTTTGTGAGTGGAGCTTGGTTCCGGGATCTTGCGGAATCCGGAAGACTACCGCTCTTCTGGTTCTTCATCGGGGTCGTCTGCGGCTTTCTCTTCATCCGCCTGTCCGTACGCATGATCCGGGCCAAGGTGCGCTGGTGGCCGGGCAACGTCAATCCCAGCGGCCTGCACATCCATCACGTCGTCTTCGGGGTCGTCTTCATGCTCGTGGGCGGGGTGGCCGGCTTGCTGATTCCGAACGAGGAACTGTTCTGGAGCTCGGTGGTGGCCTTCGTGTTCGGCGTGGGCGCGGCTCTCGTACTCGACGAGTTCGCGTTGATCCTGCATCTCGACGACGTGTACTGGCAGGAACGCGGACGCACCTCGATCGATGCCGTGTTCGTGGCGGTCGCCGTGACCGGCATGCTCGTGCTCGGGCTGCGTCCGGTGATCCTGGAGGGGCTGACCGGCATCGGCGGCGTGCTGCTCGGCGCGTTCCATCTCGGGCTCGCGGTGATCACTGTGCTCAAGGGCAAGATCTGGACCGGGCTGGTGGGCCTGTTCGTCCCGGTGTTGCTCTACGTCGGCGCGATCAGGCTAGCCCGGCCGAGTTCGCCTTGGTCGCGCTGGCGCTATGCCCGGCCCGACCTTCGCGCGCGGTCGAAGCTGGAAAGGGCCACCTGGCGCGAGCAGCGCCTGCGCAACCCGATGATCCGCGCCAAGGTCAGGCTGCAGGATCTCGTGGCGGGAAGGCATGATCTTCCACCGTCCTGATGCGCTGAATATGGCAAGATGTCCCATATGCGTAGAGTAGTGCTGGCATTACTGTTTGCTACCACGATCGCTGGTTGCGCGGAAACAGTGAGGGCCCCGCTGGCTACCGAAGCTCAGCAACACGAGGCGAACCAGCCGCACGCGGTCCCCGCGGCGGACCTGCTTGAAGGGATGCCCGCCTACCCCGATCGCGGCAACATCTACGCCGCCGCCGGGGCCAACATGGTGCGCACCGATCTGCGTGAGGACCGCGAGCTGGTCTACGTGCCCAACCCGGCCAGCGACCGCGTCCACGTGATCGACCCCAACACGATGCAGGTGGTCGACGAGTTCTACGGCGGGCCCGAGCCGCAGCACGTGGTGCCCTCCTACGACATGCGCACCCTTTACGTCACCTCCTCCCGGGTACCGGGCGGAGCCGTCCTTCCGATCGACCCCCGTACCGGCAAACCCGGCCAGATGGTGAACGTCCAGGACGTGTACAACCTCTACTACACGCCCGACGGGCAGTTCGCCATCGTCGTCGCCGAGGCCTACCAGCGGCTCGACTTCTATCACCCGCAGACCTGGGAACTGGTGAAAAGCAGCCACTTTCCGGACTGCGAAGGCATCAACCACATGGACTTCACCCTCGACGGCAAGACCGGCCTGGCCAGTTGCGAGTTCGCCAACCGGATGATCGCCTTCGACGTGGCCTCGGGTGAGCAGCTGCGCCGGTTCGACCTGGACGTGGTGCCCAACGGGATGCCGCAGGACACCAGGCTGGTACCCAACGGATCGGTCTTCCTCGTCGCCGACATGCACGCCGACGGCGTCTACGTGTTCGACGCGCAGGCCACCCAGCGCATCGGCTACATCCCCACCGGCAAGGGCGCGCACGGCATCTACTTCAGCCGAGACGGGGCCATCGCCTACGTGTCCAACCGCAACGAAGGCTCGGTGAGCGTGCTCGACATGGCCACCCTCCAGCCGATCGCGAAATGGACCATCCCCGGCGGCGGCAGCCCCGATATGGGTGGTGTCTCTCCCGACGGCACCACGCTGTGGCTGGCCGGTCGTTATCACGGAGAGGTCTACGCCTTCGACACCACCACCGGCGAGCTGAAGGGCCGCATCCCGGTCGGGGCCGGACCACACGGACTTCTGGTCTGGCCGCAGCCAGGCCGCTACTCGCTTGGACACACAGGAAACATTCGATGAGATTGGTCGCAGTCGCCCTGCTCGCCGTGGGGCTGGCCGCATGCGGTTCCGAGCCGGCCGTTTCGGCAAGCGTCGCTGCCTCGCCACCGGTCACCGAGTTCACCGTCGTCGCCTCGGGCGACTTCATCTCCCAGCCGGAACTGTCCGAGCAGGCCACCGCCGAAGGTGGCTTCGCGAAAATCCTTGGCGCGCTTAAACCCATGGTCTCAACGGCCGATCTGGCCATCTGCCATCTGGAGACCCCGCTGGCCGCGCCGGGCGATCCGTGGACCGGCTATCCCACCTTCAACGCCCCGCCCTCGCTCGTCGACACCGCGGCCGACCTCGGCTACGACACCTGCTCCACCGCCTCCAACCACACCCTGGACTACGGCTGGGAAGGTCTGGTCCGCACCCTCGACGGGCTCGACCGGGTCGGCCTCAAACACGCCGGCTCCGCCCGCACGGCCGCGGAAGCGGCCACCCCGACGCTGGTGAGCGCTCGCGGCATCAAGGTTGGTCACCTGTCCTACACGTTCAGCTTCAACGGTTTGCCGCTTCCCGAGGACAAGCCGTGGAGCGCCAATCTCATAGACGCTGCCGCGATCCAGGCGCAGGCCCGGCGCGCCCGGGAGGCCGGAGCGGAAGTGGTTGTCTTAAGCCTTCATTGGGGTACCGAATACCAGCACGAAGCCGACGACGGCCAGCTCGGCTTGGCACGTGAGCTGCTGGCCTCGCCCGACATCGATCTGATCGTCGGTACCCATGTGCATGTCGTACAGCCGATGGAGAAGATCGGCACCAAGTGGGTCGCCTACGGCATGGGCAATGTGATGGTCCGCTTTCCCGATGGGTCGCCCGAGGACACCCAGGACGCTCACCTGACCCGCTATACCTTCACCAAATCGGGCGGGCGCTGGGCTGTGTCCAAAGTGGAGGCGCTTCCCACCTGGATGGAGTACCAGCCGGCCTCCCGCGTCGTCGATCTGCCCACCGAGCTGGCCCGGTCCGGCCTGTCCGAGACCCAACGCGACACCTACCGCCGCGCCTACGACCGCATCGCCGGATGGCTGACCTCGCGCGGCGCGGACCAGTCCGGCCTCATCCTCATCGGACATTCATGACTCCGGCACACCTGCGCGCGATCGCGCTTCGCCTCCTGCGCGCCGCGTCCACCCGACGTCTCGCCGCCGGGGTCGCGTTTGGACGATCCTTGCTCACGGCATGGGCGCGCAGGCAATCCCCACTTCGCCACGCAGCCCAAGCCCTCAGGCTGCGCCGCGCCCGCGCGGAAATCACAAGCAGAGCAGCAACCGCCCGCCTCCGCCACCTCACCCGCCGCCTCCACACCACCGCCCACCGCGCCACCACCCTCCGCCACACCACCGCCCGCCAAGTCGCCACCCTCCGCCACACCGCCCGCCAAGTCGCCACCCTCCGCCACACCGCCCGCCGAGTC
>NZ_BONY01000078.1 GCF_016862955.1 Rhizocola hellebori | reverse complement strand
GACGCCGGCGCGGCGCTGCGATTCTGGTGGGTGCGGTTAGATCTCGGCGGAGACCTTCGCGCGGCGCTTAGCTCTGCGCTCGCGGTAGATCTCGATGAAGATGGGGATGGCTGAGAGGAGGACGATGACGATGACGAACGGGATGATGTATTTGTCGATCTTGTCGGGCCCGCCGATCGCCTCGACCAGGGTGTCGGCTGTCAGGTAGCCGAGGATCAACAGGCCGTCCACCCAGAGCACCGCGCCGACGATGTTCCACACCAGGAACTGCCGCGCGGGCATGCCCAGGACCCCGGCGACCGGGTTCATGAAGGTGCGCACGATGGGGATGAAGCGCGCCAGCACGACCGCCCGCCGCGGGCCGAACTTCTGGAAATAGTGCTCGGCCTTGTGCACGTACTCCTGTTTGAAGAAGCGCGAATTCGGTTTGTCGAAGAGCTTGCGCCCGTAGCGCGCACCGAGCCAGTGGCCCAATTGGGCGCCGAGGATGGCGAAGATAGGCGCACCAATCAGCAATGCCCAGATGTTGAGCTGGATTCCCTGTGTGGAAAAGGCCGCGGAGGCCAGCACGCCGGCCACGAGGAGCAGCGAGTCCCCGGGCAGGAAGAAACCGATCATCAGCCCGGTTTCGGCGAAAAGGATAAACCACACCCCATACACCGCATAATCACCGAACAGCCGAAGCCAATCTTCTGGATTTAGCGGGTTGAAGGCGATGACATCGGCAACAGCGTGGATGGTGTTCACGAGCGCCAAGGGTAGCGGGTCAGACGTAGTCGTCCTCGTCCGCGGGGACAGGAATGGACTGCTCAATCGCGTCGGCCTCGGGCACCTCTAGCCCCACCGCTGGCGGCTCGAACTCCTCGTAGTCTGGCTCGACGGGGATGTTCTGCTCGTGCGCGTCACCTTCGGGAACCTCGGTCACCTCTTCACCGTAGGCGCGGAGCGCGCCATTCGCCAGCAGATGGTGCATTCGGTGGCGAAGATGAGTGCATGGGATTTCTGGTGCGCTGGCTGATCAACGCCGTCGCTCTCTGGGTGACCACCAAGGTGGTCTCCGGCATCGACATATCCGGGTCGACCACCGCGAAAAATCTGCTGACCCTGTTTCTGGTCGCGCTGATATTCGGTCTGGTGAACGCGATCATCAAGCCGATCGTCAAGCTGGTGGGCTGCATCTTCTACCTGCTCACCCTCGGGCTGATCTCCTTCTTCGTGAATGCCCTACTCTTCCTCTTAGTCGACTGGATCGCTGATCTGATCGACCTGCCCTTCCACATCGACGGCTTCTGGCCGGCGTTCTGGGGAGCGATCGTGATGGGCCTGGTGAGCTGGGCCATCAGCCTGGTCATCCCAGATCGCGTGGAGGGTAAGCAATAAGCAATACTCCAGATCGAGGATTTAGCGTGGGCACAGCGCGGTTGACCCACGCCGGTACTGCACGTTAGGAGCAGCTAGATGCCTGTTGCATCCCCCGAGGTCTATGCCGAGATGCTTGACCGCGCCAAGGCCGGCGCGTTCGCCTATCCGGCCATCAATGTCTCTTCCTCGCAAACGCTCAATGCTGCGCTGCAGGGCTTCGCCGAGGCTGGTAGCGACGGCATCATCCAGGTGTCGACCGGCGGTGCGGAATATCTGTCCGGCCCGACCATCAAGGACATGATCACCGGCTCGGTCGCCTTCGCCGCTTACGCTGTCGAGGTCGCCAAGAAGTACCCGGTGAACGTGGCCCTGCACACCGACCACTGCCCGAAGGACAAGCTGGACAAGTTCGTGCGGCCGCTGCTGGCGATCTCCGCTGAGCGGGTCAAGGCCGGGCAGGCGCCGCTGTTCCAGTCGCACATGTGGGACGGCTCGGCCGTGCCGCTGGGCGAGAACCTCGAAATCGCCGAGGAGCTGCTCGCGCTCACCGCGGCGGCGAAGGTGATCCTCGAGATCGAGGTCGGCGTGGTCGGCGGCGAAGAGGACGGCGTCGTCGGCGCCATCGACGAGAAGCTGTACACGACGGTGGAGGACGGGCTGGCGACAGTTGCCGCGCTTGGCTTGGGCGAGAAGGGCCGCTACATGGCGGCGCTGACGTTCGGCAATGTGCACGGCGTGTACAAGCCTGGCAACGTCAAGCTGCGCCCGGAGATCCTCAAGGACATCCAGGAGGCGGTCGCCGCGAAGTACGGCAAGGAGAAGCCGCTCGATCTCGTGTTCCACGGCGGCTCCGGCTCGCTGCTCACCGAGATCCGCGACGCCCTCGACTACGGCGTGGTGAAGATGAACGTCGACACCGACACGCAGTACGCCTTCACCCGCCCCGTGGCCGCGCACATGTTCGGCAACTATGACGGCGTGCTCAAGGTAGATGGCGAGGTCGGCAACAAGAAGGCGTACGACCCGCGGGCCTGGGGCAAGGCGGCCGAAGCGGGCATGGCCAAGCGAGTTGTGCAGGCGTGCGAAGATCTGCGTTCGGCTGGGACGTCGCTGAAGTAACTCGCGCCTCGTTGTCACGAATGTGGCGATGACAAGGCGGCTGGCGTGTTAGGCATCGAAGGCTACGAACCGGTATGGCATCACGATGCGAATGCGCTGGCCGCCGCGCACCGAGGCAGGTTTGCGCGGCTGATCGGGCAGCCGCTGGTCGGCTCGTGGCTGGTCTGGGACCTTGACGAGCAGACCTGGTTCACCGGCGGCCCGGTGGTTTTCGGTTTTCCCGATGCCAACGCCGAGGTGACCCACCGCAAGTTCGACGAATGCGCCATCAGCTGGGACACCATCGACATGCAGGCCTCGCTCGACTGGCCGGGCCTGCGCCTGGACTGGTGGGCCGACCCGCATCCGGCGATCCAGGCGGCGATCGGCCGGCCCCTGACCCGGGTCAGCGTCATCGAGCGGATCAGCCCCAACGCGTGGCGTCCCCATGTCCTGCACGCCATGGAGTTCTACTTCGGCGACATGCGGGTGGCCCTTTTCAACGCCATGGACGAGAACGGGCTCAATGGTGAGCCCGAGGTCAATCTCCCGGTGGGGTTTTGGCGTCGGATCCCGGTTGCGTGAGCAGGGCCGCGGCCTCCTGGACGTCGTCGGTCAGGTAGATCAGCCTGCGCTGATCGCCCAACGGCGATGCCTGCATGAGCGGGGCGAGGACCTTCTCGATGGGCAGCTCGTCGGTCCAGAACCGGCGACCGAGGAAGATGAACGGTCCAGACTCCTCGACCGTGCCGTAGAAGGTCATGGTCGCAGCCTGGAACACCTCCTGAACGGTTCCCGCCCTGCCCGGGGCGAAGACGATCCCGCCACGGGAGAGCTTGAGGATCATCTCTTCGCGGGAGGCGTTGCTGAACATCTTCCCGGCCTGCGCGGCGAACAGGTTCGCCGGCTCGTGTCCGAAGAACCAGGTGGGGATGGACAGCCCGCCTGAGCGCTGCCACGGCGGCTGCGGACGCAGCCGCTCGCGCACCGAAAGCGCTGCAGAGGTGTAGGCATCGGGGTCGTGAAAGTCGTTGGCGCGGGCCAGCTCGGCGATGCCTTCGTCGAGCGCTTCGCTGGCCAGTGTCGAGCAGTAGGAGCCGAGGTTGGCCGCTTCCATGACCCCCGGCCCACCTCCGGTCAGGATCAGCTTTCCTGCCCGCGTCAGCTCGCGCGCCAGCTCCGCCGCGGCTCGGTAACCGGGCGCTCCGCGTAGCTCGGCGTGTCCGCCCATGATGCCGACGATGCTTGCCCCGCCGTGTCCGGCGATCCAGGCCCCGGTCTCGTGGGCGAGGGCGTTGTCGATGCCGTGGTCGTGGATGCGCTGGGCGAGGGCTTCGCGCAGGTCCGGGTTGGCCCCGCCGTGCTGCACGTAGTGCCGGTAGACGCGGGTGTCGTACATGCCTTCGAACCCGCCAGGCTCGAACCCGCCGGCCAGGTCCTCGGCCCGGTACAGCCGGGACGGCTGGGTCGGATAGGGGGTGTCGATGAAGATCGGGATGACGTAAGCCCCGCGCCTGACCACGTCGGCCGCCTGTCCCGCGCCGAGCACGCAGCCGACGAAGAGAGTGCGGGTGACGGCTACCGCCGATAGATCGACATCGGTGAGGTTCAGCCCCTGCACGGTGATCTCGACCAGGCTTTCCCGTCGCAGATGGGCGGCCAGCTCTTCGTGCGATTCCACCTCGGACGGGCTGTGATCTATTGGGGTGATGACCTCGGGCATGGGTGTGGGCACCCGTCGAGTATGAATTAATGACCTAATGCGCGATCTGATGCCTCAGCCTCCGGCCACTCTGCTTCCCGACGATCCCGCCGTTCCGGCGCTTGAAAGCGGCCAGGACCCAGCTTCCGTCGCAGCCGAGTACCCGACCAGCAGTGCAGCCTGGGCTGCCCTCGCCCAGCGCGCCCTGGCCGCCGACGACAGCGTCACCGGCCACGTCGCCGCCTACGCCTTCGCCCGCACCGGCTACCACCGCGGCCTGGACCAGCTGCGCCGCTCCGGCTGGAAAGGCAGCGGCCCTGTTCCCTGGTCGCACGCGCCCAATCGCGGCTTCCTGCGCTCCCTGCACGCCCTCTCACTGGCCGCCGCAGCCATCGGCGAGGCCGACGAAGCGGCCCGTTGCGCCCAGTTCGTGCGCGACTGCGACCCGGCCGCCGCCGACGCCCTAGCCTGAAGCTCCAAGAACCCTTACCCCCCCTTCATATACGCCGCTGCGTCGTGGTCACCCGCCGTATCCTCCCGGGCGGCCACGAAGGCCCGTGCGTGGTCAAGCTCTGTTCACCCCCGGCGCCTCAGCCGCCCACCCCCACCCACTGCTTCCGCGGCACCTCCATCTCTGGATTAGGAGGGTGAGGCAGAGATGGAGCCGCCACGGAGACTCCCACCCCGACTCCGCGTGCGCCCTTCGCGCCTGCCCCTGGCCCCTGCGCCTGCCTTGGCCTCTGCGCCTGCCCCTGCGCCTTGGCCTCTGCGCCTGCCCCTGCGCCTGCCCCTTGCGCCTGCCTTGGCCCCTGCGCCTGCCTTGGCCCCTGCGCCTGCCCCTGCGCCTTGGCCTCTGCGGCCCCCTCCCGCCCGCCCTGAGGCCGGTGCGTGGTCAGGCTTTGGTCGCCAGCCGGCGGCTCTGCCGCCACTCCCACCTAACTGCTTGCGTGGCACCTCCATCTCTGGATTAGGAGGGTGAGGCAGAGATGGAGGTGCCGCGGAGACTTCCACCCGCCTGCGTCCTTCGCGCCTGCCCCCGGCGGCTCCGCCGCCGCCACCTACCTACTGGTTGTGTGGCAGCTCCGTCTCTGCGTCAGGAGGGTGAGGCAGAGATGGAGGTGCTGGCCCCTGGCGCCTGCGCGCCCGACGATCTGCCGGGTGCCGGGTGCCGGGTGCCGGGTGCCGGGTGCCGGGTGCCGGGTGCCGGGTGCCGGGTGCGATCTGCCGGGGTGCGGGGTGGGTGGGTGAGGTCGGCGGCGGAGCCGCCGGGGGGTGAAGGGTGACCACGCACGGGGGGTCGTGGCCGCCCGGGAGGATACGGCGGGTGACCACGACGGTGCGGCGTATGTGGCTTAAGGAAAGGGGTTATAGGCCTTCGGCGACCGCGGCGGCTACGGCCAGCCAGGCGTCCTGGGATTCGGCGGACAGGCGGGCGTAGTCGATGGGCTCGCCCGAGTCGAGCATGCGCTCGTAGGGGGCGGTGAGCACGGCTCGGGTTCGGGCGGCGAAGTGGCGTTCGATGGCTGGGATGTCCAGCTCTTTGCGGCTGGGCGGCATCGAGACGATGGTGACCGCTTGGCGGACAAGGCGTTGCCGGCCGGTCTGCTCGAGGTGGTCGAGCATGCGGGCGGCGGTTTCGGCCGAGTCGTTGCGGGCGGACATGGTGACGACGAGCTGGTCGGTGGCGTCGATGGCGGCCTGCCAGTTCTCGGCGCGCACATTGTTACCGGTGTCAACCATGATGAGCTTGTAGAAGCGGCTGACCACCTCGCGGATTTCGGCGAAGGCGTCGGCGGTGAGCATCTCGCCGGCGGTGGCGGACTCGTCGGAGGCAAGCACCTCGAACATGCCGTCGCCCTGCGCGCGGACGTATTGCGACAGGTCGCCCACGCGGCTGTTGACGCCCTGGAACTGATGCAGATCGCGCAGCAGGTCGCGCACTGTGCGGGAGTGGAAGTCCTGCTGCGAACGCATGCCGAGCGTGCCCTGGGTCTCGTTGTTGTCCCAGGCGAGCACATAGCCGCCGCGCTTGCGGCCGAACGTCATGGCGAGCAGGAGCACGGCACAGGTTTTACCGGCACCGCCCTTCGGGTTGACGATCGTGATCTGGCGCAGGCCGCCGAAGTTGCGGCGCACCAGGTCGGTCTGGCGGCGCAGCTCCTGCTCACGCTGGCCCGGGCTCAGATTGAGCAGGCCAAAGGTGCCCTTGCGGATAGCGGCCTGAACACCCATGTGCGCCACCGGGTCTGGCGGCCGGGTGGCGCGGCGGCGGGCGAACTCCTCGGCCGTCGGCAGGTAGACCTCGCCGGCTTGGGGAGGCAGCGGGATAGACGTTGGCGGGGCCGAAGGCATCTGCCGCGGCGCGGGCGCCGGCTGGGTGAAGGCGGGCGGCGGCACCGACATCGGCGGCGCGGGCTCGAAAGCGGGCCGGGCCGGGGGCGTCGTCTGATTGGCGGGCGGCCACGTGTGGTTGGGCGGAGTCTGTTCGGCGGCCGGTCGCGCGTTGACCGAGGGCGTCGGCGGCGGTGGGGCGCCCGGAGGCTGCAAAGGGGTCGGCCGCAGCGGGATTGGCGCGCTTGGCGGCGTCACCGGGATGGGTGGCGTGTTGTTGAGCGGGATCGCCGGTTGCTGGCGGGGCGGAGGTGGCGGCAGGCCGTTGCCCGGGTCGGTGGTCACCGGGCGAGGCGGTGCCGAATCGCCCAGCGGCTGCGGGCTGGACAGCGGAATGCCGGACGGCGGCCCGGAAACCGCGACCGGAACCCCGGCCAGAGGAGCGGGCGGGACCTGAGCTGAAGCTCTGTTCCCCGGCGCCTTGGACTCCTCGCCGGGCGGACCGGCGATCTCGTCTGGTGGCCACTCAAATTCCGTCATCGTTCTTCCTCCCGCCAGGCAGTGTAGACGGACCACGCGCCCGGTTCGATCCACCATGATCGCTTTCGCGTCAGCGTGCCCGGCACACCGTCCTCGAGGTACGGAAGCTCGGCCTCGTGCGGGGTGACGGCCACCGCGCGGCCGCTGGCCCGGCGCACCTCGAAGCGCATCCGCGGCTTGCCCAGCAGCGGCTTGTGGGTGACCGGCACCGCGATGGCGACATCGATCAGCCCGTCGTCGGGTTTGGGTCCAACGTGCAGCGGCAGGCCGTCCAAAGTGGAGGTCCCGCCGGCGTTGGCCACGCTCAGCGCCACGATCGGATCATTACCCTCGCTCAACACCGCGTCGTCAACCTCGATCCGCCCGCGCCAGGCAACCGGCGTGCCCTGTTCGTTGGTTCCCCCGAGCAGTACCCCGTCGAGCGTCACCGAACCCCCATCGTGCCGAAGAAGATCGAGACGCCGGATCTGCCGGCCGAGGACGGCGGCGGCCACCTCCGCCGGGGTCCGGGGCAAGCCGAGGCCGGTGACCAGGCTGGTGTCGGCGAGCGGGAGCACAGCGATGGTGGGCAGGTCGGGGATGGTGCGGTTGGTGGCGATGTCGTCGGGCCGCTTCGACGGCGGCGGCGCGTAGCGGCGGACCAGACGCCGGATCACATGGCGAAGCTGCCCATCGCTCTCGATCGCTACGACGAGCCGGGTCTTGGCATCGTCATCTGGGAAGACTAGCCCGTCCGGCCGAGGCGGGCCGTCCAGGCGGCTGAGCACCTCATCGATCTCGTGGTCGGATCCGGCGACGAATGTTTCCACGCGTGCGCCCGCCTCCCGCAGGGTATCGGCGCAGTGCAGCACCGCTACCCGCGTGCCGCACTCACCACCGTCGACCAGGCTCAATACGAGAACGTCGTGCACCCCTGCGATCCTTTCGCTGTTAGCCTGACAACCTTGGTGGCACCTATATGGGGTGCCCGCCAGGAAGGCGAGAAGGATGCCAGCGATCGTGCTTCTCGGCGCTCAATGGGGCGACGAGGGCAAAGGCAAGGTTACCGACCTGCTCGGATCTCGAGTGGACTACGTCGTCCGCTTCTCGGGCGGCAACAACGCCGGCCATACCGTGGTCACTCCGGATGGCCAGAAGTTTGCGCTTCACCTCATGCCCAGCGGGGCCTTGCACCCGAATGCGGAGATTGTTCTCGGCAACGGCGTCGTCATCGACCCGAAGGTGCTGCTGGCCGAGATCGATGGGCTGACCGAGCGGGGCGTGGACGTGTCGCGCCTGCTCATCTCCGCCGACGCGCACCTGGTGATGCCCCATCATCGGGCGCTCGACCGGGTGGTCGAGCGGTATCTGGGCACGGCCCGGATCGGCACCACCGGGCGCGGGATCGGCCCGGCCTACGGCGACAAGGTGGCCCGGATGGGCATCCGCGTGCAGGATCTGCTCGACCCGGGCATCCTGCGTCAGAAGCTCGAGCTGGTGCTGCGGGAGAAGAACCAGATCCTGTTCAAGGTCTACAACCGCAAAGGGTTCGACGTCGACGCGGTGGTGGAGGAATACCTCACCTACGCCGAGCGCCTCAACCCGTTCATCGCCGACACCCGGCTCATTCTCAACAAGGCGCTGGAGCAGGGTAAGACCGTGTTCATGGAGGGCGCCCAGGCCACGCTGCTTGACCTGGACCACGGCACCTATCCCTTCGTCACCTCGTCCAACCCGACCGCGGGCGGCGCTTGTGTGGGCACGGGCATCGCCCCGACCCGGATCACCCGGGTGATCGGGGTCATCAAGGCCTACACGACCCGGGTCGGGGCGGGGCCGTTCCCGACCGAGCTGAATGACGAAATGGGTGAGCACCTGCGCAAGACCGGCGGCGAGTACGGCACCACGACCGGCCGTCCCCGGCGCTGCGGCTGGTTCGACGCGGTCATCGCGCGCTATGCGGTGCGGGTCAACGGCATCACCGACCTCGTGGTCACCAAGCTCGACATCCTCAGCGGCCTGGAGCAGGTTCCGGTCTGCGTGGGCTACGAGGTCGACGGCGAGCGGCTCGACGAGATGCCGATGACCCAGACCGCTTTCCATCACGCCAAACCGGTCTATGAGTACCACCCGGGTTGGTGGGAGGACATTTCGAAGGCGCGGCACTTCGCCGAGCTGCCAGAGAATGCGCAACGTTACATTCAGCGGCTGGAAGAGTTGTGCGGAACCCGGATTAGCATGATCGGTGTCGGCCCAGGCCGCGAAGAAAACGTTATTAGACACGACATGCTGGCCGATTCGCCAACGAACTGATCACGGTTTATCAGTAAGGGTTGACAACAGTAGAGGCGCTCTGGTCTAGTCCGGTCTAGACATCAACTTGTGAAGACCGGGTGGCATTTCCATGGGCGAACGTGAGGCACAGGGCGCCAGCGTCCTCGCGCTTTTGCGTTCCCAGCTGCCCGGCTACACGGGAGCGCTGCAGCGTGTGGCGACACACGTGCTGTCAGACCCGCAGCGTGCCGCGAGAGCCACCATCGTCGAGCTGGCCGAGCGATCCAGCACCTCGCCGGCCTCGATCACCCGATTCTGTCGTGCCCTCGGCTTCGACGGGTACGCCGACCTGCGCCTGGCGCTGGCCGGAGAAACCGGCCCGGCCGCGCAAGCCGCGGGCTGGTCGGAGGACATCGGGCGGGAGATCGAGCCCGGCGATTCGCTGGAACGCGTACTCGGCCAGATCATGGCGGCCGACACCCAAGCCATGCGGGACACGGCCGCAATGCTCGACCTCGGTGAGGTCGAGCGTGCCGCCGATGCCATCGCGCGGGCCAACCGAATTGACATCTATGGCGCGTCGGGTTCCGCGCTGGTTGGCGCGGAGATGCAGTTCTCCCTCAACCGGCTCGGCCTGGCCGCGTGGTCCTGGCCCGATGTCCACAATGGACTGGCCAGCGCCGCCTTACTCACGTACAACGACGTAGCGATCGGAATCTCCCACTCGGGTCACACCCGGGAGACCGTGGAAATGCTGGCCGAGGCGGGCTCCCGGGGCGCGGTCACCATCGCGCTCACGGGCTATGCCACCTCGCCCCTTGCCGAATTAGCCGATCTGGTCCTGCGTACCGCATCGCAGCCGACCACGTATCGGCCGGATGCGCTGTCCGCACGGCATCCCCAACTTGTGGTCCTTGACCTGCTTTATATCGGGGTCGCGCAAAGGACCCAGGCACACCCCATCTGAATGGAGATTGAAAAATGGAAAAGGATCTGACCCGCCGGTCAGTGCTGCAGCGCTCCGCTGCGGCAGGCCTCATGGCTGTCCCGGCCGCAGGCCTGCTCTCGGCATGTGTCGGCGCGAAGGACGAGGCCCCCAAGGATGACAACGCGGGCACCGTCACCGCGACGAACCCGTTGGGCGTGAAGGAAGACGCCGAGGTCGAGGTGGTCATCTTCAACGGTGGCCTGGGTACCAAGTACGCCACCGACGTCCACATCCCCTCATACAAGAAGCTGTTCCCCAAGGCGAACGTGAAGTTCTCGCAGACCGAAGAGATCTCCACGGTGCTCACCCCCCGGTTCTCCAGCAACACCCCGCCGGACATGGTGAACAACGCCGGTTCCAAGCTGATGGACCAGGGCAAGCTCGTTGGCGCCGGCCAGGTCGCCGACCTGTCCGACCTGTTCGAGGCGCCGTCGCTGGACATCCCGGGTAAGAAGGTCAAGGAGACCCTCGTCCCCGGAACCATCGAGCAGGGCACGTACAAGGGCAAGCCCTACGTGCTCAACTACGCGTTCACCGTCTTCGGCATGTGGTACTCGTCGAAGCTGTTCAAGGACAACGGCTGGACCGCGCCGAAGACCTGGGCCGAGTTCACCACTCTGCTCGACGCGATGAAGGCCAAGGGCATCACCGGTTACGCCTACGCCGGCGCGAACGCGTCCTACTACCAGTACCTGGTCATCCTCACCACCGCCGCGAAGATCGGTGGCGCGGACATCCTGAAGAACATCGACAACCTTCAGGCCAACGCGTGGAAGGACCCGGCCGTCCTCCAGGCTGCCAAGCTGTGGGGCGAGATCGGTGCCAAGTACATGGACAAGGCGCACCTGTCGCTGAAGCACACCGAGGTTCAGCTGCAGCAGAACCAGTACAAGGTGGGCTTCTACCCGTCCGGGTCGTGGCTGGAGAACGAGCAGGCCAAGGACACCCCGGCCGGCTTCGACTACAACGTTGCCGCGCTGCCGGCGGCGACCGCCTCGGACAAGCTCCCGGCCAACGCCATCTACGCGGCTGCCGGCGAGATGTACTTCGTCGCGTCCAAGGGCAAGAACGTGCGCGGTGGCAAGGAGTACCTGCGCCACATGCTCTCCAAGGAGGGTGCACGCAAGTTCACCGAGCTGACCAAGGTGCTCACCGTGGTTCAGGGCTCGACCGAGGGTCTGACCCTTTCCCCGGGCCTGGCTTCGTCGAGCAAGGCGCTTGCCGACGCGGGTGCCAACAACTTCAGCTTCCGCTGGGACTCCTGGTACAAGAAGATGGACGACGAGTGCCGTAGCGCCACCAACGAGCTCATGTTCCAGGGTGGCACGGCGGACAAGTTCGTGCAGCGCATGCAGGCGGTCGCCGACGCGGTCAAGGCCGATTCGTCGATCGAGAAGTTCGAGCGCTAGGCCGAGAGCGGAGTAGCTGGATTATGCGGCACGGCAGATATCCGTTTGTCTTAGGTTTTCTCGTCGCCCCGGTCGTTCTTTACACGATCTTCGTGTTCTATCCGATCACCCAATTGGTGTTCGTGGCGACCACGAACTGGAGCGGCCTGTCTCCCGACTTCGACAACGTCGGGCTGGAGAACTTCGAGAAGATCTGGCAGGACAGCACGTTCTGGCAAGCGGTGCAGCATCACCTGATGCTGCTGATCGCCCTGCCGCTGATCACTATCGCCCTCGCCCTGTTCTTCGCGTTTCTGTTGAACATGGGCGGGGGCACCCGTGGCGGTGTCATGCAAGGGGTCTGGGGGTCGAAGTTCTACCGCGTGGTGTTCTTCCTCCCCCAGGTTCTCGCGGTGGTCATCGTCGGAGTCATCTTCTCCCGGGTTTACGGGCCCGACCAGAGCGGCATCATCAACCGGTTGCTGAGTTTTGTCGGCATCGAGCGGGTTCTCTTCATGTCCGACTACGGCATGTGGGCGATCCTCGGAGTGCTTGTCTGGCAAGCGGTTGGCTTCTATGTCGTGCTCTTCTCGGCCGGCATGTCGTCGATCCCGGCGGACCTCTACGAGGCGGCCGTGCTGGATGGCGCGAGCCGCATCACCATCTTCTTCCGGGTGACCATCCCGCTGCTGTGGGAGACGATCCGGGTGGCCTGGGTCTATCTGGGCATCCTGGCCTTCGACGCCTTCGCACTGGTGATGGTGCTCAGCATCGAGCAGGGCGGGCCTGACGGCGCCACCGCCGTGCTGCCGGTGCTCATCTACAAGCAGGGCATCCGGGAGTCGGAGTACGGCTACGCCTCGGCGCTCGGTGTCTCGCTCTTCCTGCTGACCATCACTTTCGCGATCTTGGCCCTGCGGGCCGGTCGGCGCGAAGCCGTCGAGCACTGAACGGGAGCCGCAGATGTCTATCCTCGACAAGAAAACCAAGCGCGAGATCCGGGTCCTGAGCGGCTTCGGCCACGTGTCGCTGGCCATATGGGCGCTGATCATCCTGTTCCCGCTGGGGTTCGCGTTCCTGGCCGCCTTCAAGAGCAACACCGAAATCTTCATCGGTAACCCGTTCGGGCTACCGAGCAACTGGGACTTCGCCTCCTTCGGCCGCGCCTGGTCAGAGGCGAACATCGGCACCTACTTCATCAACAGCATCATCGTGGTCAGCGCGTCGACCTTCGGCACGATGCTGCTTGGTGCTATGGCTGCCTATGTTCTGGCCCGCTATGACTTCTTCGGCAACCGCGCCATCTACTACTACTTCGTGGCCGGTCTGGCCTTCCCGGTCTACGTGGTGCTGACGCCGCTCTACCTTGTGGTGCAAAACTTCGGCCTGCTTGGTACCCACACCGGCCTGATCCTGGTCTATATCGCTTACTCGCTTCCGTTCACGATCTTCTTCCTGGCCGCCTTCTTCAAGACGCTGCCCAACGCGGTGGCGGAAGCGGCGATGATCGACGGTGCCTCACACACCAAGCTCTTCTTTCGGGTGATGTTGCCGATGGCCAAACCCGGGCTGGTGAGCATCACGATCTTCAACATCATCGGCCAGTGGAACCAGTACGTGCTTCCCGTCGCGCTGCTTCCCGGTGGCGACGCGCAGAGCAAATGGCTGCTGACGCAGGGCATCGCCAGCATCTCGACCTCGGCCGGCTACCAGGCGGACTGGGCCGCTCTGTTCGCCGCGCTGACCATCGCCATCATTCCGATGATCATTGTGTACGCGTTGTTCCAGCGCCAGATCCAGTCGGGGCTCACCGCGGGGGCAGTGAAATAATCGGTGGGTGCGAGTTCTGCTTATCGGCACGGGCGGGCGCGAACATGCGCTCGCCCGCGCTCTTTCCCGCGACCCTTCCGTCTCCGAGCTGATCGCCGCGCCCGGTAACCCCGGCATCGCTTCGGAGGCGACGCTCGCCAGCGTCGATCCCTTGGACCCGCTCGCCGTGGCCGACCTTGCCCTGCATCGCAATGTTGATCTTGTGGTCGTCGGGCCCGAAGCCCCATTGGTTGCCGGTGTGGCCGATGCCGTGCGGGCAAAGGGCATTCCGGTCTTCGGCCCGTCCGCTGCCGCGGCGCAGCTTGAGGGCTCCAAGGACTTCGCGAAGCAGATCATGAACGCGGCCGGGGTACCGACCGCGCGTTCGTTCACCTGCACCACACCGTCGCAAGTAGACGAAGCCCTCGCCGCGTTCGCGCCGCCCTATGTGGTGAAGAACGACGGCCTTGCCGCGGGCAAAGGCGTCGTCGTCACCGACGACCTCGAGGCGGCTAGGGCCCACGCGCTCGACTGCGGACGCGTCGTCATCGAGGAGTATCTGGACGGGCCCGAGGTATCCCTCTTCGTCGTCTGCGACGGCGAAACCGCCGTCCCGTTCCTGCCTGCGCAGGACTTCAAACGGGTGCGCGACAACGACGAGGGCCCCAACACCGGCGGCATGGGCGCCTATACGCCGCTGCCCTGGGCCCCGCCCTTGTTGGTGGAAACGGTGATGGCGCAGGTGGTCCAGCCGACGCTTGCCGGGCTTGGCTTCCCGTTCCAAGGCGTGCTCTATGTGGGGCTCGCGCTGACCGCGCAGGGCCCGAAGGTGATCGAGTTCAACGTGCGCTTCGGCGACCCGGAAATCCAAGCGCTGCTTGAGCTTTTGGAGACACCGCTGGGCGGGCTGCTATACGCGGCGGCGACGGGCAAGCTGGCCCAGCATCCGCCCCTGCGCTGGCGCGACGGGGCTGCCGTGGTGGTGGTCATCGCCAGCGAGGGCTACCCGGAGAACCCGCGTTCGGGCGACCCGATCGAGGGCGCGGAAGGTTTGCTGCACGCGGGAACCCGGCTCGATGCCGACGGCGTCCTGCGCAGCGCGGGCGGCCGCGTGCTCTGCGCCACCGGCTCCGGCCCCGACCTGGCCGCCGCGCGCACCGCCGCTTACGACCTCGCCGCGAAGGTGAGCCTGCCCGGCTCCCACTACCGCACCGACATCGCGCTCGCCGCGGCCGAAGGCACGCCGCCTACACCGTGACGCGGCGTTCAGGCGCGGGGGTGAGGGCGTGCGGGGCGTTAGAGGGAGCGGAGCACGCGGGGGATGACTTTGCCGGTTGCGGTGCGTGGAAGCTCTTCGAGGAAGAGGACGTCGCGAGGAACGCTGAAGCGCGCGAGGTAGTGCCTGACGTATTCGCGAACCTCGTCGGCTTCGAGCCGCTGGCCCGGGTGTAGCACCAGGTAGGCCGCGAGCCGCTGGCCGAAATCTGCGTCGGGGACGCCGATCACGGCCACCTCGCGCACCTGCGGCAGTTTGGCCAGGAGTTCCTCGACCGGTCGGGGAAAGACGTTCTCGCCGCCGGAGACCACCATGTCGTCGGCGCGGCCGTCGACGTAGAGCAGCCCGTCACCATCGATGTGCCCGAGATCGCCGGTGCCGAGCAACCCGTCGCGCAGGTCGTGGTCCTCGTTGCCGGTGTATCCCTCGAAGAGCATCTCGTTGCCCACGTAGATCTGGCCGATCTCGCCCTGCGGGACAGGCCTTCCCGCCCGGTCCAGGATGACGACGCGGGTGCCGTGCGGCGGCCTTCCCGCGGTGCCGGGATCCTTGCGCAGATCCAGTGGGGTGGCGATGGAGGCCCAGGAGGCCTCGGTCGAGCCGTAGAGGTTGTAAAGCGAGTCACCCCAGTGGTCCATGAAGGCGGTGGCAAGCCCGCCTGGAAGGGCGGAGCCACTCACCGCCACCACCGCCGGTGGGTTAGCCGGTTTAAGTCCAGACTCCATAAGCCTTTGCAGCATGACTGGTACCGCGAAAAGCGAATCGCAACGGAAGCGGTCCACGGCTTCGACCGTGGTGGCGGGCTCGAATCGCCGCTGCAGCACAATGGTCACCCTCATCGCGAGGGCGAGCTGCAGCGCCGCATAGCCCCAGGTGTGGAAGATCGGCGCGGCTATGAGCATCCTGCCTCCCACCCGCAGCGGGATGCGATCGATGATGCTGGTGAGCGGGCCGAATCCGGCGGGGGTGGGGCGACGGGCGCCCTTGGGCGCGCCGGTGGTGCCCGAGGTGAGCACAATCATGCGGCCGGCCGGGGAACAGTGGAAACCGGGCGGGGTGGGGGTGTTCACCACCAGAGCCTCCACAATGGACTCGTCCAGCCGTTCGCAATCGGCGGCCGCCGCCAGCGGGGCGAACTCGCGATCGTGCAGGAGCAGGCGCAGCTTCTGTTGTTCGGCGACTGCGGCGAGCTGGGGGGCGGACAGCGCCGTGTTCACGAGAACGGCGTCGGCGCCCAGGATCGAGCAGGCGACCATGGCCTCGAGGAAACCCGCGTGGTTGCGGCACAGCAGGCCCACCCGGTCGCCCTCTTTCACGCCCCTGGTGGCGCTCAAACCCGCGGCGAGCCGCTGCGCGCGACGCAGCAGGACCCGGTAGCTCACCGGCCCGCGCTGCTCGTCGATCACGGCGGCCTTGTGCGGATCGCGGGCCTCCGCGGCCCGCAGCTCGGCGGCGAGGGTGAAGCCGTGGCGGCGGAACGTTTTGAGCTGATCGATGACACGATCAGGGCGGCCCGGGTGCAACAGGCCGCGGCGCGCAAGCGTCTTGCCGATGAACAACAGGTCCACGGCGGGGATATTACTAGCCGGTAATGTTGCCGGCTAGGCCTTGGAGTTCTCCCTTGGCGGATCCGCGGTGTTGGCGGTCCGCCGGGAGAACTCCTTGGCCTAGTAACTCAACGTAGTTGTGCTCCACTTATCGCACGGGCGATCACCAGGCGCTGGATCTCGCTGGTGCCTTCGAAAATGGTGTAGATCTTCGCGTCCCGGTACCACCGCTGGACCGGATGTTCGCGGACATACCCGGCCCCGCCGAGCACCTGAACCGCCTTCTCGGTCACCGCGACCGCGACCTCGCCCGCCTTGAGCTTGGACATCGAACCCTCACCCGCGGCGAACGGGCGATTGTTCTTGCCCATCCAGGCCGCCCGCCACACCAGCAGCCGTGCGGCGTCGATCTCCATGCGCATGTCGGCCAGGGTGAACGCGATCGCCTGGTTCTCCACGATCGGCCGCCCGAACTGGACCCGCGTCTTGGCATAGTCGAGCGCGTATTCGTACGCGGCCCGGGCGATGCCCAGGGCCTGTGCGCCCACCGAGGGCCGGGTCAGCTCGAAGGTCCGCATGCTCGCCGAACCCTTGGCGCTCTTGCCTTCGCGTACCGACGCCAGCCGCTCTTCGAGCTTCTCGCGGCCGCCGAGCACCAGGTGGCCCGGGATCCGCACATCGTCGAGGAAGACGTCGGCGGTGTGCGAGGCTCGGATGCCCAGTTTCTTCGTCTTGCCGGGCGAGCTCAGTCCCTTGGTACCAGGCGGAATAATGAATGCGGCCTGACCTCGTGAGCCCAGGGCCGGATCGATGACCGCCGTGACCACGTGCACGTTGGCGATGCCGCCGTTGGTCGCGTAGGTCTTCTGTCCATTGAGGACCCATTCGTCGTTGGCCTCGTCGTAGACCGCGCGGGTGCGCATGGCCCCAACATCCGAGCCGGCTTCCGGCTCGGTGGAGCAGAACGCGCCCACCTTCGGATCCTCAGGCGTGCCAAAGCATTGCGGCACCCACTCGACCATCTGTTCGGGCGTCCCGCTGCCGTAGATGGCGGCTACCCCGAGGGCGGTGCCCATGATGGCAAGGCCGATGCCGGCGTCACCCCAGAACAGCTCCTCGGTGGCCAGGACCATCGACAGACCGGTCGGGTCGGCCCAGGTGTTGGCCAGGTACTCGAAGCTGTAAAGACCGATCTTGGCGGCCTCTTGGATGACCGGCCAGGGCGTTTCCTCGCGCTCATCCCACTCAGCGGCGGCCGGGCGCACGACCTCTTCGGCGAAGCCGTGCACCCAGTCACGCAGCTCCCGCTGTTCCTCGCTGAGATCGAGGGAAAACTCAGCGGACACGATGTCAGGCCTTCGGGATGTTGAACAGGTTGGCGATGTTGGCCGCCAGGCCCAGGTCGCCCTTGGCCTTCAGCTTGCCCGTCATGAACATCATCGTGGGGTTGCCGGTGCCCGAGACCACCTTGAGGAACTCGGCCGGGCCCATGGTCAGGGCCAGCTTCGGCTCGTTCTCGGGGGTTTCCGAGAGCTTGCAGGCGCCGTCGGCGATGACGATTTCGTAAGTGTCGCTGCCGCCGTCAGGGCGTCCCGTGATGATCCAGTGGATCACGGCGCTGGTGCTGCCGGCCCGGTCGGCGCGGAACAGCGAGGGCATGCGGCCGAAGACCTCATCGAGGATCTTCTGCCGATGGTCACTGGTCATGACCTCGTTGAGCTGCGCGTCTGAGGCACCCTTGACGAGCTGGGCGAACTGCGCCGGATCGACGTTGTCAAATTGCGATAGATCGAAGTCAGACACGACAACCTCCCTTTCTGAGATAACTTACTCGCGCGTAACCTTACGGCCCGGTAGGTAAGCTGGCAAGCGTGCAGAGCAAGAGACTTCCCCGCGCGGTGCGCGAGCAGCAGATGCTGGACGCTGCCGTGCGCGTGTTCTCCGAGCGTGGCTTCCACGCCGCGAACATGGACGAGATCGCGGAGCTGTCGGGGGTCTCCAAGCCGATGGTCTACGCCTACCACGGCACCAAAGAAGAGCTCTTTCTCAGCTGTCTGCGCCGCGAATCGGAGCGGCTGATGGAACGCATCCTCGCCGCGTCCGATGCCACACTCCCGCCCGATGAGCAGCTTTGGCGTGGCATCAAGGGTTTCTTCGAGTTCGTCGGGGCGCACCGCGACGGCTGGTCGGTGCTGCATCGCCAAGCCCGTTCCCTGGAGCCCTTCGCGGGCGAGCTGGCTGGAATGCGCAAAGCCCTGGTACAGCTGATCGCGCACCGGCTCGACGTCGCGCTGCAGAAGGAAGGCCGCCAGGTTCGCCCCGACGATCTGACCTCGATGGCCCTATCGCTCGTAGGCGCAAGCGAGTCGCTGGCGGACTGGCTCTCCGCACACCCCGACGAAGACCCGGCCCGCACGGCCACCCGCCTGATGAACGCGGTCTGGATGGGCGCGGGCCAGCTACTACACGGCCACACCTGGAAGCCCCCGCTAGATGAGCGCGGTAACCACCAGGCCGCCGCCTGAGCGGGGGGCGGCGGTTACTTTTCCGCTGTGGGCGGTGGCGATGGCGCGCACGATGGAAAGCCCGAGTCCGAGGCCGCGGGTGGCGATCGCGCCGGCCCGCTCCTGGCCGAGGCGGCGGAAGGGCAAAAAGATGGTTTCTATCTCGTACCGGGGAACCTCCGGCCCGGAGTTGGCGACGATGAGCCGGGCCCGTCCGTCCACTGTGGACGTCTCTACCCGGATCCAGCCCTCCTGCGGCACGTTGTGTTTGACCGCGTTCTCGATGAGGTTCTGCACCAGCCTTTCGAGCAGGACAGGATCGCCGTGGCAGGGTGCGGGCTCGAGCAGGCGGGTGACCCGCGAGGCGTGCATCGGCACCGATTTGAGGACGTGCTCGCAGACGTCGGCGAGGTCGAGCGGGGTCCGTTCGGTGATCTCCGACTCGCTGTCGGCCAGCATGAGCAGGCCGTCGATGAGCTTCTCGTGCCGTTCGTTCACCTTGAGCAGGGCCTCGCCGAGTTGCTGCGCGTCGGGGCTCGCTCCCGAGCGGGTGATGGCCAGTTCTACGAGCGCGCGGTTGAGTGCCAGCGGGGTGCGCAGCTCGTGCGAGGCGTTGGCCACGAAGCGGCGCTGGCCGTCGAAGCTGTTGTCGAGCCGGGCCAGCATCTGGTCGAAGCTGTCGGCCAGCTGCTTGACCTCGTCGCGGGGGCCGTCGAGGGCGATGCGCTCGTGCAGACCCCGGCCGCTGTGGGCTATTCGGCTCGCCGTGTCGGTGATCTGCTGCAACGGTTGCAGCGCTTTGCCGGCCACGAGCCAAGCGAGGGCTGCCGCTATTCCGAGGATCAGCAAAAGCGCCACGCCGCCCTGGGTGAGCAGAGTGGTCAGAGTGGTCTCACGGACAGAATCGATCTGCTGGACGAAAATCTTGTCGATCGCCTGACGGTCTTCCATCGGCAGCTGGAAGGCTTCGCCGGCTATGCCGGTCGCACCTTTGAAGACCGCGGTCTTGGGCAGCTGCCGTTCCACGAGCACATAGGTGACAGCGAGCAGGACGGCGCCGGCCGCTGTGAACAGGGCGGTGTAGAGCAGGGTGAGCCGGGCGCGAATGGTCAGGCGCTTCATGCGATGCGGTACCCCACTCCCTGTACCGTCTCGATGAGCTGCGGCTCGCCGAGCTTCTTACGCAGCTTCATCACGGTCACCCGGACGGTGTTGGTGAACGGATCGATGTGCTCGTCCCAGACCTTTTCCAGCAGATGTTCGGCGGAGACCACGGTGCCCTGGGCTCGCAGCAGCTCGGCGAGCACGCCGAACTCCTTGAGCGACAAGGGAAGAAACGTGCCGTCGCGGGTGGCTTCGTGCCGCGCGGGGTCGAGCCGCAGGCCGGCCCGTTCCAGCTGTGGCGGCGTCATCGCCGAGGCGCGCCGGGCCAGGGCGTGGACCCGGGCCGCCATCTCCACCATCGCGAAAGGCTTGACCAGATAGTCGTCCGCGCCCAGGGCGAGCCCGGCCACGCGGTCTCGGACTGCGGCCGCGGCGGTGAGCATGAGCACGCGGGTGGGCGAGCCGCCGTCGACTATCGAGCGGCACAGATCGTCCCCGCTCACGCCGGGCAGATCCCGGTCAAGCACCACCACGTCATAGCTGTGCACGCCGATCCGCTCCGACGCCGCGTCGCCGTCATACACGACATCGACGGCGAAGGCCTCCCGCCGCAGCCACTCCGCCACCGCGTCGGCCAGAACATCCTCGTCCTCCACCACCAGCACCCGCACCGCACCATGATGGCGGGCAAGGGGATAACGGCCGCATAAATACCCAGGATTGACAGCGAGGACACAGGTGATCTTTATGTGCAGGTTACCGGCTGTCGACTGCACTGTTGTCCATGAAATTCACCAGGTTGACCGTATTCGTGGCGGCGCTGGCCTGCGGGCTCGCGCTGTCGGGATGCGGCAAGAAGCCAGACGACGGGATAGCCTCCGCCGGCCAGAACCAGGCGCAGGCCACCGGCTCGCCGGTCTCGGAGGATCCGCAGGAGCGGGCCCGCCAGTTCGCCCAGTGCATGCGCGATCAGGGCATCGAGATGCCCGATCCGGAGTTCACCGACGACGGCGGTATGTCGATTCAGATCGGGCCGGGCGAAGGCGGCCCGGTGACCGATGCCCAGGGGATCGACCCCAAGCAGGACATGTCCAAATTCGAGGAGGCGCACAAGGCCTGCCAGCAGTTCATGCCCAGCGGCGGTGAGATGGGCAAGCCGGATCCGGAGATGGAAGCCAAGATGCGCGAGTTCGCCAAGTGCATGCGGGAGAACGGGGTGGAGAACTTCCCGGACCCGTCCACGGAGGGCGGCGGCATCATCATCGGCGGACCCAACTCCGAGAACGGCATCGACCCGTCCGATCCGACCTTCAAGGCGGCACAAGAGAAGTGCGCGGCGCTCATGCCGAAGATGCAGATGCGCAAGGAGGGGCCCGGTAAATGAGGCGTCGCACTTTCATCAGCGCCGGGATCGGGGCCGCCGCGCTCGCGGCGGCCGCGGTCGGGCTTTCGGTGGGATTGCCCACCGGGGCAAAGGAAGCCACCGCCGAGACGGCACCGCGCAAGACCGCGAAAATCACGAAGCAGAACCTCGCCGATACGGAGACCAAATCGGGCACGCTCGGCTACGGCAACACCACCAAGCTGGCCAACAAAGCCAATGGCACCATCACCTGGGTACCAGCCGCAGGCGCGACGGTCGAGCGAGGCGGCACACTGTACAAAGTGGACGATCTGCCGGTCGTCCTCATGTATGGCGCGTTGCCGTTCTACCGGCCGCTGTCCTCGGGCATGGAAGGCGCGGACGTCGACCAGTTCACGGCCAACCTGAAAGCGCTGGGGTATTCGGGTTTCAGCACGAGCGCCATCAAGAAGTGGCAGAAAAAACTCGGCCTGACCGAAACCGGCATGGTTGAACCAGGCAGGATAGCGGTGGCCGCGGAAGCGATCCGGGTCGCCACGGTGGAGGCGAGCGTCGGCGACGATGCCTCGCCCGGACGTGAGGTGCTCACCTACACCGCGACCAAACGCCAGATCATCACCACGATCGAGGTCAACGACGCGCGGCTGGTGAAGGTGAACGAGAAGGTGAAGGTCACCCTGCCGGACAACAAGGTGGTCGACGGCACGATCGTCAGCTCCCGCAACGTCATCCAGAACCAGCAGAACGGCGACCCGGTCACCAAGATAGAGGTCACGATCGGGCTGGGCGACGCGAAGGTCGACTTCGACCAGGCGTCGGTACGGATAGCATTCGTCGCCTCCACCCGGCAGAACGTCTTGACCGTCCCGGTCGCGGCGCTGCTGGCGCTGCGCGAAGGCGGTTACGGCGTCGAGGTCATCGACGGCACGACGAGCCGCATAGTCGCGGTGGAAACGGGCATGTTCGCCGCCGGCCGGGTGGAGATCTCGGGTCAGGGGCTCAGCGACGGCCTGACGGTAGGAATGCCCTCGTGATCAGGCTGCAGGAGGTCACCAAGGTCTACCCGGGCGACGTCCGGGCGCTCGACGGGGTGTCGGTGGAAATCGAGGCGGGCGAGCTGGTTTCGATAGCCGGGCCGTCCGGCTCGGGCAAATCCACCATGCTCCACGTCATCGGCGCCCTGGACCGGCCGTCTACCGGCTCGGTCGAGATCGCCGGCTACGACCTCGCCGTGCTCTCCGATCGGCAGCTCTCCGCGCTTCGGGGGAGCCGGATCGGCTTCGTGTTCCAGCAGTTCCACCTCGCCCCGGGTCTGTCCATGGTGGACAACGTGGCCGACGGGCTGCTCTATTGCGGTGTGGCGCAGGCCGAACGCCGGGTGAGGGCGGTGGCCGCGCTGGAGCGGGTCGGGCTCGGTCATCGGCTCAGGCACCGGCCGCACGAGCTTTCCGGCGGCGAGAAGCAACGCGTCGCGATCGCCCGGGCGGTGGTGGGCGATCCCCCGCTGCTGCTGGCCGACGAACCCACCGGCAACCTCGACTCCCACTCCGGCGAGGTGGTGCTGGACCTGTTGCGCGAGCTGAACTCCGACGGCACCACGGTCGTGGTCATCACCCACGACCGCGAGATAGCGGAGAGCATGCCCCGCCAGATCACGATGAAGGACGGGGTGATCACGTGTTGAGGCCGGCTCGGCTTCGGCTGGGGGACCTATTGCGCGTTGGCGCGGTTGGTCTTCGTACCCGAAAAACAAGGGCTTTTCTTTCTGCTCTTGGCATCGCGATCGGGATCGCCGCCATGATCTCGGTGGTGGGGATCTCGGCGTCATCGCGGGCCGAGCTGGATCGCGAGCTGGCCAGCTTGGGCACCAATCTGCTCACGGTCGGGCCTGGCAACACCTTCTTCGGTGACAGCGCGAACCTGCCGGCAGAGGCGACGAGCATGATCTCTCGGATCGGCTCGGTGACCGACGTGGCCGCGGTCGGCAAGATTGAGGCCAATGTCTATCGCAACGACCGCATCCCGCGCGGGGAAAGCGGCGGCATTTCGGTGCGGGCGGCCGAGCTGAACCTGCCGGAAACCATTGGCGCGACCGTGCGCAGCGGGGCGTGGCTCAACGAGGCCACCGCGCAGTTCCCCGCCGTGGTGCTCGGCGCGAAAACCGCTGAGCGGCTGGGGATTGCCGAGGCAGGCGAGGATCTCCAGGTGTGGCTTGGCGACCAGTGGTTCACCGTGGTGGGCATCCTCAACCCGGTGCCACTTGCGCCCGAGCTGGACTCGGCGGCCCTTGTCGGCTGGCCCGCCGCCAAGTCCTATCTGGATTTTGACGGGTACCCGACGACCGTCTACACCCGGGCCAAGGACTACGCCGTCGAGGCGGTGCAGGCGGTGCTCGCCGCGACCGCCAACCCGGAGGCGCCCAACGAGGTCAAGGTGTCGCGACCGTCCGACGCGCTGGCGGCCCGGCAGGCGACCGACAAGACCTTCACCGGGCTGCTGCTCGGGCTGGGATCGGTGGCGCTGCTCGTCGGCGGGGTCGGGGTGGCCAACACCATGGTTATCTCTGTCCTGGAAAGGCGGGCCGAGATCGGCTTGCGCCGCTCGCTTGGCGCGACCAAGGGCCAGGTACGAAGCCAATTCCTCACCGAGTCGTTGTTGCTCGCCGCGCTCGGTGGGCTGGGTGGGGTGCTCCTGGGTGGCCTGGTGACGACGGGCTACGCCCTGCTGCAAACCTGGCCCAGCGTGGTCCCCGCTTGGGCAACATTGGGCGGTGTCGTGGCCACCATCCTCATTGGAGGAATAGCCGGCCTCTACCCCGCGATGCGCGCCGCACGCCTGAGCCCCACCGAAGCGCTCGCCGCACCGTGAAAATGCGGGGCCCGGACGGGCCCCGCATTGCCTTACCGCTAAAGACGCGCGAGCGCTTTGCGCAACGGGTCGAGGCCCAGCGCGCCCAGGTTGAGGGCATCGCCGTGGAACTTCTTCAGGTCGAAGTCGGCACCCTTGCGCGCCTTGGCATCGTCGCGCGCCTGCAGCCAGATGCGCTCGCCCACCTTGTACGAGGGGGCCTGGCCCGGCCAGCCGAGGTAGCGGTTGAGCTCGAAGCGCAGGTTCTCCTCCGGCACCCGGCAGTGCGCCCGCATGAACTCCCAGCCCAGCTGCGGCGTCCAGCGCTCGCCCGGGTGGAACCCGAACGGGTTGTCGCGCGGGATCTCCAGCTCGAGGTGCATGCCGATGTCGACGATGACGCGTGCCGCCCGCATCCCTTGCGCGTCAAGCATGCCGAGCTTGTCGGCCGGGTCGGACAGGTAGCCGAGGTCGTCCATCAGCCGCTCCGAGTAGAGCGCCCAGCCCTCGCCGTGGCCCGAACACCAGCACAGCAGGCGCTGCCAGCGGTTGAGCAGCTCGGCCCGGTAGACCGTCTGCGCCACCTGGAGATGGTGCCCTGGCACTCCCTCGTGGTACACGGTGGTGACCTCACGCCAGGTGCTGAACTCGTCGATGCCCAGCGGCACCGCCCACCACATCCGTCCCGGCCGCGTGAAGTCTTCGCTCGGGCCGGTGTAGTAGATCGCGCCGTCGCTCGTGGGCGCTATGCAGGCCTCGATGCGGTGTACCGGCTCGGGAATGTCGAAGTGCGTGCCGTGCAGATCGCTGATGGCCTTCTCGCCCAGCTGCTGCATCCACTCGCGGAACGCTTCCTTGCCCGCGATGCGGTATTTCGGGTCGGCGTCGAGCTTTTCCACGGCTTGGGACACGGAAGCGCCGGGGCCCGCGATCTCGGCCGCCACCGCGCGCATCTCGGTCTCCAGCCGGTGCAGCTCGTCGAAGGCCCAGGCGTAGGTCTCGTCGAGGTCGACGCGCGCGCCGAGGAAGAATTGGCTCGCCAGCTCGTAGCGTTCGCGCCCGGCGGCCTCCTTGGGCCGGCCCAGCGGGGCCATCTCCTCGTTGAGGAAGTGACCGAACTCGATGGTGGCGGCGTTGGCCGCCTCGGCCGCGGTGTCGAGCCTGGCGCCCAGCGTGCCCTGGGCACCGACCCGGGCCACCAGTTTGCGGTAGAAGTCGTCGCCGGCGGGATCCGTCCAGATCGCACACTGCTTGGCGACTTCGATCATCTGCTTGCGCGCGGAGACGTTGCCCCGGCCCGCCTCGTCCAACAGCGTCTGCCTCAGCTGGGTCAGCGCCGCGGGAAAGGCTTCCAGCCGGGAGGCTATGTTCTCGGCCGCGCCTTCGCCTTCGGTGGGCATCAGGTCAAAGGCCTGTCGCGTGTTGTGCAGACCACTGTTGATCACGTTCATCTCGCTTGCGGTCTCGCCCGCCTCGTGCCGGGCGATCGCGAGCTCAAGCCGTTCCTTCATCGCCTCTTTGGCGACGAATTCGCGGTCGTCGATCGGTTCTATCGAGTTGAGCTTGGTAAGGGTTCGCCTATCAAGCTCGGCAAGCGCCTCGTAGCCCTCGATGGATAGATCATCCAACTTGTCGTCGTAACCCTCTATGCCCACATAGGTAGCCCCCACGGGGGATAGTGGCGCCCACTCATCGACGTAGCTATTGGCCAAGTCGTCTACACGTCGTTCCATGTCGACGAACCTATCCGAAACAGTGTGAGGAAACAGACTGGAATTGGTGGTTGGTTGTCCGAAAACCGCACGCCTTTGGTCGGCCACCTCTGGCAGAGTGTCAGGAGTGACACCCAGTAACGCTCCTGACAAGCGCTCATCCTGGCTGCCCGGCTTCCTCGCCAACGCGGTCATCTGGGGCTCGTCGTTCATCTTTATCAAGATTGCGGTCGAGGTGCTTCACCCGACCTGGGTCGCGGCGGGACGCCTGGGCGCTGGGGCCCTCGCGCTGCTGGCGATACTGATGGTCACCAAAACCCGGCTCCCCGCGCAGCGCCGCGTCTGGCTGCACATGCTGGTGCCTGGGGTGCTCGGCACGGCTGTGCCGTTCGCGCTGTTCGCCTACGGCGAAGAGCGGGTCTCGAGCATCGTGGCGGGCATCTGGAACGCCACCACCGCGCTGTGGGTGCTTCCCTTCGCCGTCTTCGTCTACCGCACGGAGAAGTTCACCGTCCGGGCGGCGGCCGGTCTGGGCCTCGGCTTCGCCGGGGTGCTCGTGGTGCTCGGCTTCTGGCAAGCCCAGGCCTCCGACCTGGTGGGCCAGCTCATGTGCGGGGCGGCCGCGCTCTGCTACGGAATCACCATTCCTTACATCAAACGCTTCATCACCGGCAGCACCACCGCTTCGGGCGTTTCGCTGGCCGCGGTCCAAGTGATCATCGGAACGGTGGCGTCAACCCTCGCCGCGCTTGTCCTGTCCGGTCCGCCTCCCGCGCCGAGCAGCTGGGGCTGGGATGTCCTCGGCTCGATTCTGGCGCTGGGCGTGTTCGGCAGCGGCATCGCGTTCGCTCTCAACATGCGCGTCATCAAGGTCGCTGGGGCTTCTACGGCCGCGTTTGTCACCTATCTGGTACCGGTGGTGGCCGTGCTGCTGGGCATAGTGGTCCTGGGCGAGTCGCTGACGTGGAACCTTCCGGTAGGCGCCGCGATCGTGCTCCTCGGGGTGGCCACCGCCCAGGGGCTGTTCACCCGCAGGCGGGTGGCGGCGGTTCAGCCGCCGTGGGAAGCGGCCCAATCGAGCAACTCCTCCGCCGACCACGTGTTGACCACCCGCTCGGGTTCCAGCCCGGCAGCCTCGGCTCGCTCACACCCGTAGCTCAGCCAATCCAGCTGCGCCACCGCGTGGGCGTCCGAGTCGATCGCGAAGAGAAGGCCATCGACACGGGTCGCCTTGCGCAGCATGGTCGAGGGCGGGTCCAGGCGGTCCGGACGGCAGTTGATTTCCAGCGCTTTGGAGTTCGCGGCGACCGCCTCGAACACGGCATCGGCGTCGAAACTGCTGGGCGGCCGGCGTCGTGTCGCGTGCGAGGCGTCGGTGGCCACCGGCAGCTTGCGGCCCGTGCAGTGGCCGAGGATGTCCAGGTGCGGATTTTCCAGTGCCTTCACCATGCGCCGGGTCATCGCGCCCTTGTCCATGCGCAACTCACTGTGGACGGAGCCGACCACGACATCCAGCTCGGCGAGCAGCTCCGGACTCTGGTCGAGTGAGCCGTCGACGAGAATGTCGACTTCTATGCCCCGGAGGACGCGAAATCCCGTACCGGCGAGAGAATCATTGACCGCTTGAATGACTTCTAGCTGCTGGCGAAGGCGTGCCGCCGTCAATCCGTTGGCAACCTTCAATCTGGGCGAGTGGTCGGTGATGACGACGTAATCGTGTCCGGCCTGAGCCGCGGCCGCGATCATCGCTGGCAGCGTGTCTCCCCCGTCCGACCAATCGGTGTGGACGTGGCAATCACCGCGCAAAGCGTTTCGCATATGCCCCATTGTCCTTTCTGGTTCTTGCCGCTAGCGTTCTCCGTCGCAACGAGAGGAATGGCCGATGCCGGTAGAGCCGATGCCCACAGGAGAGTTTCGTATGATCCAGCAGCGAAGCCTGGCTTATACCGACCCTGACTTACAAGTCGACGAGCCCGCGGGCCCGACCGTCGGCGTGGGCGACATCCGGCTTTTCACCATGGTGCTCGGCGCGGTCACCGGGGCGGCGATCGCGGCGACCAGCCACCCAGCCAAGGGCGATGAGCAGCAGAAGTGGCTCATCTTCGCGCTCGTCGCCACCCTGCTCGGGGTCGCCGCCGGTGAGGCCTTCGGGTTCGGCCTGTCCCGCTGGGCCGAAGTGAAGCAGTACCACGTCATCAAGCGCTGGCGGGTATGGCTTTCCGTGCTGTTGGTGCTTCTGGTCGCGGCCGGTCTGGTCGCTTCGACGCCCTACATCTTCCAGGACAGCGAGAACCTGACCCAGAACGGCATCGCCCTCTCCGCCCTGGCCATCATCGGCGGCCTGCCCATCGCGCTGACGCTGGCCGCCATCAAGCAGGTCGTCGCCGACCCGCTGCCGGGCAACGCCGGACAGCAACTCGACGCCCTGCTGCGCCTGCGCCGTATGGCCGCCCGCATGCTCAGTCAGCTAGGCCTGCTGGTGTTGCTCGTGATGGGCGTCAACGCGGCCGCTCTGGACTGGGGCCTGGAGAAGCAGAATCCCAACGTCGTCATCTTCTCGGGCGTGGTCGCCTCGTTCGTCGTCGGCATGATGTACGTGCCTTCCGCGTCCACCCTGCGCAAGCGCGGCGCCATCTACGTCGAGCGCTATTTCCCGCTCGCCAACGTGATCACCGGCCAGCTCATCACCGCCGCCGACGACCGGCTCAAGCTGGAGAAGATGCTCGGCCTCGACCAGACCACCTTCGGTGAGCTGAGAGCCGGTTTCGTCGTGCTCACCCCGGTCCTCGTCGGCCTCATCGCCTCTCTCGTGCCCAGTTTCTAGAGGGGCAGGTTGAAGAGGGCGAAGCGGCGTTGTTCCACGCCGTTGATGACGCTGAACTCACCGCCCGCGGAGAGCTGGCCGTGCGCGTCGTCGGCGATGAGGGTGTGCACGCCGACCGAGCCGTTTCCGTTGGCTGTCCAGGGCAATAGGGCGCCGTTGAGGTCGACCGCGGCGAGCTTGATGCGGCGCGTGGACCCGTCGAGACACACGCCCTTGTTGCCGACGTTGGTGCTCTTACACACGTTGTCGAAGTGGCCACCGAGGTAGACGACATCTTCGAGCACGGCGATCGCCTGCACGTCGCCGTCGGTGGTGATGGTCCATTTCGCGTCACCGGTGGCGGCGTCGATAGCCATGGCCCGGCCGCCGCTGCCATCGATGCCGGCGTAAAGCACGCCACCGGCCAGCGCGAGATCGTGAATCATCGCGAACACCTTGGAGGCAAAGGAAGTCAGCACCCGACCGGAGTCAGGGGTCACCGCTGCCAGTTTCTGGGTACTCGACGCGCCATTGACGCTGCCGAAGCGTCCCCCGAGGAAGACGCTGTCGGCGGTGGGAAGGATCGCCAGCACCGAGTCGTCGGCGACCGGGGCCCAGCTCTGGTCGAGCGCCCCGGTCAGAGCGTCGAAGGCGGCCACCCGGTTGCGGGTGTAGCCGTCCACTCTGGTCAGCGACCCACCGAGGTAGACCCGGCCGTGGCCGGTGGCGATGGCCTTCGCGGCACCGCTGATGGTGTGGCTGAACGTGGTGCGCAACGCCCCCGTACCGGGGTCGAGCTTGGCGAGCGAATCGCGTTTGACCCCGTTGACGGAGGTGAAGTCCCCGGCGATGTAAACCCCGGTGGCGTCGACAGCGATCGAGGTGACGAGCGCGTTGGCGGTGGGTTTCCAGCTCAGCAGCGCGCCGTTGCGCGCGTCGAGGGCGGCGAGCCGGCCGCGGCTGAACTTGATGCCGTTGACCGTCGCCGAGCTGAAGTCGCCTGCCACATAGATGACGTGTCCCCAGTAGACAGCCGTGCGCACCGGTCCGTCGAAGGTGGCCGAGGGCATCGGGACCGGGCTGACCGGCACCGCGTAAGCCGTACCCGGTAGGGCCAGGGCGACCGCGGTGGCAGCGAGCGTGAGCAGGCGTCTCATGATGATCCAACGAATCAGTCAACCGGCTGGTCGCTACCGGGCACGATCTTGTGTAAGGCTTCCGCTGTGAATATCGCGGTGATCGGTTTGGGCCTCATCGGGGGCTCGCTAATCCGGGCTCTCGCGGCACGAGGCCATCGGGTGCTCGGGTTCGACGCCGATCCGGCGGTAAGGGCCACCGCGCGCGACGCGGCGGCGCGCATGCCCGCGACCGGGCGCTGGCAGGTGACCGCGACCATCCGCGATGTCGCCGCCGACGCCGACCTGGTGGTGCTGGCCGTCCCGCTTCCAGCCCTGCACAACGTGCTGGACGCCTTGGTGGCCAGCGGCTTCCACGGCCTGATCACCGATGTGACATCGGTGAAGGGGCAGGTACGCGACGCGGTCGCCACCCGGCTCACCGGCGCGGCCAACCCGGTGGCCGGTTTCGTTGGCGGGCATCCGATGGCGGGCCGGGAAGCCTCCGGCTTCGCCTCCGGAGACGCGGCCCTGTTCACCGGCTGCGCCTGGGTGCTCTGCCTCGATGAGGGGGTCGGTCTCGACGACTGGCTCACCGTGGCGGAGCTGATCACCGAGCTCGGGGCCCGGGTGGTCCCGGCCACGACCGAGGAGCACGATCGTGCGGTCGCGGCGATCAGCCACGTACCCCACCTGATGGCCTCCGCCCTGGCGGCCAACGCGGCCGAGGACCTGCTGGCGCTGACCCTCGCAGCGGGCTCGTTCCGGGACGGGACAAGGGTTGCCGCCACCCGGCCGGAGCTGGTCGCGGCGATGTGCGGCGGTAACGCGGAGGCGGTCAAGCTGGCCCTGGCCCACGTGATCCAGCGTCTCGACGGGGCGATGCAAGCGCTGGAGGAGCGGGATCCGGTCAAGGCGGTGCGCGCGTGGGCCGCCGAGGGGCATGCCACCCGTGGCGCCTGGCCGCCCGACCCGGGAAGGCCCGAGGAAGTGCCTGCGCACGTGGAGACTTTGCTCCGATTGGGCCGCGCCGGAGGATGGGTCACGACTGTGGCCCCCGATCGGCGTACCGTGACCGGCTTTTTGCCGGTTAGCAATGCATGACGAGACCGACGCTGCGCGAGGCGCATCCGGTCCGGGCCGCCGCGGTGCTCAGTGGCGCGCTCGCGGCCGGGCTGTGGTTGCTGGCGTTTGGGTTACTGAGTGTGACGCTACGTGGCTATCTGTGGTGGACTCTCGTCGCCGGGCTGACCGCCTGGCTCGCCGCCTACCTGCTCACCAGGGCCGGTGACCGTGGTGTCGCCACCGGGGTCGCGGCTGCTGCCGGGGTAGCGTGGGCCGTGGCGGTGCTTTCCGTGTTAATCGAATGGATCCGGCTGGGCGATTGGCCGGTGTGATGAGTGTTCCCGGAGCGGATTACGATGCGTATAACCGGTCGTTTTTCAGATCAGGACAGTGAAACATCGATTCTTGGGGGAAGTCACGTGTCCTTGGTTAGCTCTGCGCATTTCGCCGCAGCGGTAGTCCGGGGAAAATTGGGCTGGTCCGCTTCTGAATTGGATCTCAGCGGCGTCGCCGATGTGGACGAGGTCGCCGATCTGCTCCGCGATGCGGAGCCCGATGCCTCGGTTTCGTTGCTCTTCGTCGAGGCCGTCGATGCGTACCTTGCCATCATGCGTCTCGATGAGGGTGAGGATCTGCGCATCTTCGGGTCCGACTCGGCATTCGCCGAGGAGTCGAGGCTGGGCAAGCTGTTGCTGAGCGACGTCGAGTCGCCGGCTCTGGAGATCGACGAAGAGGTCGATGACGAAGACAAGCCGGCCGCCGATCCCACCGTGGACCCGGTCGGCGACGCCGATCTCCTCGCCGACCTCGGCGTCTCCGCGCACAAGCTGTTGCAGCTGTGCGCCACCGATGGCCTGTTGCCCTCCGACATCACCGCCGAGCTGTGCCAGATGATTGGCTGTGGCGACGAGGTCGAAGAGCTACGTGAGTCATGAGTTCGATGATTGGATGCGGCGCGCCCTCGAGGTAGCGCGGTCCTCCGTCGATGACGTGCCGGTCGGCGCGGTGATCTACTCCGGCGCCGGTGAGGAGATCGCTTTCGGTCACAACGAACGCGAGGTCACCAAAGACCCCACCGCGCACGCCGAGATCGTCGCGCTGCGCAAAGCCGCCGGGATCCGGGGCGCCTGGCGGCTCGCCGATTGCACGCTGGTGGTGACGCTGGAGCCGTGCACGATGTGCGCTGGGGCCATCGTGCTGGCCCGGGTGGCCAGGGTGGTGTTCGCGGCGTGGGAGCCGAAGACGGGTGCCGCTGGGTCGCTGTGGGACGTGCTGCGCGATCGCCGGCTCAACCATCGCCCCGAGGTCTACTCCGGCGTGCTCGCCGACGAGGCGGCCGACCTCATGCGGCAATTCTTTAGATGATCACGCTCCGAGGAGCATCTGCCCGCACACCCGCACCACGTTGCCGGTGACCGTGGCGGAGCCCGGGGCGGCGAACCAGGCGATCGTCTCCGCCACGTCTACCGGCAGCCCGCCCTGGGACATGCTGTTCATGCGCCGTCCCGCTTCGCGGACCAGCATCGGCATCTTCGCCGTCATGGCCGTCTCGATGAAGCCCGGCGCGACCGCGTTGGCGGTGATGCCCAGATCGCGCAGCTGCTCGGCCAGCTCGTGGATCCAGCCGATGACGCCCGCTTTGCTGGTGGCGTAATTGGTCTGGCCCCGGTTGCCCGCTATCCCGGCGATGGAGGCCACGCCGATGACACGGCCGCCCTGCGGGATGAGCCCCGCGGCCAACAGCGACTGGGTGACCCGGGCCGGGGCGATCAGGTTGACGCCAAGAACGCTTTCCCAGCGCTGCTGGTCCATCTTGGCCAGGGTCTTGTCGCGGGTGATGCCCGCGTTGTGCACCACGATGTCCAGCTGCGGGTGCCGGGCTTGAATCTGCTGCGCCAGGTCGCCGTTTCCGGTCAGATCCAGTTGCAGCGCTTCGCCTTTGACCCGATTGGCCACCTTGGCCAGCTCCTGGCCGGCGGCCGGGACGTCGAGACAGATCACGTGGGCTCCATCGCGGGCCAGCACGGCGGCGATCTCGGCGCCTATCCCGCGAGCCGCGCCGGTCACCAGCGCCACTTTGCCGGTCAGGTCGCCGTCACCCGGCTCGCCGGGCCCGATGACGATCGTCTGCCCGCTCACATAGGCCGACTTGGCCGACAGCAGAAAGTCCAATGTGGAGCGTGCGCCGTCGATGGTGGCGCCGGGCTTGAGCCGGATCAGCTGGGCGGTGGTCCCTCTTCCAAACTCCTTGCCTACGCTGCGTACGAAGCCGTCGAGCGCACGCTGCGCGGCGCTCTCCTGCGCCTTGCCGATCACGATGACCCGCCCGTTCGGGGTCAGTGACCTGGCCACCGGATGGAAGAACTCGTAAAGCGCTTGCAGGTCTTCGGGTTTGGACAGCCCGGTGGCGTCGAAGACCAGCGCGTGATAGCGGTCGGTCTCGATCGGCTGGAGGGCCTTGGTGAGCTCTTTCTGATGTGGGCTGCCGTCTGGGCCGAGCAACACCGGCCCGGCCGCCTGGCCGGGTTGCCACCTCACGAGCTTCGGCGGGTCGGGCAGACCCAACCGCTTGACAAGCGGCTTGCCCAGGCCCGACCTCGCGAAACTTGAATACCGGTCACCCATGAGGTACACCTTACTCGTGAGTAAGGACATAAGGCGCGTAGCGGTGCTTGGTGGCAGCCGTATTCCGTTCGCCCGTTCCAACGGTAAATACGCCCGTGCCTCCAACCAAGACATGCTGACCGCGACACTCGACGGGCTCGTGGCCCGCTTCGGGTTGGCCGGCCAGCGGGTCGGTGAGGTGGCCGCGGGGGCCGTGCTCAAGCACTCACGCGACTACAACCTCACCCGCGAATCGGTGCTCGGCAGTGGCTTGGCCGCCACCACTCCGGCCGTCGACCTTCAGCAGGCGTGCGGCACAGGGCTTCAGGCGATCACCTATATCGCCAACAAAATCGCCGTCGGGCAGATCGACTCGGGCATCGGCGGTGGAGTCGACACCACCTCGGACGCTCCGCTCGCCCTCAACGAGCAACTGCGCCGCACCCTGCTCGACATGCGGGCCGCGCGCAGCACCGGCGGCCGGCTCAAGGCCGCGATCGGGCTTCGCCCACTGCAGCCGTTCCAGCCGGAGCTGCCGCGCAACGCGGAGCCGCGTACCGGAATGTCGATGGGCGAACACGCCGCCATCACCGCCCAGAAGTGGGGCGTGACCCGTGAGGATCAGGATGAGCTGGCGCTCGACTCACACCGGAAGCTGGCCGCCGCCTATGACAGCGGTTTCTTCGACGACCTTGTGACGCCCTATCTCGGCCTGATGCGCGACCAGAACCTGCGCCCCGACTCGTCTTTGGAGAAACTGGCCGCGCTCAAGCCCATCTACGGGACCACCATGACCGCGGGCAACTCGACGCCGCTGACCGATGGCGCGGCTCTTGTCCTGCTGTCCAGCGAGCAATGGGCGGCCGAGCATCGGCTGCCGGTGCAGGCTTATTTCGTCGACGCGGAGACCGGCGCGGTGGACTTCGTCAACGGCGACCCCGAACCCGAGGGCCTGTTGATGGCCCCGGTCTACGCGGTGCCCCGGCTGCTCGACCGGCTGGGCTTGAAGCTGCAGGACTTCGACTTCTACGAAATCCATGAGGCCTTCGCGTCACAGGTGCTCGCCACCCTCGCCGCCTGGGAAGCCAACGGCCACGGCTCGATCGACCGCAGCCGCCTCAACGTGCACGGCTCCTCGCTCGCGGCCGGACATCCCTTCGCCGCCACCGGCGGCCGGATTGTCGCCACCGCCGCGAAACTCCTTGCCCAGAAGGGCTCCGGCCGCGCTCTCATCTCCATCTGTGCAGCCGGAGGCCAAGGCGTAGTCGCCGTTCTCGAGCGCTAGTCAACCGATCCCGGATCGGCCACCCAACTGGAAGGCTGACCGGTCGTTTTGGTCACGGTGTCGAAGTCGCGGTCGTAGTGAAGAAGGGTGAGCCCGTTCAGCTCAGCCGTGGCCGCGACAAGCAGATCGACCGGCCCTGCACTGCGATGCTCACCTCTCTCGGTGAGCATCGCCTGCACCTGGGTAGCCCGTCTGAAGACGTCCTCGGGCATGGGCACCCAGGGATATCCATCATTCAGCGTTTCCAGAATGAGCTCCCGATCCTCCTTGGAGCGCGCCGTGAACAGCATTTCAAGCTCTGTCACCGGGCACACACCGACTATGCCGGCATCGATCTGATCGGCCCATCCGAGCTCAAGACTGCCGCGGAGAAGGCGAGTCAGCGCACTGGTGTCGGCTAGATAGACCGTGTTCATAGGTTGGGCTTCGGGCGGTAGTTGTTCTTATCGAGCAGCTCGTCGAAGTAGCCGGAGTCAGCGATTTCGCGAAGCTTGGCCTGGGCGCGGGCTCGCCGGATCCGGGCGGCGGTCTCCCGGAGGGCGGTGTTGACGGTGTCCTTCTTGGTGGTCGTGCCGAGGATCGCGGCCGCTTCGGCCAGCGCTTCCTCGTCGATGTCGATCAGCATCTTTGTCACCATTGTCTCCCTGGCCAAGGAGGGTATACCGAGTGTCGGTTCAGTATATACGGCAGAGATGAGAGACTGGGGTACGTGATTTCGAACGTGCTCGCGGCTCGCTATGCCTCACCCGCGATGAACACCATCTGGTCCGCGGAAGAGAAGATCCGCGCGGAGCGACGGCTGTGGCTGGCTGTGCTTCGGGCGCAACGGGATCTCGGGATTCCGGTCGAGGACGGGGTGGTCGAGGCCTACGAGCGGGTGCTCGATCGGGTGGACCTCGACTCGATCGCCGCGCGGGAGCGGGTCAGCCGCCACGATGTGAAGGCGCGCATCGAGGAGTTCAGTGACCTCGCCGGGCACGAGCACATCCACAAGGGGATGACCTCACGCGACCTGACCGAAAACGTGGAGCAGCTTCAGATTCGCGACTCGCTGCTGCTGACCCGTGACCTGATGGTCGCCGCGTTGCGCAGGCTCGCGGAGCGGGCCGCCGAATACCAGTCGGTCATCATGGCCGGGCGGTCCCACAATGTGCCGGCCCAGGCGACCACGCTGGGCAAGCGTTTCGCCTCGGCCGCGGGGGAGTTGCTGATCGCCTATGACCGGCTGACCGAGCTGATCGCGCGATATCCGTTGCGGGGCATCAAAGGCCCGGTGGGAACCAGCGCCGATCAGCTGGACCTCTTCGACGGCGACGCGGAGAAGGTGGCGGAGCTGGAGCGGCGGGTCGCCGGCCACCTGGGCTTCACCCAAACCCTCGACAGCGTGGGTCAGGTGTACCCGCGTTCGCTCGACTACGACGTGGTGACCGCGCTCGCCCAGGCCGCCGCAGCGCCGTCCAGCTTCGCCACCACGATCCGGCTCATGGTCGGCCAGGAGCTGGCGACCGAGGGCTTCAAGCCGGGCCAGGTGGGCTCGTCAGCCATGCCGCACAAGATGAACACCCGCTCCAGCGAAAGAATCAACGGCTTGGCCGTGATCGTGCGCGGCTACGTGAGCATGGTGGGCGAGCTGGCGGGCGACCAGTGGAACGAGGGCGACGTCTCGTGTTCGGTGGTGCGGCGGGTGGCCCTGCCCGACGCGTTCTTCGCGATCGACGGCCTGTACCAGACGTTCCTCACCGTCCTCGACGAGTTCGGCGCCTACCCCGCGGTGATCAGCCGGGAGCTGGAAAGGTATCTGCCGTTCCTGGCCACGACGAAGGTTCTGGTGGGCGCGGTGCGCAAGGGCGTGGGCCGGGAGTCCGCGCACGAGGCCATCAAGGAACACGCGGTGGCGGTCGCGCTGGCTATGCGCGAGCAGGGCCAGGCGGCCAACGACCTCTTCGATCGGCTGGCAGCCGACCCGCGGCTCAGCCTGACCCGGGCCGAAATCGATGCGCTTATCGCGGACAGAGCCGCTTTCGTCGGCGCGGCCCAGGCTCAGGTGGCGGCGGTGGTGGCCCGGGTCGAGAAGATCGTGGCCCAGCTGCCGGCCGCCGCGGCCTACTCGCCGCCGGCGATCCTCTGAGCTTCGGCCAACCAGAACGGCACATCCCCGGCGTGATAGGGGTGTTCCGAGGGCTCGATGTGGGCAAGGAAGTTTGCGTAAACGGCCGCGTTGCGCAGCGCGGCCACCGGCCTTAGCGCCTCGACGGCGGCCTCGGGATCGCAGCCTGGCAACGCTTCGCGCCAAAGCTCGGCCCAATGCCTCACCAATACCAAAGCATCCTCTTTGGACAGACGTTCAGTGAGCCGAAGGATGTCGAAGCCGGGCTGACCCCAGAAGGAGTCGCCCCAGTCGATGATGGTGCGCTGCGCTGGCGTCCCCCTGACGTTGCCCGGATGAAGGTCGCCGTGCACCAGGGTGTCGGGCATGCCCGCGGCCGCCACCCGCTCCAGGCGTTCAGCCAGCCACGGTTGCGGGGCCAGCGCGAGCATCGGGGGCAGCCCGCGCGGCGGGCCGGTCTGCAGGGCGCGCAGCTGGATGCGCACCATGTCCTCGGCGATGTCCCGATGCACCTCGAACTGGGCACCGTAAAGGTCCTCGCCGGGGACGTCGGCGAGCAGCATCCGGCCCTGGTCGTCGGCGGCGATCAGGGGCGGCTGTCCCAGGTACCCGATGACAGAAGCCTCATGGAGAAAGAACCTCGGGACCTGTTTGAGCCAGACCAGACCGCGTTCGGTCTCCAGTTTCCATATGGCGGAGAGGTTCCAGGTGCGCTGCTGGTGCACATTCGTGATTGGACAGTCGAGCACCTGTTGTGCCCAGGCAAGGGTGCGGGAAGGGCCGCCCGGCTTGGCGTAGTCGGGGCGCAGCGGATGGTCGGTGTCGTGCACCGGCCCGGCCCAGCCCACCGGCTCGGCCAGATAGGTCACCCTGCCCCCGTTGGTGAGCCCGGGTTCGGTGCTCAGGATCCGCAGCACCGAAAGGTCGAGCCCGAAGTGCTTGCGGGCGCCCGAGACCACGCCGCGCACCTCCTGCCACCACGGATAGTCGACCTCGAACGGCGCCAGCGCCGTGCCGTCCACCAGTAAGAGCGTCACCTCACGAGTCACAGGTGCACGCTAGCCTGCAATGATCGGGGCGTGGAATTCGTGGGGGCCATGCTCGTAGCTTTTGTTGCGATCTTCCCGGTGGAGCTGCCGGACAAGACGTTCGTGGCGACCCTGGTCCTTTCCACCCGCTACCCCCCACTGCCGACCTGGATCGGGGTGGTGCTGGCGTTCGCTGTGCAGTGCGCCGTCGCGGTGACCGCCGGGCACCTGATCTCGCGGCTGCCGCAGCGCCCGGTGCAGCTCGTGGCGGCCGGGCTCTTCCTGGTCGGCGCGATCGTCCTGGCCCGTGGCGCGCGCAAGGCGGATGCGCAGGAACGCGAGGCGGAGGAGGAGTACAGCGCCAAGGTCACCGAGCGCAAAACGGGCCTGCGCGCGGTGGGGGCAAGCTTCGTCGTGCTCTTCGCCGCCGAGTGGGGTGATCTTTCCCAGCTGCTGACCGCAAGTCTGGTGGCCAGTGGCCGGCCCCCGATCGCCACCGGCCTCGGTGCCTGGCTGGCCCTGGCGACGGTCTCCGGTCTCGCCGTTTTGCTGGGCAGATGGCTGCTCAAACGGGTGAAGTTGAGCTTGATCAGATACATCGGCGCAGGCGTCTGTCTCGCACTGGCGACAGTGACGATCATCTCAGCGATCTGATGTCCCCATTTCTGCCACCTGTCATCTTGCTTGTAGGCTGTTTGTGCCCGCACGAGACGGCATTTACCCGCCTTTACTAGGAGATCCCCGTGGCTCGCGTCGTGGTTGACGTCATGCTCAAGCCCGAAATCCTTGACCCACAGGGTCAGGCTGTGGCCAACGCTCTTCCCCGCCTAGGCGTCAGCGACGTCGCCTCGGTTCGCATCGGCCGCAGGGTCGAGATCGAGTTCGAAGGTGAGGCCGACCTCGAGCGCGCCCGCGAGATCGCGGACAAGCTCCTGGCCAACCCGGTGATTGAAAACTTCCAGGTGAAGGTCGAGTCGTGAAGGTCGGTGTGGTTACCTTCCCCGGGTCGCTCGACGACCGGGACGCCGCCCGCGCCGTGCGCATCGCCGGCGGTGAGGCTGTGCGGCTGTGGCACGCCGATTCGGACCTGCACGGCGTCGATGCCGTGGTGTTGCCCGGCGGCTTCTCGTACGGAGACTATCTGCGCTGCGGCGCCATCGCCCGCTTCGCGCCGGTGATGGAATCGATCAAGAAGGCCGCCTCCAACGGCCTGCCGGTACTGGGCATCTGCAACGGTTTCCAGATCCTCTGCGAGGCACACCTGCTGCCCGGAGCGCTGACCCGCAACCAGCATCTGCGCTTCCGCAACCGGGAGCAGTGGGTGCGGGTGGAGAGCAGCGCGACCGCATGGACCGGCGACTACCAGGACGGACAGGAGATCTACATCCTGATCAAGAATGGTGAGGGCTGTTTCGTCGCCGATGAGGAAACGCTGGACATGCTGGAGGACAACGGCCAGATCGTTGCCAGATACGTACACGGCAACCCGAACGGGTCGATGCGTGACATCGCGGCCATCCGTAACGAGGCGGGCAACGTGGTCGGCATCATGCCGCACCCGGAGCACGCGGTGGAGGCCCTCACCGGCCCGTCCCTCGACGGTCTCGGCTTCTTCACCTCTGTGCTGAAGCACCTTTCGGGCGGGAGTGAAAAAGAATGAGTATCGATACTGTCGAGCGCGCCGAGTCCACTCCGGACGAGCTTCAGCCCTTCGCGGAGCTGGGGCTCAAAGAGGACGAATACGAGCGCATCTGCCAGATCCTCGGACGCCGTCCCACCCAGTCCGAGCTGGCCATGTATTCGATCATGTGGAGTGAGCACTGCTCGTACAAGTCGAGCAAGATTCACCTGAAGCAGTTCGGGGAGAAGGCCCCGCCGTCGGATCGGATGCTCGCCGGGATAGGCGAGAACGCGGGCGTCATCGCCGTCAACGACAAGCTCGCCGTCACGTTCAAGGTGGAGTCGCACAACCATCCGTCCTTTGTGGAGCCCCATCAGGGCGCTGCCACCGGCGTCGGCGGGATCGTGCGCGACATCCTGGCCATGGGCGCCAGGCCGGTCGCCGTCATGGATCCGCTTCGCTTTGGTGCGGCGGATCACCCCGACACCGCGCGCGTGCTGCCGGGGGTGGTCGGCGGGATCGGTGGCTACGGCAACTGCCTCGGCCTGCCCAACATCGGCGGCGAAGTGGTCTTCGACCCTTCGTACCAAGGAAATCCGCTCGTGAATGCCCTGTGCGTGGGCGTTCTTCCCGTTGACCGGCTGCAGAACAAGGCGGCCACCGGCCCGGGCAACATCGTCGTGTTGATGGGTGCGAAGACCGGACGCGACGGAATCGGCGGCGTCTCCGTGCTGGCGAGCGCGACCTTCGATGAGGGCTCCGAGCAGCGGCGGCCCAGCGTTCAGGTGGGCGACCCGTTCATCGAGAAGCTGCTCATCGAATCCTGCCTTGAGCTCTATGAGAACAAGCTCATCGTCGGGGTACAGGATCTCGGCGGCGCGGGTCTGACCTGTGCCCTGACCGAGACCGCGGCGGCGGCCGGCACCGGGATGGATGTTCAGCTGGAGAAGGTGCACCTGCGCGAGGCCTCGATGGAGCCGCACGAGGTGCTCGCCAGCGAGTCTCAGGAGCGCATGCTCTTCATCGTCGAGCCGTCCAATCTGGACGCTGTACTCAACGTCGCCTCGATCTGGGGCGTCATCGCCACCCCGATCGGCGTGGTCACCAACACCGGCCGGGTCCGCATCACCTGGCACGGCGAGACCGTGGTGGATGTGCCGCCGGGCAGCCTCGCCGACGACGGGCCGATCTACGCCCGCCCGCTGCGCGAGCCGGCCGACCTGATCCTGTTGCAGGCCGATCGCGCGGAAACGTTGCCCAGGCCTACAGATCTTCGGGAAACGCTGCTGACCCTGGTCGCCTCGCCGAACCTGTGCGACAAGACCTGGGTCACCGAGCAGTACGACCGTTACGTGCTGGGCAACACGATCCTCGCCCAGCCGGAAGACTCGGGCATCATCCGCATCGATGAGGAGACCGGCCTGGGCATAGCCCTGTCGGTCGACGGCAACTCCCGCTACACCCGGCTCGACCCCTACGACGGAGCGCGGCTCGCCTTGGCCGAGGCCTTCCGCAACGTCGCCGTGACCGGTGCCGAGCCGGTCGCCGTCACCGACTGCCTCAACTTCGGCTCGCCCGAGGACCCGGCCGTCATGTGGCAGTTCGCCGAAGCCGTGAGGGGTCTCGCCGACGGTTGCCAGGAGCTGGGAATCCCGGTCACCGGCGGCAACGTGAGCTTCTACAACCAGACCGGCGCCACCGCCATCCACCCGACCCCGATCGTGGGGGTGCTCGGGATCATCGACGATGTGGCGAAGCGGATCCCGATGGGCTTCAGCCACGATGGCGATCTGCTCTTCCTGCTCGGCGAGACCGCCAACGAGTTCTCCGGGTCGGAGTGGGCGTGGGTCACCCATCAGCATCTGGGCGGCCGCCCGCCCAAGGTCGACTTCGGGCGTGAGCAGGCGCTGGCCGGGTTCATGGCGCGCACGGCAGAGCTGGGCCTGGTGCGAAGCGCGCATGACCTCTCCGAGGGCGGGCTCGCCCAGGCCCTCACGGAATCGTGTCTGCGCAAGGGAATCGGCGCGAATGTGACGGTCGGCGAGGACGCCTTCGTTGCCCTGTTCAGCGAGTCGGCCAGCCGGGTACTGGTGGCCGTCCCGATCGGTCTGCGGCAGGCCTTCGAGGCCGTGGTGGCCGAGCAGGAGATCCCGCTGACCCTGCTGGGCACCACCGGCGGCACCTCGCTCGTGGTGAAGGACCAGTTCGAGATCCCGCTCGACGAGCTGCGCACAGCTTGGTCTTCGACGTTGCCGAAACTTTTTGGCTAAGAACGGGAACACAGGTGTCCGGTGCGGGCAAGTAGAGGTATGCCAGCACCGGACACTTTGCTGTTAGGTCCGACTGATATCGGTGGGATGTTCGACCGCCACGCTCGGGACCTGCTGCGTTACGCCACCCACCGGGTGGGGGAGCAGGCCGCCGAGGACATCGTGGCGCAGACCTTCCTCGCCGCCTACGAACAGCGCAACCGATACGACCCGGGGCGCGGCGATCTTCTGCCGTGGCTTTACGGCATCTGCAACAACCTGCTGCGCCGGCATCGCCGCGCGGAGCTTCGCCGGCTGCGCGCGACGGCGTCCCTGCGTCCCGCGGAAAACAGCGGCGAGCCGACCGCCGACCGGATCGATGCCCAGCGCGGCGTGGCGCAAGTTGCCCACGTGCTGGCTCGGTTACCGCGCCGGCAGCGGGAAGTGTTGCTGCTCTTCGCCATCGCGGAGCTGGAGTATTCCGAGATCGCCATTGCGCTCGGGATCCCGCTCGGCTCCGTCCAGTCGTCCCTGCACCGCGCGCGCACCAAGATCCGCGCCGCGCTCTCGCTTGAAGTGAGGCCCTGATGACCGATCCCGATCTGCTTGCCGTGCGCCAGCTCGCGGCCGAGCCCACCGATGAGTCGGTGACCCGGTCCTGGTACCGGATAACCCAATTGGAAGCGATTCGCTCCCGCCCGTCCCGGATGCGCCGGCTCACCCCGGTCATCGCCGCTCTTTCCGTAGTCCTGCTGGCCGCGGCGTCGGTAACCGTGGTCCGGGTCGGTCCGGGCACGCTGTGGCCGGTGGCTTCCACGCCCGAAACCATCGACGTCCTGAACGCGCTCGCGGACACCGCCGAGCACGGACCGGCCGCCCCACAGCTCACCGAAGGCCAGCTCATCCGGGTCAAATCCGAAGGCTGGGCGGGTGGTTGCGGCAACACCTCATGCACCATCGAAGCTCAGCCGCGCGAGATGTGGTTCGACCCGCAGGGCATGATCGTCCTGAAGATCCTTGCCGGGACCCAGAATCTGATGGAAGGCCCGAAAGCCAACGCTGCCGAGGACATCGCGCAGCAGCGGCAGCAGTTCCAGCAGCAGCAGGCGGGCCTGAACATGCCCACCCCGCAATGGCTGGCCGGCCTGCCCACCGATTCCGGCGCGCTGCTCACCCTGCTTCGCGAGCAGACCGCCGACAACGACAGCTGGACTGTTGACCATCAGCTCTGGGATGCCATGGGCCAGCTCTACTCCAGCAGCGAGCTGCTCCTGCCTCCCGCCGTGCGAGCGGCATTGCTGCGCTCGTTCCGGGGGCTGAGCGGGCTGAGCGTGCGGCACGTCACCATCGACGGCGCGCAACTCGTCGCGATCCGCCAGACCGACGGCGACAGCGGCAACGAAATCATCTTCGACCCGCAGACCGGCCGGGCTGTGGGCCGAGGCAGCAGCTACACCGGGGACGACATCACCATCGTGCAGGCCCCCAACGGCCCAGTGCTTGACCCAGGCATCCTTTACCAGGCCACCTGGGAGCAGTCCATAGTGGACGGATTGTAGGTGTGACAAGGGGAACGGTTTTGCCGTTCCCCTTCCATGCGATGATTGCCGTTGTGCCCGTGCCGCTTTTGGAAGTCATCGCTCTCGATGCCGTCGATGCCCGTCACGCCGAGCAGGGTGGCGCCGACCGTCTCGAGCTGGTCGCCGACATGGCAAGCTGGGGCCTGACCCCCTCGGTGGAAACCTTCGCCGCTGTCCGCGCCGCCACCACCCTCCCGATCCGCGTGATGATCCGCCAACATGAGGGCTTCGCCGCGGGCGACCTGACCGAGCTCCAGCACACCGCGCGTGCCCTCCGCGACGCCGACGCCACCGAGTTCGTGCTCGGTTTCCTTGACGAGTCAAGCGAAGTGGACCTCGACGCCGTCAAAACCGTGCTCGAATCGATCGGCGCCGCCCCCTGGACCTTCCACCGCGCCATAGACTTCGCCGCAGACCGCCCCGCCGCCTGGCGCGCCATCCAAGACCTCCCCGGCCTCGACCACGTCCTCACCTCCGGCGGCCCCGCCGGCTTCGACGGCCTCCCCACCGAAGCCCGCGCCCTGCCCCCCACCGCCCCCCGCATCCTCGCCGGCGGCGGCCTCCGCGAGCCCCACCTGCCACCCCTGCTGGCCGCGGGCGTCACCGCCTTCCACTGCGGCACGGCAGTGCGCCCCAACGGCTCCTGGACCTCCCCCATCGACCCAGCGCTCGTCCACCACTGGCGCACCCTCCTAGACGCCCCATAACCGACACTCCCTTTCTGCTTTCTGCGCCGGTCCGTCGTGGTCGCTCGCCGCGAGCTCCCGCGCGGCAACGAAGGCCCGTGCGTGGTCACCCCCGGGCGGCTGCGCCGCCCAGCGCTCGTGCCTCCCCGGGCGCCCGTGCCGCCCAGCGCCCGTGCCGCCCAGCGCCCGTGCCGCCCAGCGCCCGTGCCGCCTCGCGGTCACCGGAGGGCGTACTGCGTTTCTCTGTGGGGTTTCTGGTCGGCTCGCGCTGCCTACTGTTCTTGTGGCAGCTACATCTCTGCCTCGCCCTGTTGGTGCAGAGGTATAGCTGCCACGGATCCCCTCACCACTGGCGGTGGTGTGACCGGCTTTCTCCGCCGCGATCGACCCGATCGACAGCGGGAACCGCTGGCGGGGG
>NZ_BONY01000077.1 GCF_016862955.1 Rhizocola hellebori | reverse complement strand
ACTAAGCCAAGGCCGCCCGGGTGCGGAAGGCCCACCCCCGATCGCGATCAGCCACGCCGTCGAGAACCCTTACCCCGACGGCGCTTCGCCATGTCCACCCCTGGCACGCCAACGCCAACCCCTCGGCGGCAAGAACCACCGACAGCGCTTCAGCCCACAGGTGCCGTGAGATCTCCCTGTCGCCGCCGACGCTCACCGCCCGCCGCTGCTCCTACCGCCCCTGCCTACTACGTCCACGGCACCTACATCTCTGCGTTAGGGAGGTGAGGCAGAGATGTAGGTGCCGCGAGATGTCCTGGCCGCCGCCGACGCTCGCACCCGCAGCGCTGCTTTGCCCCCTCCCCACGGTCTTCTGCTCTCGTGGCACCTGCATCTCTGCGTTACGGGGGTGAGGCAGGGATGTAGGTGCCGCGAGATGTCCTGGCCGCCGCCGACGCTCGCACCCGCAGCGCTGCTTTGCCCCCTCCCCTCGGTCTTCTGCTCTCGTGGCACCTGCATCTCTGCGTTACGGGGGTGAGGCAGAGATGTAGGTGCCGTGGCCCTTCTGCCGCTCGTGGTGCTGTGGGGCTTCTGGGCCTCGGGGCCGCTCTACATCTCTGCCTCACTCCCCTAACGCAGAGATGTAGGAACGGCGAAAGCAGCGCCCGGCTGGCGACCTCGAGCAGGCGCTGAAGCATCCGTGATCCAGCATCATGGCGCCCTCGGCCGAAGTTTGGGTGCGGCACCAGCTTTGCCGCTACCGCGTGCGGGCTCGGGCAGCGGCCTGGTGTCGCTGCTGCCCGGAGTCTCGGCGTAGCAACGGCATTGCTGCTGGCGCGTGCGCCGATGCAGCGGATTGAATGGCTGCGGGGAAGCAGTCGGCCGAGCCGTCGCGGGGTGAGGCGCGGCCGGAACGGCGGGTGGCAGCACCGACGACGTTGGCCCGCCGAACCCGCGTCGTCGAGAGACGACGCCTCTGGCGAGAGCGAGAGCGGGAGCTAGCCCTTTACGGCGCCGAGGGTCTGGCCGCGGACCAGGTAACGCTGCGCGAGAACGAACACGATGAGGACGGGCAGAGTGGTCACTAGGGTGGCTAGTGCCAGGTGCGGCGCGTAGAGGCGGACGTCGAGGCCGGCGGCGGTGGTGGGGTCGAAGAGGGGGCTGGATGACACAAGCTGTTGTAGTCCAACCGAAACGGTCGTGCTCGTCGACAGTGGAAGCAGTACCAGGGGGAGGAAGAAGTTGGTCCAGTTTGCCACGAAGCTGAAGAAGGCAACCAGGGCCACCGCCTGTTTGGAGATCGGCAGCGCGATCTTGAAGAAGGTCTGGATGTCGGTTAGGCCGTCGAGGCGGGCGGACTCCAGGATTTGGGAGGGCAGCGTCGTTTTGAAGTGGATGTAGGCAAGGTAGACGCCGAACGGGAAGAAGCCCATGAGCAGCCCGACGACCCACAGGTTGTTGACGGCGCCGACGGCGCTCACCTCGAGGTAGATCGGGATCACCAGCACGGTGTTGGGGATGACCATCGTGAGCAGGGTCAGGAAGCGCAGCAGACGCCGTCCACGGAAGCGCAGCCTGGCGATGGCATAGCCGGCGGGCAGGGCGGCGATGACGGCGATGAGGGAGCCGACTGAGGCGACGATTACCGAATTGGTGAGCCAGCCGAGGAAGGCGCCGTCGTTGAAGGCGAGGACAGCTTTCCAGTTGGCCGTGGCGTTGCCGAGCGCCGGGCCGGTTGAGCCGCTGCCTGTGTCTCGGTAGAAGGCAACAGACAAAAATGCCAGCAGTGGGTACCCGAAAACGACTGCGAAAAGAAGGAGAGTGGCGATCCGGCCGATGCGGCCAACGGAACTAGACATGGCATCAACGCTCGTCCTGGAAGAGGCGGCTGCGCTGGACGACCAGCAGGCCGAGGCCAAGGGTGACCAGGAGCAGGATCACCGACATCGCCGCGGCGGCCGGGGTATCGAGGATCTGGTAGGCATACGTGAAGCTCAGCTGGTTGGGTGTCCATTGTGGAGAGATGAGGCCGTGCGTGACCTGGCTGAGCACCTGCGGTTCGAGGAACATTTGGAAGCCGTAGGCGAGGTTGAGCAGGGCCATGTAGCCGAGCCACGGCCGCAGCATGGGCAGCTTCACGTTCCAGACGATGGCCCAGGCGGTGGCACCGTCCATTCTTGCGGCTTCGAGCAGAGCGTCAGGTATGCCGTTGAGGCCGCCGCACAGCACGACGACCCAGGTTCCGGTGCCCTGAAACATCAGCATCGCGGCGAGGATGAAGGGCAGGTTCGCCGGCTGTGCCACCTCGCTGAGACTGGTGTAGCCGAAGCCGCGCCAGAGAAAGTCCACCGGGCTCTGGCCCGGGTTGAGCAGGAACAGCCACAGCATGAAGTTTGCTATTCCGGCCAGAGCGCCCGGAAGGTAGTAGACGAAACGCATTGAGGCGCCGAACCTCTTGGGGCTCGCGTCGATCAACAGTGCCAGCACGACGACGATGGTGAGCATGATGGGCAGCCAGATACACAGCACCAGCGCGACGTTGGCGAAGGTTTCGAGGAACCGAAAATCGCCGGCGACGCGGATGAAGCTGCTCAGCCCGCCGAAGCCCGTCTCCGATTCGTTCTGAAGGCTTTTCACCACTGCGTACCCGGTGGGGATGATCCCGCCCACGAGCAGGAGCAACACGTAGGGCGCGACGAGGACTGCGGCGGCCGGACGCGGCCGCCTGCGCGGCGCTGCTTGCGCCACCACGAGACGCGGCCGAACCCGGTGCTGGACGGGAATGCGCAGCTGTGTCATCACGGCTCCACGGTGTAGCCGAAGGAACGTGCCTCACGGCTCAGCCGATCGCTGAAGGCCCGCCAGGCGGTGGCGAAGGGCTTGCCCGAAGTCAGCGCCGGGGTGACGGTGTAGGTCCAGACCGTGCCGGTGTTGTATCGGGTGTAGTCGCGGCCGGGCCGCACGATGGTGGTGGCGTAGACGAAAGCCGCCGCCGCATGGTCGAAGTCGGCCAGGTATCGCTCCTGGCGTTGCTTGTCCAGCCACGGCTGCTGCAACGGTTTGAAGGCCGGCAGCCCGACGGAAAGCTCGACCTGCCAGCGCGGGTCGGAGGCGACGAAGCGTGCGAAGGTGTAGATGTTCGCCAGCTGGGTTCCCTTGATGTGCCGGGAGAATCCCCACAGACCCCCGCCCTCGGAGCTTGTCGAGGGCTCGCCGTCGGAGGACCAGCGCAGCGGTTTGGCCGCGGTGATGCGTCCCGCCGGTACCTTCCACGTGTCGCGGAAAAGGAAGTTGCCCCACCACACCGCGCCCGGGCTCATCACGAGACGCCGGCCGAGCGCGGCCGCGTCCGGCGAGAAGATGCCGGTCGAGGACAGGGCGCCGGCCGACAGCAGCCGGGCGAGCAGGTCCCGCACCCGTGCGCATTGGCGGTCGGCGAGATTGATGCGCACGTGCTTTTCGCTCGAGGTGTCGTTGGTGGGACATCCCGAGGCCCAAAGGTATCGGTCCGGTGCGTAGGCGTCACCGAGGAAGCCGGTGAGGTAGCCGGGATGTTCGGCGGCGATGCGAAGACTGAGGCTCTCGTACTGCTCCCAGGTGGCCGGTGGTTCATATCCCCACTGGGCGAGCAACACCTTGTCGTACCAGAACACGTCGGGCGCGGCGTCGTTGCGCAGACAGCGATACTGCCCGCCTATCTTGCACTGTTCGATGACGCCACCCGGATAACCGGAGATGATGTCGGCCAGGTCGACGCTGAGGTCGCGGGCGTAGTTGATTTTCGAGCTGGTGGCCCAGGCGATGTCGTCATTGGACGGAAAGAAGATAGCATCGGGCCAGCCCTTGTCGGCCTGGTTGAACAGAACGAACTTCTGCTGCAACTCGGTGCTGCCGACGTTGCCATTGATGGTGGTCACCTCGACCGGGATGTGCGGGAAGGCCTTCTGGAAGGCGTTGACCGCGGGCACCCGGGGCGGATCGACCCACACCGTGATGCGCCCGCCGGAATCGGTGGCGTCCTGTGCTGTACCCGCTCCCTCGACCGAATTGCATCCGCTTGCGAGCAAGCAGATGGTCACGACGGCGAAGGCGACCCTGAACCGGCTCATGCGCCCTCCTCAGGCGGGATGCACGGCACGGTGCGGCCCGTGCCGTGCATCCACGTTTCTTACTGGTAAAGCAACTTGGAGATCTTCGGGTCGTCGATGTTTGTCTTGTCGTACCAGAAGAATCCGGTGTCGATGTTCTTCGCGACACTCTGGCCCTTGGTGATGGCCACAGCGGCCTTCACCGTCTCGTAGCCGATGCCGTAAGGGTTCTGGGTGATGGCGCCGGACATGAGGCCACTCTTGATCGCGTCGATCTGGTCCTTGCCGGAGTCAAAGCCGACGATCTTGAGTTTGCCGGTGATGCCGAGTTCCTGGACGGCGTGAACGACGCCGATTGCCGCGCCCTCGTTGGAGCCGTAGAGGCCCTTCAGGTCGGGGTTGGCCGCGATGATCGCCTTGGCCACGTCGGTGGCCTTCAGCGGGTCACCCTGGTACTGGATGTCGACGATCTTGATCTTCGGCTCGTTCTTCTCCATGTAGGCCTTGAAGCCATCACGGCGCTGCACACCGGTCACGCTGGTCTGGTCGTGCACGATCATGGCGATCTTGCCTTCATGGCCGATGAGTTCGGCCATGTGCTTGGCGGCTTCCGCGGCGGCGGCGAGGTTGTCGGTCGACGCCGTGCACACCGGCACGTCGCTGTCGACACCGGAGTCGAAGGCGATCACGGGGATCTTGTCGTTCTTCGCCTGCTGCATGAGCGGTCCCGCGGCCTGGCTGTCGATCGCGGCGAAGCCCACAGCGCTCGGCTTCTTGTCCAGAACGGTCTGCAGCAACTGAATCTGCTGCTCGACGTTGCCTTCCTCCTGCGCGCCCTCGAAGGTGACGGTCACGTCGAAGTCCTTGGCGGCCTGCTCCGCGCCGGCCTTCACCGACTGCCAGAACTGGTGCTTGAAACCCTTCGAGATCAGTGCGATGTACGGCTTGGTGTTGCCCGGGGTCTCGTCCTTCGACGAGCAGCCCACGCTGCCGGCCGCGACGGTGGCTGCGATGGCCACCGCGCTGACGGCTCTGACTATGTGCTTGTTCATGTTGCCAACTCCTATTTCTCGGGGGGAGAGATGCCGACCTGCGTGTCGGCGTATGCGGTGTTGGAGTTGCGATTGCTATGCGCGTTTTCTGCGCAGGATGTCCATGTAGACGGCGACGAGGATGACGCAACCGACCACGACGGACTGCCATTCCTGGGGTACTGCGGTTACCCGCAGGCCATTGGTGAGAACGGCGACGATGAGCGCCCCGATCATCGTGCCGACGATCGAGCCTTTGCCGCCTTGCAACGAGGTACCGCCGATCACCACTGCGGCGATGGCCTCGAGTTCCAGTCCCATTCCCCCGACGGGCTGAGCGGAACTGAGCCGTGAGGCGGCGAGCACGCCAGCGATGCCGACGAACAGCCCCGCCATCGAATAAATTATGATCTTCCATTTGGCGACGTTGACTCCGGACAGCTCGGTCGCCGCTTCGTTGCTGCCGATCGAATACGCGTACCGGCCGAGGATGGTCTTGGCGAGAATCACGGCGGCAACGACGATGAGGATCAGGAAGATCAGGACCCCGAGCGGGAATCGCATGCCCGGGATCACCGAGTAGTTCATCAGCAGCTGGAATTCCGGATGTTCCTTGAAGTAAATCGGTTTCGTTCCGGAGATCACCAGCGACAGCCCGGAGGCGACGAGCATCATGCCCAAAGTCGCGATGAAGGGTGGAATGCCCAGCACGGAAATGTTGAACCCGTTGACGAATCCGATCAGGCCGCCGAACAACACCGCGCCCAGCACCCCGGCCCACACCGGCCAGCCCCAATAGGTTTGGAACACCCCGGTCATCACCCCGCACAGAATCATGCCGGTGCCGATGGACAGGTCTATCCCGCCGGCGATGATGACGAAAGTTGTGCCCAGGGCGAGGATGCCGGTCACCGTGGCGGCCATCAGGATGCCGACGAGGTTGCTGGTGGTGAAGAAATAGGGGCTGGCGAACGAGAAGAACACCAGGATCACGATCAGGCTGCCGAAGGCAAACAGCTGCTGGAGCGATCCGCTGATCTTCGCGGGGATCCGGTTCTTCAGCGAAATCGTAGTCACGTGGTCACCGTTCCTTCGGCGCTAAAGCGCGTGGCGTGATGCATGATGTTTTCCTGTGTGGCGTCGGCGTTATCGAGGATCGCGGTGAGCCGGCCCTGGCACATCACGGCGATCCGGTGCGACATCCGCAAAATCTCGGGCAGGTCGGAGGAGATCATGATGATCGCCTTGCCCTCGGCGGCCAGCTCGTCGAGCAACGCGTAAATCTCATCCTTGGCACCGACATCGATGCCCCGGGTCGGTTCGTCGAAGATGAGGATGTCGCAGTCACGGATGAGCCATTTGGCTACCACCGTCTTTTGCTGATTTCCGCCGGACAGGTTCTGCACCAGCTGGCCGGCCGAGGGGGTGCGGATCCGAAGCTTGGACACGAAGTCACGGGCCGCCCGGCCGACGTTGTTGTCCTGCATGAAGCCCAAGCTGTTGGCGAACTTCGGCAGGGAGGCCAGCACGACGTTGTCGCGGACGCTGCGCCCCAACAGGATCCCGTATCTCTTGCGGTCCTCCGACAGGTAGCCGATGCCGGCCTTGGCGGCGTCGGCCGGATTCGAGATGGACACCTCACGGCCGTGTACGGCAACCGTGCCGCCGTTCTTGCGATCGGCGCCGACCAGCGCCCGCGCCACCTCCGTCCGCCCGGCGCCCATGAGGCCGGCGAATCCGAGGATCTCGCCTTTGCGTACCTCGAAACTGACCTCACGCACGAGGGCCTTGGTGTTCAAGCCCTTCACCGACAGGACGGGATCGCCGGATCCGGTGGCCGCGCGTGGCCGCTGGTCGGCGTTGATGGCGCGGCCGACCATCAGCGAGATCACCTGTGCGATGGTGCTCGACGCGGTGTCCAGGGTGTCGATGTAACGCCCGTCGCGCAGGATGGTGACCCGGTCGCTGATCTGCGACAGTTCGTGCATGCGATGGGAAATGTAGATGACCCCGGTGTCCGGCGTGACGAACCGGCGGATCAGCCCGAACAGGGTCTGGACTTCGGTTTCGTTCAAGGCGGCGGTCGGCTCGTCCATGATGAGCACCCGGGCGTTGTAGCTGAGCGCCTTCGCGATCTCCACCATCTGCTGGCGGGCGACGGTGAGGTCACCGACCAGGTCGTCTGGCTTCAGGGGCAGCCCGAGGCGCTCCAGCAGCTCGCGGGTGCGCCGGTTGAGCTCGCGATCGGAAAGGAAGATCCCGGCGGCCCTGGGCTCGCGTCCGATGAAGATGTTCTGCGCCACGGTGAGGTCGGGCATCAGGTTGAGCTCTTGGTGGATGATGGAGATGCCAAGTTCCAGGGCGTGCCGGGGATTCGTTGGGGTATAAGGCTGTCCGTCGAGGAAGAATTCGCCCGAGTCCGGCCGGTCGATGCCCGACAGCAGTTTCATCAGGGTGGACTTGCCCGCGCCGTTCTCCCCCACCACGGCATGCACCTCGCCGTGGCGCAGGTCCAGGTGCATCGCGTCGAGCGCCTGCACGCCCGGGTAACTCTTGCTGGCACCGCGGACCTCCAGGAGCGCAGCGCCGATCAAGCTGTCGCTGACCACATCAGACTCCTTTGTCTCAGGGCTTCGTTGTGCCGCGGCCGGCCGATGCGGTGAAGTCGCTCATCGCCAGATCCTTCCGGCCGGATACGCGTAGTCGGCGAGCGTCTGTTCCTGCATGCGAGCCGACATCCCGGGCGCGGTCGGCGCCAGGTAGTGCCCGCGCTCGATCCGTACCGGATCGGTGAAATGCTCGTGCAGGTGGTCGACGTATTCGATGACCCGGCCTTCGGTGCTGCCGGACACGGCCACAAAGTCGAACATTGCCAGGTGCTGCACCAGCTCACACAGGCCGACGCCGCCGGCGTGGGGGCAGACCGGTACCTCGAAAGCGGCCGCCAGCAACAGAATCGCCACGTTCTCGGTGACCCCGCCGACCCGGCACGCGTCCAGCTGCAGCACATCAATCGCTTGCGCCGCAAGCAGTTGCTTGAACATGACCCGGTTGTGGGTGTGCTCGCCGGTGGCGACCTTCACCGGCGCCACGGCCCGCCGGATCGCGGCATGTCCAAGGATGTCGTCCGGTGAGGTCGGCTCCTCGATCCACCATGGGTCGTAAGCGGTCAGGTGGCCCATCCAGTCGATGGCCTGCTCCACGTCCCACCTCTGGTTGGCGTCCACCGCTATCCGCACCTGGGGCCCTACGGCTTCCCGGGCCAGCCGCATGCGGCGGATGTCGGCGGCCAGATCGGACCCGACCTTGAGCTTGATCTGCCCGAAGCCGTCGGCGACCGCTTCGCGGGCCAGCTGGACCAGCAGGTCGTCGCTGTATCCCAGCCAGCCCGGCGTTGTCGTATAAGCGGGATAGCCCTCCCGTTGCAACTGCAGCTCGCGGCCTGGCTTGCCGCTCACCCGATCCTTGAGCAGGTCCAGCGCCGCGGAGGGGGTCAGCGCGTCGGTGAGGTAGCGCCAGTCGACCAGATCGACGATCTGCTCGGGGGTGTAATCGGAGAGCAGCTTCCAGACCGGTTTGCCGGCGACCCGCCCGGCGAGGTCGAACGCCGCGTTGACGAGGGCGGCCAACGCCATGTGTGCCACGCCTTTTTCCGGGCCGAGCCAGCGCAGCTGGGAGTCGTTGACCAGACGCCGGGAGAACTCCCCCAGATCGTCGAGGTCGAGAGTGCGGCCCACGACGAGCGGCACGTAGGCGCTGATCGCCGCCGCGCAGACCTCGTTGCCGCGCCCGATGGTGAAGGTGAAGCCGTGCCCGTCAACCCCCACATCGGACGACAGCACCACGTAGGCGGCCGAGTAGTCCGGGTCGAGGTTCATCGCGTCCGAACCGTGCAGCTCCCGCGAGGTCGGGAACCGGATGTCGTGGACTCGCAGCTCGGTGATCGTTAGTTTCATCGGGCCTGCCTGACGCTTCGCCGTTGCCGGCCGCCATCGTCCAGCGCCGATCTTTCGGCGCCTTCGGGTCCCACGTGGAGCAGCTTCACGAGCGCAGCCTCAATCTGGGCGAGTGTTCCGATCAATTATCAGGTCATCCGATGACCTGACCGTCACACAAATGTATTCACCTGCAATCTTGGCGCAATACCCTGTTGCCATTTCGTTATGAACCAGAAACTGGTCCGATCAATTGGCTTAGGTCAGAATCGTTTCCATGACCGAAGGCGCCACGGCTGCGCGCACCACCGTTACGGATCGCGCCCTCGCGCGGATCAAGGAGATGATCGCCACCGGCGAGCTGGAGCCCGGGCAGCGACTGCCCGTGGAGAAGGATCTCGCCAGCGCGATAGGCATCTCCCGTAACTCGCTGCGGGAGGCGATCCGCGCGCTGACCGTGCTCGGCGTGCTCGAAGCGCGTCACGGCGCCGGTGTCTACGTCACCCAGCTCGGGCCGAAGGACCTGCTCGAATCCTTCGGCGTTTTCGCCGAGGTGTCGCAGGGCGTCACCGTCATCGACCTGGTGCGGGTGCGAAAGATCCTCGAACCGGCCGCCACCGCCACCGCCGCCGCCCGCCTCGGCGAGGTCGACCTGGCTCGGCTGCGCGAGCTGATGAACGCCATGGCGCAAGCCAGCAGCGCCGAGGAATTCGTCGGACACGACCAGGAGTTCCACCGCATCATCAACGAGGCCGCCGGCAACCCCGTCCTCACCGCCATCCTCGGCGGGCTCAGCAGCCGCACCCTTCGCATGCGGATATGGCGCGGAAGGCATCAGGACGGGGCGATCTCACGGACCCTCGCCGAACACGACCAGATCTACCAGGCGCTCGCCGCCCGCGAGCCAGAAGACGCCCGCATTGCCGCCGCCGTGCACATCGCGTCGGTGGAGCAATGGATCCGCCGCGAGGAGAAACACTGATGCACCCAGCCGAACGCGTGCGTTTGGGCCGCAGCGACCTTCCCGTCACCAGACTCGGCCTCGGCCTGGCCCCGATCGGGGGCCTTTACACGGCGGTGCCACCGCAGCAGGCGATCGCCACCATCGACATGGCCTTCCAGAAGGGCATCCGCCTTTTCGACACGGCACCGCTTTACGGCTACGGCCGGTCGGAAACCCTTGCCGGGAAAGCACTCGCACCGCATCCGCGGGACTGGTACACCCTGTCGACCAAAGTGGGCCGGGTTTTGGAGCCCGGCGGCGACAACACCCAGGACATCTGGGCCGACCCGCCACCGGGCGTCGCCCCCCGTCTGGACTTCTCCCCCGCCGCGATCCGGCAGTCCTTTCAGGACAGTCTCGACCGGCTGGGCTTGGAACGCATCGACATTGTGCACCTGCACGACCCCGACGATCACTACGAGGAAGCCGCCGGCGGCGCCTTCGACGTCCTGGCTCAGCTGCGGGCCGCCGGAACCATCGGCGCCATCTCGGTCGGCATGAACCAGGGCGCCATGCTCGCCCGCTTCGCCCGCGAGCTGCCGCTGGACTGTGTCATGCTGGCCGGGCGCTACACCCTGCTCGACCACAGCGGCCTCGACGAGCTGCTGCCGGTCTGCGCGCAACGCGGCATCGGCGTCTTGGCCGCGGGGGTCTACAACTCCGGGCTGCTCGCCGATCCGCAACCCGGCGCACGCTACAACTACGGTCCGGCATCTGCCGCGCTTTTAGCCAAAGCACTTGCCATTAAAGACATTTGCGACAGGTACGAGATACCGCTGCGCGCGGCCGCCATCCAATTCCCGTTCGGGCACCGCGCGGTCACCAGCGTCGTGATTGGAGCCCGCACCCCGGCCGAAGTCGAAGACGCCGTCGCCATGTGTGCCGTGGACATTCCACCGCAGCTGTGGCAGGACCTGCGCGCCGAAGGCCTGCTGCCGTTAGACGTCGCCGTCCCGGGGCACAGCTAGATGCCTATCCCGGGCCTGGATCAGATGCTCGCGCATGGCCGACTCGGCGAGATCGGGCTGGCCCGCGTCAATCGCCTGGGCTATCCGCAGATGTTCCTCCATGGCGGAGTTGGCTACGCCGTAAGGGAAGAACAGCCGGTGGATGTGCAGGTGGGCGTGCAAACGCGTAATCGCCTCACGCAGCAGCGAGTTGCCCGCCGTCTCCGCTATCCGATCGTGATATCGGGCGTCGCTGCTGGCGAATTCCGCGTGCGACCGCCACGACGCATCGGTCACCGCTGGAGCCGCCTTTGCCGCCTCCAGCAACGCTTGGCGGTCGTCGGCGGTGGCCCGCTGCGCCGCCCAGCGCGCCGCGGCGCACTCGAGAACCAGCCGCATTTCGAACATGTTCATGAACTCTTGTCTGCTCAGCAACGGGCCGACGGTGTACCCGAGGAGAGGCCGCCGGCGCACCAGACCCTCCGATTCCAGCCGGGCCAGGGCCTCCCGCAACGGCGTCGGTGACACGTCAAGATCTCGGGCGAGCGCGTCGATATTGAGGCGCGCACCGGGTTCCAGGGCATGATCCATGATCAAGGCAATGAGAGCCCCATAAACGTCCTCGCTCAGCATCGAGCGACGCGACCGCGGAACGTCCACGCCGAGAACCTTCCGACTTGCGGTTTTGTCCGTGCCGAACATCTTATATGGTCAACTCTTGGTTGCCGCCTCCTCGCTGCCGCACCTGGCAACGAGGAGGGGCCGAACCGTTCCTACACGAGACTGTCCACGGGCTCATTGAGCGATGCCTGAAGCGCGGGGCGGCCGGGCGCGATGTAGTTCCATCCCGCGCGCAGCCACTGCGTCGGGTCGAGCGCGTGGCGCGCGTCCACGATGTTGCGGCTGCGGGCCTCGTCGCCCAGCGTGTAGGGGTTGAGGGTGACGAACTCCGGCCAGTCGGTGAGCACCGCGACCGCGTCGGCGCCGCGCACCGCTTCCAGCACACTGTTTTCGTACACCAGATGGGGAAATGCCCGACGGGCGTTGCTCATCGCCTGGGGATCGTAGACCGCGACCTCGCCCTCCTGCGCGCTGACGATGTTCGCGACGTGCAACGCCGGCGAGTCCCGGATGTCGTCTGTGCCACCTTTGAACGCGGCGCCGAGCACGGCGATGCGGCGGCCGGTGAATGCTCCGCCGCATTGCTTGCGCAGATACTCGACCACCCGCTCACGGCAGCGCAGGTTCACCGCGTCGACCTCGGCCAGGAAGGCAAGCGCCTGACCGACACCCAGCTCATAGGCGCGAGCCTGGAACGCGCGGATGTCCTTGGGCAGGCAGCCGCCACCGAAGCCGAGCCCCGAATTGAGGAACTGCCGGCCGATCCGGGCGTCGTAGCCGAGGGCTTCGGAGACGACGGTGACGTCGGCACCGCTCGCTTCGCAGAACTCGGCGATCGCGTTGATGAAGGAAATCTTGGTGGCGGTGAAGGAGTTGGCCGCGGTCTTGATGACCTCGGCGGTGGGCAGGTCGGCCACCACCACCGGCACCCCGGCATCGATGATCGGGGCATAGACCTCCCGCAGCACCTTCTCCGCCCGCTCGTCCGGAACTCCGAGCACGAGCCGGTCCGGGTGCAGCGTGTCGGACACCGCCTTGCCCTCGCACAGGAACTCCGGGTTCCATGCCACCGACACGGCCTCGCCGGCCGGGGCCAGGACGCGCAGCATCGAGGTTATCCGCGCCGCTGTGCCCACCGGAACCGTTGACTTGCCGACGATGAGACATTCCTTCACCAGGAAAGGCGCCAGCGTCTCCACGACGGCGTCCAGGTAACTCATGTCGGCCGCGCCGCCGTCGCGCTGCGGGGTGCCGACGCAGAGGAAATGCACGTCTGCCGCAGCCGCCTCCTCGTAGGACGTGGTGAAGCTCAGCCTGCCGGCGGCGATGTTCCGGCTGATCAGCTCGTCGAGGCCGGGCTCGAAGAACGGCGACCGGCCACCGGCCAGAGCGGCGATCTTCGCGATGTCGACATCGACGCCGATGACCTGGTGACCCAGCTCCGCCATGCCCGCCGCGTGGGTGACACCCAGGTATCCGCAGCCCAGTACCGAGATCGTGCTCATTGCTCCTCCTCGCGATCGCTCGCCTGTCGTTCCCGCCTGGCGGATTCCACCGTGCGGCGCAGCCCTTCCCGCAGCGAGATCCGGGGCGCCCAGCCCAATTCCCGCTTAGCCCGGGTGATGTCGGGGCGGCGCTGGCGAGGATCGTCCGCGTCCGCCTCGATGTACTTCAGTTCCGCGTCGACGCCGGCCACCTCGCACACCATCAGCGCGAGGTCCTTGATGCTGACCTCCTGGGTGTTGCCGATGTTGACCGGCAACCCGTAGTCGCTGTGCGCGATCGCGAGGATGCCGCGCGCGGTGTCCTCGCCGTAGCAGGGCGACCGGGTCTGCTCACCATCGCCGTGGATCTCCAGGGGCAGCCCGTCGAGCGCCTGCGCGATGAATCCCGAGATGACCCGGCCGTCCGGGCGCATCCGCGGGCCGTAGCTGTTGAAGATGCGGGCGATGCCCACGCTCACCCCGTGCTGCTTGCCGTAGGCGATGGTCAGCGCCTCCGCGTAACGCTTCGCCTCGTCGTAGACCGATCGCGGGCCGATCGGGTTGACGTTGCCCCAGTACTCCTCGTCCTGTGGGTGTTTGAGCGGATCGCCGTAAACCTCCGATGTGGACGCGAGCACGAAGCGGGCGCCTTGGCGATGAGCCAGCTGCAGACAGTGGTACGTTCCGGGGCCGCCGACGAGCATCGTCTCGATCGGCAGCCGGTAGAACTCGGGAATCGAAGCGGGCGAAGCCATGTGGAGCACCAAGTCGACCGACCCGGTTACCTCGAACCCTTGGCTGACATCCGCTTCCAGCAACGAGAAGCGGGAATCGCCCACGAGATGGGAGATGTAGCTGCGGTGCCCGGTTGAGAAGTTGTCGACACAGACGACCTCTACGCCGGAATCCAGCAACTGCTCGCAGACATAGGAGCCGAGAAAGCCACCACCTCCGGTGACCACGGCCCGATGGAACCGACTGTTTGTTGACATGTGGAACCTCCGTTTCCCAGCTGTGCAGAAACGTACTCTGGTGGAGGTACTCGTTTTCCCGGCCAGCAACCACTCGATCCGGCGTCGCGGCCTACCTAACTGAGCTCAGGTCGCCTCTTGGCGGATTTGCTCAAGCAGCTCATGGGCGACCAAGCGGCCCGATGAGGCCTGAAGCTCGTCGAAGAGCGTGATGGCCTGCGCGGCCCATTCCATCGCCGACGGGTACTGGCGCTGCGCCCGATGCAGCCGGGCAAGCGCGAGACAGAACCGGGCGGTGGCCAGGCGATCGCCGTTGCGGCGCGCGACCGTGTACCCGTGGTTGAGCGTGCCGGCCGCGTGCTGATGCAAGCCCTGACGCAGCCGGAGCATGCCGAGCCCGTGCAGCACATGCGCTTCGCCGGGCCGGTCGCGCCCCTCCCGCACCAGTTTGAGCGCCTTGGTCAGCTCCTCTTCGGCCTGTGCCAGGTCGCCGTCTTCCAGATGCAGCTCGCCAAGGCGGTGCAGCACCATCGCGTGCACCCGCGCGCTATTGGCGGCGGTGGCCGTGTGCAGCGCCTGTTCCAGCATTTCCGCGGCCCTGTCCCGGTCGCCCTGCTCCAGCTTGATGCTGGCCATTCCGGTGAGAATGTGGGCCTCCGCGGCCGGGTCGCCGAGTGGCTGCAACACCGACAGCGCGTCCTCGTACCGGCACCAGGCGGTGTCGAGGTCGCCGTGGACCCGGTCGAGGAAGGCGAGGTGCCGCAAGGCAAGCGAGCGCCCGAGCGGCTCACCGATCTGCTCGAACATGGTCAGCGCCAGCATGAGGCGCGAGGAAGCTTCGCTGAAGCGCTGCTCCACGATGTTCAGCGCGCCAAGGGAATACAGCATCACCGCCTCGCCCCGGCTGTCGCCCGCCTGTTGCGCGGTGAGCAGCGCGAGCTCGTGGGTGCTGCGCCAATCGTCAAGGTAGCTGCGGCTCTCGAAGAGCGCCACCATGGTGATGGCCAGGTCCCAGCAGTAGTCGGGGACGCCGGCGCGCGAGGCCAGGCCGACCGCCGCGACCGCCGCCGCGCGCTCATTCTCGAACCACATCAACGGATCCTGGAGCAGCTCCTGGACTAGGTACTCGGGAAGCTCCCATCTGGGGGCGGCGCCGTGGATGACGGTGTAGTCGCCGCCGTAGAGCGTGCGATGCACACACTCCATGAGGAACAGCCACGCCCCCAGGAAACGGGTCATCCCGCCGTGCCGCTCCCCGGCGCTCTCATCGGCGTTGAGCCGCTCACGGGCATAAACCCGAACCAGGTCATGGAGGCGATATCGGGTCGCGGCGCCGGAACCGCCGACGACGTCGACCAGCCGGGCGTCGACCAGAGTGTCCAAGGTGTCGGTGGCGGTCGTCATGTCCGCGTCGAGCAACGGCGCCGCGGCCCAGCTCTGGAAGTCTTGGGCGTCAAGCAGACCGAGCCTGCGCAACAGGCGCTGCGCGCCATCGTCCAGTGCCTCGTAGCTGAACGTGATGCTGGTGCGCACATCGAGGCCGCCGTGGGCCAGCTCGTCGAGACGCCGGCTCTCATCGGCCAGCCGGCTGGTCAGCTGGGAGATCTTCCAATGTGGACGGGCGATCAGCCGGGCCGCCGCTATCCGCATCGCCAACGGCAACCGGCCACACAGCTGGACCAGTTGCAGCGCTTCGGACGGCTCGGTGCCGACCCTTTCCTCGCCCACCATCCGGGCGAGCAATTCGACAGCATTGCGCTGATCGAGGACGCCGACCTCGACCAGCCGGCAGCCGGGTATACCGGCCAGCCGCTGGCGGCTGGTGACGATCACCCCACAACTCGGCGAGCCGGGCAGCAACGTGCGCACCTCGCGCTCGTCGACTGCGTCGTCCAGGACAACAAGCACCCGGGCACCGGCGACCCGGCTGCGAAAGGTCGCCGCGCGCGCCTCCAGCCCGTCCGGCACCGCTGAGCCCGAGATGCCCAGCGCGCGCAGAAAGCGGTCCAGAATGTGGGCCAGCTTGTCGCCGTTGGCATGTCCGCCCATGTGGACGAAGAGCTGGCCGTCGGGGAAGTCTACGGCGAGCTGATGGGCCAGGTGCACCGCGAGGGTTGTCTTGCCTATCCCGCCCCGGCCGGTGATCGCGGCGACCGGAACCGAGTCGCTGTCCGGCCTTTTGGTGCGCCCACGAAGAAACCCGCACAGCTCGTCGACGAGATCGCGGTGGCCGGTGAAGTCGGGCACCGCCGCCGGAGTCATCCGCGGCACCGGAATCAAGCTCTCCTCGGAGTCCGGCGGATCCGGCTCCAGCTCCGCCATGAGCGCGGGCTCGGCGTTGCCGGTCAGGATCGCGCGTTCCAGCGAGCGCAGCGGCTCGCTTGGCTCCAGGCCGAGATCGTCGACCGAGGCTTGCCGCGCGGACTGGTACGCCGCCAGTGCTTCGGCCTGCCGGCCGGACCGGTAGAGCGCGGTCATCAGCTGGTGCCACAGCCTTTCCCGCAGCGGGTGCTCGGTCACCAGCGCCATCAGCTCGTCGATGAGCTCACGATGGCGGCCCAGGCGCAGCTCCACTTCGAGATATTCCTCGGCCGCGGTCAGCCGCCGCTCGGCGAGCCGGGCCGCGGCCGCCCGCACCACGCGACTGTCCAAACCGACCAGTGGCGAGCCCGGATGCAGCGCCAGGGCTCGCCGGAACGCGGAGGCGGCCGCCTCCAGCCGGTGCTCGCGAACGGCTGTGCGGCCTTCGCTGACCAAATCGTTGAAGGTGCGCAGATCCAGCTCGCCATCGGCGACGCGGATCTGGTACCCGGCCGGGCTGGTGTCGATCCGATCCCCCAGACCGGCATGGCTAAGGGCACGCCGGATGGTCGAGATGCAGATCTGTATCTGGCTCTTGGCCGTGGCCGGCGGGGCATCCTCCCAGACCGCGTCGACGAGCCGGCCGACCGGAACCACATGGTTGGCCTCCAGCAACAGCACCGCGAGCACGATCTGCTGACGGGAGGCGGTAATGCGGGCATCTACTACATGCAGGGGTCCCAGGACGCGAAAGATATGCACATGCACACTTCCTCCCCGTAGCGATACGCCGAACCAGGCCGCGCACATCGCCAGCTGGTCAGAATGATCGTCGACGCCCCGCATCGGACGTAGCGACATCGTATCCAAGTGGCTCATGGTCCGCCAGCCATGAATGCGTGCAAGAATCAATATACGATAATGTGTTTTTGCAGTAAAGTTGCGTTCGCTCCGCGGGACTCACCGGCTCACGCCCGCCGACGTGACGGCACATCTTGTCCAGACTGGCCGGTTTTTGGCATCCCGTCGCCGATCTTCGCTGAGATCAATTACGAACCCCAGTTTCGGGAAATTACCGATACCAGCCGCTGTCGATCCGTTATCGAACCGCCATGGGTCCAGCAACAAAAAGCGACTGCGGCCGAAAGGTGGACCGACAGCGGAAATCGATGAACTGACCTCACGCCAAACAAAACGCCAGCTGAAAGGGTGAGGATCATGGGGCAGGACACGAATTGGGGCTAGTCCACCACACACAGCCGCCGCCGCGTCCCTCAACATCAAAGATGTTGAGGGACGCCCTCTTTGTAGGGAAAGGACGATCGAATGTGGACAGCCGACAGACTAAGATCCAAACCTGCCTATGATGTCTCGAACGTGGTCGGCCAACACCTTCTCGACGATCGGGTCGAGGATCCGGTCGTAGATGGGGACTCCGACGTCAAAGGTGGCCTCGAACCGCACCTCGCAACCGCCCGTGGCGGGCGAGATCTGCCACGTCCCGGTGAGGTCGCGAAAGTCGCCGCCGTCGGTCTGCGTGAAGGTGATCGCGCGCCGGTCCGGCGCCGGCTCGCAGCGCTGCGCCCAACGGATCTCGCGGCCCCGGAACGCTACCCGCCAATGATCGCCGAGCGCGGCTATCGCGTCGAAAGCCTCGTCGGAACTGGCCGCGGCGTGGGCCGTTACCCGGATGGTCCTCATCGCAGCTCCTTCATCGCGACCGCCTGCAGGTGCGTGGTCCGCACCGCCATGTAACTAGCCTCACCGAAGACCCCTCCGGTCAGGCCGGTACCACCGTGCGAGGGCAGATAGGGGAAGAACCCGCAATGCGACTCGTCATTGATCTTTATGACTCCGCCGTTTGTCACTCCATTGAGGAATCGGTCCACCACCGCGGTATCGGCCGACCAGAACGAGTTGCGCAGCCCGTAAGGGTTGCTGTTGACAAAGTCGATGACTTGTTCCAGCAAGGCGCTGTCGGAGCGGCCCGATTCGGCCACCACGACCGGCAGCAGCGGGAAGAAGGTCTCCTCGCGAACAGCGGCCAGCTCACGGCTGCGCGCCAGCCCGTCCACGCGTACCACGGTCGGCTCCAGGAAGTAGCCGCTGTCCGAGGGGGAACCGTCCACCTCCAGGCGGCGACCGCCGCACACCAACCGCGCTCCCTTGCCCAGCGCGTCGTCGAGGGTGGCGAAGAACGCCTCGGCGGCCAGAACCGGGGTCAGCTCCACCCCGTCGGAGTCGGGAAAGCCGGGCCGGATCAGCGCGGCAGCGGCCCGCAACCGGTCAAGCAACTCATCAGCGATCGCCGGATGGACCACCACCTGGTTGGGCACGTTGCAGATCTGCCCGGAAGCGTTGAACGCCTCGGTCAGCGCGGCGACCACCACGTCGAGGTCGGCGTCGCGCCAGACGACCGCGCAATCGTTGCCGGCCAGCTCCAGAATGGGCTTCTTGCCCGCGGCCACGCACTCGTTCTGAAAGGCCAGACCCTTGGCGCTGCCGCCGAAGTAGATGACGTCATTGACGTGCGGGCTGTCCAGCCAGTCGGAGAGCATGGGAGGTCCACAAACGACATTCACCGTGCCCGGTGGGGCGCCGATCTCGTCCAGGGCGGGTGCGACGATCTCCCGGATCGCGTACATGACGCCGAGCGGAAGGCTGCGCGGCGCTCGGACCACCACCGCGTTGCCCGACAGCAGACTCGCCGCGCCGTAGATGGCATTGGAGTGCGGCGCGTTCTGCGGCGGGGCCACGCACACCACGCCGTCGGGGCGGCGGCGCAGGATGAGCCGTTTGCCGCCGTGCTCGAACTCGCGGTGCAGCAGCTCGCCGCACCAGGACAGGGTCTGCTCGCTGAAGATGTCCAGCAGCCCATCGACCTCGCCGCTGGCCGGCGAACGCGGCCGGCCCTCGGCCACCATGATGCTGACGAACTCCTCGCGGGTCTCGATCAACCGCCGTCGAATAGCCTCGCCGAGGCGCAGCCGAGTGTGAAGCGGCGTGCGGCCCCATTCCGCGGCCGCGCCCGCTGCCGCGGCCAGCGCCTGCTGCATCGTCTGTTCGTCGGCCAGGGCGCAGCGGCCGGCGATCCGCGGATCGTCCTGCGCCCCACCCTGACCCGACTCCAGACTGCGCTTGAGGCGCAGACTGTCAAAGGTGTCCTCCAGCACCGCGCGGGCGGTGATCCCGTAGACGTACCGGTCGGAGTCGACATCCTTTCCTGCCACATAGGACGGATAGCTCCTCATGGCGCGAACTCCCGGCCCAGCAGCTCCCGCGCGACAACCAGCTTGGTGGCGTTCGCGGTGCCATCGGCCAGCTGCGTGCCGATGAGATCGCGAAGCCGTTGCGCCAGCGGGCGCTCCTCCGAGTACCCGAAGTGGCCCAGCGTCAGCAGCGCCTGATGCGCCGCCTCGACGGCCGCCTTCGGCGCCCACCACTTGGCCATGTTCGCCTCGACCCGATGCTCCAGCCCGACATCGTTGCGCCACAACGCCTCGTAGGCCAACAGCCGGGCCGCGTGCAGGTAGGTGGCGTGTTCGGTGAGCGGGAAGGAGATGCCCTGGAACCGGCCCAGCGGCTGATCGAAGGCCTCCCGATGCCGGGCGTGCGACAGGGCGTCCGACAGCGACAGGCTCGCCACGCTGACGCACATGAGTGCGATCAGCGCCCGCGAATAGTCGAAGCCGCGCATGCCCTGGGCGAACCCGAGCCCGGGGCCACCCACCACATCGGACGGTGTCACGGGCAGGCCGTCGAAGATCAGGGTTGCCCGGCCACCGGACCGGCTGCCCAGGTCGCGCAGGGTGGATCGGGCCAGATAGCGATCGTCGAGCCGGGTATAGAACGCGGTCACCCCGCGTGCCCGCGGCTCGTCGCTGGTCCGCGCGAAGATCATCCCGTGCGTCGCATACGCGCCGAGCATGATGGAGGTCTTCTCGCCGGTCAGCCGCCAGCCGCCGCCACGGGGATGGGCTCGCAGCTCGACCGCGGCCGCGTCGGTGCCGTGCCCCGGCTCGGTCATGCAGAACGCCACCACCGCGTCGCCGCGGGCGATCGCGGGCAGCCATCGCTCGCGCTGCTCGGGGCTGCCGTTGGCGGTGAGGATGCCGGCCACCAAAGCGGCGTTGAGCACCGGATAGCAAGCCGTCAGGTCACCCCTGGCCAGCTCCTCCAGCACTACGCCGGTGCTGACCGCATCCAGCCCGAGCCCGCCGTACTCCTCCGGGACGCGAAGAGCGAAGAGCCCTTCCGCGGCCAGCTCGGGGATGAGAGCGGCTCTGAGCCTGCCCTGCCGGTCGCTGTCCTGGTAGTACGGAGTGATCCGCTCCTTGGTGAACGCCCGCACCTTTTCGCCGAGCGCGTGTTGCTTGTCGGTCAGCAAGAATTCCATCACGAAGTCCTTAGCCGTTCACGGAGGATGAACTTTTGCACCTTGCCGGACGGCGTCTTGGGCAGTTCGTCCAGGATGCTGATCCGCTCCGGCCAATAGGGCTTGGCCATGCCCAGCCCGATCAGGTGTGCGCGCAGGTCGCCCAGGGTCGGTGGGGTCCCGTCGGCGACGATGACCGCGCACGCGCGCTCACCCAGCCGAGGGTCGGGGTAGCCGACGACCGCCACGTCGCGGATCGCCGGGTGGCGCAGCAGCGCCGCCTCCACCTCGACCACCGGCACCTTCTCGGCGCCGCGGGCGATGATGTCCTTGACCCGCCCCACGATGCGGATTCCCCCGTATCCGTCGTCGCGGGCCAGATCGCCGGTGTCGAACCAGCCATCCAGGGTCATGGATTGCTGATACAGCTCCGGCCGCCGGTAGTAGCCCAGGCACTGGTTTTCACCACGCACCTGGAGCAGGCCCACCGCCTCGCCGGTGACCGGCTCGCCGGTCTGCTGATTCACGATGCGGATGCGCATCCCGGGCACCGGTGTGCCGTCACTTTGCGCCGCCCGCATCAGCGGATCCTCCGGGCGGGTGACGGTGACGCAGCCGTTCTCGGTCATGCCCCAGACCGCGTACACCCGGCAGCCCAGGACGTCGCGGGCCTGCTCCACCAACACCGGCGGAACGGGCGCGCTGCCAGTGCCGAACGCCCGCAGGGCGCTGATGTCGCGCGGCTCGCGCTGCTGCTCGCGGATCAGATCCGCGAGGAAGGTCGGCGCGCCGTAGAAGAACGTGACCCGTTCCTCCTCGAAGATCCGCAGCATCAGCGCCGGATCCCAGGCGTCGACCTGAACAGCGCACGCCCCCATCAGGATCGGCATGATGAAGTTCCAGGTGTATCCACCTTGGAGGGTCGTCGGTGACCCCATCGCGGTGACCTCGTCCGCGCTCAGCCCGAGCACTTCGATCTGGCGGCGGTTGATGGCATAGAGGGTGCGATGACTGTGCATGACCCCCTTCGGCTCACCGGTCGTGCCCGAGGTGAACATCACCTGTGCCAGATCGTCCGGCCCCGCCTCTTGAAATTCGTCTGAACCGGCCGGGCCCAGCAGATCGGCGTCGAAGTCGAGCGCGCCGGGCGTGCTCGCGGCGCCGATCAGGATCCGGTGACGCAGGGTGGGTACCGCCCGCGCCACCTCCGCGCTCATCTCGTCGTAGGAGTGGCCCCGGTGCGTCGCCATGCCTATATACACCGGGCTCTCGGTGAGCCGGGTCATGAACTCCAGCTCGCGACGCCGCATGATCGGTGCCACCGGACCTGCGGCGGCACCGACCCGGGCGCAGGCGAGGCTGACCGCGACCAACTGCCAGCAGTTCGGCAGTTGCACGGTCACCACGTCGCCCCGCCGAACGCCCAGCCGCACCAGCCCGGCGGCCAGGCGCTCGACCGTAGCGGCCAACTCGGCGTAGCTCAGCCGCTCGGGTTGCCTGCCGTCTGTGTGCCAACAGATCACGGCCGGCCGGTTCGGGTGCCGGTCCGCGTTCTCCCGCAGGTGTTCGAGTACGGTCCGGCCGTCCCGCAGAATGGGTGCCGAGCTTTCCACTATGGACACGATGCCCTCCCGAGCTAGACCCCAACCGGGGTGAACTGGTCCAGCTGACCGATCGGGCGTTCCGGGCGCCATGTTCCCGGCACGAGATGGGCGTTGATGAGCTGACCATCTTCGCGCAGCTGCGAGTAGGACGGGTGGCGCATGTGCAGCAGTGGCTCCTCGAAAGCGTCGAAGGCGGCGTCGAAGCCGAAGCGGTAGTTGAACTCGATGTCCTCGCCGCCCCAGCCTTGGAATCGCTCGTCCATGCCGCCGACGCGGTGGTACAGCTCGGCGCGGGCGAAGAAACACAGGCCCGGCCCGCGGCGCAGGGTGAATCCGCGCACCTTGCTCATGTCGGCCGACGCGGCCCCGCCGTGCAGCCGTTCGCGGATGGCCCGCCAGGTGGACGGGTAGTCCATCGCCAGCATGTCGCGGTAGGGCAGGTGTCCCATCGTGCCCGGCCCGATCAGCCGGTTCACGTTGCGGGTCAGGAAGTCTCGGTCGGCGAGCACATCGGCGTCCATGTGGCAGATCAGCTCGGTATGCCCGGGGCTGTTCGTGACACCGGCGTTCATCGCCCACGACTTGTTGAACACACCCTGCTTGCGGGCGAAGATGAAATTGTCGACGAACGGGCTGATCACCTCGCGCCACCGTGACCGCTCGTCGCTTTCCACCACGGTCACCTGGTAGTGCTCGCGGGGGAAGGACTGGTCGCGCAGCGAACGCAGGCAGGCCAGCAGGTTACGCAGCCGGTCTCCACCGCCCTCGAGCTTGCTGTGGAACGGGATGACGATCAGCACCTCGGGCTTCGCGCCCGCCGGCAGTGGCTGCCCCGGATCGAAGGCCTTCATCTCCTCCACGGTCACCGGGACGGCGTCGCGGTCGTAGTTCTCGGCCAGTACGTGGCCCAGCTTCGAATTGCATTCGGCACGCCAGCCGAGATACAGGATCTCGTCCACCGAGGAGATCTGCCCGTGCCGCTCGACGAGCGCAGCGTGCATGGCCCAATAGCGGTGGTGGTCCGTGGGATCGTCCAGCAGATCCTCGCCCAGCTTGCGGATAGTGTCGTCGTCACATTTGCGGACAGCGTCGACGACCTTGTCGCGCCAGGGCCGGGAGATTTCCCAGTAGTAGAGGCCGGAGGCCGGCGCGTCCGGGTCGACCGCGACGACGAGGTTGTCGGTGACCGCAGCCGCCAGTACGGCGGGATCGGTAGGCATCAAGTACGACATCAGCGCCCCTGTTCACGAGAGCTCGAAATGTTGGGTGGCTTGCCGGCACTGGCGACGATATGGGCAAACCACTGCGGTGGTGGCAGGCCCACGGCTACTCGATGCCGACCCGCTGCTACTCAAACACTTCGGCTATCGCTACCCAGCTGGCCGATCGACAGCGGATCGATAGCCGCAGCTCAGACGCTGACTCAGTGATGAACAGTGACACCACCATGCGGGACCGCCTGCGGCAGGTCTTCGCCGGCCGGATCTCCGAACGGGAGCGGATCGCGGCAGCGATGGCTCACCAAGACTCCGCCGGCGTGGCACTGATCGGTGCCGAGGGAGTCGGCAAGAGCCGGCTGCAGACCGAGGCGGCGCGTGGCGCCAGCCCGGCCACCTACCGAATCATCCAAGCCACCACCTCGGCCGCCATGGCCAACGTTCCGTTCGGCGCGCTCGCCGAACATCTGCCTTCGATGCTGCTCAGCGCGCCGCTCACCGGCGACTCGCTGCGGGTGGCCGCCGAGGCTTTGCAAAAGCACGCCGGCAAGCGCCGCCTGGTGCTGGTCGCCGACGACGCCCATCTGCTCGACGAGGCCTCGGCCGCGCTGGCGGTGCGGATGGCAAGGCGCGGCGAGCTTTTCCTGCTCACCACCGCACGCAAAGGTCACCGGCTGCCGCACCCGATCGTCGATCTGTGGACCGATGGGCTGGCCGAGTGGATCGAAATCGGCGAGCTGACCCGTGACGACGTCCACCAGATCCTCACCGAGGCGCTCTGCGGCCAGGTGGACGGGGCGCTGGTGCAACGCTTCTGGGAAGCCACCGCGGGCAACGCGCTGCTGATAAGGGAATTGCTCACGGCGCAGCTGGCGGCCGGCCGAGTGGTCGAAGACGCCGATGCCGGAATGTGGCGGCTGATCGGTGATTTCGCCATCCCGTCCTGGCTGGCGGGCCTGATCGACGAGCGGCTCACCGCCGCGCCCGCCGAATGCCGGCCGGCGTTGGAGCTGCTGGCTTTCACCGAGCCGATAAACCCCTTCGTGCTAGGCGAGCTGGTCTCCGCTGATGCGCTGGAGATTGCCGAGGCGTGCGGTGTGGTGCAGATCGAGCGCCGCGATGGCCAGGACAGAGCACGGCTGGCCTACCCGATCTACGGCGAGGTGCTGCGCGCTGTCACGCCACGGCTGCGCGCGCAGCGGTGGCTCGACGGATGCGCGAGCATCGTCGAAGCGACCAGTCATCATCCGGTGGATCTGGCCCGGGCCGCCCGGTGGCGGATGGAAAGCGGCCGGCCACCCGGGCCGGAAAACGGCCGCAGCATGGTGACGGCAGCGTGGGGCGCCTGGTCGGCGATGGACCTGAAAATGGCCGAGGTACTGGGAAGGCGCGCGCTCGCCGCGGGCAAAGGCGCGACCGTCGCCGAGCCGCTCGGGTACAGCCTGCTGTTCACCGGCCAGAGCGCCGAAGCCGAAGCCGTGCTGAGCCAGCTGGGAAACCTGGACAGCGACGATGACCGCGCCCGGGTGGCCGCGGTGCGCGCCTTCAACCTCTTCTTCGGGTTGGACCGCCCGGCACAGGCCGAGGCCCTGCTGCGTAGCACCGCCGCCGCGCTGACCAACGACGTCGCGCGGCGGCGGCTGATCGCGCGGCAGGCCTTGCTGCGCGCGCTCGCCGGTTCCCCCGAGTCCACATTGGAGCTTGCCGCGATGGCGCCGGGCGAGCCCGAATCCCGCGTCGCGGCAGGGCTTGCCATGGTCTTCGCCAGCCGAGCGCACGAAGGCGTCGCGGCGCTGGAAGGTCCGTGGCCGGCCGACGCGCCGTGGCTGACGGTCCTAGCCGACCTCGGGGTGGTGCACGGTCTGCTGTGGACCGGCCGTTTCGAGGCGGCGCAACAGCGGGCCCTGGACAGCTACGACCGGGCGATGGCGAGCAGCTGGCCCTTCGGGCTGGCCGTGGCGTGCTTACTGCGCGGCGTCGTCGCGCGGATGCAGGGACGGCTGCGCGAGGAGATCCGCTGGTGCCGTGAGGGCATCTCGATCGGCCGTGAGCACGGCCCCAGCGGCGTGCTGGCCGTCCTGCTCGCTTTGATGGCCCACGGTCAAGCGCTGACCGGTGAGACGCACCTTGCCAGCCAGACCTTGGCCGAGGCGGACCGGCTCGCCGCCGACTCGATGCGGGTGCTCACCGGATGGACGCAGCTGGCCCGCACCTGGGTCACCGCCGCGCTGCGAGGCGACGCCGTCCCGCTCGCGCAGCAGGCCGCGCGGGCGGCACGCCAAGGCGGCTCGACCGGCTTCGAAGCTCTCGCCCTGCACGACATGGTGCGGCTGGGCGCACCGGAATTGGCCATCGATCGGCTGTCAGCACTGGCGGGCGAATCCGGCCATCGCCTCGCCGACCTTTACGCGGCGCATGCCCGCGCGGTGGCCGACAGCAACGCCGCCGCACTGGCCGAGGTGTCCGCCGGTTTCGCGGAACTGGGCAGCCCGCTGCTGGCGGCCGAGGCCGCCGCCGAGGAATCCAACCAGCACCGCGACGATGGCCGGCTGGCTCAGGCGTCCGCTGCCACCGCCCGCGCGCTCACCCTGATCCGCCACTGCGAGGACACCCCGTGCTCCCCCGCGCTTTCCATCCTGGAGGCGCCACAGATCACGCCCCGGCAGGGTGAGATAGCGGAGCTCGCGGCGCGTGGCATGTCCAGCAAGGAGATCGGGCGCCGCTTGATGCTCTCGGTTCGCACCGTGGAAAACCACCTGCACAGCGTTTACCGCAAGCTCGGTATCAGTACCCGCGCGGAGCTAGGCGCCTTGCGGGTACTGCTTACCGAAACCGTCAGTTGATGACCCCGGCGCCGACCGTCAGGTTGGTCGCCTCGTCGATCAGAATGAATGCGCCAGTGAGCCGGTTGCGTGAATACGGGTCGCAGAAGATGGACTGCGTGACCCGCAGACGCAACCGGCCGATCTCGTTGCAGCGCAACTGGTCAGCGCTCTCGTCGCGGTGCAGGGTGTTGACGTCGAGCCGGTATTGAAGGTCCCGGACCATGGCGCGTGCCGACTTGGTGGTGTGCTTCAGAATCAGCGTCGAACGGGTCTGCAGGGGACGGTCGGCCATCCAGACCACCATCGCGTCCAGATCCTGGGTCGCCATCGGCGCGTTGTGCGCCCGGCAGATCATGTCGCCGCGGGACACGTCCAGCTCGTCGGTGAGGCGCAACACCACCGACATCGGCGGAGCGGCCTCGTCGACCGGGCCGTCCGGTCCGTCGATGGCGGCGATCCGCGTCGTCAAGCCGGACGGCAGGTGCATGACCTCGTCGCCGGGGCGCAGCACGCCGCCGGCGACCTGGCCGGCGTAACCGCGGTAGTCGCGGTAGGCGTGCGACTGCGGCCGGATCACATACTGCACCGGGAACCGGGCGTCGACGAGGTTACGGTCCGAGGCGATGTGCACGTTTTCCAGATGGTGCAACAGGGGCGAGCCGCCGTACCAGCCCATGTCGTAGGAGCGGTTGACAACGTTGTCGCCGCGAAGGGCGGAGATGGGCACGAAGGTGACGTCGCGCGTGGAAAGCTTGGTGGTGAAGGCCGTGAACTCGTGGCGGATCCGCTCGAACACGGCCTCGTCGTAGCCGACGAGGTCCATTTTGTTCACGCAGACCATCAGATGCGGCACGCCCAGCAGGCTGACGAGGAAGGCATGCCGGCGGCTCTGCTCGACAAGCCCCTTGGTCGCGTCGACCAGAATGATGGCCAGGTCCGCCGTGGAAGCTCCGGTCACCATATTTCTTGTGTACTGGGCGTGCCCCGGGGTGTCCGCGATGATGAACTTTCGCTTGGGCGTGGCGAAGTAGCCGTACGCCACATCGATGGTGATGCCCTGCTCCCGCTCGGCCCGCAGGCCGTCGGTGAGCAGGGCGAGGTTGGTGTATTCGTCGCCGCGATCGCGGCTGGCCCGTTCCACCGCCGCCAGCTGGTCGGTGAAGGTGGATTTGGAGTCGTAGAGCAGACGGCCGATCAGCGTGCTCTTGCCGTCGTCGACCGAGCCGGCGGTGGCGAACCTGAGGATGTCCACGGTCAGAAATACCCTTCCCGTTTGCGGTCTTCCATAGCGGCATCGCTGACCCGGTCATCAGCCCGGGTGGCCCCTCGCTCCGTGATCCGTGTGGACGCGACCTCTTTGACGATATCGGTGACGGTGCGTGCGCCGGAGAGGACGGCGCCGGTACAGGTCATGTCGCCGACCGTGCGGTAACGGACGGTCGCTTCATAGACCTCCGCGCCCGCTCCGGTTGGCTGGTAAGGGTTTTCGGCCAGCAGCATGCCATCGCGGGCGAAGACCCGCCGCCGGTGAGCGAAGTAGATGGACGGCACCTCGATCTCGTCGCGGTCGATGTAGCGCCACACGTCCAGCTCGGTCCAGTTCGACAGCGGGAACACGCGAATGTGTTCGCCGTTGCGGATCCGGGCGTTGAACAGGTTCCAAAGCTCGGGTCGCTGGATCTTCGGGTCCCACTGGCCGAACTCGTCGCGGAAAGAGAAGATCCTTTCCTTGGCGCGGGCCTTTTCCTCATCGCGGCGGGCGCCACCGAAAGCGGCATCGAAGCCGTTCTTGTCGATGGCGTCCAGCAGCGTGGTGGTCTGCAGCCGGTTGCGGCTAGCCCGCGGTCCGGTCTCCTCGGCCACCCGGCCGGTGTCGATCGAGTCCTGGACGGACGCGACGATCAGCCTCAGCCCCAGCTCGGCGACCCGCTTGTCCCGGTACTGCAACACCTCGGGAAAGTTGTGTCCGGTGTCCACATGCATCAACGGGAAGGGGATCGGGGCCGGCCGGAAAGCCTTCTGCGCCAGGCGAAGCAGGACGATCGAGTCCTTGCCGCCGGAGAACAGCAGCACCGGCCGCTGGAACTCCGCCGCCACCTCCCGCATGATGTGGATGGCCTCAGCTTCCAAAACTTCGATGCTCATGCCATAGCCTCCTTCGTCGGCCATGCCTGACGGTCCGCATGAGCGAATCCCAATCTCATGATTCGCTCCCGCAAGCGTGCGCTCATGTGATCCCCCGAGTGTTGCCGCCGTCGACCAAAAGCACGGTGCCGGTGACGAAGTTTGCGTGGCGGCTGGCGAGGAAGGCTGCGAGCGCGCCGAAGTCCTCGGGCTGGCCGATCTGGCCCAGCGGTACCTCGGCGGCGATTTCTTTAAGCGCTGTCTGCGGATCCACGCCCGAAGCGGTGGACCGTGCCGCGACGAAACCTTCGAACGCGGGCGTCTGATGCACGCCCGGGGCGAGCACGTTCACCGTGACACCGCTTGCGCCCAGGGTGTGCATGACGCCCTTGGCGAAGCCGAGCACGCCGAGCCTGGCCACCGCGGACATGGCGGTGCCCGGCAACGGCTGGCGCACCGCCTCCGAAGTGATCATCAGTATCCTTCCCCAGCCGGCCCGCCGCAGATGGGGCAGGGCAGCCAGGGTGATGGCGACGTGGGGCAGCGTGGAGCCGTCGAAGGCGCGGCGGTAATCGTCCACGGCGAAAGTGTCGGCCATGCCGTGCGGGACGCCGGGCGAGTTGGTGACCACCACGTGCAGCGCACCGAATTCGGCGACGGTTTGGTCGACCCAGCGCCGCACCGCCGCCTCATCGGTGACGTCCACGGTGGAGCTCAGCACCCGCCCGGGGCCCGCGCGGTCGACTTCCTGACGCGCGCGGGCCAGCCTGTCCGGGTCGCGGGCCGCCATCGAGACGTGCGCCCCTTCGGCGGCCAGCGCACGCGCGACCGCTAGGCCCAGCCCGCTGGACGCGCCCGCGACCAGACACACCCGGCCGGTCAGACCGAGGTCCATGACGGCTCTCCCCTCGCCAGCAGCGGGTACCGGTAGCGGCGCAGCAGGGGCAGCGCGAGAGCCGTGCTCACCGCGGAATGCCCAAGCGGCAACTCGGTGCGCCAGCGCTCGTCGGGCCGGATCGCCACCACGCCCTGGCTCAGCCTGTCCGGGTTGCCGGTGACGGTGTGGTTGACGCCCAGCGTCACCTTGCCGTCGTCGCCGACCGGCGACTCGTCGTCGAGCCCGGCGAAGCGCAGAACCTCGGCGACTATCCGTTTCGGCTCCCGGGTCAGATCCTCGTGGCGCACCCGCAGGTATCGCCCATTGGCGGCGTTGCCCACCAGTTCTGAGGCCACGTTGAAGCCGACCCAGTTCGAGGTGCTCGCCGCCGGGCTCATCGGATCGATGTACCGCTTGGCCCGAAGGTAGGAGTAGGCGGTGGCGCGCGGATCGCGAACGATGTGCACCACCCGCAAGTCCACATCGGAGCGTTGGAGCAGGGCCGCCGCCTCCGCCGGATATTTGGAGCTGTCCACGATCGCCCGCTCAGCGCCGCGCTCGGCGAGCGCGCGGTAGAGCGCGACCGTCCGATCCACGGCGGCACGCACCTCGTCGGGCGTGTGCGCCAGCCGGGCCCGGGTGTGCCGGGTGCGCAGGGCACGTCGCTGCCACGTCATCATCTGAGTGGCGAGCCGGCCCAGATCCGGCGTGTCCAGAGTGGACACCACCGACGACCATAGCGGGCATTGGCGCACCTGCTCACCGCAGCCGCACAGCGAGTTGGTGCCGTGCCGAAGCACGCCGTTCTTCCACAGGTAGTGCACCTCGCCCGCGTGCAGCACGCCTGGCAGCTCATTGAGCACGTTGCCGAGAATGGTGCTGCCGCTGCGAAGCCACCCGGTGATGTAGATGACCTTCACTGGCGATCGCCTCCCAGCAGAAGGAAGTGCTGTGGCAGATGGACAGCCAGGCCGACGGAGGTGCGGGCCTCGATGACGTCGCCGGTGAGGGCCAGCGACGACACGCTCGGGTCGAGCAGGGTGACCGCGGCCCGGAAGTCGCCGAGCAGAGCCTGCCCGCGGGGCATCATTCGGGTCCGGGCCACCTTGATGCCCGCTTCGGCCAGCCGCCCTAGGTGACCGCCCTGGACCAATCGCCAGTAGAGGGTGGGATGCATGACGATGCCGTCGCACGAGCCGCCGGTCTCCTCGACCGCGCCCGCCGCCTCGGTCAGCGCCTCACCCAGGTTGTCGAAGCTGGCCGGCTCCCGGCGGATCTCGGGCAGGTTCAGCAGCCCTTCGATCCGGCGGTCGGCCGTTCCGTGCAGCAGGGCCTGGTTCTCCACCACGCCGAGGCGGACCAGTACCCGATAATCGACAAACGCGGCCAGAAGGGCGGGGTCGTGGCGCAGGTCGGCCGGAACCGGCACCGCGATGCTCAGCTCGGTCAGCTCCGCGAACTCCACGCTGGGTACGAAGCCCGACTCCGGCGTAGTGGCGTAAGTCGTCCCGGCCACACCGTAGTCGGACTTCGGCGCCTCCCGGACGAAGGCGAGCGTGCGATCGGACACGGAGGCCACCTTCAACAGGTGCCGGACCGTGTACCGAGGCCGGGTCGCAAACAACGGGAAGGCGGCGGTCAGGTGTGCCCGGATCGGCACGACGACGTCCGGGCTTTCCCGGTATTGGGCGACCGCCCAGGCGAACTCCTCGCCGGGGCTGCGCCGGGTGAGGGTGGGGTCGGCCAGCGTCTGCCGGGTGACTTCCAGCGCGCTGGCGGTCGGTTGCATGGTTGTAGCCATTTGCATCTCTCCTTAGACGGCTTGGAGAACCGCGGATACGGTCAGTCCCAGCGCGGCCAGCGTTTCGTCGTGGCTGCCGCCCTCGGACGGCCAGTCGGTGCCGGCGTTGACACCGCGCACTTCTTGCAAGGGCAGCATCAGCGCCAGCGTGGCAGCGACGCTGCCGGCCGCGCGATGCTCCTCCACCACGACCAGCCGGCGCACGCCGGTCAGCTGCGGCAGGACCTCGGCGAGGCTTTCGGCGTCGACCCAGCACAGGTGGGCGTGGCCCAGCTCGGGTCGCTGTTTCGTTGCTGCGGCGCACAATTCGGTCGGCTTCTCACCGATGGACACCAGACACGTGTCGCCGCCGAGCGGGTTGAGCCAGCTGACCTCTCCACGGCCGGCCGGGGTGAACGGGATGTCGAAAACGTCGTTGCGGGCCAGCCTTACGTAGCACGGCCGGTCACCGGTGGCCGCTGTCCGGATCACCTCGCGGGTCTCGGCTTCCCCGGCCGGGACGGCAATCCGCAAGCCCGGCAGGCTCTGCACCACGGCCAGGTCCTCCAGGCAGTGGTGGGTGGGCCCGAACCAGGCGCCGGACACCCCGCCGTAGGGGCAGACCAAGACCACCGGCGCACCAAGGTAGCCGAGCCCGAGCTTGACGCTTTCCGCCGCCCGGAACGTGGCGAAGGTGGCGAAGGTGCTGACAAATGGGCGCAGCCCGGCGGAGGCCAAGCCGACGGCGATGTCCACAGCGGACGCCTCGGCGATGCCCAGGTTGAGGAATCGGTCCGGAATGCTGTCCCGGAAGGGGTGCGAGGCGCCGCCGAGATCGGCCTCCAGACACACGATCCGCGGATCGGCGGCGGCCAGCTCGGTCAGCTCGGCCCGATATGCCTCTCGTGCCGAAATCATGATTGGATCGCCGCCTTCCACTGTTTGGCCCGGGCCGGGCTCACCTTCACGTAGTGGGAGGCGGCCTTGCCCTCGGTGGCCGGCACGCCCTTGCCCTTGACGGTGGTGGCCAGCACGGCCTTCGGCTGGTCGCCGGGAACGATGGCCATCATCAGCTTTTCGATGTCATGTCCATCCACTTCGGACACTTCGAACCCGAAGGCGGCCAGCCGCGCGGGCAGATCGGTCAGCGGGGAGATGTCCGCGACGTAGCCGTCGTTCTGGCCACCGTTGCAGTCCACCACCACGGTCAGCCCGCCGATGCGCTTCGCCTGGGCGACCTGAAGCGCTTCCCAGACCAGGCCTTCCTGCAGCTCGCCGTCGCCGACCACGGCGATGGCGCCACCGGGCTGCCCGAGCAGCCGCCGCGAAAGAGCCCATCCGACCGCATAGGCCAGACCGTGGCCGAGACTTCCGGTGGGGAACCGCACGCCGGGGACTTTGGGGCTGGGGTGACCGGTGTAAGGCGAACCGGCGCGCCCATAGAGCGGCGCCGGGTTCTCCGCGATGACCCCGTTGACATGCAGCACCGCGTAAAGCGCGGCGGCGGCGTGCCCTTTGCTCAGCACCACCTCGGTGCCCGGCCGGGACCTGGCCACCGCGTAGGCAGCGACCAGGATGTCCAGCACGGACAGGCTCCCGCCGAGGTGACAGCCGACCTCGCTGGCGGCCATGTCGACGACCAGGCGGCGGGCCTGTGCCGCCTGGTCGTGCAGCAGATCTGTCTCGTTCATCAGTGCACACACCAATCCCGTACAGCTGCGGCCAGCACGGCTTTCGCCTGCCGATATTCACCGGCCGAGATCCGCTCGTCCGGAGTGTGGTCGAGCTTGGCGTCACCCGGCCCGTAGGCCACCATCGGCACCCCTCGCCAGGTGGTGGCGAGCGTGTTCATGTCACTGCTGCCCTTCTTGGCCAGCAGCCGCGGCGCCCCGCCGGTGACCGCGCGCAGAGCCCGGGTGAACGCCCTCACCAGCGGGTCGGTCCGCGGCGTGCTGACCGCGGGGGTGGCCAGCAGCAGCTCGGCGTCGCCGAAGGCGAGGAGCAGTTCGTCCACATCGACCTCCGGCGGCACCCGCACGTCGAGCACCGCGGACGCGGTCTGGGTCGCTCCCGAGCCGCCCGCGTCCAGATCGATGACCGCGAACAGGGCTTCCGGGCTGCATTTGCCGATCTGGGTCTGTACCTCGGTGATGGTGTCGACCAGCTGGCTTGCGGCCGTGCGCCTGCCAAGGCCCGCTGTGTGCCCGGCCGACTGCACCACCCGGATCCGCGCTTTGCAGACTCCGTGGTACCCGATGGTGAGCGCGCCGGATCCGCTTGGTTCCCCGACGATGACCGCGTCCGCCCGGTACAGGTCGCGGGCACAGAGCGCCCCGGCCGCGGTGCGTTCCTCCTCGACCGTGCCGACGACCCGTACCGTCACACCGTCGGGGATGTCCATCTCCACCAACGTTTCCAGGAAGACCGCCAGACTCGCCTTGGCGTCCACGCAGCCGCGCCCGGTGAGCACGTCGCCTTCCCAAGCCACCGGCCACCTGTACGGGACAGTGTCCATGTGGCCGAGCAGCAGCAACGTGCGCGGGCCGCAGCCGCGAGTGGCCACCAGGTTGCCGGCCGCATCGACGCTCGCCGACACGCCCCGGCCGGTGAGCCATTCCAGCAGAAACAGCGCGAGTTCGCGTTCATTGCCGGACACCGAGGAGATCTCCACCATCCGGGCGAGCAGATCGAGGTCCGGCTCCGGCGCGGGCGCCCGCCAGAAACGGGTGCCCCCATACGTGTTGACGGTATGCGGCCCGGTGATGGCCACGTCGCCCGTCCCGGCCAGGGCCAGCTCGGCGGCGCGCACCTTCTGCCGCATCCGCCCCCGGGCGTAGGCCATGCCGTCGCCTAGGCGCACGTGCGGCAGGGTGCTGCGCCGATCTTGCGGATCGGCCAGCAATCCCGGCGTCCCGGTCACCAGGCGCAGGTGGTCGGCGTCCAGGGCGCGAGCGATTTCGGCGGCGAGCACGTCGGCGTCCACGTTCAGTGGCGCACCTTCGTCGTCGGCGGCGACCGGCGGCGACACGCACACCACGTCGAAGACCGACAGCAGCTTGTCCAGACGCGACACCGCCACCTGGCTCACCACCCCGGCCCGGTGATCGCGCACCAGCCGCTGCCGGCCGTCCTCGACAACCCGCAGCGGGCGGTTCGGCGTACCGGTCACCAAAGATTCGGTGCTCGCGGTCGCCGCGTAGACGGTCAGGCCACGCTGCCCAAGCTCGTCGCTCACCCGCGTCAGGGTCAGCCGCTCATACGCCGCCACGATGTGCGGCATCTCTTCGGGCGGGCAATACCTGACCTCGTCGCCACTTGTCAGCTGTAATGTCCGCATTGGACGGTCGATGCTCGCGTAGTGGTCGGCGATGTCGGCCGCGCCGCCGGTGACCAGAAGAATCCGGGCACCGCTATGCCGCAGAACGGCTAGTTCGTCGTAGACCGCCGGATAGCGCAGGCTCGCACTGCCCACCTTCACCACATACAGCGGCGAATAGGGGGAGACGCTCGCCAGACCGGCGTTATTCATCACGGCCATCCGCTTGCCTCCGCAAGTCCAAGTCGTTCGTCCAAGCCGTAGACGCGGTTGAGGGCCTGTACCGCCTGACCCGCGCCACCCTTGATGAGGTTGTCCAGTGTGGACACCGCGACCCACCGGTCTTCGTCGACAGCGACGCCGACCTCGGCGACGTTGGAACCCACCACCGTCTTGAGCATCGGCATCGACATCGGGGTACGCCCGTTGGCCACCCGGACGAAAGGTGTGTCCGCATAAGCCTTCGCGTAAGCCCGCCGCACATCGCCATCTTCGGCGCCGGGCAGGAGCCGCCCATACGCGGCGACCATGACACCCCGCGCGACGGGCAGGCTGAACGTGGAGAACTGGAGGTCGGGTGTGTGCCCGGTCAGGTCGGTGAGCGCCTGGCGCACCTCGGGCGCGTGCCGGTGCCCGTGCAGCTTGTGTACGCGCACGTTTCCCTCGCGCACCGCGGGATGCTCGACGCTGCCGCTCCCGCTACCGCTGGATCCGGTCTTGGCGTCCACCACCACTTGCGGCGCGGCCAGACCGTCGCGGAACAGCGGATACAGCGCGTAGAGAGTCGCCGCCGCCATGCAGCCGGGCAGGTTCAGCACCGGCTCGATCGGCTTGCCACAGAACTCCGGAACCCAGTAAGGGATCGGATGCCGCCAGCCGCCGGCCGACTCGGGATAGTGCTTGGCCACCTCGCCGGGCTCGCGCAGCCGGAAATCCCCGGCCACGTTGACCACCAGATCGGCCTTGCCCGACACCTCTTCCAGGATGCCCGGCAGCGTCCCGTTGGGCAGACACGCCACCGCCACATCCACTTTGGACAGCTCGTCGATCGAGCGCATTCGGCGCTCGCCCGCGGCCGAGTTGCGCAGCCCTGGCACCACCTGCCCGACGCGCTGGCCGGCGTGCCGCGCGGAGGAGATGAACTTCAGCTCCACCTGCGGGTGCCCGGCCAGCAGCCGGATCAGCTCGGCCCCGATGAACCCGCTGCCGCCCAGGACGGCCACGGTGATCCGCTCAGTCATACCGGGACCTCGCTCGCTATCGTCGCGAGCACCCGATCCCGCACGTACGCGGCAACGTGCCCCGCGATGTCGACGCCATGGATCTCCGAGGACCGGGCGAATTCGGGATTGGTGTTGACCTCCAGCACGAACTTCTCGCCGGTCTCCACCGACTCCACCAGATCGATGCCGTAGAACCCGGGACCGAAACAGTCGACGACGCGCTTGCACAGCTCGCGCGATATGTCCGACACCGGGATGGGTTCCACCCGGCCGCCCTGATGAGTGTTGGTCACCAATCCCGGACTGATCTGCCTGTACGCCACCACCGGCCGGTAGCCGACCACGTGAACGCGCTCGTTGAACCCGGGCTTGGGCACATACTGCTGCACCACCACCGGGAATCCTTTGCCCAGCGGGTCCAGTGCCTCCCGGCCACCGGCCCACGCGTCGAGCTGGGCCTCATCGGCGACGCGCACCACGCCGCGTCCCCACGATCCGCTGATCGGCTTGAGCACCGCGTCCCCGCCGAGCAGCGCCACGTACTCGCGGACCTGCTCGACGGAGAACGCGATGTGGGTCACCGGATGCGCGACGCCTGCCCGCTTGAACGCGATCGCCTGCAGGTCCTTGTTCAGGCACAGGCGCACCGCCCCCGGCGTGTTGAGCGTCTCGATGCCGGCCTGTTCGAAGCGGTCCGACATGGTGGCCAGCTCGCGGTGGGAAACGTTGCGCAGCAACACAAATCGCGGTCGCGGCGCGGTGTCGTTGAGGAAGGCCGCGGTGTGCCTGGGCGTCACCGTCCGCGCCGTGAGCCCGGTCGCCTGGAGCGCCCGCAGGAGCAATCGCTCCTCCGGACGCACCATGGTGACCGAGACCAGCACCTCGGTCATCTCATTCACCCCAGTCCTCCTCGATCTCGGGTGCGCGATCGAGCTGAATGTTCGGGGTCACCTCGGTGACCTCGTGCTCCTGCCCGCAGCCGCGGCAGGACAGGATGTCGCCCAGTTCGGTCTCGGTCGGCACGAGGATGTCGGTATCACATTCAAGGCAGACGGGTGCCGTCGTCACATTCGCCATGGGAGTCCTCCGGATTTCTCAAGCCCGCTCGAAATCGACAATCATCATGTCCCGGATCGCGGTCGTCGCATCGTCCGGGCTGATCGGGGTAACCTCGTGTTCCATCGTTTGGTCGTTGACCACCAGGGATTCCATCGGCAGCAACAGGGTGTGTTCCAGCGATGGTTCGCTTTCGCCCTTGCCGAACAGCCGGCTAAGGCCGCCGGCACAATTCTCCCGGCCGATGAGATGCATGATCACGTAGTCGTGGCCGTCGCTGTGCCGCCCCTCCGGCGCCGGTGCCGAAGTGGTGTCACCGGTGGCCAGCACACGAATCGCGTGGACGGTGATCAGCCAATCGGCTTGGCCGGGTTCCAGCTGCCGGATCAGGTTGAGGTCGAACGCGATGGTGGCCTGGAAGCATGCATTGTCATACGTTTTTCCCAGGATCGGCTCGAACACCCGAACCTGGCCGCCGTAAACCCGATTCACGTCCTTGTCTTGGACGAACGCCTTATTTGGCAGGCGTTCCAGCGAACCGTCACCGCGCGCCAGCAGATGTCCCAGCCGACGATATCGAGATGTGCGGTGGCCTGGTTTGACATACGGGTCGATCGGCAGATCGTCCCAGGCATTCGCGAATTCCTGCCAATCAGTATTCGTCGATACCGGTAGTTGCCCGTAGCTCCAGCCCTTTTCCGCGACATCCTCCGGACGCGGCAAGATTGCATTCTCTATGCGCATTGCCGTACCTCCCTTCTCGCCCTTGCATGAAGCTACAAGCGAGGAGGTACTCCGGTGTCTGGCCGCGCATTACTCAATGCCTTCGCTATACGCACCTATTGCGCAGCGGTTGCCCTCTCAGTGGTTGCCGCGTGCGGCGCGGCGGCGCTCGGTGAGGCGGCGCGCCTTGACCGTGCTGCCGCAGTCGGCCATGCGGCACCAGCGGCGGGATCCGTTGCGGCTCTGGTCGAGGAACAGCCATCCGCAGCCGCCTTCGAGCATCGGACAGCGGCGCACCCGGGTCAGGTCGGCCGCGCGCAGCACATCGATTGCGGCTTCAGCGATCCTGTCCGGAACCAGCATTGCCGCCACGGTGCCGTAGGCGAGCCGCACCCGCGGCGGATCGCCCTTGTCGAGCACCAGAGCGGCACGGGCGACTGCCCCGGACCACCGCTCGTGCAGCTCCACCAGCGCGGCTCCGGCCGCGATCGGGTCGCCGGCAGCCGGGTCGCCCGGGGCACCCGGCTCCTCACCGTCCGCGGCCGAGATCGCGGCGAGCAGCACGAGGTGCAGCCCTTCGCGAATGTCTCGCACCGCGGCCAGCCCCGCGTGTGCCACCGCGGGGTCGTCGCGCCAGACCCGACGAACACGGTTGACCTCCGCGTCGCTGATCAGGCCCGCCAGGGCCGTCCAGCGCAGCAACGCGGAGGTGTCACACATGAAGTCGTAGGGCGGCGGCTCGCCCTCGACCGGCTCGCCTCTTTCGAGGGTGTTGACCAGATCGAGCGCGGGGTGCCCACCGACCATCGGCAGCTGGCAGACGTCGAGTTGCATCCGCCCATGCTACCACCTAAACCTTCAATGAAGGTTGCACGACGTCAACCTCTTTGGAAGGCATGCGAAGCGGCGCCAGCGGCCAAGACCGTTTGGCCACGGGGGTTGGCCGGAACGGGGCACGCTGGCGCCGGCATTGCGGCGGACGGTGGTGGCACCACCTGAATCAAACGGCCGCCTGCGTTATCCGATGCCTGTCCTGATGTGCGTCGGCAACCGATCGCACGATGTCATCAAGGCCGTAGCGGGCCTGATATCCGATGAGCTCGCGGGCCAGCGACAGGTCCGGCATCCGCCGGCGCATGTCCTCGAAACCCGCGCCGTAAGCCTCGTCGTATGGCACCAAACGGATGTCGCTGCCCGATCCGGTGATCTGTCTGACCTTCTCCGCCAGCCCCCGGATGGAGATCTCCTCCCGGCCGCCGAGGTTCACCGCCTTTCCGAACGCCGCCGGGGTCGTCAGCAGCGCCACCATGGCGGGCACCACGTCGTACACCGATCCGAAACACCGGCGCTGGTTACCATCCCCGTACACGGTGATGGGTTCGCCGCGCAGCGCCTGCTTGACGAACCGGGGCAGGACCATGCCGTACCGGCCGGTCTGCCGCGGCCCGACAACGTTGAAAAGCCGATAGCTCACGCACGGTGTCCCCGTCTCCGTGCCACGAATGTGTGCCATCAGCTCGTCGAGGCCTTTAGCCGCCGCGTAGGACCATCGGCTCAGCAAAGGCGAACCGAGGATCCGGTCGGCGTCCTCGTGCAGCCCGTCGGCGTCGTTCTTGCCATACACCTCGCTCGTCGACGCGATGGCGAACGGAACCCCGTGCTGCACCGCCGCTTCGACGACGTTCTCGGTGCCCTGAAGGTTGACCCGCAGCGAATGCAGGGGACTGTTGATGATGGTCTGGACGCCGACCGCCGCGGCCAGATGGAAGACCGCGTCCTTGCCCCTGACCCCCTCGCTCACCGCGGCCGGGTCGAGGATCGAGCCCTCCACCAGGCGCAGGTTGCCAGAGTCCAGACAGCCGGCGAGGTTGGCCGCCGAGCCGGTCGTGAAGTCGTCAAGCGCGGTTACCTCATGGCCTTTGCCGACCAGGAATTCACATAGGTGGGAGCCGATGAACCCGGCGCCCCCGGTGACAAGAATCTTCATGGGCTCCCTTTCGGTAGTACCGGATCAGGCCGCACATCGCATGATGTGATAGGCCTCGGCCAGTGCGAAGCCGCCCTGCATGCCACGCAACACGGCAAGGCTGCGCAGGGTCTGCTCCGAGCGGGTGTGCGGATGTTCGTGGATCTGGGTGGCGTAAAGCTGCAGTGCCCCGAGTTTGCTGTCGAGGTCCTCCTCGGCGAGCTCGACCAGCAGGTTGGGCATGGGCGCCGCATCGTATCGCCATTGGTCGGCCGCCTCCTCGTAGGAGAGCACGAGCTCGGGGTGGTGGCGCAGCCGGGCGTTGGACGGCCGCATCGCCGTGTGCGCCGCCTCGGCCACCGCCTGGTGGTCCTGGTTGTAACTGGTGCGGTGCGGGGCGATCACCACCGTGGGCCGCAGCTTGGCGATGGACAGCGGGCTTTCCTGCTCCACCATGTTGGAAAGCTCAACCCGCGGAATCAGATCGAGCCGCAGATGGTATTCGTCGCCGGGAAAGGCGATGTGCCAGCCGTCCCATTGCTGGTATTCGGCGACCTGCTTGATTTCGATGTGCCGTTCCTCCGGCGAGGAACTCAGGCACGAGGAGCGGTCGGTGGTGTGCCCGACCGTGAGGAACTGGATGAAGACCTCAGCGCCGGCGGCCTTCGCCTTGTGGAGAAGCCCGCCGCAGCCGAGAATCTCGTCATCGGGATGCGGCGAAAGAACCAGAATTCGCTGCTGCGACCAGGTGAACGTCATCGTGTTGCCCATTTCCGTGAGTCGTTTTCAAGCGTGTCAGAGGCGCTCGACGTTCTTGTGCCGCCCTAGCAGGCCGCGGGTGTCGAGCACCAGCCGGGACCGTTGGGCGATGGCCTCCAGGTCGAAGGCGGTGTGCCCCTGAAGCAGCACGACCGCGTCGCAGTCGGCCACCGCGTGCAGCGGAGCCTCGATCGGGGTGATGGCCACCTCGTCGACCGTCCACACCGGAACGTGGGGATCGGCGAAACACAACTCGGCGCCGAGCTTGAGCAGCTCCCGGGCCAGCGGGAGAGCAGGGGTCTCCCGATCGTCGGCGATGTCCGGCTTGTAGGTCACCCCCAGCAGCATCACTCGGGCGCCCTTGACCGACTTGCCCTCCCGATTGAGGGCCCGCTGCAGACGGCTGACGACGTACTTCGGCATCCGCCCATTGATCTCCTGTGCGGTCTCGGCCAGCCGGAAGGCGTAGCCCAATTTGCGGACCGTATAAGACAGATAGGAGGGGTCCACCGGAATGCAGTGCCCGCCCACCCCCGGGCCGGGCAGGAACTTGTGGAACCCGAACGGCTTGGTGGCGGCCGCCTCGATGGTCTCCCACAGATCGATGCCCAGCTCGTCGCAGAAGATGGCCATCTCGTTCACGAGGGCTATGTTCACGTTGCGGTAGGTGTTTTCCAGCAGCTTGGCCATCTCGGCTTCGCGCGGCCCCGTGGTGGGCACCACCGTCGAAACGAACTGCCCGTAGAAGGTGGTGGCGTGGTCACGGCAGCGCTCGGTCAGGCCGCCAATGACCTTCGGCGTGTTCTTCAATCCAAATTGGTGGTTGCCCGGATCGATGCGCTCGGGCGAGTACACCAGGCTGAAGTCACGTCCCGCGATGAGACCCGACTCCTCCAGGATCGGCCGCACCACGTCCTCGGTCGTTCCCGGGTACGTCGTCGACTCCAGCGCGACCAGTGTGCCCGGCGTCAGGTAGCCGGCCACCATGCGGGCCGCGCTTCGCACGGCCGACAGGTCCGGACCGTAATCGTCGTTGAGTGGAGTCGGTACACAAATGACAATGGCTGCGCTCTGGGAAAGCGCCTCCGGATCCGTGGTGGCCCGAAAGCCGGCGGCGAGCATCTCCCCGAGATCGTCCTTGGAAATGTCGTCCACATAGGAATCCCCGCCGTTGAGCATCTCGACCCGGGTGGGGTCGATGTCCACTCCGACCGCCCGAAGCCCCACCCCCACCGCCTCTTTCGCCAGCGGCAGGCCAACATAGCCGAGCCCCACCACTGCCACGTCATACACGCGAACCCTCTCCCCCGTCGATCCATTCAACACGGAAGCAGCGATCACGCTTTCCCGATCGACCAACCGATGCGGCTGAGGAGCATTCAGTACCGAAGTATTCGATTCTTGTCTCATGATCGCCTCATCTCGACCCGACCTAATTCCTCTATCCGTTCACAAAAAGCAACGTACTCCGGCTGCGGTACCTGTCCTCGATCGTGCGCGCTACTCAATACGATTCATGGAACCGCTCATTGCGATACTCATGTGTCCTAATAGGTCTGAGCCCACACACGGTTCAGGCCCGAGGCGGAAAACCGCTTCGGGCCTGTGGTCAATCGTTGCGCGGTCAGTGGGTCAGCTGGCGGCCCCGGATGACATCGTTGATGACAAAGAAGTTGATGGTCGGGACGACCCCGAGCAGCCGGGTGATCGGTGTGTCGTATTTACGCGCCATGTATTGGTAGTTGGCGACGGCGTCGCCGTGCAGCTCGTCCCAGTCCCGCGGGTGCGGCCAGTGCAAGCACATCGCTTCGCGGTTGAGGAACATGCGGGCGCCTTCGCGGTGCAGCCGGTAGCCGAGGTCGACATCCTCGCCGCCCCATGCCCGGAAAGCGTCATCGAAACCGCCGGCTCGCCGAAGCACCTCGGTGGGGATGGAAGCGTTGAACGTCCAATACATCAGCCAGGGTGCGGGCGCGGTCGCGCAGTCGTCGCCTTCGCGTTCGAAGAACTCCTCGCGGATGTCGCCGTACAGACCTTCCTTGCGCCACAACTCGATGGTCCCGTCCACATCGCTCAGATCGGTGGACTCCGCAACCTCTTTGGCGTTCTCGTTGTTGAGGCTGTAGCCGTAGACATACCCGATCACAGCGGCGGGGCCGTCCGTGGCTTCGTGACTGGCAAGGTGGGCGCGCAGGCATCCGGAGTGGGCCAGCACCCCCGAATCCATGAAGACCGTGATGTCGGCCTTGACATTGGCTATCCCGACGTTGCGCGCCCCCGCGGCCCGATAACCCTCGTCCTCCTGGAAGAAGTAACGCAGGTTCATCCGGTCCATGTATTCCTTCACCACTTCCGCGGTGTCGTCGGATGATCCGTCGTCGATCACCAGCACCTCGTAGTCGTCATGATCCAGGTCCTGGTGGACAAGGGACTCAAGCGTGAGTCGCAAGATGTCCGAGCGGTTGTAGGTCGGGATCACTACGGAGAGTTTCATTGCTTCTCCTTCTCTTTAGGATCATTTCGTCACAGATCAGCAACGCGAGCGCCGCAGCTATCAGCAGCCCGCCGAACAACGGGATGACCCGCACGCCGGCCCACGCCAGCAGGCCCGCGCCGATGAACGAACCGGTGGCGAGACCGAAATTGAACGCCACGCTCAGACCGGCCGACGCCATGTCGGTGGTCGACGGGGCGACCAGCATGATGCGATGCTGGATCCCGGCGATCAGCGAGCTGAACGACATGCCCGCGATGGCGAGCAACGGGATCGTCAACACCTTGCTCGCGCCCACCGCGTAGAGGCCAAGCATCGCGAAGGCATTCAGCCCGAGCAGCCCGAGCACCACGCCGAGCGGGAACCTGTCCAGCACTCGGCCCACCCCCCACGTGCCCACCACGCCGAAAGAGCCCTGCACAAAGAGCAACAGGCCGAGCGAGGCCGCCACAAACCCGCTGACGTCGAGCAGGAAGACAGTCATGTAGGTAAACGCACCCATGGCACCGGTGACCGCCAGTATGGTCGCGATGAGCAGCACCACGAATCGATGCCGGTCGGGCATGGCCCCGGTGTCGCCGTCACTCTCCTGCATTTTGATGTTCGGCAGGAGCACCGCCACCGCGATGCACGTGACCAGGGCGAGCAGGGCCATCGAGGCGAAAGCTGACCGCCACCCGGCGACCCCACCCAGCCACGTGCACAGCGGCACGCCAACGACCGGACCGAGCGCGTTGCCGATCGACAGCCTCGCCACGACCCGCCCCCGCACGTTCGACGGGAACATCGAAATCGCCGTCGGGAAAACCACCGCCCAGAAAACGCCGTTGATCGCCGCCGACAACAGCCGCGCCGCGAGCAACACCTCGTAAGAGGTGGCCAGCGCCGAAATCGTCGTCGTCACCGCGAACAAAGCCAGCGCCGCCGTGAGCAGCGGCCGCCGCGGCACCCGCCGGGTAACCCTGGTCAATGGCACCGCGAAAATCATGACCACCAGCGCATACCCGGTCACCAGCAGACCCGTCACCGACTGCGAACGCCCCAGGTCCGGTGCGATGAGGGTAAGCAGCCCAATGGGAAGGACTTCGGTGGTCACGTAGCAAAAAGTCGCGACAGACAGCGCGATGAGGGCATAGGTCGCGCGTCGTTGAGGGTTCATCGACTACCTCCTCCAGTCCTGGACAATGTGTAGCAAGCGGCCGTCACCCAAGTGTGATGGAATTCGATACTCGACCAGCTCAATGCCATTACTCAATCACCGTGCCCAACATCATGCAACCGTCTATATGAAGTTTGGTGGTAGCATTTATCCATCAGTGTAGTCTATTTTCAGACTGATCCTGCTTGATCGCGCAGTTTGGCTACCACCAACATGCACTTTGCTGAACAGATCTTGCCGCGGCCGTCCCGGTCGGACTCTCCCCTGCCGCCTTCTACCCTTCTAGCACCCTCTCCACACCGACAAGACCCAGTCAGTTCTTGTTATCCCCCACCACCATTGCGCCGGTCCGAAGTGGTCCCTCGCCGTATCTCCCGGCGGCAACGCCACCTCCGTGCATGGCCACCCCCCGGCGGCTCCGCCTGCCACGCCAGGACCTGCACCTCCCACGCCCGCCTCACACTGCCGCACCTCGGCCCGCTCCTCGTCGCGCCCCTTGCTATCCAGGCCTCATCGCCGACCGCTGCCCGGCTGCCGCCGTGATCCGATTGCCTCCCCTGCCACGCCCTCCCGGCTGCAAGATCCACGCATCTGGAATTGTCGGTGGGTGTGGGTAGCCTCG
>NZ_BONY01000076.1 GCF_016862955.1 Rhizocola hellebori | reverse complement strand
TCGTTGCAGCTGCCTCGATGATGGCATTCGGAAGCCCCGCATACGCGGCCGCGCCTCCTCCATCCAACGCACGTGTCGCGGCAGCCGCCACGTTTGGCCTCGAGAGCCTCGGAGGGGACTGGGCCAACCAGAAGACGACCGTCATCGCACGGTCGGGCCGCATCGACGCGTTCCTGATCGGACGGAACTACCAGCTCTACCACTACTGGCAGAACCCCGGCGAACCCTTCTACATGGAGGCGCTGGGTGGGTTTTTCCAGCTCAACTCCGTCGCCGCGGTGACGTCGGAGCCCGGCCGCCGCGACGTGTTCATCGTCGGGAGGGACAGCCAGATGTATCACTATTGGCAGGTTGACGTAGAAGGCTTCTTCCGCAGCGAGTCGCTGGGCGGCGACTGGCCAGCCGGCATGATCGAGGCGGTCTCGTGGGGGCCTGGCCGATTCGACGTGTTCACGCTCGGGCGCAACAACCACATCTACCACTACTGGTACCCGCATCTGACGCCGACCGGTGCCGTCTTCGGCCTCGAATCCCTCGGCAACTACGGGCCGAGCTCGCCGATCCTCGCCGCGACTACCTCGTATGGCCGCCTCGACCTCTTCGTGACCATCGGCTCGTCGGTGATGCACTTCTTCCAGAACGCCGGTCAGTCGTTTTACTACGAGTATCTGCCGATGAGCTGGTGGGAGCGGCCGGGCTTCCTCGACGCGGTGTCGTCCGCCCCCGGCCGGCTCGACCTGTTCGTGTCCACCACCGATACACGGAACCTGGGTGGACTTGTGCTGCACTTCTGGCAGGATCCCGGAACCGGCTGGTTCGGCAAGGAAGGCATCGCGACCTGGACCCGCAGCAACGGGTATGCGACCACAAGCCCGATAACAACGGTCAGCTGGGGCCGGCCACGCGTCGACTTCTTCACCAAGCAGGATGTGTCCAGCGATCCCTACAATGCGCCGATGTACCACGCGTGGCACGAAGACCACCCCTGGGACATCGAGAATCTCGGAGGATTCTGGCCGGGCCACATGAGCGCGGTGTCATGGGGACCGCGGCGACTCGACCTGTTCACCATCGGCGGCAACGCACAGTTCTACCACCAGTGGCAGGGCTGATCCGCCCGATTCGGCAGTTACCGGGCGGGGCGCGGGCTATTCGGCCCGGCGGCTACCAAGGCCGCGGGGTCGAACTGGCCTTTCCCGACCTCATCGACTGGCTGCACACCGGGCGGTCATCGTTTGGTGGCCAAAGGGACACTGTAACCTCTGGCCACCAAACGATTCGGCTCCTCCTCGTCGATCGCGATCAGCACGAAGTCGGGGTAGGTCACCTCGGCGATGGGATAGTAGAGGTCGCCGAACGGGTCGCGCTCGATGTAGATCGGTCAGGAGTTGAAGTCGCGAAGCAGCGCAATGAGATCGCGCCGTTTCGCCGCTGTGGTGATCAGCAGGCTCATGTGCATCTCCGCGAGATCTGGTCGTGGGGCAGGCACCCAAAACACACGTCGGCAGGCCGCCGTCGCCCGGTCCCGTCTCGCGCCATGTCCTCGGCCTGGTGACGCGGCCGTCCCGCAACCTGTTGCCGCGTACCGGATGCCACGCCCTGGCCGCTCGCAGGATTGTCAGCCGTCGGTTGCATCGACGTTCCCTCCCGCAGCCGGGCATCACATCGCCTATGACGTGTCCCTTCAGCGGGATACATCACAGCGAAGGACGATCACGGCGCGCCGACCCGATCTTTCTCGGCGCTGTCGGCGGGGAACCGTCACCGGACGGTCACGGTTCGATCCCTTGAGCGTTCGGGGCTGATCAGATTCGCCTGATCCATTTGCCGATTGGGCTTCGTCGTTTGGAGTTGGTCCTGCTGATGTCAATGATTTCGATGGCGACTTCCTTGCTCTGGTATGCGCCGGTCTGTTCGAATATCCGTTGTGCTTGCCGTAGCTGGTCGAGTGAGGTGTCGATCTCGTTGTGGCGTAAAGCGCAGCGGCCGAGTCCGCGTAATGCGTGTGCTTCCTCGATGGGAGCGTGAATTTCGCGTGCTATTTGTAGCGCGTTCTGGTGGTAGCGCTGTGCTTGCTGGAGATCGCCAAGTTCGAGGTTGAGTGCGCCTAGGTTGTTGAGAACTTCGGCATGTCCGAGTCGCTCATTGAGTCGTCGGTAGATCTGCAGTGCTAGCTGCCACAGTTCGTCGGCTTTGGCGTGGTCGCCAAGGGCATTGTGGGCCTGCGCGAGGTAGTCGAGCGTGGTGGCGTACGCAGTCTCGTTTTGTTGATCGTGGTAGAAGCGCAAGGGTCCGGCGAGCATGGTGATGGCGTCCTGGGGATTTCCGGTCGACAGCCGCAATGCAGCCAGGGTAGTAAGGCAATGTACTTCGCCGCTCCATTCGCCAAGATCGCGGCAGATGGCCAACGCTTCTTCGGCGACTGAGTTCGCCCGCTGAAAATCTCCGAGCAGGCGAAGCGCATACGCCAGGCTCAGGAGCGCGTTGCGTTCTCGGAGTCTGTCACCGAGTTCGCGGAAGATAGGCAGTGCTTGTTCGTTCGCCTCGACTGCCCGGGCGAGCTGCCCGGTGCAGGACCATGCGTCGCCGAGATGCTGCAAGGCGTCTGCCGTCCCATGACGATCGTTTAGCTGACGATAAATCCCAAGGGAGCGGGTTAGAGCGTCGATGGCGCCGGCATAGTCGTCGGCTAGAAGGGTGTAGCCGAGGTAGTTGAGGGCGTTGGCTTCACCCAGGGGCTGGCCGAGCTCTTGATAGAGAGCTACCGCCTCTTCCTGCATGGGTTTTGCGGTTGCGGAATCGCCGGCAACGTGTGTGACGAAGGCGAGTTCTTTGAGGGAGTTGGCCTCGCCTAGTGGCTGGCCGATCTCCCGATACATGTCCACTGCCCGCCGCAGTGCTGCAGCGGCTCCTTCGGTGTCGCCGGTGCAGTAGAGCATGGGAGCGAGATCGTAATAGGCTCCGGCCTCGCCTGATTGGTCGCCGACGGCTTGTGCCGCGCTGATCGCCGCGCGGTGTAGCTCGGCCGCTGGTCTGTACAGTCCGTCGTGGAACAGGTAGCCCGCCGCAGCGCTGGCCAAGCCGACGACTCGGCGGTGTCGTGCGTCTTTTTGCGCTGCCCGTATGCAGTCGAAAAGGTTGGCCTGTTCTGAGCGCATCCACACTAGTGCCCGGTGGATCGTGGACACGTCTGGCGCGGTGCCCGCCCAGTTTGCGGGTGCGGCGGACGCCACGCGCGGATCTCTAGCGATTTGCTGATCAGCGAGCGCGGCGGTGGACTGGTAGTAGTCGTAGAGCCGTTCACGGGCGAGATCGCGTTGATGTGCCTCCTCGGTAGCCGCCAACGTTCGTGAATAGTCTCGAACGAGGTCGTGCATGCGGTACCGGCCGCGGCTGGGCTCTTCCAGAAGGTGTTCGTCGTAAAGCAGTTCAAGATGCTCCTGAACTCGGAGCAACGGTAGATCGGCCAACGCTGCCGCTGCGTACGCGTCGACGTCTGCACCTGGGTGAAGACCCAAACGCCGAAACAGTAGCTGACGCTCTGCCGGCAGGTACCGATGCGACAGATCAAACGCTGCGGCTGCCGCCTTGCTTTCAGCGCGGATCGTCTCAAGCCGGCTTTCCGTCGCGGTGAGATCGGCGATGACATCTGCCCCCTTCCACGTGGGATGATGCCGCAGGCGGCCCGCCACCAGCGAGACGGCCAAAGGCAGACAGCCACACAGCCGCACCACCTGGTCCACCTCTATGGGATCCATCTCCGAAACATCGCGGCCCGAAAGACGAACGAAGAGGCTGCTCGCCTGCTCGGCGGGCAACGTGTCCAGCGCCAGTACGACCGCGTCCAAAGCCGCCAATCGGCGGCGGCTGGTCACCAGCACCAAGCACTGCCCAGCACCTGGCAGCAGCGGCAAAACCTGTTCGTAGCTGGCAGCATTGTCCAAGACCAGCAAGACCTTCCTTCCTGCCAGCCGGCCACGCCACAACGCCGCTCGTTCCTCCAGCGTGGCCGGCAGCAGCTGCGGTGCCAGCCCGTTTGCTAGCAGCAAAGATGCCAGTGCGTCCGACGGAGCGACCGGGGTATGCCCAGCGGTGTGCGCGTATAGATCGATAAACAATTGGCCATCGGGAAACAGCTTCGCCAACCGATGACCGGCATGAACGACCAGCGTGGTCTTACCGACACCCGCCATCCCATCAATCGCATGAACCGCCACAGTCCGCTGGCCATCGGTGGCCTCCCGCGCCGCCGCCAGTATCCGGGCGAGATCTTCAGCCCGGCCAGTAAACGTCGCAGTGTCACGTGGCAGCCCGTTGCGGGGGTGTTCAGGCGCCTCCTGCCCGTCAGCATCTACCAGCCGCCCGCACTGCCGCTGTGGCTCATATATACCGCTGGAAAGCTCATATTCCACATCGCTTCGCGCCCGCCTAGGCAGTGCCGCGATCAGCACCGCCGAGCCCATCGCAATCGCGGTGAAGACCGCCAAGGATCGCCACGGATGAACTCGCACCAACTCCAGCCACCCGGGCCAGCGTTGCTGCGCGGAGGCCTGCTCGGTGGCTAGCCCCACAAGGACCCCGATCGCAGATACTCCAGCTGTAAACGCCAGCATCCACAATGCCCTATGTGCTCTCACATGCGAGACGCTAGATGGCTTGACCTTTGACCAACAGTCGACCTAGTCGAAACGCGATGATCGACGTGTAATTCCAATCGAACGTGCGAGCTGTTCAATACCGCGCGGGAACTTGATCGTCGATCACAGGCGGCGCATTCGTGTGGTCGCGAAACTGGATCGGCCAGCGGTCAGCTCCAGAGTTCCACACCCGAGTATCGCGATGCTTCGGCTGAGATCTCAGATCGGCGGCCTTATCGGACAGCCGGCACCCGTCTCACAACCCAACCCGCACCGGACAGCGATCGCGAGCGCAGCGAGCGCGATCCACTCCCCCGTCACAGAAGGAACGTCCATCGGTCGGCGTCGCCGCTGTATGGCCAAACGGCAGCAAAAGCTGGGTGAGCGTGCCAGGCCTGATCGCAACGGCAGCGCTTGTGCCAGAATACGGGCTCAATCGACCTCGCGGAGGACACCGATGGGGACCTGGGACAGCGGCCCGTTTGACAACGACACTGCCGCCGACTGGTGCGGCGAGCTCGACCGCGCAGACCCGGGCGACCGTCCGGCGCTGATCCGTAATGCGCTTGGTGCCGCCGCCGATGAGGAAGGCTATCTCGACTCCGATCTGGCCTGCGAAGCGATCGCCGCAGCGGCCGTCGTGGCTGCCCGGCTTCCTACCGGTCAAGCCATCAACTCCGCGTACGCACCCGACTTCCTCCGCAGCGGGGATCGGCTGGGGTTGCCTCACGATCTGCCGACACTCGCGGTGCGCGCCCTCGACCGGATCATGGCCGAGGACTCCGAGTGGCACGGCCTTTGGAACGACGCCTCCACTGACGACAACCCCGCCTTCGATATGGTGGGCAGTCTTCGAAAAACCCTATCCGCGTCACCGGAGTCCGGATCCGACTGACACCGGCCGCACGCACCGGCACTAGCGTCACTTGAGCCTCGGCGTCATCACCGAGACCGCTCTATACGCACAGCAGCTTGCGTCCTAAGGGGAACGGCGGATTCTTACGGTGATCGCAACAGCAGTGGTCCGATGGCTTCTATCGGCGTGTGGAATCCTAACCTTTGCGTTGCCGGTTGTTGAGTTCTGTTGCCACGTTTTCGAGGTGTTCGGCACTGTGAGTACTCAGGTCTGTTCCTTTGGGAAAGTATTGGCGCAGTGGGCCGTTGGTATTTGTTGACGCCTAGCTGCCATGGTGAATGTGGATCGCAGAGAAAGTGTCGATGCCTGTCGCGGCGGCTATATCCTTCCAGTCGCGCATCTGCGGCCCTTGATCCCGTGTCAGCGATCGGCGCAGCTGCGCCGGCAGCCGTAGCAGCTGATCGTTCAGCGGCTGGCGTATCTGGTCGGCCTTGTAGCCGTGCGGCAAAGGGACCAGCATCGTCCAGCCGGTACTGCGTTCCACGAGTGTGCCGATCGCGCTGGTGTTGTTCCGGCCGATGATCAGATCTCCTTCCCAATGTCCCAGTGTGGCGCGGTCGGTGCCCTCAGCTGGGCGCTGCCGGATGCTGACCATTCCGGCAATCCGGTTCCTGCGTAGCCCGGTTTGGCGGCGGGGCCGGCGCAACTGGCGGCCTGTGCGCAGCCGCCTGGACAGATATCGAGGCAAGTCGCCATGAGGCAGGCAGCCGTGGTCCGCTTTGTTGCCCTGGCCGTAGCTGGTGGCCAGGCGTGCTTGCTGTGCTCGACTGGTCTCGGTTTGGTTCGGCTTCCGTCTGGTCTCGAGGCTTCCGAATACTACGAGCACGCCAAGGTTCTAAATGATATGGCCGTGGCAGCGGCAAGACGCCGTGGGCATCCATTGTGGACAAATCAGAATGTGGTGACCTCGATATCGCTGTCCAGCCTGCGGTGGCGACGTGCGGTGACCGTCCACGGATGGTTATCCCCGAGAGTGCTGGCAAGCAAAGCAAGGGTGCTGGCTCTGAGCTGACGGGCCGCCCTCGGGCGGTTCGTGGCGCGCAGATCGAGGGCTACGTTGTTGGCGCAGGCGAGCGTGCTGGGGTGGTTTGGGCCTTGGGCGTGGGTCAGCTTGTGAAGGGCTTGTTGCCCGAGTCTCAGCGCCTGTGAGGGCTCCCCAGATGCCGATAGTTGACTGGCAAGGTTGGTTTGGGCGGACAGCGTGGCCCAGTGGTCTTCACCGAAATGATCGGACAGGATCGTGTACGCCCGCTCGCCGTGCTGTCGTGCACTGTGCACATCGCCGGCTCTCAGTAGGGCGATGGCCGTGTTGTTCAGGGCCGCGCCGGTGGTGGGGTGGGCTTCGCCGAGTAGCCGTTGATGGTCAATCAGGGCGCTGGTAGCTATATCGCTGGCCCGCTTCGGGTCGGCTGCGCGGGTAATGTTCGCCAGGCTCATTCGCATCATGGCGGTCTCGGCGAGGGTGTCTCCAAATGCTGCCCGATATCGGTCGAGGGCGTGTTGTCCGGCGGATATGGCTTGCTCTGTACGGCCGACCGCGCGCAGCGTCAGGGCGTGCCAGCGGTTCCAGACGACGTGGGTGAATAGAGAGGCGCTGGGTCGGGCATTCATTTTCGCTGTCGTGTCGGCGAGGATCTCCAGGGCGGTTGGGTAATGGCCCAGGTAGTAGTGATCGCACCCGGTTGCGGCGGCGAAGAATAGGGTGCGCCAGTCCTCGGTGCCATGGGATTTCAGGCACAGCTGTGCGTTCTCCTGGTCAAGGGCTAAGGCTTCGTCGAACCTGCCGAGGAAGCGCAGGTCGATTGCGAGGTTGTTGCGGGCCGAGGTGACCAGGAATTGGTTGGGCCTGGCAATGGCCAGGTGAGCCGCAAGCGTGGCTCGATCTAGGTCGTGTGCCGTCCAGTACTCGCCGGCCAGGCGCATGTCGCTGGCGATTGCCGCGGCCGATCGTAGGGTCAGGGAGTCCTCTGGACCGAACGATTGGTGGGCACGGGTGTGCGTGTCCTGGTCGATCTCGCGGGCCTGCTTGGTCTCGCCGAGCCAGCGCAGGGTGTCGCCAAGTCTGTGGCGCAGCTCAAGCACCTGGCGGTGGTCCGGGCCTAGGCGCGGTGCCCATCGTTGCAGCGCCTGTTCGCACAGGCTGCGGCAGGTTGCGTGGTCACCGCGCAGGAACCGGTAGCGGACCTGGTGGATGATGATCTGCCGGACCGCCGCTTCGTCGCTGTCGAGGCATCCAGCCCAGAGGAAATGCGGAGCGACCCATTCCAAGTTGACTTGTTCGAGGGGCGAGTCTACGAAGTCGATACTAGATATTGCGGCAGCGAGGATTTGCTGGGCGGTGGCACGCATTATGGCTGCATCCGAATCGGTTAGGCGGCTGCGCAGGAACGCCTGGACTAGGCGGTGCAGCTGAATGGTGTGCCGTTGTCCGTCGATTTTGGCCAGTGACAGGCTGCCAATTTTGTTGAACGCCGCGCCGAGCAGCAGAGCGTCGGCGAGGGCGGCTGTAAGCGCGGCCGGAATTGCGGATGCGGTATGCGTCAAGTGGAGCAAGTCTCGTGCGATGGGCTCCGGCCCAAAGTACGCGCATAGCTCGAGCAGCTGAACCGCGGCCGGGTCTGACTCATTCAGCGTGGCTAGGGAGAGGTCCCAGGTGGCGGCGACAGACAATGGATAGTCGGTGGGCTTGTTGGCCCGCAACAGGTCTCGCATACGACGGTCAAGAAGCTCGATGTATTCGTTCGCCGAGCCGCCCGTGTTGCTGATCCATGCCGCCGCTTGTTCCAGGGCCAACGGCAGATCCCCCAGATGCTCGGCCAATCGATCAGCATCACGTTCGGACACGTGGGCCAACCGGTGCTGGATGAGTTCGAGGCTTTCCTGGCGCTTGAGCACGTCGACCTCGACCGTGCGCGCGACCTGGCCCCAGGTGCGATTGCGAGAGGTGACCAGAACCTGTCCGGCAGTCTCGGCGGCGTGGGGCTGAGGCAGATAGGGACGAACCGATTCAGGATTCTCGGCATTGTCGAAGATCAACAACCAGCGTCGGTACGGCTCCCCGCGGCGCAGCGCATCCCGGACGGCATCGATAGTACGCGAAGCGTCATCGGTGTACGCGATTCCCATCCTGTCCGCCAGCCGTTGATAGGAAGCGCGAAGCAGATCGGCCTGCTCGGCTGGCAGCCAGGCGACCAAGTCGTAGTCGCTGGCGTGCCGCACGGCGTACTCAATGGCGAGCTGGGTCTTGCCCACACCACCAAGCCCATACAAGGCATGGGGTATGACGGCGGCAAGGTGGTCACGGGCGCTCAGGCTGATCTCGAGCTGCCGTAACAGATCGGCACGGCCGATGAAATGGAGGTTACGTGCGGGTACGTCCAGCCAGGCCGATGTCACAGTCGATCCCGGCGATGCCGCCGGGATCGCGGGCAAGGAAGCCAGCGACTGCCCCGGGTCGCGACGCCCTATCCAATTTTCGCCGAACACTACGACTGTCGATCCCGCGCCGACCAGAGCCACGAGCACCGCGAAGAACCACCAATTCCAAGTGGCAGTGATCAGATTCGTGAGGGCACCGATGGCCGCCGCGACCACCGGGCCAAGGGCCAACAGCCAATTCCTGTTCGTACGGCGCACTGCCGGTTCTGCCAATGCTGCACCACCCTCCGTCGACAGGTATCGGTCCCGACGAATCTGAACGTACCGCCCGAACGCACGGTAGCCCACCGCCCAACCGGAGGGTCGAACAAGACTCTTCCGCGCCCAAGGCCAACTGGTCCGAGCCTCCGGCCCTTACAGACGGGTCCGTCCGCACTGTCAGCCGAGGCAAGGAAGACGCGAGCTCGATCTCCAAAGCGGGCGCTTGCTGAACATCCAGCCTTGCCATCATGAGCGCGTGTGGGTGTCCGTTCGGGACCAGCTACCGAGACAGTCGGATCTCCAGGCGACCAGCACATTGCGCGTCTCAGAAGGAACCGCTTGCGGACGGATGGATCTAGCGTCTTGAGACGCCGGCAACGCGCGGAAGCCGATGGGCGGATGTTGGTGAGCCCGTCCTGATCACTGTGTTGACCGCTCGCCGCTTTCGGTGGTCGTTCACTGAAAAGAGTCGTGGCTATTGTTTCCTGCGGGCGCGTCGGCGAGCCGCCTGTGTTTTGCATAGGCCAGCCCGTACACGTAGCGAGGGCGCCGCGGATGATCGGCCGGGCACTCCTTGAGCGCGGTGCGACTGGCGTCTACGGCAGCGTCGATGTCCTCGGGCAGCCCTGCAAGATCGTAGCGATGACACCGGTCGCGCGATAGGATCCATAGCGTTTCAGCGCGCTGCAGTCCTGGTTGCTGATTTGCCAGCATGGCCTTGCCGAGTTCGATGATGGCATCCAGGTCCTGCCGGTGTTGCTGGGTCTCCCACCTGTGCCGCAACGCGTGAGCCCGCGCATGCATCGCTAGCAGGTGGTTCGGGTGGCGACGCATGGCTACGGCTGTAAGAGCCATGGCCTCGTCCATATCCCATGGCGAGGTGTCGCGTGCGAAGCGCAGCGCCAGCAGCATGCCCATGGTGCGCTGCATCTCGGGTAGTTCCTGATAGTCGTTGCCGACGACCCCCATCGCTTTACGCATGAGCGCAATCGCCTCGTCAAGATGGTCATGGTTCGTGTCGCGCTCGTAGGAAGCCTGCAGTCCTTTAGCAAGGTTCAGCCAGTAAGTCGGCCGATGAGGGTCGTTGGGTGCCGCCACCGCCAGTGCCTCTCGCAGCCGGGCGATGGCACGTTCGAGGTCTGCGTCGATACCTGCTGTCTCGAATGAGGCGAGCAGAGATATTCCCTTGTCGGACAGTTCCTTGGCCCGCAGGGCTCGTTGCGGATCGGGCGGCAGCGGACGATGCCGAACGCGTGCCTCGCCGCGGAAGAAACGAACATGCGGCGAGGTCGTGGCCGCCGGTTCCTCCCTGGCCGGCTTGCGCGGCGGATTGGCGTGATTGGTCTTGTTGGGCACGGTGTGTGGTGGGGCAGGCTCCGCGTTAGTGGCTGTGACATCTTCCAGCCGGATCTTCGGCACGCCAGGGTTCCAGAAAGCCATGGCGGCCATATCGTCGGCCCCAGGCGACACGAGATCCTGATGGTAGTACGCGACATGCAACGCGAGCCGGGCAGCGACGTCGTGGAGGTACGTCGCCACGTCCGCAAGGGCATAATGCTTGTGCGTCTGTAGCCGATGCCACGCTTCCTCGTGCGACAGCTCACCGCTGTTGACCCAGATCGCAAGGCGGTAGAACCGGCCAAGCTCGCTGCTCGGTGCCAAGACCAAGGAGGCAAGCTCGTCTAGTCCGAGCCAGAGGCTCAGCCTGTAGCTCAGATCGAACACCTTCAGCAGGCGTCGAAAGCTGCCCTCATCGAGTCCATCCTCGAGCGCTGCGAGGGTGTCAGGAAAGTCGTACTGACCAGCTCCCGCCACCGCGACGTCGGCGGGTTGCAACCCAGTTGCTTCCATACCTTGCCTTGCCATGAGGGTGAGCAGCCCACCACGGCTGCTGGCCAACAACAGGATTCGCCCCTCCGACAGGAATGAGCTGCGCGCGTCGATGTAGTAGGTCATCGCCGTGCACGCAGTCAGACCGCTGCCTGTATGCAAACGAATCATGATGGGCACATGCCCGGTGACCTGCGTGAACCGATCCCTCTCCACAGGCCATTGCATCGGGAGCTGCCGCAGAGCGAGGTTGTCCAGGTTAAGCGGTGGATCGAGCTCATGCGCATCGAACCTGATCGTCACACAACGATGGTTTCATCCACGACGAGTTCCTTGCTCCACCGAGAGTGCCGGAATCGATGACCCCGTGGACTGCCCGCGCCGCGATGTGGAGTGCGACGACGACGCCCAAACCGTCTCAATCACCGTTGGTTTTGTGAGACGGGCGCCGTGCCGGCCGTCCGATGAGGGCGCCGATCTGAGATCTCAGCCGCTCCACATCTCGATGTAGCTATCAACCGATACCATACAGGTGTTGCAGCTCAAGATAGCCCGAGGATCCGCATGGTCACTCGCCGACCGTCGCCGAAACGCCCCAAATTGGTGGGCGTCGTGGTCTGTCTCGTCTTGGCGGCGACGCTCGGGATCTTCACATCGGGCCTGTTGCCACCTGGTTGGAAGGTGTTGACCGCCACGCTGGCTGCAATCAGTGCAGCTTTGATGATGCTGGCCCAGTTCGCCTGGGACAGACCAACCGTGCCCACCTCGTCCGGCCGTGGCAGCCTTTTCCCGGCGCGCGACCAGTTCTGGAATCTTCCGGTCCGGTTGAGATCTTTCCAATCCAGGCCGAGAGAAATTGGCAGATTGGACTCCTATCTCGCGACGGGCTCCGGCGAGGTACGAATTGCGGTCGTCTTCGGCATGGGCGGCGTAGGTAAGACCAGCTTGGCCACGGAGTTCGTTTACCGTAGGCAGAGTGATCTCTCATGCGCATGGCAAGTTGACGCCCACAGCCGAGAGTCCCTAATTCAATCGCTCGCCCAACTGGCGTCCCGCCTTGGAATCGATGAAGCAGACCACCACACAGCTGCGACGCTCGCACTGGTGGAACTGGCCCATCGTGAGCGATGGATTCTTATCTATGATGACGCATCATGGCCCGCCGATGTGGTCGACCTGCTCCCAGCTCGCGGCTCCGGGAGCATAATCATCACCTCACGAAACCCTAACTGGCACACGATAGCTCCATCGATAGAGCTCCTGCCGTTTCCTGCCGATGACGCAGTTCGCTTTCTTGTCTCGTCCTCATACGATTCAAGCGATGCTGTGTCAGCCCTCGATGTGGCGATGCGTGTTGGGCACCTGCCGTTAGCCCTCGAGCTCATTGCGGCGTACTGCAGGACGCGACACGTCGACCTGGAATCTTATGCTGCGTTCGATCAGGGGCAGAAGCGTGGTGCGGTCGAGTCTGCCGTCTACCGTGTCCTGCTGCGGAGTTTCCGATCTCTTTGCTGGCGTGATCCAGTGGCGGCGGACTTGCTCCGCCTGATGGCTTTCTTTGCAGAGAACGCGATACCGCGAAGGTTGATTACCGAATATCCACAGCTATTGCCCGTGTCTCTGCGGAAATGCTCCAAAGATCCGCTTATGTTGAACGGAGCTTATGCATCACTGTTCGAGCTGTCGCTGATACGTCAGGACACGAAGGTGTCGGTCCATATCCATGGTTTGGTCCAGGCTGCTTTGCGCCAGGTAATCGAAGACGGAACCCGCTCGTGGTCACGGCGTCTAGTCAGCCTAGTAAAGGATCGGTTTCAGCCGCTTGGGTTCTGGCGCTTTGAAACGGCCGCGGGGTGGCGGCCCGAGCGCTGGCACCGATGCGCAACAGAACTGCTTGCAGCCGCATTTCCGTTGGCTGACTCGGGCAGCGCCCACTGGGACGCATGCGCAGAGCTTCTTCCACACGCCCTTGTGGTCCTCTCCGAACCCACTACCAATCGCAGTCCCATCGCTAGAATCGACCTGCTATTCGCCGTCGGACGCTATCTTCATGATCGCGGCGAGTATCAGCGTGCCGTGAGCTGCCTGGAGGAATGCCTACGAATTCGTCTAGCCACGCACGTAGACAGCAGGGTGGAGATCACCCGCCTCGAGACGAACCTGGCCATGGCGCTGCGAGCAATGGGCCGGACAGATCAGGCTGTCGACCTACACGGCGCAAGTCTAAGACGCAGCGCATTGGAGCACGGCGATCAGGATCCCAATACTCTCTATGCGTCCGTCAAACTGGCCATGGCCTTGCGTACCAGGGCCGAGACTCGATTGAGCGCAATGCACCAGCACCTCAGCCGTCTGGTTCCACCAGCCGAGGCTGACCTGCTCGAACCGTTGCTGAATGACTTGCGGGCTTCACGCACCCTCCGGTCCGCGAGGAAGATCGTCGAGATTTTGTCTAACCGGGACCGCGACATATCGACATCATTCCTGGAGGCCAACGGCGCTGAGCTGCTCCAGGTTGTCGACTCCTTGGAAACGGATCTCCTCACCGCCAGGTCGCTTCAGGAGAACGCACTAGTGGGCTACCGAGGCTTATACGGAGACGACCATGCCGAGACTTTATACGCCGCTAACAACCTGTCGACAACGATGCGCACGATCGGAGACATGGACGACGCACACAAATTGGCTACTGAAGTCATGCAACGATACGTAAGACTAATGGGACAGGATCATCCAGATACCCTGAAGGCTCGGAACAACCTTGCGCTCATCGTTCGGGCAATGGGTGATCTTAATGCAGCGAAGGATCTCCTGACGTACAACTACGAGTGCCGGCAGCGAGTACTCGGCGACCTGCACCCGGACACGCTTCGTTCTGCGAACAACGTGGCGGCCACACTGGTGGCGCTCGGTGATCACAGCTCGGCCCTATCGCTGCATCAGAGCACCTTGCAGGCGCTCACGCGTGTCTTGGGGCCAAACCATCCGGACACAATGATTTCCAGAAGCACGGTAGAGTCCCTGCGCCGATCCCTTGAGTCAGGTGCACCAGGCTGATCCAAGCCGCGGGACGACGGCGAGGGACCGATGACCGAAGGGCCAGCGTACGGGCGTGGGGTGTCATCGCCGCTCGACCGCGACACGGTTCAGTCGTCTGGTACTCAAACCATGCGGCTCCGTGAATGTTGGGATCCGCCTGACTGGACCGTGGATCTTGTCGACGTAATTCGATCACAGGGATCCAGTCAGTCGATGAGGAACCCGAGCCGCCGTTCAAACTGGTTGGGTCCACGATGAACCTATTGTGGGCACGAATGCATATGGAAGTAGGACGGCGCGCCGGCCGGAACCGGACAATCGGCGTTTGTACGTGCCGTCAGATCAGGCGAATCTGCAACTCAGCCGACAAGGCTATGTCGATGGCCGACAGAAATTCTTGAAGTCGACAGCATGGCGCGCTCGATACAAGGCGCACCAAATGGTGAAGACATCCTGCTTGCTTCTTCGCATGCTGCCACCCCGTAGCTCGCGATCTAGCTGTGGACGCTTCTCACCGCGACGGATGTCGAGCTGCTTTGCGCAAGGTATTCATGCAGCCGAGAGTGCCGGAACTGGTAGACAGCGCCCGCTTGGCGCAAGATGCCCCGCTGATGGGCGTCGTGCAGGAATGCCATCAGGTTCCATGGAAGGTAACCGCTTAGTCTCCAGCGCACGCGTGCGAAAGAGAATTGGAACCAACAAGAGCGCACCGAAACAACGGTTAGCGCTAGAAGTACCAACACCATCCAATCCGGAATTACGCGTTCGCTCGAGCTGAAGGTTAGCTCCGACTCGGGAAGAACGAGGACAGATAGGGTTACCCAGCCAACCACGCCGACTGCGGCCAAGAATATTCCGACGGCGTAGGCAAGGCGATCTAGGCGCAGAGACGCAGCAGGTGTTGCTAGGCCGACTGCACCGAAATCGTCAAATGCAGCCCGTGCGACACCGACCAGCAGCCCCGCTAGCAAGCCAGCCAAGAGGCCGAACCATAGGCTTCCGGCCATCAGGCCCCCCAAATCCAGCCACTGATCGACTGTGGATGGCAGCTCATGGACACGCAGAAGATAGGTCTGTAGCCACACCATCAGCATGGAAAGCAAGCCAACAATCGGACCGAGCGCGACGCATGCCAAGAGCAGCGATATGACCTGATCACGACGCCCTACCATTTTCAACATCACCCGTCGTGGGTGTGTAGGGGGCGACAGAACACGTGCTAAAGGGTCGTAGAGCGCGCATGTAGCAAGGAAGACGACCACGCTGGTTGTCGCCCCGACCTCCGGCGCGAAAAAGAAGAGCGCGCCTGCGCCGCCGCCAACGACAAATGCGGTGGCCAAGCGCTCGCGCCACGAGATCGCATCGGGCCTGTGGCGTGGCTTTATAGGAATCGCAAGCAGACTAGTCAAGCACGTGCACACTGCCGAACCGGCAGCGAGCAAGCCCCAGCCGAGCACGACCTCGGCGCCCACCAACTCGTCAAGATCGGAGGCTCGTTGAAACACGTCCGCGACAACACTTCCGGAGGCAAACGCGAGACTCGTGGCAATGCCTACCAGTATTCTCCATCCCAGCGGTGGATAGACGCGTTTTGCGTAGTTATTTACTATGACAACCAGGGCGATTAGTCCGCCGATGAGGCTGAGGTAGGCAAGGCCCCAACGGAAGAATTCCAACATCATGTGCTGGATGGTCGCGAAGACAAAGGAGAATACGAAGCCCACCAAGAACGCCGACGCCCAGGGAACCTTTGGCCTTAACGTGAGGTGCCACCACGCTACATCGACGGGACCGCCGCCGTGACCTGAGCTCCGGGCGAGAATACTTAGCCACTTTCTGGCCGCTTCGGCCCCGAACCTTGGATCGCCCGGTGTCCCATACGCTGCTGGCAGATATGCATCGAGGAGGTGATCCTCGATGCTCTTGGCATCGGGGAAGCGGCGGCGGTTCGCCAATTCCTGCGGATCCAGCGTTGGTATGGCGTAGACCACACGGGCCAGCCAAATCATCAACGGCGTAGCGAATACCTGGGCCAATGGCTCCTGCGTGTCCGCCAACGGCCCCAGAACTCGCCGCCACCGCTCCGCGGCGCTAGGTCCTGACTGCGACAGGTAATCCTCGGCGGCTGTGAGATCCACCGGTTTTAGCTCAAGCACCGCAGCCGCAGACAGTGCCTGACCGCTGGCCGCCACCGCACGCTCGAAGTCGCCGGTACGACATGTCAACACGAACGGGATGCCACCCCCGGTCTCTGCGTCGACGCTCTCAATCGCCGCGGCATGCAACTCGGCTGGTATTTCATCCAGCCCGTCCATTACGGGCAGCACCCGCTTCTCAATCACCAAGCGCAGCAGCATGTCAAGGGAGTTCCGACCAGCCATCAGGCCCTGATAGTCCTCGCTGAGTCGACGGCTCACATGATGCCAAAGTGGCTCAGGCGGACGCCAAGACGAAAGGGACACCAATACGGGCACAGGAAGGTGCTGCTCGACACGCCGCTGTTCCAGCAGCTCCAACGTCATCCACAAGGCGAACACGCTTTTGCCAGAACCCGGTTCGCCCAGCACTACCATCCGCCAATTTCGCGCCCGCAATACTTGCGTCGCGTCGGCGATATCGCCTTGCGCGGTGTCGTCGTGCGCGCCGGCCGCAACCGTCACCGGGCGTGCCGTCGTGACCCAGGTCACACGGATTGGGTTCTTTCGATTGATCCTACGTGCCGCAGCCTCGTCCCTCCACTGCTTCTCTACGACGCCGGCAAGCTGGTCCAGCAGTTCCTCCCGAGCCTCTGGGGGACCAGTTGTCACAGGCCGCCGCGACTTTGCAATCTCCCAAACCACGATCGGTGCCACTAACACAGGCATCGCGACCAGAACCCACCAACCATTAGACCCAGCGAGGGTGTTGGCCGCCATACCACCCAGCACCGGCAAGACTGCCAAGGTGATCACTGTCAGAGCGCCAATCAGTAGCCGTCGCGCTCGATCCACACCATTCACCTGCCCTCCGCCATACCCGCCGGCGCGAGACTCGTCAGCGGCGCTGGCCCAGTCCAAGCTAGTCACGGCGGTCGCTTCACGAATCGGATGATCGTCCATGTTGCGGCGGCCCTGACCGCCGCCGTGTGGCCTACTCGCCTTCCCCTCCGCGACCAAGAACCAAAGAGCGCGCCGAAGAATGATCCGTCGCGAAGTGGCGACGGCGACCGGAAACCGTTCGCCCGGCGGACGCAGACGTCAGCTCGCCCCAGGAGTGGATTTGAGTGAACCTGCCGCGGATGCTCGGGTTGAGGCTCGCTGAGGGTATGGATATCACGCTGATGACGGGTTATGCCCGTTGCTCGACCGACGAGCAGGACTTGACCGCGCAACGCCAGGCGTTGCTGACGATGGGTGTTGCGGCCCATCGGATCTATGTGGACAAAGGTTTGACCGGCACCAACCGTAACCGGCCCGGCCTGGACCAAGCTCTGGCCGCCGTGCGGGCCGGGGACACCCTGGTGGTTTCCAAGCTGGATCGGCTGGCCCGTTCGGTGCCAGATGCCCGCGCGATCGGCGATTCTCTGGTGGCGCGTGGAGTCAAGCTGCGTGTCGGCGGCATTCTCTACGACCCGGCCGATCCGATGGGCAAGATGTTCTTCAACATCCTGGCCACCTTCGCCGAGTTCGAAGTCGACCTGCTGCGGCTACGCACCAAAGAAGGCATGGCCGTCGCCAGGGCTAAGGGCCGGCTTAAAGGCAAGCCGCCGAAGCTGAACCCGCGCCAGCAGGCCCACCTGATCAAGCTGCACCGCGCAGGCGCCCACAGCGTCACCGAATTGGCCGACCTGTTCTCGGTATCGCGGCCCACTGTCTACCGCGTCCTGGACAACGCCCAACGCCACGAACCGCCGCCCGGCACCAGCCCCGCATCCGGCCCGTAGGACATAAACGCGCAGTGTGCACCACCTAGGCCCAGGCCACCTTGGCCGGGCCTAGGCGCCCCTAGGCCACCCCGATTAATGATCACATGCGCACAAACTGGTGATCATATGCGCAGTGAGTGTAGGCTGACGGCATGACGAGCAAGCGCCGCATGAACCTGAGCCTGCCCGAGGACGTCGCTGAATATCTCGACGGCGTCGACAACGCCTCCGCGGTCGTTGCCGAAGCTATCCGGGCGCGTCAGAAAAGTGAACGTAGCCGGGCCATGCTCGCCCGGCACGGCATCTCGGTCACCGACGACGGGATCAAGGCCGCCGGCAGACGGCTGCGTGAGGCCGAATCCAGGCGCAACGAGGCAAACAAGGGCCGGAAGGCCACCGCGTGAGCGTGCGGCTCATCCTGGATACCTCAGCGCTGGTTGCCTACGCCGCAGCCGACACCAGGGCTATCGACCTGGGTGAACTACTGCTGACCGTCCAGGAAAACGGGGACCTCACCGGCATCCCCGCAATGTGCCTGATCGAGGCATACCAGCAAGTCAGCCAACCGCATCGAGACCACCTGCTGGAACTGGTCGGCGACGACGAAGGCCTGGCCGTCCTGCTACCAGTCCTGGCCGCAGATGTCGCCACGATCGCCCACCTCGCCCTACAGCTACCGCCACCACCAGCCCACGCCACCGCCGAAACCCACAAACACCACGCTCTGCTCGCCACCTACCAACGCCACACCTACACCGACATCCTCGCCGCCGAAGACATCCTCGACCTGTAACGGTCAGCAGCGTCTAACGGACGCCAGCGTTGCGCGCACGTTTGATGTGTCGGTGCTGGCTCGATACAACGCCCAGGTTTCGATCGGCGGACATCCGCTACGCTTGATGTCCACTGCAGGGTGGTGGCGGATGGCTGGTTGGATGCGGCGCGGTGCGCCGGCAGGCATTTCTACCGGGCTGGCTTTCTCGGCGGGCGCGTTGACCAACGTCTTCACCCAAGGTTGGAGCTGGCCTGTTGGGATTGGTCTGGGCGTACTCGTCGTGGGGTGGGTTGCCTGGGAGATGCGTCAAGCCGTTGTTCAGCACGCGATTTCCGGATCGGGCGTCGACGTGGTCAGACATGCCGCTGCCATTCGGGAAGCGCGGACCTCGGTGGTAGCACAGGAGCCGCTCGCGGTTATGCGTCATCTGGTCGAACACGGCGTCGAATCTGGCACGCCTGGCGTCCACGCAAACGTCACACCTACCGTGCCAGCGGAGCTGGCGCAAGAGCATGGCCCGGGCATGCTGTCGCTTGCTCCACCGGGCCTGGCCGGCCTGTCTATGCGCGGCCGCGATCAGTTGGTGGGCGAGCTGACCGGTCTGTACCGACGGCGGGCTCGTCACGCGCCACGCGTCTGCATTCTGTATGGCATGGGCGGCGCGGGTAAGACGAGTGTGGCAGCGAGTGTGGCCGATCGGCTACGGACGCAACGGGTACAGGTGTGGTGGGTGTCGGCCGCCAATCCTGAAGAACTACACGCCGGGATGCGACAACTGGCCTCATGCCTGGGAGCCACCGACGCACAGATCGAGCGGGCGTGGACCGGTTTAGACAGTGCCCCCGATCTGGTGTGGCGGCTGCTAGCCAACCATCCCACCCGCTGGCTATTGATCGTCGACAATGCCGACGACACACGCTTGCTCACGCCCTCTGGCGAACCGCCTACTTCGGGTCGCGGGTGGATCCGACCGCCGCACACACGCCGCGGTGCTGTGCTGATCACCAGTCGCGAAGGAAATCTCGCTGCCTGGACCATTGGGCATCTCGCTTCCGGCAAAGGCGAGAGTTGGTGCCGGATGTATCGGGTGGGCATGCTTACGCCGGCCGACGGTGCGCAAGTCCTGCTTGATCACACTGGCAGCCATGCAGGCTCCGCGACACAAGCCGCCGCATTATCAATCCGGTTGGGTGGACTTCCGCTTGCGCTGAATTTGGCTGGCCGCTACCTCGTAGACGCCCGGCGGATGCCCTTACCCGGCGCGGCGACGACCTTCGCCGACTATGTGGCAGCTCTGGACAGCGGTGGCATTTCGGCTGTTTTCGGCCACCAGGTCACGAGTTCCATCGACGGGCAGGTCGGCCGGCTGATTGAGCGGACGTGGGAGCTGTCGCTCGACCTGCTTGGCGACCGAGGTCATCCGCAAGCGCGCAACCTGCTAGGGCTGTTGTCGCTATTGGCCGATAGCCCTATCCCATACCAGCTTCTAGACCTCAAGGTGCTGGCCAGGTCCGCAGTGTTCTCGTCCCTCGACATCGGAGAGTTACTTAGGCTGCTGCGCGCGCTGGCAGGCCTCGGCCTTATCGAATCCGACGACACCGACGCCGACCCGGGTCCCGCAACGCTGCGCATCCACCCGCTCATCCGGGACGCCAGCCGACATCACCTCCACATCACCGTCCACCACGCCGATTGCATCGCACTCGCTGTTCAGCTCACCGCCGCTGCCAGCACTGGTGATCCGGATGACGCATCGAATTGGCCGAACTGGCGTTTACTCGCTCCGCATGCGCAACACTTGCTGACCGTTGCAGCGGACGCAGCCCACATCGATAGGGCGTCGGCCGAGGTCGCCGCCCGGACCGCTCGTCGGGCGCTACGGTATTGGGCCGCTGTCGGCCAATCCGCGGTAGCCCGCAAGCAAGCCAATTCCGTCCACGATCTGTGCCAACGGTTGCTGGGTCCGGATCACGTCGACACCCTGGCCGTGCGCAACGATATGGCCGACTGGACAGGGCAGTTCGAAAACCCTGCAGCTGCCCGCGACCTATACGCGAAGCTGCTGTCGGCGTGGGAGCGCGTTCTCGGCACCGAGCACCCTGATGCCCTGGCGGTGCGGGCCAAGCTCGCTGACTGGACCGGCAGGGCTGGCCACCCCGCGGCAGCCCGCGACCAGTACAGACAGATCCTGCCCCAATGGGAACGGGCTTGGGGGACCGCTGACCGCGACATTCTGGCCATCCACAACAGCCTCGCCCATTGGACAGGGATGGCCGGCGACCCTATCGCCGCCCGCGACGCCTACACAGCGCTGCTCCCGGTGTGGGAGCAGGTTTGCGGCGCCCAGCACCCAGCCGTCCTGGCCGTGCGCAACAACCTCGCGCTGTGGACCGGACACTCCGGCGATCCACGGGTCGCCCGCGACCAATGCACGAAACTACTGCCCATCTGGGAACGCGTCTGCGGCGCAGAACATCCAGACACGCTGGCGGTACGCGCCAACCTCGCAGACTGGACAGGCCACGCCGGCAACCCAGCGGCCGCCCGCGACCTGTACACCGAAGTCGTATCCATCTGGGAGCGGATCTGCGGCACCGAGCACCCCGACACCCTGGCAATCAAGGCCAACCTCGCCCACTGGACCGGGATGGCCGGCGACCCCGCCGCCGCCCGCGATCAATACACCGCGCTGCTACCCCTGCAAGAGGCAAGTTGCGGCATCAACCACCTCGACACCCTGGCAGATCGGCGTAACCTCGCGTACTGGACCACACAGGCCGACCTCCATGCGACCGCCCGCAACCAACCCGCACAGCAGCGACTCAACGCAGCACACGTCCCTTCCGAGCATCACCCCCACACCTTGCCCGTGCGCTACAACCTCGCCTTCTGGAGCCGACGATCGACGCATTCCGCTGACACCGCGAACGATGTCATCACCTAGGAAAGCCCCTCGCTGCGACCCGGACGAGCACACAAACAAAAGTTGCTAGCAACAAAGCCTGTGATCTCAAAGAGCATTTCTGACCGCATAGCGCGGCTCTAGCCACCATGGACGACAGCGAGCTCAACGCCCACTGGGCACGAACCGATCACTATCCTTCCGACTTTTGCATCAACGTTGGAAACGGTGGACCAAACGCTGCATAATTCGTTGCTGGCGAAGAACTGCGGCGACGCTTAACCCCGGCACCACCACCCAGCGCTCTTCGGGTAGCGCCTTCAGGCCGAACACACTCATACCACTGACGCTCCTATAACAAAAGTCCGCACGGAAACCGGCTGACAATACACGTATCGGTCGACGCGTCACTGGTCTCGCTCGTCCAAGACGCGCTCCCATTCGCCGATGAAGCCGACCTCGAGCGATTCGTCCATGCGGCCTTCGTCGACCGCGCCAATCGATTCCCCCATGAAGCCAACAGTAAACGAGACATGACACTCGCCAGAGATCCGACAGATCTCGCCGAGAAGCTCCTTAACGTCTTCCAAGTGGGCGCGGTCGACCGTGCGGTCCACTTCTTTGTTCCATGGCGGCCGCGCTGTATAAATCGACAGTACGAACCCCAGTGAGCGCCCATCACGAACATCTGATTCGTCGAACAGTTCAGGCGGCCCAAGGACCAATTGCCGTCGGCCGGCCAACTGCTGAGACAGTGCTTGCATCGAGTTGGCGACCGAGACGGGCACCGTTCCTTCAACCGTGGCAACCAGACGGTCGATCGGGTGATCTTTTCGCACGAAGTCCTCCAGCAAACTCGCTACCGCCAGCCGGATGCGCTACGACCTCCGAACCAGCATCGGCGGGATTCTAGAGCATTTTCGTGACCACATGATCAGGTGCGCCCACTCTCGGCCAGGAGCGGACATTCCGTTGGATCATTTGAGGATCCCAAATGAGACACCGTCCAGCATTGCGGTGTTTCAGCTCGGCTGGCGCATGGGTCTATTCCATCGCGGAATGTTACTCAACAGGAACAGTAGTACCGTCGCCGCCGCCAGCCAGGACATCACCCAGGACGCGGGTTGCGCTGGAACAAAGACCCAATATGCCCACAGAGCGGCGGTGAAGACGAAGCCGCTGCTGATCAGAATGGAGTTGGACTGCGGGTGGCCCTTGAGCAGCGTCCAGGACTGGCGCGATAGCGCCATACGCGACCTTCGGGCTTGGATACGGTAGTTCAGCGATGCGAAGATCCCGGTACCCCAGGTCAACATCGCCATGAACAGGAACTCATCGGTATCACCCGTGATCGTGGCGACGAGCATGCCTTCGGCGGCTCCGACGAGGAATGGGGCCATCGCATCAATGTCGCCGCTCACCTAATTCCTAGTTTGTGCAAGATCGCGCTCAGGTAATTGGACAGCCGCTCACGTAATTCCCCATGGGGAGGGCGAGCGGCGGTGTGGTCCTCGTGATCGGGAAGAGTCCTTCCTCGTCTGTAAGGGGCGAGGGAGCCGATGGCGAGGAGAACGTTCACCGTGGTCGACGTGACCGAGATTCTGATCCACTGGCATGCGGGCCGGTCGATCAGTGAGATGTCCACCAGCTTGGGTGTGGACCGTAAGACGATCAGAAAATATTTGGCTCCGGCGATCGCCGATGGGCTGGCTCCGGGCGGGATGGCCAAGTCGCCGGCGGAGTGGGCGGCGCTGGCGACGGCGTGGTTCCCGGGTTTGACGGACACCCGGTTGCGGCAGGTGACGTGGCCGCAGATCGAGAAGTTTCGTGACTACATCGTCACGATGCTCAAGGCCGGCGTGACGCAGGCGACGATCCATCAGCGGCTGCGCGACGAGCATGGCCTGACCGCGTCGCTGGCCTCCTTAAAGCGTTACGTGGCAGCGAATCTGCCCGAAGAGGTCCGCCGCGATCAGGTCGTGGTGCTGCGCGTTGAGGTCGAGCCTGGCGGCGAGGCGCAGATCGATTACGGGCAGCTGGGTTGGTGGGTCGACCCGGTCGGCGGCCGTAGGCGCAAGGTGTGGGCGTTCGTGATGGTGCTGGCCTGCTCGCGGCACATGTTCGTGCGCCCGGTGCTGACAATGGACCAGCAGGCCTGGACCCAGGCTCATGTGGAGGCGTTCGCGTTCTTCGGCGGTGTCCCACAACGCTTGATACCAGACAACCTGCGCACGGGTGTCGAACGGACTGACCTGTACGACCCGAAGATCAACCGGTCGTATGCGGAGCTCGCCGTGCACTACGGCACGCTGGTCGATCCGGCGCGGCGAGCCAAGCCCCGGGACAAGGCGCGGGTGGAACGGCCGATGCCCTATGTCCGAGACTCGTTTTGGCGTGGCCGTGATTTCGCTTCGGTGCAGCAGATGCAGGCCGACGCGGTGCGTTGGTGCACCGAGGTCGCCGGACGCCGCCCGTCCCGGCCGCTGTCCGGGGCGTCGCCGGGCAGTGTGTTCGCCGCAGTCGAGGCCGACGCCCTGAAACCGTTGCCGGTCAAACGTTTCGTGCTGGCGACCTGGTCGACGGCGGCCGTTGGCCCGGATATCCACGCCAAGGTCGGCAAGACGCTGTACTCGATCCCGTGGCGGTTCATGGGCCAACGCGTCGACGCCCGCTCGACCGCCACCACGGTGCAGTTCTTCCACAACGGGCAGGTGATCGCCACGCATGGCCGTAAACCCTCAGGCAAGCAAACAGATCTGAGCCACTACCCGCCGGAGAAGATCGCGTTCAAGATGCGCACCCCGACCTGGTGCCGCAAAAGGGCCGGCGAGATCGGGCCGTTCTGCGCCCGGCTCATCGACGGGATGCTCGAAGTCCACGCCCTGTTCCGGCTACGCGCCGCCCAGGGCGTCCTGGGCCTGGCCGACAAACACACCCCAGACAGGTTGGAAGCGGCCTGCGCCAAAGCCATCGCGGTCGGAGACCCGTCGTATCGCACCGTCAAAGGCATCCTGGCCGCCGGCACCGAGACCGACCCGCCGCCACGGTCGGCCGGCGACGGCGGCGCCGCGGCGTTCCTACACGGCCCTTCGCAGCTGTTCGCGAACGTCATCCCCATGCCCACTACGGGCGCACCGCTCGGCACGGACCTGGCCCAGCCGAGCGGCGGCCAGGACGGACCAGGCCTCCACGAGCAAGCCATCTGACCGCCAACACGTTATCCGCCAACGGAAAAGAGATGCCGTGACCATCATTGAAACCGCGCTCAACGACAGCCTGCGCGCGTTGAAGCTGTCCGGGATGCTGCAAACCTTGGACGCCCGGCTGTTGCAAGCCCGCGCCGGTGAGCTCGGCCACCTGGAGTTCCTGCAGGTCCTCTGCCACGACGAGATCACCCGCCGGGAAACCATGGCCATCGAACGCCGGCTGCGCCGCGCCCGCTTCGAGCAGCAAGTCACCCTGGAGGAATTCGACTTCGCCGCCGCACCGAAGCTACCCGCCGCGCAAATCCGGGACCTGGCCGCGTTGCGCTGGCTCCAATCGGGTGAGTCGGTCATCTGCTACGGACCGGTAGGGGTAGGGAAAACCCATGTCGCACAAGCACTTGGGCACCTCGCCGTTCGCCGCGGCGCGGAGGTTAGGTTCAGCAAAACCAGCCGCGCCCTGGCCGACCTGGCCGGCGGCCATGCCGACCGGACCTGGAACCGGCGCCTTGCCGAACTCACCAAACCCGACCTGCTCATCCTCGACGACTTCGCGATGCGCGAGCTCACCGCCATCCAGGCCGACGACCTCTACGAGCTGATCTCCGAACGAGCCCAATCCGGGCGATCGCTGGTCCTTACCTCCAACCGGGCCCCAATGGACTGGTATCCCTTATTCCCCAACCCTGTTGTCGCGGAATCGCTCCTGGACCGGCTCATCAACACCAGCCATCAAGTCTTCATGAACGGCCCCAGCTACCGGCCCAACAAACGACCAAAACGGACCGACTCGACAACCAACCAACCCACCAAGTAGAACTATGACCGAGGCCCACGCCTGTCCCATTACTTGAACTCCGCGGTGGGGAAAACGGCGAGCGGCGACACGCATCAATCACGGTCGGCACCCAGGCGAACATCATCAAGCCGACCAGGTATTCCTGCCAGATCACGGCGATCCCAACCAGCACGACCACGACTCGGCCCGCACGATCTACATCGATTTCCTTGTAGGTGGCGCCAATCGTCTGGATGAGATAGCCAAGGGCCACACCCTGAATGATGCTGATCAACGTCAGATAGACATCGCGAAAGGACTCCTGGACCCGCCCAAGCGCCATGCGCCGCGCTTGGTCCCGCTCGCCAGGCAACGATTCGTCGGCCACGGATGGCATTTTCGAGTACGACCACTCGATCCGCAACACATGGGTCAGGATCGCTCTCCTTGTTGCCAGACGGAGGCCTGCACCGACTCAATGCCGAACGGTGACCAAGTGGTGCGCTTGTTGGTCTTGCCATCCATGGAACCCGTTGCGGACGGCGTCGTCGCTGCGCGCCGACATTCTTTCCGGTGCGCTTGTTGGTCTTGTCCAAGGGGAACCCGCACCGAACATTGATCGCGAGCGAAGCGAGCGCGATCGCCTTGCTCTCTCAGAACCAACGCCGAACGGCTGCCAAGTTGGCGTCGACGTCTGTCATAGACGGCACGACCCAGCTGCCCGACGAGCTACCCATTGGCCGCTTGGCACCGAACCGTGGGGATCGTGACTCAGGTCCTGTGCCGCCGGCAACTTGTCGACAACAGCCAGAGTAGCTGCCGAATACCAGGCGCAGCATATCCGAGAAGGTAGAAGTCCGTGGTGGGCAAGCGTGGTCCAGCGCCAACCGACAGTCGGTAACGCCGGGCTCCGATGGTTTAGGAGCCAGTTCGATCTGGTTGAGGTCGAAGAGCTCGACGATGACATCAGGACCGAAACTCGAGATAACCGAGTACCACAACTCGACAACGTCCATGGCGTCTTGCGTGGTTGCGTAAGAAGCGGGATACGTTCATCGGCTGCCATTGGCGCAACTGAGTATATAGTAGTCGGGAAGGTTACCTTTGCTGGTCGCATCGGCCGGAATCACAGCGTTGATTCGTGCGCATGCCTGATCCACTATTGGTCGCCATGCCGGATTAGGCGACTCGGGCGCCGGTCGCAATGCGGTCCGGATCTTTTCTGCCGATTGAATCCGCCTAAGTAACTCATCAGCGCTAGGCAAGGTGAGGTCGTTTTGGTCACCCGCTGCGGCTTCGTCGATCGCGTATTGCGTAGCACGGAGCGCTTTTTCGCGATCGCCCCGTTCAGCGAACGCTTTTGCGAAGACCATGTAGGTATCTGCTAGCCAGCGGTGCACCTGTGGAGAGTCGCGGTACGGTCTCGGGGTCTTGCCTAGACGCGTGACAGACTCTTGCAATACTGCGAGCCGTTGATCGCTGTCAGGTTTGATCAGTTGCGATAGTCGAAGGGAGGCGAACGTGGCGGCGCATAAACCATTTCGTCCAGGGAGAGCGCTGGGATCGCGCCCAAGCTGGTCGGCTGCAGCCATGCCGAACTTTATGCCACGTTCGAAGTGCCGAGCCGACTCGACTGCATCTGGCTTAAGTACGCCGGCGTTGTTTTCGAAGGCCGCAAACGTTGCGTTCTCTTCAGGTGTTTTTGGCTCTTTGCCGTTGCGCCATTGCTCGTCGGCTGGGCCTAGCGCGGTGAGTCCCTTGACGGTGGCCGCCGGCTTGTATAGGCCAAGCAGTGCTTCCTGCTCTATGGGCGGGCGATGGTACAGGTAGTTAACGCCTAGCGTCTGCTGCTGGATTTCTGTGTGATGACTGCGAAATAGGGTGAAGCTGGTCTGCACTTGCTCCCCGTATACCGCGGAAACCTCGATATGTTCGGAAGCTTGAGCTGGATCGACCCGCTCGGGCGCGCCCTTCGTCGCAGGATAGCGGAACAGTTCGAACTTAGCGCTTTTTTCGACGAGAGTGCTGATTGGCGGTAGCTCGAAGCGCTGCGGCAGCGAAAGCGGTGACGACGGGCGGAACTCCTCCCCCGAGAACTCTATGGAACTGTAGCCCCACGGATCTCCGGCGAGAGGGATTGTGGAAGTAAGGTCCTCGTTCTTTTCGTACCACCGAAACCAGCCATCCATCGCGGGGCCGCGGCATGGAAACTCCACCGCGGTCGGCTCTGGAATGTCTAGATATGTTGGCCAGACCCGGCCGTGCCGGATGGACGTTAGGAAGAAGCTCATAGGTTGCGAGAACAGCATGTCATGGGTGATCCGCACTTCCATGACAGAACCGTCCTGCGGAAGAGTATCTATCTGCGCCGATACTTCGAGTTCGCGGATCGGCTGCTGGCGTATCCGCTCAAACTCCACCGCACGTTCGCGGATTGTCCGATCTGCCGTTTCGCGCTGCTGCAGATCTCCGATGTTCGCATCTTGGACACGTTTACCCAGGTACAGCGAGACCGCTCCCGCACCTAGAGCGAGCACGACGAGCACGACAAGCCCGGCACGGAGCTGTATGCCACGGCGCCGTCGGCGTACTGATGCTGAGAGAAAGGCCCGTGTCAGGGGACCGAGATCCTCCTGAGATGCAGCGGCACTCCATGCTTTCGCGACCTTCAGCTGGCTTCCGTGATACAAAACGGAGGCATCGCGCCGTTCGCGTTCCCAGGAGGCGGCGGCCTCTTCCAGGTTCTGATGGATCAGGCGACTGGAGCGGTCAGCGTTGATCCAGCCGTGTAACCGCGGCCAGCTACGTAGCAATGCTTCGTGTGTTATCTCGACGGTGTCCTGTCGCAGGGTGAGAAGGCGCGCCTGTGTAAACGCGGACACCACCACGGCGGAGACCGAGCTATCAGTGCTTCCGTGTACCAGGTCAGCGTGAGCGATGGGCCGTCTGATGTCCTCGGTTCCATCTCCAATCTTGATCAGACGGAGGAAGATCGATCTCGCCACACGTTGAGCGGCTGCGTCCAGACCGCTGAACGTATGATCAGCGGTGGTGGCAATTGCCCGTTGGATACCTCCAGTATCTTGGTAGCCCTGCACGGTGATGGTGGCGCCGTTTCGTTGCTGCCAGCTCGCTCGCAAGGCGTGGGCAAGGAGCGGGAGCCGACCAGGTTCATAGCTCGCCGTGGCGTCATCGCCGTCTGCGACCCCTAGGTCGCGCATGAGCAGTTCTATGAGCCCAGGCTCAAGATCTAATCCTTCAGTTTGAGCTGGATAGAGGATCGCCTCACGCAGCTCTGTAGTGGACATCGGGCCGGCCAGCAGAGGCCTATCCTGCAGCGCGAGGCGAAGTTGCGGGTCCTCGGTGCAAGCGGTGTAAAAGTCAGCCCGGACCCCTATCACAACAAGTCCTGCAGGACGCTCGTCGTCGGCTTCGGCTCGTACGCCAGCGATCTGGCAGAGCAAGTCCACGAATGAGCGGCGTCGTGAGAGATCACTGCACAACGTGAACAGCTCTTCAAACTGGTCCACCACTATCACTGCACGCGCCTGTAGATCCTTCTCGCCAGTGCAGTGTCGCACCGCCTCGCGAAGCGCCTGGATACATTTGCGTGGGTCAGTCGTAAGGTCGTCGACTGCCGGTGCTGCCTCACCGATGAGAGAGCTGATCTGCTCAACGAGAGCATGTATCGGATCGACGCCAGGAGTAAAGACGATCTTCGGCCACCGAGCCGAGCCTGGCAGAGCTCCGCGGTCCAATGTCGACAGCAGGCCTGCGGACAGCAACGAAGACTTTCCGGCACCAGACGGCGCCAGGACAACCTGCACGCCACCGGTTCGCAGACGTTCGTCAAGGCGGCCGATCAGCTCTGCGACGAGCTGATCTCTTCCAAAGAACCATTGCGCCTGCTCACGTCCGAACGCGGCCAGCCCCGGATAGGGGCACTCCTGGCCGACTGCGCCGGACATGGCACGCTGCCGGCCACCTACCCCGTCGCCGTAATAAAGATGGAGGTCTCGGGCGGCCTGGTGAACGCGAGCCTCACCCGAGGCATGAGCCTCAAGGTGAACACCGCCCGCGCGCAAGGAATCAGGCGAGGAAGGAGTCGACGGCTCCTCATCGGATGTGACCATCGAGTCAACGCTCAGAAATTTGCTGATCGTGCCCAGCCTGAAATACCCGACCGTGATCGGTCGCCACGGCATTCATGGTGAGCGTCCCGATTCGAGTCTGTCCCGTCGGAGTCAACAGCGGGGTCAGGACCTCGTCGAGTAACGCTCGCAACTCGACGCCGAACGTGGGATTGTCATGCAGTAGCTGATGTAAGCGGCCCTGCCATACACCGGCCAACACAGTTTCGACGTCGGTTCTTCCGGCCTGACGTGCATTGACCAGTGCCGTACGCAGCGCGTCGAGGTCTGCTTCGATAGCGGCAGTATGCTGCGGGTAGAAGCGGCGCCACAGCGTAATCATGCCTGTGCGGGCCTGCTGCCAAACATCAGTCGCCATCGCCGACACCAGGGCCGTCCCAGCGGCCACAACGATCGGATCCACCCTGTCTCCCTCAGCCGAAACTTCGGTCAATACGAACGTGAGCATGTTGACATTGTTAGCGTAGGCTGTCCGCCGCCGGCCTCGAGGTAGTGTCGGGAATCCGCCCTGCCGTCACCGTCCACACAAGATCTGTGCTTAGGCCACCGGGTCAGACGGCATCAACATCCCTCTCCAGGCCGCAGGGCCGGCGATGTGATCGACTGCCTGTGTGACACGGAAGTGGAGCGGAGAGCGTTCCCCGTACATACGGCGCCTATGAATACGTGACCCGGAACCATTCAAGAGTTACCGTTCCAGGATTGCCCGAATAATAAGAGTAACCGTCGACGCCCACAAGACTCAGGTAGTCGCCAGCGGTGATTTCGACCTCGGTCTGTGAGCCAGCAGCGGCAGTCTCCACTTCCAACAGTGTTGCCTTATCGCCAGTATCGGCGATGATCGCGAAAGCATCCGACTGCCTGATATCTTGTCCGTTCCATGTTGGACCGCCATTGCGGAACGCATAGATTGCAGTTCGCCAGGTCAGGATCCCTTTGGGCGCGGGGGCATTCTCTGGATATGTTGAATACGAACCTTCTCGATAGACGAATCTGTATCTGCCGGAATCGGGGACAACTATCCTCGTTCCATCGCGAACATCGCCCTTGATCCGGATCAATCCGAGTGATTCCAGATGCTCTATTGGTCGAACATGCGGCGAGGATGTGCTCGTTGAGGCTTGTCCCAACGTCGGTGAAGTGGCGGCGCTCGGAGGGCGGGCGTTGGGATCTGGTATTGGTTCTCTGCCCATCCATACGAAAATGCCAATGATCGCACCCAATAGAGCAGCGAACGCGCCAACGAGTGCAGCTATCGAATTTACCTTTCGCACCCAGGACGGCGCAGGGCTGTCGCCTGGCTCTGGCTGTAGTGGCGTGTACATCGACACGATCGAAGTATCGATGACGTCGATACTCGGATCTCCTCATGCACACGGGCACGCTCGCATCGTGATCAGGCCGAAAAACATAGTTGATCGACCTCGAAGTGCGGCCAACTAGGTGATGCCTTGCAGGCACATCGAGGCCCGGCTGGTCGATCCAATAGTCAGCATTGCGGCAGGGTGCCACAATGTGTGGACCTAATGGATGCGCAGTGGGGTCTATCGCGGTGGCGGCGTTGAAGAGCTCGGCCGGCAAATTGCTGATTGCAGGTCTGTTTGGCATTGCAGCGTTTGCGACTGTATACCTTTTGGCTGGCATCTGGATACCGACACTGTTGACCTGGATGACTGGCTTAATGTCAGTGCGTGTTGGGCAGGACGCTCTCAACAACATTCGCGAAATGGGAGCATTCGGCGTGGCGTTGATATTCGGCGGCTGGACATTTAGGACGCTGCTTGCGAGGTGGGCCATTAAGCGACGAGCTGTCGCGGATGCCGCCTCTTCAGCTGGTGGCGAACTGCAGGCCCTTGCCACCGTGATTCACCGGCAATGGACGCAAGAAATGGGCAGACAGGGCGTTGCCAAAGGAGGTGCGCTTGATCTGTATTGGGTTCGCCTCGCATCGCTGCATACGGGCGAGCGACTAGGGGTGGCAAGGCCACGAAACGACACGATGGGTCGAGGGCGGCTAACTGAGCTCTCGGTTCTAGTCGCGTCGATTCCATCACAGCAGCTGGTAGTCCTTGGTGGTGGGGGTTCAGGAAAGACCATCGCGGCGATGCTGCTACTCCTTGACATGGCGGATCCGAACCGAAGTCACAGTTCTGTCCCCGTGCTGGCACCATTATGCGACTGGGCGGCTGATGAGCAGCATCTCGAAGAATATCTGGCATCGAGGATCGAGGCAGAGTATCCGTTTCTGCGCAAGCGGAATGCAGAAGGTGACTCTGCAGCTAAGAGGCTGATTTTGGAGGGAAAGATTGTTCCCATACTCGACGGATTCGATGAAATGCCGCCACAGCAGCATGAGAGAGCGATCGCCGAGATCAACGCGGCGATGACCGGCAAGCCGTTTGTGCTGACCTCTCGTTCTCCCGAATTCACCTACGCTGTCATGTCGACGGGCCAACTGCTAACTGAAGCCCTCATTATCGAGATTTCCCCTCTTACGGTGAGCCAGATCATCCGCTACGTCTTGAGTCGTGCTTCTGAGACGGACAATCGCTGGAGGGAGGTGTTCGCGCACCTAAACGCTTACCCGGCGGGGCAACTAGCGGTGGCTTTGTCGGCGCGGAACCCTGTAGTGGATACCGTCGACGCTGATGACTTCGCTGCGATCCCCGGCCGAATTTAGGCGCCCTCGCCGCAGTCGGTCACGGAAAGCTCTGCAGGTACGGTGCGCTGCAGGTGAGCGGTGTTCGGTGGGGATTCGGAGTCAAGTTGCGTCAGGCCTTTCTCGCCGAGCCGCCAGAATCTGCCGGTCTCTTCGAACTCCAGCGCCACTGCGGCGTAGCCCAGCCACTGCTCGCTTGTCGAGGCGAAGCGCTCGCCCGCAGGAGGGGCGATCCGCATGGTGCGGCCGGAACAGGGCGGTAGATCTTCGATCCGAGCCTCGGCGACGCGGCCGGATTCGAGTGGAACGAGCAGCCGCATCCGCCGCAGCGGGACTGGCGACCGATTCTGCACGTTGATGTCGATACCCGCCGGCCGTATGCTGCTAAAGTCGGTGCCGACTGTGGCCCACAGGGCGACACGGGAGCTGTAGACGCGTCGTTGGCGTTCTTGCGTAACCGTGTTGAGCGCGATCTGCTGCTCGTTGAGGGTCTTTTGCGCGTCCCACGCCTTGGCGGTGTAGACAAGCGCGGCAGCGGATCCGATCAACGCAAGCAAGGCAAAGACAGCCCCGGCTGTAGCCATCACAGCCTGCCATCGGGTGTGTTTGAGGTCCGTTCTCTCGTACACCGAAAGGTGGTCAGTCGGGACGTTGATCCCTGAGCGGCTGCGCCGCCACTCGCGCCTTACCATGTCGGGCACGACTTGAGGAATTCGGCCGTGGTGAAGTTCTTGTAGATATACGCCCCCGCTGCGTCGACCTCCCCCAGCCGCTGCCGGATGAGCCCATAACGCTGGGCCTTGAGGCGCGACACGTCACTGTCACTCAACCGAGAACGCGCATCAGGACGGGGACACAGCGGGGTTGTGACCCGGAAGGGACCATTGCGCCGCCGTACGAGCTGGGTATGTTTCGCACCGCCAACCGTGTAGTCGACGGCGAGGTCGAATTCGTAGGCGAAGGTGACTCCGCTCATGTCCATCTCGACGGTGATCTGATCCTTGGCTTTGACCGGGATCACGTGAGCGCCGAAGTACGGCTCGGTCTTGATCTCGCCGCTCACGGTCTTCTCATGGGCGATCGGCGCCGCGGCGTCGAGGTGGAAGGCGATGTTGACGAAATCGCCGCCTTCGTTGCCCTCCAGGAAGAGCAGGCCATCAGGAGGGCATACGACCCGCTTGTTCACGACGCGGATGTCGTGGATCGTCAGTCCACTCGACCGCAGGTTGTAAAGCGATAGCTCCAGGACTGCCCCGTCGTAGGAAAACGCGCCGCCGTCGTCGAACGCGCGTGAGAACGATCCGAACGCATCCGTCCCCTGCGCCGTACCGGCGAGCTCTGGGAAATTCTTAGCCGAGCTAGCCGGCAGAGCAAGGTTCCAGCCAGCTCCGCCACCTTGCTGGTGCAGGATCTCGACCTTGAGATCGTCACCTCCGCCCGTGGCCGGGTTCGACACCGGGCCGTTCGCGCACGCGGGCGCAATGCCGGGGGAAACGGAAGCGGGCACGGTACCTGGGACGGACGAGGCGGCGTCTTGCGACCGAGCGGGCGCGTGGGTGCCGCATGCGGCCACGACGAGGAAAAGTGCGGCGGCCAATGATGTTCGAACAAGATGGCGGACCTGCATCCGCGCGAGACTACAGCGTGTGAGCGCTGGTGACTAATCATGTCGGAGTCAAGACATCGATAGCGTGACTCGCCGCCGGGGCAGCAGTCCACAGCAGATCAACCCCGTGTCACCAGTCCACTCCCGGAGTCGCTGCTCCTAGCGAACGCCGGACAGTGAGGCTTACCACCGATACCGAACGGGATTCCACTCGGTCCAATCCGGCCGCGACTCGCCGCCGCCATCCAACCGCGAGGAACATCGCGCCGGCGGCCAGTGAAGTTCTCGGCCCAACGACCCCAGAGCTGTTCGCGAACGGCTCCAGAGCGAAACAGCCAACGGCGTCCGATAAGGACTCATCGACCGAGACGCAGCCGGAACACATCGGAGTTCGCATGTAAGCACTGAGCTGATCGCAGGCCGATCCGGAGGTTTACAAGCACACAGTCAGGCCGTTGATGGGTGACGCACTAAAGCTCGTATCTGATGAGACCAAGACCCAGATCACCGCTCTCGTCATTGCTTGGTGGCGGCACCGCGGCCCACGCCTTGGCTTGATCGATTTCTTCGGGCAGGCTAGCACCACCGCCATGATCCGCCGCAACGCGGACGCTTCGACTCTCCGCCGCAGAGCAGCATGCCGAGCACCTCCAGGCACCGCCTCTACCGAGACGAGACACCATGATCGAGTAGATCGGACGCTGCGCGGAGCGAACCGTGACGGACTCACCCGGCACAACCACTGCGACACGAAGGGACACCAGTGACCGATCTCTTCCCCGACCAACAGCACCGGAAAGATGCCAGCGCGCAGCGACGACCGCGTCCGAAACGGGTTCCCTAAGAAACAGCACCGGCAAGAGAGATCTGCGCGCAGCGACGACGACGTCCGAAACGGGTTCCCCACCAATGCGCGCGCCAAGGAGATCAGGTCGGCGCGACGACGGCGTCCGATGGCGGCCAGCGCAGTCGCAGGACCGAGCACCATCGTCTCGCGCTCACCAGTTCGTTCTCCAGGCCAGCGGCACGGGCAAGGGCCGCCTTGCCGATTCCGTTGTGGAGCGCCTGGTGTAAGACTGGGCCAGTGGCACATGACGACACAGCTGTCAACATGGATGATGTCTTTAAACGGGAGCCTGCTAGCTGGGGCCTCCGCGGGGACCCGCATGTATGGCGTGCTCTACGTGAACATCTGTCCGGTCAAGACATCCCAGGTTCGGCCGATGAGGTGGCTAGCCTGCTAAACCGGGGATTCACTGAGCTCGTCGGTCTCGACCTCCTCAGCTACCCGGCCTCCTCGGTATACGTAGAGCGTTACGCACGTGGTGGGATGTCGAGCGGGATGGTCGATCTCGACACGTGGCGACGCCGGCTGATGCCGCTGCTAGTGAAGCGCGCCCAGCGGCTATTGGAGGCGCCGCAGTAGCAGCGGTTGCCCGACATGACACATGCGCCGTCCGATAACGAAACGGCTATGGAGCGTTTTCACCAGGTGACGTTGCCGCCCTAGAACGGCGGCGACCACCTGCCGGCCCAACTCGGCATTTCTCCCACCGTGGGCCACACCTTCGCCCTACCTGGGACCCTCGGGTCAGGCCAGAGGCATCCAACCCATTCGCATTCAGGGATCGCACCTTCCCAGTCGTCAGTACAACGGTCGGCCCAATCACGGCCCACCACCACGGGTCGGACCAGCAATCCGTCAGCAGTGTCCTGCACCCGCAGGACCAGGCCCAGCCCATCGATACCTGGATTGGCACGCGGCCCGTAACGCAAACCACCACCCATGGATCCAGACACGTCGAACAGCCACCGCTCCAGTTCGGCAGGGTTACCGCCGGTCAACTCCATCCCGTCCAGAGTTATCACAGGCCCTCGAACGGCGTCAGCCGCAATGCAGAACAGCCGCCCGGACTTGTCGAAGTACTCGTATAGTGCTGGTTCCGCCGGGCGGGAACCCAGTTCGATCCCCACGATCTCTGGAAAGTACGGCTCAGCCTGGAACCGGCGAAGCTCATACGCCTCGGATTGCGCCGACGCAGCCTCGTCCATGGTCATACCGAACCGCAGCGGCCCAACACTCTCCAACGGTATAGCCACCCACCACGACCGGAATCGCCCGTTGATTCCTCCAGAATCTGGCGGCGTCATCCCACCCCGCACCTTTCGCTGATCGCCGGTCACATCAGCTGGGATCATCTCATCATCAACAAACAAACACGGGCATCAAGACCCTCGATCCTGCGGTCATGGAGCCATTGCGGACAGCCGCGACCTCGTCTCGAAGCGGAATCCGCACGAGGCTAACCGATACACCCACTCTATAGAGGAGCCGTCGCTGTTCGACATACCCAGCCCACGGCTGCCGAAGCCGAGCCGCCAGCCCTCGCCCCCCTCCACCCAATGCGGATCGAGCCATCAACGCGCCGACTGATCTTTTGGTGCTGTCCGTCCGCCAAGGACTATAGGACGGTCGTTCGTGTTGTTCCTGATCATGTGCGGTATCCTTTAGGATCAACATAATCAGGAGATCTAGTGAACGACGCCGATGAGCCTATGGTTGTCCTCAGGAGTCCTTCGAGCCATCAGCGGCATCGTGTCGGGATTCTATCGTATATGGATAAAAGGATTGATGCAGCATTGCGGTTCCTCGTCTTGAGGTTAAACACGATTCAGAGGAATTTCGAATTTGAGTTCATCCCCTTCGACTCGAACGATCGCTTTCTGGCGATGCTACGTCCGGGTATGCTCGTTGATCGAGAGGAACTGCGCAGCGAGTGCGCGGCTTTCCGCGCCAGACAGATGGCACTATTCCTTGACTACAACGAGGGATTCCAAACTACAGAGCCTGAGCCTGGGCATGTGATCGTGTTATCGACCGCACGTTTCTCCGACAATCACTACAGTATGCGCAGCAATGGCGTCTCCGTCGTTGCCCTCGGCAACTGGCGCCGAACGATGGCGCCACCGTCGATATTGGAGTTCGTTCTGACCTTGGTAGTCCGCGAGGCATTAGCATGCGTAAGCCGCCGGCTGAGTGGATCGGTGCATCTCGGCACGAAAGGCTGCCCCTGCGATGTGACACCCCTACTCGCCGACGCGCGCCAAAAAGTGCTGTCGTCCTACCTCTGTTCCTATTGCAGGACGTTGCTGGCGGAGGACGGTCTGGTGGCTCTGATTCCAGCGATCGAGAAAATGCTGGACAAATCGTGGCTGGGCACGCCTCACGACCAGTCCTCACCTGCAGGAATCGCCTCTGCCCTGGGACATGATCTTTTCATTGTCAAAGGCTTGCGCCCGACGCTATATGAAACGATTCGCATCACTCTTCGGCAAGAGGGCATTAAGCAGCTAATCTCCACGGGTGCGACGATCCTCGCCACCATTCTGGTCGCTATCATCCTGGTCCGGTTGGGGTTGAAGGTTTAATCGTATCGACCAGAAGATCGGGCGGCGGCATCCACTGGCGACGGCGACCGGTAATCCTTCCTTAAGAGACAACAACGGACTCAATGCAAGAGGCGATGCCGGTCTACGATGATCCCTTATTGGACAAGGGTTACCCTCGCCAACGCACCTCGCCGCGGTCGAGCCGACAACACAAGATCAGGCGGGAAACCTCGGCTCACAGGCCTTTGTCGTTGAACGAGCAGCGGTGCTTGAGTAACTAGTTCCTCGACTCTAAGGCATCGGCGATGCGGCTGAGCTGCTCAGCTAGTGCGATCAAGGCGTACACTTGCGCCTCAGCTACCTTCACCGGGGCGTTTTCATCTAGAGGACCGATGTCGTTGAGAATCCGGCGTGCACCATCTTCGGAGTTGTATCTATCCACATCCACCACCCCGCTGACGGGAGTTCATATGCCCAGTCGGGTGAATGGTTGAGCGTAGGGCAACACCCTATGGTAAATCTTGCAACGCGAGGCCCTGCCGGCAGTCCGCTGACCGTTGGCTCAGCGTTCAACCGGACGTGGCAGGTTTGACGGTGACGGAACTGGCCAGCTCGCCGGCGACGGCGGGACGCCGAAGGCCGAAACGATGCCGGCAGCGCCGAAGACGACCCCGATCCCGAGGGCCACGATGAGCGCCATTGCCCAGGAGACTTTGCCCAGCAGCGCTCCGATGCCGATGACAGTGATCGCGACGGTCGCCAGACCACGGCTAGTGTTGCCGATGACCCATCCGTTGATCTGCTCGAAGATGGCCCCGATAGGAGTGTCCGGCTCGGTTCCGGCGCGCACATAGGTCAGGCACGCCCCGACGCTCTGGGGTGTCAGCTGTGCGGGATCCAGGGTGCACGGCGAATCCGGTTGCGGGTCGGGCGGCGGCAACGAGCCGGCCAGGATCATTTCCGCCGTGGCGCGTAGCTCGTCAATGCAGGCGTCGATGGCGGTGATGGTCACTGTGTCCGGCAAGGCCAGACACGGCGCCGGTGTCGGTGTCGGGACGGCGTGCGCTTGGGTGTGCACGGCGATAGCTGACACGAGTATCGCCGCGGTCAATCCAGCCAGCCATCGCAGTTTCATGCGTCGATGAGACAATGCGGCGGCCGTCGATCGCAACAGCTACCTGACCTATGCGCTAGCCGCGAAGGTCTTGCGCAATGTCCATTTCAAGCACGGCCGCCAGTTCGATAAAGACCCTTTAGGCGCGGTCTGTGGTGTTCCGATGAGGACAACTCCTCTGTGAATGTCACAAAGATCGTTACATCTCAGTCGATCATGGCTTTGAACACGTTTCCACCACGCACATGGACCCGTGAGTGAGACACTTGCCGGTCGATGAAGGAGACGATTGCGGGCTAGCCGCTCCCGCACGCACTGCCCAGATCCCTCGGTGCACGTAAACTCAGGTGAGATATGTCGGAATTTGCTGTTAGTTTGCGCGGTGACTGACATCGGGGCCGATGCCCGGCCCGCATCCACCGTGATGCAGGCGTTCGACTTAGGACGATCAAAGCATTCCGTCATCGCGTGCGGGCTGTGTGGCGAGGTCCGTCAGATGACCCGGACACATATCCCTCCGAAGGCGGCCGGTAACCGCAGCACAGTGGGAAGGTCCAGACTCCTGGTCAAGGGCAACCAGCAGGCGTCAAGAACCCGCACAGTGGACGGTGGTCTCCATGTCTACGGGCTGTGCGTCGACTGCAACAATCTTGGCTCGTTGTATGACGGTGCCTACAGCAACATGGCCAATGGCTTGCATGGGCTCTGGGCACAAACGTTAGGTCTGCGCCTTCCTGCCCAGCTGACACTCCCCGCGATCACGGTAAAACCCGGTGGCGTGGTCAGATCCATCCTGATCGGCTTCGCTGGCCTTGCACCCCACATCCGTACCCAGCATCCCGAGCTCGCCGCCGCGCTGCACCACCGCGATCTTTCGGCGGTTCTGCCTGAGGGCCTGCGTTTGTGCCTGGCTCTGGCCCGCGGCCTCACGGCCCGCATTACGAGCGGGATCGGGGGAACCTTCCTCTTTGGGCCGCCGCTGGATGGCAAGCCCCCAGGGATTATGTCCTTGGCGCAGGCCTACTTCCCGCCAATGGCCTGGCATCTCGCCCCAACCGACCGGTCCCTGCTCGACCTACAGGGATGGGCGGATGTGTCCAGCTGGCTGGCCTACGATCCCGACATCGAAGTGCCGCGGCCTACCTTGGTTCGGTCACTCCCGCCAGTGGTGCATCCGCTACACGACCCATACCAAGCTGATGATTGGCTGGAACTCGTCTCCTTCGACGCCACAGAAATCGTCGAAGCAATCCGCCTGCCACGAAACCTTCTCAGCTGACTACCCGCCCGATCCGTAGCTTCGTACCCAACAGGCGAAAGGTCGGTCATGTAGCAGCGCGCTGTGCCCGCTCACCGTCAACGGTCAGATCCTGCTGGCCGACGCTGGCGACGATCGCACCGTACGGCTGTGGGAGCTGGCAATTGGACATTGCGCGGTTGTGAGCCCAGTGCATCATCAAGCGCTAGACATTGTCCGAGTGGCAGCCTGTCTCATGATCGGACTTGATGCCGGCGTCCGCCCACCCCTTCCCCAGCGTCATTTGAGGGTCCCTCTGTGTCGCCCGCACGACGGCGCAGCTCATGATCCCGTTGTGGCGCAATGATCTTCGCCGCTTCTCTGATAGCCAACGGTTATCGGGCGCCGCCGTCGCTTTGCGACGTCTGATCTTCTCCGGCGCGGCTTTGACTTTGGTTCGTGGGGGAACGGTCACAGGACGAACTCGCGGCGCGCGCCGCCATGCGCCACTGCCTTGCACCGTTGTGCAAAGCGGCGTGTTCGACGGCTGATCACGCGGTTGCCGTGAGCTCGTCGTCCGCGTTCATGGTTGGCAGCTCGTGTGGGTGCGCCCCGACGGTGTATGGCGTATTGGCGTAGGCGCGGTGTCGTCGTTCCGGCTATGTTGCCGCTTGGCTGCGCATTGTGTGGCGGGCCGCCGGGGCCGTACCCGAGACATCCGATCGCCAGCCCGAAGCCGGCTACCAGCGCTGGAGGATGCCGCGGACGTCGTCGCAGGTGACGGCGACCCAGCCGGTGCCGGAAGGATCCCAGAACCGGTTGGTGCTCACCTTGCGGGCACGCCCGTCGCCGTCAGGGCGCAGGATCTCCGCGGTGAAACCGCCCGCGCCAGCCGAGCTTTCGTAGTTGCAGATGACCTCGCGGCCGGGGCTGAATCCGGTGATTTCCACGCCGATGCGGGCACAGTTGTCTCCGTCGGTGCAGCCGTCGCCTTTGTACACCACCACTTTGCGGTCACCGGAAGCGGCCTGCTGGAACGGCGGCCACTTGACCGCCGCCGCGAGGCTGAAATAGCCGATGGCGGTGGCGGCGACGGTGCACGCCGCCGTCACCAGCGTGCTGGTCTTGGAGATCCAGGAGGGGTTGGACTCGCCCGAAGTCATTCCCAGATTCTTGTCAGGCGACAAGCGCCGCTTCAATCGGCCGAAGGTCGATGGTGCGGGAGAGGCCGAATGATGAGATCATCGATCGCAAAGAACAACGGCTATATGACGTGCAGGATCTCTCTCCGCGCGCCCAGGAATGTCCACCGATCTGCGATGTGGCACGCCAGATTGTCAGCGGGTTCGTGGAGCGCGGCCAACCCTGTCCCGACCCTCACCTGTACCGCGACCTAACCCAGGTCGGCAGTAGGCGGAAAGCGGCATCCGCCTACCGCGTTGGCTGGGTCGTAGGCGTGGAGGGACTATTTGATGCTTCAAGCATTCACGTGCGGCTCTTGTGTTCGACGATGCCGAATTCGGCGAGGGCAGCTGCATCTACTTCCGCCTGGCCGAATTCCGCGGGGGGCACATTCGGTTCAACCGGGCGGCGTTCAGCGGCGGTTGGATCACCTTTGACAGCGCCCGGTTCACAGGTGCCCAGGTAAGCTTCCGGGAAGCCCGCTTCAGCGCCGGGGAGATCCATTTCGAGGACGCCGAGTTCGCAGCCGGAACCGTCGACTTCGCTGGGGCCTACTTCACAGGTGCCACCGTCAACTTCGCCGAGCAACACCATCCGACCGTCTACACAACAGCACCCGCTGCCCGATTCTGCGGTGCGACAATCGACTTCAGCAACGCCGCGAAATACTCACACCCGCCACAATTCGACACCGCAAGGACTATGCAGGGGTGTTAATGCCAGTGCCTCGTGTTGTCCCATATCCAGATCACCGCACCGACCCAAACCAACCGTGATCACCGATCGGGCGAGTGTCGCCTCCAACCCTGATCTTCTCGATGCTGTCCATAGGGGAACCCGCTACGAGAAGACGATCGTGCGAGCGAAGCGACGCACGATTCATCGTTGCCCGCAAGGGCAACCTTGGGTTCTTGCGGTGATCGCAACACCCGAGGTTCAGTAGGTCGGAATGATCCGTCTGGGCGACGCGGTGGTGTTGAGGTTAGCCGGGCATAGCGAGGGCGAACGCGTGGCACCCGGCCATGCTGGTGACAACCAGCCCATGACCGTCGGGCCACCAGCAGACGGCGCGTAGGGGGTCCTTGAGTCGCATGGCGCAAAGCGGGTTCGAGGTTTCCACGTCCCAGATGCGCACGACGCCATCGATGCCGGTGGCGGCGGCGTACAAGCCGTTGGGGGCGATGGCGATTGCGGTCAGCTCGGAATGGCCGGCCGTGAGTTTGTGGCGCTGCTGGCCGGTGGTCACGTCCCATAACCTGACTGACCCGTCGCAGCTGGTCGTCGCGAGCCACGATCCGTCCGGGCTGATCCCAACGCCGGTTACGGATATCATGTTTCCGCTGAGTTTGTCGGTCTGCGTGCCGGTGGCGACATTCCACACACGAATCGTTTCGTCCCATCTGGCTGATGCCAGCCATGTGCCATCTGGGGAGATTGCCACCGCATTGACCATGTTCGTGTGGTCGGTCAGGATGGCTCGAGGTTCGCCCGTTTCGGCGTCCCAGATCCGGACGGTCCGGTCATGGCTGGCACTGGCCAGCCAGTTGCCGTCCGGCGCGATCGCCACGGCGGTGATCCAGCTCCTGTGACCTCTCAAAGTCATACGCGGTTCACCGGTGACGGCGTCCCATATCCTGACGGTGTCGTCATCGCCCCCGCTGGCCAGCCAGCTTGAGTCAGGCGCGATCGCTGTGGAGTTGATACCTCCGCGATGGCCTCGCAGAACACACTGCACAGCGCCGGTTGCTGTGCGCATCACGGTCAGCTGGCCAACCTGGTGGCCGGTGACCAGCCATTCGCCGTTGCGAGCGACAGCGAGAGCGGATCCGCCCCAGCCACCCGCCCCGACTGATCCGATAGCAGCGTTCTGGGCGGGGCGAACCAGCCGGGCAGAGCCTGTGGAAAGGTGACTGATGAAGCTGTCGACCACATTCCGGAGTTGGAGCACGCCGGATAGGTGGTAGACAAGGACATCGGCCACACTATGGTGTGGGTTCACTGGCCGGAGGATTTCGCTGCGCTGGCCGATGGCGTTGCGGAGGATTCCAAGGGTCGGGTCGTTTGCCCGTTGAAGGTCGGTGACCACGCTGGTCGGACCGAACCGCTTGATCTTTGCCTCCGCCCAACGCAGGTCAAGCAAAAGGCGGTGAAGGTCGTCCTGCATTCCGGCGTGCGACAGGTGATAGGTGATCCATTGCCACTGATATTCCTCGTCGGCCGGGAGGTCCCACCACGGGATGGCATCGCCGTCATCCACGGTTCGCAGCGCACGTAACATGCTGATCGACCGCGACACCAACGATCGATGGGCTACGCGCAACTGCGGCGAGCCCTGCTGATGCTGCAGATAGGAGCGCACCACATCGTGCAGGCGCAGGCCTCGACCCGGCCGGTAGTCGCCAAGTAGCGACAGTTCAGCCAGTTCGGCGCAAGACGCGTGTGTCTGGTCGGTCGATAGACCAAACGTCCCTGCCCATAGCTCAGCCACCGTACGCAGCGGGACTTCCGTATCCTCCGGGAAGACCGCGAGTTGCATAAACCTCTCCCGCAGACCACGATCCAGAAGCGCGAGGCTGCTCTCGATCGTGGCGGTGATTGTCTTCTCGCGGCTGAGCCTGTTGCCGAGGTCGAGGGCCACGAGGCCCCTTGCCATCAACTCGGTGGCCAACTGTTCGCCGGCCATGGCAGGATCGACGCCGTCGCGACGGCTGCGGCGCAGCGAGCCGTTAATGATGGCGATTGGAAGAGCCCAGCCACCCGTCAACGCCAGCAGCCGTGCGGTCGTGGACTCAGGCAGCGATGGGAGATTCGTCAACAGTACAGATCGCGCATGGTCGTAGGTCAGTTCGCTGACCCTCACCGCGACGGCGTCGTCGGGTAGTAGCCCCGGTATCCGGGTCGTGACAAGCCGTGTGACGCCAGAGCCCTCCATGAACGGCTTGAGCTGGCCTGGTTCCCACACGTCGTCGATCACTAACAGCGTGCGGGGCTTGTACTGCAGCAACTCGTGTAGACGACGCCCAGCCTGCTCAGGCGTAGCAAAGGTCGGTCGCACCCCGCCGACCTGCTCACACAGGTCCGCCAGAAGGGCGGTAAGGTCCGCTCCGCGGCGGTCCTGGCCGACCTCGGCCCACAGCAGGCCACCAGTGAAGTACGCGCGGACCGCGTCGCGATGGCAGACCAGCTGCGCGATAGTCGTTTTACCGAAACCACCAGCACCGTAGACGCCGGCAACGCCAACCGTGTTGACCTCACCCCGGGTCAACGCGGCGACCACCGGATCGGTCAACTCGGGCCGATCGACCACAGAGGCGGCAAGCGGCCGAACCATCCATGGCGTCCGCGCCCTGAACTCCTGCGGATCGTGTGCCGGCAGCGTATCTAGGCGATGCTTGACGATCGCGCGAAGCCGTTCAACGAACGCTGCAGACGGCAGCGTTCCTTCCGCCACATCTTCGCATTGAAGATTGTTAAGTGTGAAAAACCTCTTACCCGACAACAACAGTGGCAGGATCGGCTTCTTCAGTTCGGCGGCGTGCGTGAGTTCTACCTCCACCCAATGCGACTCCTCCGCCGCAGGCGACATGACTACGATGAGCGCCGCCGAGGTCTCGATCTTGTTGCGCAACACATCACGCCATCGCTGCCCGTTGGCGACCTGGCGATCGAACCACAAGTCGATTCCGGCCGAGGTCAGGAACGGCACGAGCAGATCAAGGTAGGCCCGGTCGGTGTGCGCGTAGCTCACAAAGACATGGCCGGGCGCTCGCAACGTATCCATTCAGCTACTTGCTGAACGGCTGGGGTAGCTCCGTCATGGCCGTTGACGCTACCGAATGCGCGCAACACATGCCGGAGTGGGCACCACAGCAAGCCCCGCGTAGATCCAACTGACAAGATCTATTACGGAAGCGGTCCGAAGCGGATCTACAGATGACTTGCACGACCGTCCGCTGAGCGTTCCGTCTTGGACAAGACCAACGAGCGCAACGAGAAGATCAGGTCGACGCGAAGCGGCGACGGCGTCCGAAACGGGTTCCTACCCGGCCAACGTCAACAACCGCAACGAGAAGATCGGTCGGCGCGCAGCGACGACGGCGCGCAGCGACGACGGCGCGCAGCGACGACGGCGCGCAGCGACGACGGCGCGCAGCGACGACGGCGCGCAGCGACG
>NZ_BONY01000075.1 GCF_016862955.1 Rhizocola hellebori | reverse complement strand
CATTGGACCACCAAGACCTCCCCTTCGAACGACTCGTCGAACACCTCCGACCCACCCGCTCCCTGGCCCGCCACCCCCTCTTCCAGATCGCCCTGTCGAGGGCGGACCTCGCGCCTACCTCGACGCCGTTGGCGGGCCTGGAGACGGTGCCGGAACCCACCCGCCTGAGCATCGCCAAGTTCGATCTCGAAATCACCGTCGCGGACGAGCCGGTGGAAGGTGAGCTGGCCATCGGGCTCGGTTACGCCACCGACCTGTTCCGCCACGAGACCGTCGCCCTGCTCGGCAAGCGCCTCGCCATGGTGCTCGCCACGGCCGCGCAGCGTCCGGAGACCAGGCTGAGCCGGATCGACCTCACCACCGATGAGGAACGGCGCTGGCTGACCAAGCTCAACCAGACCGGCGCCGGGTCGGTGCCGTGCACGGTGGTCCAGGCCTTCGACGAGCAAACAGCCCGCACCCCGGATCGGATCGCCGTCACCGACGGCACCACCGAGCTGACCTACACGCAGCTGCGAAGCCAGGCCGAACGGCTCGCCCACACCTTGCGCGCGGCGGGCGTCGGCAGCGAAACCGCGGTGCCGATCCTCATGGCACGGTCGGTGGATCTCATCGTGGCGATCCTCGCGACGATCAAAGCCGGGGGCGCGTACCTGCCCATCCACACCGCCTATCCGCTCGCCCGGATGCGTGCGGTCGTCGCGGCCAGCACCTCGCCGGTCATGCTGGTGGACAAGACATTCGGCGAGCACGACCTCGTCGCCGAGCAGGCCGGCACCGGCAGGCGCATCCTGACCTGTGAGACGGATCCCTCCGGCGACGCGGGCGAACTGCCGGTCGTCCAGCCCGGCCAGCTCTGCTACGTCATGTACACCTCCGGCTCCACCGGAGAGCCCAAGGGCATCCAGATCACCCATCAGGGCGTCGTCGACCTGGCCCGCGACCCGTCCTGGGCGATGCTGCCAGAAGACGTGGTGCTGATGCACTCGCCGCACGCCTTCGACGCCTCCACCTGGGAGATCTGGGGTCCGCTGCTGGCCGGTGGCCGGATAGTCGTGGCTCCACCCGGAGACATCGACGCAGCCGGGCTGCGCGGCCTGATCCAGACCCACGGCGTGAACCGGCTGAGCCTGACCGCCGGGCTTTTCCGGGTCATCGCGGAGGGTCCCGTCGACGCGTTCCAGGGGCTGTCCGAAGTCACCACGGGAGGCGACGTCATCTCGGCCGGCGCGGTCGAGCGCGCGTTGCGCAACTGCCCGGAAATGGTGGTGCGCACCACTTACGGCCCAACCGAAATGACCCTGTGCGTGACGCAGTATCCGTGGCGCTCCGGGCAACAGGTCGGCTCCACTGTCGCGCTTGGACAGCCGCTTTCCGGTACCCGACTGTATGTGCTGGATCAGTTCCTGCAGCCGGTTCCGGTCGGCGTCGCGGGCGAGCTGTACCTGGCCGGCGCCGGGCTGGGCCGTGGCTACGTCGGCCGGCCGGGCCTGACCGCCTCGCGCTTCGTGGCGTGCCCGTTCGGGCCCGCGGGCGAGCTGATGTATCGCACCGGCGATGTGGTGCGCTGGGAGCCCGACGCTCGCCTGGTCTTCCTGCAACGCTCCGATGACCAGGTGAAGATCCGCGGCTTCCGGATCGAGCTGGGCGAGATCGAGACTGCGCTGTCCGCGATCGCCGTCGTCCAGCAGGCGCTGGTGATAGCTCGCGAGGATCAGCCAGGAGACAAGCGTCTGGTGGCCTATGTGGTACCGGCCGACGCCGCGACCGTCGATGTGGCGCTGCTGCGGCGCGAGCTGGCTTCCCGGCTGCCTGACTACATGGTCCCGTCCGCCTTCGTTTCCATGGACGCCTTTCCGTTGACCGCCAACGGAAAACTGGACCGCAACGCGCTGCCGGCACCGGTCTACGAAACCACGGCCGATCAGGCAGCGCCCCAGACACCGCGCCAGCAGGCGCTGTGCCGGCTTTTCGCGGAGGTGCTAGGGCTGCCGGAGGTCGGCGTGAACGACAACTTCTTCGACATCGGGGGCCACTCCCTTTTGGCCACCCGGCTGGTGAACCGCATCCGATCCACCCTCGGCTTCGAAGTGGGAGTTCGCAAGCTTTTCGAGAACCCCACCGTCGCCACGCTCGAACCTCGCCTCGGTACCGCCGGGCCGGCCCGGCCCGCTCTACGGCGCCGGTCTTTGTCCGAGGACTAATCACCAACTCTGGAGAGGGAAAAACCATGACGATGCCGCCTGTCCTGCTCAAGGGCGACGAGCTGCTCGAGCACGACACCGGTGCTCAGTACGACACCTCACGCGACCTCTCGAAGTACCTGCTCATGCACTACGGCAGGCTCGAGGACCAGTTCGACCGCCGCAAGCACCCGCTCGCCGCCGCGCACGGGTACTGCCAGCGCCTTTCCGACCTACTACAAAACAGCGCACAGCGCACCAAGACCCCTGTGGCGCGTGCGTTCGACATCGGCTGCAACGTCGGTGGCCTATCTCATGCGCTGAGCCGCTGGGTGACCGACGAGGTGGTCGGCATCGATGTCAGCCCGCGTTCGATCAGCATCGCCAAGTCGCTGACCGAACACGGCAGCGGGACGTTCAGTGTCATCGAGCAAGGCCCGTTCTATCGCGAGGTACGCATTCAGGTCGCGGAGCCCAGCGAGCGCGCCCGGCTGACCTTCGAGGTGGGCGACGCGAACATGTTGCGGCCCAAGGGCGACCCGTTCGACGCCGTCATTCTGTCCAATGTGCTCGATCGGGTGTGGCAGCCGGTGGAATGCCTGCGCCGGCTCAGCGAATCCAACGACATCCTGCGAAGCGGCGGCCTGCTGATGGTCGCCTGCCCGTGGGCCTGGTTCGCCGAGTACAGCCACCCCAGCGAGTGGCTCGGCTCCGCCGCCACCCGCACCCCGAGTGCACAGGCGATGAAGGCGTTGCTGGAGAAGGACTTCGATCTGGTCACCGAGTCCGACGAGGCCGGTGTGCTTCGGGAGAACCCCCGCGAGTACGACTACTTCGAGTCGCATGTCACGGTCTGGCATAAGCGGTGAGCAGTCCTACTTTCCCACTGTCGTACGCGCAGCGGCGGCTCTGGTTCCTGCATCGGCTGGAGGGACCGTCGCCGACGTACAACATCCCGGTGATCACCCGCATCCACGAACACGTGGAGGTGGAAGCGCTGCGCGCCGCGTTGGCCGATGTGGTGCAGCGGCACGAAATCCTGCGCACCGTCTACCAAGAGGTTGACGGCGAGGCGGTCCAGCGCGTCCTGCCTCAGGACGCGACCCGGCTCGACTTCACGCACGAGACAGTCACCGAAGGGGGCCTCGACGCACGCGTCGAGGCCACCCTCGCCCGTACCTTCGATCTGTCCTGCGAGCTTCCGCTGTCGGTGCGGCTGTTCACCGTCGGCCCCAAGGACCATCTGCTCGTGGTGATCCTTCACCACATCGCGAGCGACGGCATGTCGATGGGTCCGCTGAGCCGTGACCTCACCACCGCCTACACCGCCCGCCTGGCCGGGTCCGCCCCGCAGTGGGAGCAGTTGCCGTTGCAGTACAGCGATTACGCGTTGTGGCAGCGGGAGTTGCTGGGCGGCGAGGACGATCCGGACAGCGAAGTCAGCCGCCAGCTGGCGTTCTGGCGACAGTCACTGGCCGGGCTGCCCGAAGAACTGGCGCTGCCCACCGACTTCCCCCGGCCCGCGCAGTCGTCCTACCGGGGCGGCGCGGTCGAGTTCACGGCGCAAGCCCAGGTGCACCAACGGTTGTCCGATCTGGCCAACACCGAACAGGTGACGCTGTTCATGGTGGTTCAGGCGGCCGTCGCGGCCCTGCTCACCCGGCTCGGCTGCGGCACCGACATCCCGCTGGGGACGGCGATCGCCGGCCGGGTGGACGAGGCGCTCGACGATCTGGTCGGGCTCTTCGTGAACTCACTGATCCTGCGCACCGGCACCGCTGGCGATCCCACCTTCACCGAGCTGGTGCGCCGGGTACGCGACACCGACCTGGCCGCCTTCGAACACCAGGACCTGCCCTTCGAGCGCATCGTGGAGGCTGTCCAGCCCACCCGGTCGCTCGCGCGGCACCCGCTTTTCCAGGTTTTCTTCATCCTGGCCAGCGGCGAGGCGCGTGACGTCGAGATGCTTGGGCTGCCGTGCACCACGCAACGGTCCTCGGCAAGCGACGTCGCAAAGTTCGATCTCTCGTTCTTCCTGGGCGAGCAGCGCGACAGCGACGGAACGCCGGGTGGGCTTCAGGGTTTGGTGGAATACTCCGCCGACCTGTTCACCCGGGCCGCCGCACAGACCATCGCCGGCCAGCTGGTGCGGGTGCTGGAACAGGTGGCCGCCGACCCGCACCTGCCGATCAGCCAGCTTGATCTGCTCGATGCGGACTCCCGGCACCGGCTGCTCACCACGGTCAACGACACGCAGGCGCCGCTGCCCGCGATCCGGCTGCTGGATCTGATCCAAGAGCAGGCGGCCAGCACACCTGACCAGATCGCGGTGGTGGCCGGGGACCGCGCGCTGACCTACCGCGAGCTCGATGAGCGGGCCACCCGGCTGGCCGTTCTTCTTCACCAGCACCGGGTGCGGCCGGAACGGTACGTCGCCATCGCCATGACCCGGTCGGAACACCTGATGGTGGCGATCCTGGCGGTCTGGAAGGCAGGCGGCGCTTACCTTCCCATCGACACGGGTTATCCCGCGGATCGCATCGCGTTCATGCTCGAAGACGCAAAGCCGGTGCTGCTGCTGACCGATCGGGAGTCCGTTGCCGGATTGCCCGAAACCGGTTGTCCCCAGCTCGTTATCGACGACTTGACGATGCCGGACGCCGAGCCCGCCACGGTGCTCGGGCCGGCCGCGACGCCCGCCAACGTCGCCTACGCGATCTACACCTCCGGGTCGACGGGCCGCCCCAAGGGCGTCGTGGTGTCCCACGCCAATCTGGTGAACTTCCAGCTCGCCATGCGAGACCGGTTGCGCCTGGGCCCGAAGGACCGGTTCGCTGCCCTGGCGACAGCGGCCTTCGACGCCTCGGTGAACGAGCTTTTCCCGCCGCTGGTCACCGGCGGCACCCTGGTGCTGGCGCCCAGTGGCATGGCGCGCGAGCCCGCCCAGCTGGCCCGGCTGATGGAGCGCCAGCAGGTCACCGCAATGCAGGCCACCCCGAGCCTGTGGCAGGCGTTGCTGGCCACGGTGCCGGAAACCTTGCTGGGGTTGAAGATGCTCAGCTGCGGCGAGGCGCTTTCCAGCCACCTTGCCGATCAGATGCGCAAGGTCGGCGAGGTCATCAACCTTTACGGCCCCACCGAGATCACCGTCTACGCGACCTCCACGGTGGTCGACGAGCGCCCCGGCCCGCCGTCCATCGGCTCTCCTATCCGCAACACCCGGGTGTACGTGCTCGACGGGTCGCTGCGGGTGGTGCCGGAGGGAACCGTAGGCGAGCTCTACCTAGCCGGCGCCGGGGTGACCCGCGGCTATCTGGCCCGGCCCGGCCTGAGCGCGGGGCGATTCGTCGCCGATCCCTACGGGACGCCGGGATCGCGCATGTACCGCACCGGTGATTTGGCCCGCTGGGCCCGGGACGGCCACCTGGAATACCTTGGCCGCACCGACGATCAGGTCAAGGTGCGGGGTTTCCGGATCGAGCTGGGTGAGATCGGGGCCGCCCTCGACGATCATCCCGATGTGAGCCGGTCGGTCGTGGTGGCTCGCGAGTCGCGGCCCGGCGAGCGGTCCCTTGTCGCCTACCTGGTACGCCAGGCCGACAAGGTGCCCGATGTCGACGCCGTCCGGGCTCACGTTGCCGCCCGGCTGCCCGAGTACATGATCCCGTCGGCCTTCGTGGTCCTCGATGCGTTGCCGCTGACCAACAACGGCAAGGTGGACCGGCGCGCACTGCCCGAGCCGGAGCGGCGCAACGGTGGCCGTCAGCCGTCCACCCCGCGCCAGCAGATCCTCTGCGACCTGTTCGCCGAGGTGCTCGCCGTGCCGCAGGCCAGTATCGACGACACCTTCTTCGAGCTGGGCGGTCATTCGCTGCTGGCCACTCGTCTGGTCAGCAGGATCGGCGCGGTTCTCGGCGTCGAGGTCAGCGTCCGCGACGTGTTCGCGGCCCCGACCGTCGCGCAACTCGACCAGCTTCTCGGCAGCAGCGAGTCGGCGTCGCTGGGCGCTGTGCTGACCTACCGCGGTTCCGGTGACCTTCCCCCGGTCTTTGTGCTGCCACCGGCCAACGGTCTCGGCTGGGGCTACTCGTCGATGCCGAAGCATCTGCCGGACGGTCACCCGGTCTACGCCTTGCAGGATCCGCGCCTGACCGGCGGGCCGGTCGATGCCCGCAGCGTCACCAGCCTTGCCGCCTATTACCGCGACCAGATCACGGCGAGGTGGCCCGATGGGCCTTTCCTGCTGATCGGCTGGTCGTTCGGTGGCACGCTGGCCCATCAGGTGGCCACGGATCTGCGCGCCCGCGGCGCGGAGGTGCCGCTGCTCGTTCTGCTGGACGCCTACCCGGGCGGCGACCGGCGCACCGAAATCCCCGAAGAACACGCGAACTATGCCGCACTGGACGGTCTCGCGGTCACCGACGCCGCCGACCGCAGGCAAAAGCTGATCGCGGCACAGAGCCCGCTCGCCTCGTTCGACGACGAGACGCTTGACCGTCTTGTCGCCGTGACAGCGGCGAACCTGCGGGCGATGGCCGACCACGATCCGGCCCGATTCGACGGGACGGTGCTCGGTTTCCGCGCGACCCGCGACTACCGGCCCGACGATTCATGGCGGCCATTCCTCACCGGCACAACGGAATTTCACAACCTGGACTGTGGACACCTCGACATCGTCAAGGCCGAGGTCATGTCCGGGATCGGACCGATCATCGGCGAGAGGGTGAGCAAAGTTGACTGAAATCACGGCCAAGATCCTGATCAGGAGCCGTCGGCGCATGTGGGGGTGGACTTACCGATGACGCTGGCTTTGGCGCATCCCGGTCTGGTGCGGACCTCAAGCCCACCCGACCTGTGCACGACCGGCCTGCCGCAAATCATGTCGGTCGGCACCGCGGTCCCTGACACCGCCTACTCGCAACGCGAACTCATCGACATCTTGAACATCGTCGATCCTAAGATCCGTTCCATCTATCTCAACAGCGCCATCGAACGACGCTTCCTGACCCTGCCGCAGCCGGGTGAGGGCGGCGGGCGTGCTCTGGAAACCACCGGCCAGCTCCTGGCCAAGCACCGGGAACAGGGCGTCGGCATGGGATCGCGGGCGGTGCAGGAATGCCTCAAGCAGATGGGCGCCGAACTTTCCGACATCCGGTACCTGTGCTGCGTCACCTCCACCGGCTTCCTCACCCCCGGTTTCAGCGCGCTGCTCATCCGGGAGCTGGAACTGAGCCGCCACACCAATCGCGTGGACGTGGTCGGGATGGGCTGCAACGCCGGGCTCAACAGCCTCGGCGTCACGGCCGGCTGGGCCAAGAGCCATCCGGGTGAGCTCGCCGTCATGGTGTGCATCGAAGCCTGCTCGGCCGCCTACGTCTTCGACGGCACGATGCGGACATCGGTGGTCAACAGCCTGTTCGGCGATGGATCGGCCGCCATCGCGGTGATGGCCGGGGCGACCGCGGACGAACACACCGAGCAGCGGCCGATGCCCAGGATCATCGACTTCACCAGCTGCATCATCCCGGAAGCCATGCACGCCATGCGTTACGACTGGGATCCGGCGCAGGGCGCTTTCAGTTTCTACCTCGACCCCGACATCCCTTACGTGGTAGGCAAACACGCCCGAAAAACGGTGGGCCGCCTGCTTGCCCGCTCCGGTCTGCGCCAGGACGACATCGCGCATTGGCTGGTCCACTCGGGCGGTAAGAAGGTCATCGACGCGGTCGGGGTGAACCTCGGACTGACCCGGTACGACCTGAGGCACACCATCGGAATCCTGCGCGACTACGGAAACGTGTCGAGCGGATCGTTCCTGTTCTCCTACGAGCGGCTGCTCAAGGAGGGCACAGTACAGGCCGGTGAATACGGCGTGCTCATGACCATGGGACCCGGCTCCAGCATCGAAACCGCTCTGGTTCGTTGGTAATTCTTTCGCCCAGCAGGAGAAACTGAAATGCAGCTTCCACACCACATCGATGGCAGGCGACCACTTTCAGCCGCCGTCGTCAAGGCCCTAGACGCGTTCATCGACAAGATCGAGGACGCGCCGGCGGACACCATCCCGGTCCTGGAGGTCACCGGCTTTCCCGAGCCGGGCCACCCCGACCTGCCCGAGATCGCCACGGTCAACAAATGGGAACGCGTGCTGCGGCGGCTGGAACGCCTCGACCGGCCGACCGTCGCGGTGGTCCGCGGTGACTATGGCGGGATCGCGGTGGAGGCGTTGCTGGCCACCGATCTGCGGGTGGCGGCGACCGACGCCTGCCTGCACCTGCCCGCGGGACCGCGCGGGGTCTGGCCCGGGATGGGCCTTTACCGCCTGGCGAACCAGGTCGGCTTCGCCCGCATCCGCCGCTCGATCCTGTTCGGTGGCACCATTTCCGTGACCGAGGCACTGGCCCGCAACATCGTCGACGAGGTGTCGGACGACGTGGCCGCCGCGACCGCCGCCGCGGTGGCGCTGCTCGAAACCGCCGTCGGCCAGGACGTGGCCGTATGCCGCCAGCTGATGCTCGACGCGACGACCACGACGTTCGAGGAGGCGCTGGGCCGTCACCTTGCCGCCTGCGATCGCCTGCTGCGTCAGGACCCGGCCGGGGAGGTGGCCGATGCCGCTGCCGTCCGCTGAGACAGCAAGGATCGCGGCCACGAATGCACAGCTGCTCCAGCTGCAGGCCGTGTCTGGCACGCCGGCGCAACGCTCGCCACGGCAACGGGAAACCGTTGCCGAGGCGCGGCGCGAGCTCCGCAACCTGACCGACGCGTTTCTCCGTGAGCACGCCGAGCGCCTCTACGACGAGGTGACCGACGGCCGGACAAGCTATCTACGCCTCGACATGGTTTGCGAGCGCGTTGCCACGCTGGTGCCTGGGCTGACCCCCACCCGGGAACAGGTGGAGGCGGAACAACGGCGTGCCCCTGACGACAAGGAGGGGCTGGATATCGATCAAAGCATCCTGCTTAGCCACTTCTTGCGTTCCGCCACCTCGGGTCCGCACCTTCTCGAAGCCATGCGCCGGCCCACCGAGCGGGCGCTGCACCTGTTGCCGCAGTTCGAGCAGACCGGTGTGGTGACCTTGGATTCGGTACGGGTCGAGTGTCACAACGGCGCGGCCCATCTGACGATGCAGCGCGAGGACTGCCTCAACGCCGAGGACGACGAGCAGGTTCGGGACATGGAAACCGCAGTCGACCTGGCTCTGCTGGCATCGCAGGTGCGGGTCGGGGTGATCCGGGGTGGCGTGATGACCCACTCGAAGTACGCGGGCCGCCGCGTGTTCAGCTCCGGGATCAACCTCAAGAGCCTGCACGCCGGCCGGATCTCGCTCGTCGGCTTCCTGCTAGGCCGGGAGATGGGCTATATCGCCAAAATGATCCATGGCCTTACCGGAGAACGGGACTGGGCCTGGGATGGCGTGGTGGCGCAGAAGCCGTGGCTGGCGGCTGTGGACTCGTTCGCGATCGGTGGCGGGGCGCAGCTGATGCTGGCCTGCGACCGGGTGATCGCCGAGCGGGACGCGTACTTCAGCCTGCCCGCCGCCCAGGAGGGGATCATCCCGGGCGCGGGCAACCTGCGCCTGGGCCGGGTGACCGGTGGCCGGCTGTCCCGGCAGGTCATCCTCGCCGGCCGGCGGGTGGCGGCCAGCGAGCCGGAAGGCGGGCTGCTGTTTGACAAGATCGTCGCGCCCGAGGAGATGGATGAGGCGATCAAGGCGGAAGTGGCGCTTTTGGACAGTCCGGCCGTCTTCGCCAACCGGCGCATGCTCAACCTCGCCGACGAGCCGCAGGAGTCGTTGCGCCGCTACCTGGCCGAGTTCGCCATCGAGCAGGCCCGGCGGCTCTACAGCGAGGATGTGCTGAACAAGGTCACCCGTTTCAGCGCGGGGGCGGGCAGATCGTGACGGTCGATCCCGACGAGCCACGGGTGCGGTACGAAAAGCGGGGCCGGGTCGCCTACGTGACGCTGAACCGGCCACACGTCCTCAACGCCATGGACCTGCGGATGCACGAGGAACTCGGCCACGTCTGGGACGACTTCGCCGCCGACGACGAGTTGTGGGTCGCGGTCCTGACCGGTGCCGGCAGCCGGGCCTTCTCCACCGGGCAGGACCTCAAGGAGCGGGCCGATCTGGACCGCCAGGAGCCGCGGCAGACCACCTTCGGCAGCCGGGGACTGCCCGGCTGGCCCCGGCTGACCGAGCGGTTCGACCTGGCCAAGCCGATCATCGCCCGGGTGCACGGCTTCGCCCTGGGCGGCGGTTTCGAGCTGGCTCTCGCCTGCGATGTCATCGTCGCCTCGCAGGACGCGGTCTTCGCCCTGCCCGAGGCGCGGCTAGGGCTGGTGGCCGGCGCGGGCGGCGTGTTCCGGCTGACCAGGCAGCTGCCGTTGAAGACGGCGATGGGCTACCTGCTGACCGGGCGTCAGATCCCGGCCGAGCGGGCGCTGCAGCTCGGTCTGGTCAACGAGGTCGTCGCGCTACCCGAGCTCGATGACGCTGTGGCACGGTGGGTCGACGATCTGCTTCGCTGCGCGCCGTTGGCCGTCCGCGCCATCAAACAGGCGGCTTCGCGGTCGCTGGACATGCCGCTGGAGGAGGCGTTCGCCGCCCGCTACGAGTGGGAGGAACGCCGCTGCGTGAGCCAGGACGCCGTGGAGGGTCCGCGCGCGTTTGCGGAGCGCCGAGAACCGGTATGGCAGGGACAGTGAGAATGATAAATGACACGATATCTGCCATCCCCGCGGACATAGGAGGAAGCCCGTGAGCGACCACCCCGGTAGCCAGGCCACGCTTGTCGAGACCGACCCTGCGGAGGTGCCGCTGCGGCGCAACCGCAACTTCCAGCTGTTGTGGAGTGGCTCGGCCTTCGCCTTCCTCGGCAAGGAGATCACCGATCTCGTCTACCCGCTGGTCGTGCTCGCGGTCACCGGATCGCCGGCCTGGGCGGGCGCGTTCGGCGGTGTGCAGATGTTCGTGTCGTTGCTGGTCGGGCTGCCCGCGGGTGCGCTCGCCGACTCGAAAGACCGGCGCCTGCTGCTGATCACGATGGAGACGGTGCGGGCCCTGGCCGCCGGAAGCGTGCTCGTGGCCGCGCTCCTGGACCGGATCACCCTGCCGCATCTGCTGGTGGTGGCCGTGGCGATCGGCGCGGTGCAGCCGCTCGGCGGTTCGGCCCGCATGCTCCTGGTCCGTGCCGTGGTGCCGCCGAAGCAGCTCACCGCCGCCCTCACCCAGGAGGAGGTGCGCAGCCATTCGGCCGCGCTCGCCGGACCTCCGCTCGGTGGCCTGCTCTACTCGGCCGCCGTCGTCCTGCCCTTCGCCGCGACCGCCATCTCGTTCCTGGTATCGCTGGTCTGCGCCCTGTTCGTGCGTCCCCCGCAGCGCACCAAACCCGCGCAGTCCACAGTGGACGGGAGCGCGCTGAGCCGGGTGCTGACCGGCGTCGCCCTGCTGTGGAAGGTGCCGATGCTCAGGCACAGCACTCTGTTCGCGGCTGTGCTCAACACCGTGTCGGCCCCGCTCATCCTCATCGTCATCGTCATCCTCGGCCGCGAAGGCGTGTCGCCGGCCATGGTCGGGCTCACGATGGCGGCGCTGGCGGTCGGCGGTCTGGCCGGCACGCTGCTGGTTCGCCCGCTGCACCGCAACCTGTCCCCCGGCGCGCTCATGCTCTGGCTCGGCGGGACGGCGGTCGTGCTGATCGGCGCGCTGTCCCTCCCCTTTGGAGCGTGGTGGATGGCGGCCGCGCTTTTCCTGCTGGGTCTGGGCGGGCCGTCGATGCGTGTCCTCGTCGACATCCTGATTTTTCGCCAGGTACCAGACGAGCAGCGCGGCCGGACCGTAACCGCGTTCATGACCATACTCGGCGCCGGTGCGGCACTGGGAATGGTCAGCTCCGGTCTGCTCCTGCAATACCTGTCCGCGCCGATCGCCATCCTCACTTTGTCCGCCGTGCTGGCGATCGCGCTCAGCTTCACCATCGCCGACCGGCGCATCCGGGCGGCCCGCTGGCCGGAGGAGCCAACAGCCGACTAGGTTTTGGGTGCCGCGCATCACATCGATCGGCGTCAAACTTTGAGTACCGGTTACTCAGGTGGCCGCCGTCGCCGCGCAGTTTGCTTGGCGGGTTAGCGAAACCCCTCAAGGAAGGCAAGCTGTGTCTCAAATCAAGTGGTTCCATTCCGGCGTCGTGGCGCTCATGGCGGCGACTGCGGCGTGGCTGCCGGCGCCGGCCTCCGGCCAGGGCGGAACCGATCAGGTCGTGGTGATCGACCAGATCGGAGCGCCCGGCTCCGGCACCGGCCGGACCAGGCAGGAGGTGCGTGTCACGAGCGGCACCGTGCCTGCCGGCCTCGCTTCGAAATCCGATGGCGGGCCAGAGAACAAGCAACGCGGCCCGATCGTCTCGCCCCAGCTGCGCACCCTCGTGCAGAGCAAGGGCGCAATCGGTACCGTGAAAATTGTGGTCGGCGTCGCAGACACCGTGACCATCCCGGAATTCCCGGCAAAGGCTGACGGCGAATCAGCGGCCATGGCGACAGCCCGGCAGGACCAGGCGCAGATCCTGGTCGACCGGATCCGGGCGCAGCGGGAACCGGCGAACAACCAATGGCGCACCAGGGTTGCCCGCGCCGGCGGCCGGATCATCGAGGAATTCTGGCTGGTGCAGGGCTTCGTCGCCGAGGTTCCAGTGGCGGCCGTGGAAGCGCTCGCCGCCGAACCCGGCGTGCGCAGCGTCACCTCCGCGGACACCGTCGTGCCGTTCCCGGTGGACAGTGATCCCGGCAACGATCTGTCGGTCGCCCGATCGCTCATGGGCACCGACGTGTTCCGCTCCTTCGGTTCGAGCAACGACACGATCGCTCTCATCGACAGCGGGGTCAACTCCCACGTCCTGCTGCCCAGCACCGGCGTGGTCGTGGTGGACATGGTGAACCGCAACCCGAAGATCACCGCGGACATCTGCGACCACGGCACCCGCTCGGTTACGGCGATGGCGGGCAGCAACGCGCTCGGCGATGGGCTGCGCGGCATCACCGACATGAGGGTGCGCGTCTACCACACCGGCGTGTTCGGCCCACTCGCCGACGGCACAACGGGTTGCGGAACGGATCTGCCCGCGGCTGTGGCGTCGTTCGGCCGGGCGGTGCAGGACGGCATGAAGATGATCGTGGCGGAAATGCAGATGCTCGAAACGCCGGACAGCCCTCTGGATCAGGCCGCGGACAGCGCGTTCCGGTCCGGTGCGGTAGTCGTCGCGGCGGCCGGCAATTTCGGCGGCGGCGTCAACAGCGTCCGGGCGCCGGCCAACGCCCGCAACGTGCTGGGGATAGGTTCGGTCGACGTCAAGACATTCGTCGCACCGTTCCCGCAGGGTAAAGGGCCGACCGAGGACGGGCGCTACAAGCCCGACCTGGTGGTGCCGACCAACTACGAGGCGGGCCGGGGCACGTCGACCACCGCGACCGGGGTCTTCACCGGCACCAGCGGCGCCACCGCGGCGGCCGGCGGAACGGCGGCGGCGCTGCGCGCCTACCTCAAGGGCGGCAACAGCACCGTCGATCCGGGCAGGGTTTACGCCACCCTGATCGCCGGTGGCTCACGCCCTCAACCGTTCGACGGTGTCGACGGCGCGGGCAAGCTCAAACTGCACACCGGTCAGACCTTCACCTTCGCGGTCACGGTCAACCCGGGCGGGTTCGTGGACGTGCCGATCGACCTTGCCGCCTCCTCCTGCCGTCTCAGCGCGTCGCTGTGGTGGCCGGCGCAGGCCAGCGGACCGACCAACGCGGACAACGACGTCGATCTGGAAGTGCGCAACCCGGTGCAGCAATTGGCCGCGAGCAGCATCAGCGGCCCGAGCGTGTTCGAGCTGGCCCGGGTCGACTCGACCATGGGCGGGCGCTGGACGATGCGGGTGAAGTCATTCTCCATGGCGAGCTCCCAGCTGGTGTACGGAGCGGTGACCACCTGCCGCTGACCGCCTGCCGCTGACCCTGGCGAACCGGAGGCCGGGAACCCTTGTGGTTCCCGGCTTCCGCCGTCAGCCGAGGGCGTCGCGCAGCTCCTGCCGGTTGCGCACGCCGACCTTGCGGAAGACGTTCTGCAGATGGTTTTCCACCGTCCGCACCGAAACCACCAGCGAGCCGGCGATCGCCTGGCTGGTCATGCCGTTCGCGGCCAGCCTGGCCACCTCGCGTTCCCGCTTGGTCAGGCCGATCGAGGCCGGCGAGGTGAGCGCGAGCAGGTCCGGTGTCCGCACGTTGCCCAGTCGGGTCGCGATTTGCTTTCCGGCCATGGTCGCATTGGCCGCCCTGCGGGTGTCGCCACGGGCCGTGGCCTGAGCCGCTGCCACCGCAAACGCCTCGGCGGCCAGCAGATCGGCGCCCAACTCGGCAAACCCCTCGGCGACGGCGAGCAATCGCTCGACATCGCCCGCTACAAGCGCTTCCAGATGCGCCAACCTCAATTCAGGCAGTTTTCCTTGTACCGCAGGCAGTTCGCGGGCCATGTCAAGCCCGGCCCGGCGCAGGCCGTAGCGGCTCACCATGTGCGCCGCGCTCAGCGCGATCGAGCCGTTCGCCGGGGCGGCCCGGTGATAGCCGTCCTCGAACAGGGCCATCGCCCCGGCCGGATCGCCTTCGGCGAAGGCCAGCAGGGCCGCGGCGATCTGCGCCGAACCAGCCGGGTGCCATGCCACATTGCCCGGGTTCTCGGCGAGCGCGGCCAGCGCCTCCCGCGCCGGGCTCACCTGACCGAGCATGGCGTGCGCCTCCACCAGCGCGCTGTGGGCCAGCGCCCGCTGCGCGCCGCCGCTCACCTCGGGCACCTCCGCGATCAGCCGCCCGAGCGGAAGGATCGCCCGGCCCGGGTCGCCGCGCTCCAGCTCGACGCGCGCCCCCAGGTTGAGCCACGCGGCCAGCAGGAACTCCGAGCCGTGCTCCTCGGCCATGCGCAGGCCCTGCGCCGCCCACTGCTGTGCCTCGATCAGCCGGCCTGAATACATCAGCGCGTAGCCACGCTGGACGGCCGCCATCTGCCGGTGCGGCGCGAGGCGGTCGGAGTCATCGGGCCCGACTTCACTGAGCAGCTCCAGCTCGTGGGCAAGCGCCAGCGCTTCCTCGGCGCGGCCGTCCAGGGCCAGCATGACCACCGCGAAGGTCTGCGCCTCGTGCCGCTCCTCCTGATCATCGCTGCGCAGCAACGGATCGATCAGAATCAGGCCTTCCCGGGTACGCCCGGCGAGGTTCGCGGTGAACGCCCGGCGCGCGACCAGATGCGCCTGCGCCCGCCTGCTTCGCACCGTCCGCTCCGCCTGCCGCAGCTCGGCCATCGCCTCATCGTGCCTGCCGAGCCGGGCCAGGATCTCGTTGGTCATCGACGCTCTGGTCATCCGCTCCTCGTCGGAGTGCGCGTGGGCGAGCAGCTGGCGCAGCACCTCCAACGACGACTCGTACCGCTGCTGCCTGGCCAGCGTCGTCGCATAAAGCAGCCCGGTCTCGAAGTCGGGGCGCTGCCGCCACAGCTGGCCGGCGAACTGGGTGGCCTGTGCCGGGTCGAGCGAGCGATGGGTCAGCCGGGTGGCCCGCAACAGGCTGTCGACCGTCACCGGACGGCCGATCTCCAGGCACCAGGCGGCGGCCTGCAACGCCAGCGCCTCGCTGCCGTCAGCCTGCTCGCACGCCACATCCGCCAGCCGTTCCAGGATCTGGCGGCGCCGCAACGGGCCCAGCTCGGCCTGCGCGGTCTGCGCGTAAAGGCGATGACCGGCGGTCACCACGTGACGGTCGAGCCGGCCCAGCCGCGAGCTGGACACCCGGATCAGACCGCTTCGCTCCGCGTCGCTCACCTGAGCCTGATCCACCACGCGCAACAGCATCTGCAGCGAGATGGGTTCGGCGAGCACGACAACGTCCAGCGCCTCTCGTCCACTATGGACGGTAGCCGCCAGGTTCGCGGCGACCACCTCGCCCAGCCGCCGCGACGCCGGCAGCGGCGCGACGGCACGGCCCAGCCCGCCCTCGACGATCAGCGCCTTGCTGGCCATGGCCTCGGTCACCAGCTCGCGCAGCGCCAGCGGCAGCCCGTTGGACCGCACGTGCAGCTCGGCCGTCACCGCCGCCACCACCGGGGCACCGACCAGGGCCTCGACCAGCCTCGCCGACTCGATCGGGGCCAGTGGCTGCAGATCGATCCGCTCCAGATGGCCGTTCTTCCATAGATCGGAAACCGTTGGCGGGATGGGGAAATCACCCGCCGCGATCACCACAGCGCGCACCTGACGCGTGCTGACCAGCAGATGCAACAGGGTCTGCGTGGCGCTATCGAGCCAGTGCGCGTCGTCGACCATCAGCACCGGGCGTGTCCGCCGCCCCGCCAAACGGGCCCGCGCCTGGGGGATTCCCTGCTCCGGCGCGGCGGTGATGTCCGGAAACACCGCCAGCACGGGAGCGAGCGGAATGCCTTGCGCGGCGGCCGTGCCGGCCAGGCGCACCACTGTCCGGCGATCCAGCCGCGACACCGCCTCGTGAACCAGCCGCGTCTTGCCCACCCCGGACGCGCCGACCACCAGCACCCCAGAGCCGTCCGCCCGATCTGCCAGCGCATCGCCGATCAAGGTGCGCTCGGCCTCTCGAGCTATCAACGGCCATCGCTCCACGGCCCGACACTCGTCCCCCGGCCACCCGCCGTCAACCGGTATTTCGGACTGTCAGTCGAAGGCGAAGTATCGCAACCACAGATACGGCACACATACCGCGATGGTGACCACCATGATGATCAGCCCGTACTTGGTGAACTCCCAGAACGAGATCCGTTTACCCGCGCGTTCGGCCATCCCGATGACCACCACATTCGCCGACGCGCCGATCGCGGTGGCGTTGCCGCCGAGGTCCGCCCCCAGGGCCAGGGCCCACCACAGCACGTTGCCCTCGCCCTTCGGGAAGCCGTTGACCAGATCGGCGACGATCGGCGACATTGTTGCCACATAAGGGATGTTGTCCACGATCGCGGACAGCAACGCCGACCCCCACAACAGCACCATCGTTGCCGGCCACAGCTTGCCGCCGACGGCATTCGTGGCCGCCTGGGAGATCTGGCCGATGACGCCCGTGTTGACCAGCGCGCCGACCATGATGAACAGGCCGGTGAAGAACACCAGCGTCGGCCACTCCACCTCCTTGGCGACGGTCTCGGCGTCCAATTTGGACAACGCTAGCAGCAGCAGCCCGCCCACCATCGCCACCACCGCAGGATCCAGCCGCAGCACGGTATGCAGCATGAACGCCACCGTGACCAGCGCCAGGATCACACTGGAGATGATGAGCAGCCGGGGGTCCTTGATCGCGTCGCGCTCGTTCAGCGCCATCACCTTCGCGGCCTTCTCCGGCTGGTACGAGAACGCCTTGCGGAAAAGGATCCGGCACAGCACCACGAACACCACCATGAGCACCACGATGATCGGTGTCAGGTGAACGAGAAAGTCGTTGTAGGACAACCCACCCCGCGACCCGATGATGAGGTTGGGCGGGTCTCCGACCAGGGTCGCTGTGCCGCCGATGTTGGAGGCCATCGCCTCGGCGATCAGGAACGGCGCCACCGGCGCCCCGAGCCGGTCGCACACCAGGAACGTCACCGGAGCTATCAGCAGGACCGTGGTCACGTTGTCCAAACCCGCCGACGCGGTGGCGGTGACCAGTACCAGAATAGTCATGATTCTAAAGGGTTTGCCTCGGGCCTTCTTCGCCGCCCAGATCGCCACATACTCGAAACCGCCGGTGCGTTTGAGCACGGCGACGATCAGCATCATTCCTAACAGGAGGAACAGAACGTTCCAGTCGATCCCGGTATGCTCGTCGAAGAAAGCGTGCTGCGCATCGGTGGCGCCGATGAGCAACATCAGCACGGCGCCGCCGAGCGCGGCAGCCACCCGGTGCACCTTCTCGGTGGCGATCAGAAGATAGGTGACGGTGAAGACCGCGACCGTGGCCCACGCCAGCGCGCTCATGGGTCGCCGCCCGGGATGCGGTGGGGAGCTACGCGCATATCGGAACACCTCACAGACCTGGCGCGGCACCAACACGTGCTCGCCGACCAGACTTCCCGGCACTCCGCTTACGACCCTATCGGCTCCTCGCAAGACCTGTCCACGATCACCGGATCGCTCCTGTCCTACAACGACGCTGTCATTCGGCTTCCTCGGCGAGCTCGCTCAAGATGTCGGCCGCATCCCGGTTGCCGGCTTCGGCCAGGCGCTGCAACTCGCCAACGTTGCCCGTCTCCTGCGCCAGCTCCACAAGCTGGTCAACAGCATCCCTGCTGCCCGCGTCAGCTAGACGGCGCAACTCCTCCAGGTCACCACGCTCACCCGCCAGTTCGACAAGCTGGCCAACAGCGTCCTGATCACCCTCAGCGGCCCGCGCCCGCAGCTCCGAAAGCTCATCGTGGCTCATTCCGTGTCCCTTCCCGAGGCCGATGATTCTATCGGTATCGATTTTGCCGCTTCCGGGCCAACCGTCCCACCGCTTTGGGTTTCGACCAGCACTTTGTGTCCAGGCAATTGCGACGACCAGCGCTCTCGAGGCCTACCCCTCGTTCGCGTTCTCCACGTTCTCCGTGCTCTCCGCGCTCTCCGCACGCTTGGCCGCCGACGCCCGCCCCGGCCTCTTCCTAGCCGCAGCCTTCTTAGTGGCCACCGGCTGGACCTCGCCATCAGCCGCCGGCTCCTGCGCAACTGCCCCACCCTCAGCCACAGCCCGCTCGGCCATGGCCTCGCTCTCCGGCGCAGCCTCAACACCCGATCCAGAAACCTCCTCCTCCGGATCAACCACCTCAGCCACCAGCTCACGGTCGGCCGCCGCCTCAACCCCAGGCCCGGCAGCCTCGCCCTCCCGCACAGCCACCTCAACCACCGGCTCACCGTCGGCCGCCGCCTCAACCCCAGGCCCAGCAGCGTCGCCCTCCAACACAGCCGCCTCAACCACCGGCTCACCCTCAGATGCCACATCAGCGTTCGACCCGGCGGCAGCCACTTCCAGCGCAGCCACCTCGGCCACCGGCTCACCCTCAGGCGTCGCCTCAACCCCCGGCCCGGCGACCGCTACCTCCTCGGCTGGCGGCTCTTTCTCAGGGGTCGCCGCGACGTCCGACTCGGTCGTCTCCGATGCGGCCGTCTCGGATGGTGCCTGGCCTTTCGGCTCAACGATCTCCGCGTCATCGGCTGCAGCTGCCTCGGCCGGCGCCTCAAATTCCGGCTCCGCAGGTGCCGTCTCGAGCGCGGCCTTAGGCTCGGGCTCGGCCTGCGCGGCCACTGGCTCGGGCGCGGCCACTGGCTGAGGCTCGGGCTGAGTCTCGGGCTCGGCCTGCGCGGCCACCGGCTGAGGCGCGGGCGCGGGCGCGGGCTCGGCGACCGGCTGGGACTCGGGCTCGCGCTGTGGCTCGGGCTCGGCCTGCGTGGCCACTGGCTCGGGCTTGGGCTCAGGCTCGGGCGCGGCCTGCGTGGCCACTGGCTCGGGCTCGGGTGCGGCCTGGGTGGCCACTGGCTGGGGCTCGGGGGCGGGGGCGGTGTTGGCTGCTGGTTCTTTGGCTATTGGCTCGTTTTCTGGTGTCGGGTCGGGGTTGGCTGGAGCGGTGTCTTGGGGGGAAGGCGCTTGGGCGGCTGGGTCTTCGGTCGCTTGGGCTGCTGCTTCTGGGTCGGCGTCGTTGGCGGTTAGCGCGGCCGCCTCGGCGAGGATGTCGCGCATGGACGCGGATTTGGGCTTGGCCGCCGGCTTCTTTTCCTTTGCCTTGGCGGGATCCTTTGGCTTTGACGCCGGCTTCCGATCACGCCGCTTGGTCGGCACGATCTCGATCCTGGTGCCGACCGGAAGGACCCGGGTCGAGGTGCTGGGGGCGTCTGGATCGGCGAGGGGGTCCAGCTCTTCGGGCAGGAGCCCTGGGTCTTCCGCGTCAGGGTCGCGGGTGGGTTCCGGCGACTCGGCCACGACCGGCTCGGGGGCTGTCTCGGAGTCTGGGTCGGGCTCTGAGTCGGGGTCGGGCTCGGTGACCGGCTCGGGGTCGGGGTCGGGGGTCACCGTGTCAACTGGGGCCGCGTCGGCGAAGGGGTTCACCGTTCGGTGGGTTTCGGTGGGCGCGTCCAGAACCGCTACGCGGGAGGTGACGGCCGGTGCCGGGGCGGAGACGGAGTCGGCCTCATCGACAGCTGGCGCGGTGGCGCTGGGACGGCGCACGCCCCAGATCAGGTAACCGACGAGAACGCCCAGCAAGAAGGCGGCCACGATTACGACAAGCGACTGTCCCACCAACCATGCCACTGTCCCTAACCTCCCCGTCTAAAGCCGGATCTCCGGGGCGCAGCCTTCCACATCCGACACCCTGCGCGCGAGCACCATCCGCCCGAAATGCCACGACTTCCGGTGGATTGGAACCTGAAGCCTGTCCGTGTGATGATCCACCAGCTCTGAGCGGCCCTTGATCAAGAGGGTAGCGCTAGACCTCGTAGGCGAGAAGGGGCAGCGAACGGCCGGTCGCCGACGAGACGGTTTCGCCGATCCGCACAGCTCCCATATGGAGGTAGAACTCCTCGGCGTAGGGATCGGACTCGATGAGCAGGCGAGTGAAGCCTCGCAGCCGGGCGCGGTCGAGCGAGTCGAGAAATAGGGCTTTGCCGATGCCCAGGCCGATCGCCCACGGATCCACAAAGAGAAGGTCGAGCTCGCCCTCGGGCGGCTCGCCGATGAGCGTCGCTACGCCGGCCTCCCGGCCGTCGTATTCGGCGACGACCGTTGTCGGCAATTGGTGGTCGCCAACGGTGAGCGCGGGACGGACTCGGTCAAGGAACTCCTCGTCGTAACCCCAGTGGGCCTTGGACCGCATGACCAGCTCGGTTAGCTCAGCGGCTTCGCCCGGCCGGGCAGCCCGCAGTGTAAGACCCATAGCCCAAACAATAGTGCGCGTCGGCGGAGCGGCTTGTTCCGCCAGCATTCACCCGGTACACAGAAAAGGATTTGAGTCTCCAGTAGCTGGAAGGTTGACGCTTACGCCGTGGAAGACCGCCCTGACCCGCTCATGACCATCGGCGAGCTCGCTGAGCGCACCGGGGTGCCGGTGCGCACCATCCGATTCTGGTCCGACGCCGCGGTGATCCCGCAGCCGGCCCGAGCCGGCAACGGTTACCGGCGTTACGACGCGGAATCGGTGGCACGCATCGACCTGGTGCGCACGCTTCGCGAGCTGGGGCTGGACCTGGCGACTGTGCGCAAGGTGCTGCTGCGGCAGGTGACTCTTGGCGATGTGGTACGGGCGCACGTGAGTGCTCTCGATGCCGAGATCCGCACGCTGCAGACCCGACGTGCCGTGCTGTGGGCGGTCAGCCAGCGCAATGGCACCAGCGAGGAGATGAGGATTATGAACAAACTAGCCCAGCTGTCAGCCGCCGAAAGGCAACAGCTCCTTGACGACTTCGTGGCCGAGACGTTCGCGGGGCTGCCCGAGAACGGGATGTGGGAGGTGATCGCCGGCGAGATGCGGCGGCTGCCACCGCAACCCAGCGCCGAACAGGTCGAAGCCTGGATCGAGCTGGCGGAACTGGCCGGCGACAAGGATTTCCGGGCCCGGGTGCGGCAGATGGCCACCGCACCGGACCCGGGCAAACCCAACTTCGACCACCAGGTCGTGGTCGACCTGGCCGGGCAGGCCCTCGACGCGGGCATTGAGCCCGGATCGGCGCAAGGACAGGAGATTCTGCACCGAATCATCGACCCGGCCATGCCAGTCATGCAGCGGCAGGAAACGGCAGCGAAGCTGGAGACCTTCACCGACCGGCGGGTCGAACGCTACTGGCAGCTGATCGGCGTGCTCAACGACAAGCCGTCGTTCGGGCCGGCCGTGGCGCCCTTCGAGTGGCTGATCGCCGCGCTGCGCGGCTGACTCTCACTTCAGTCCTCCCTTGATCCAGTAAAGGAAGGCGATGAAGATGAGCACCCCGGCTATGTACCCGGCGGTGTCTCCGTTTGAGGGCGCGCTTTTGGCGCGCCCCCATCGGCCTGCCGAGCCGCGCAGCTTCTCCGCGAAAATCCGATCCAGCTCATTCGCACTGGTTTCGAGCGCCGAGGCAAATTCGCGCGAGGCAAGGCTTCGTTCGTCTATCTGGCCCACAAGCGCGGGCAGGAAGTCGGGTTCCAGGATCCGCAACAGGGTGGGGGTCCGCATGCTCTGGGCCAGCGACGGCAGCGGGGTGTCCTGATTTTGGCTGTATACCAGAAAGCTGAACGCCAGCAGCGATCGTGTCGATGGGATTTCGGTCAGGGCGGCGACATACGAATCCGTTCCGCACAGCCCCATCATCCGCGACCGGATCCAGGCATCGAGGTCGTTCGCCTCCGGGTCGCGCGGTGCCGAGGCCAGGAAGGCCTCGTAGCTCTGCTCGAACTGGCGGCGTAGCCCGTCGGGGTTGACCAGGCCCGCATCGACGTCCACCTGATCCAGGACCCGCCGCGCGTGTTCGGCGGCGGAGGTCGGCTCGGCGCCGGCGACCCCGCCACCGGCCACGGCACCCAGGGTGACGGCAACCGCCGCGGCGCTTCCGCCCACTACGAACTTTCGTCGGTCCATCATGAATTGCTCCCTCTGACAAGCGAACCAGACTTAGGAACTCATTGACGGCGACGGTGGCACGGCGGATTGAATCGGCGCTGATGCCGGGCTGAAATTCCTTCCTGAGCAGGTGTCTACTTGCGCCAGACCGAGACGTGGCTTTCGCTGTCGGAGGTGAAGGGCGCCCCGTCCCAGCCGGCGACACGCTGCTCCAGCGTCAGGCTGGCCAGCCGTGCCATCAGGTCGCATTCGGACGGCCAGATGTAGCGGAAGTTGCTGTAGCCGTAGCTCGTGTTTCCCTCTTCGTCGCGCCGGTAGTGATGAGAGGTGCCCTGCTGGGTGACCATGTCGTAGGTGTCGAAGCCGACATGCCGGTCGCTCACGTCGAACGGCACCGCAGCCTGGCCGGGCGGAAACCGCCTGATGCCCGGTATCCACAGCTCGATGACGAAGCGGCCTCCGGGCGCCAGATGCCTGGCGGCGTTGGCGAAGCACTGGATCTGCTCCTCCTGGGTGCGCAGGTTTCCGATGCTGTTGTACACGAGGTACACGAGCGAGAAGAGGCCCGGGACGACCGCGGTGGCCATGTCACCGATCACCACCGGTATCTGTTCCGCTGTCGCCTTGCGCCGCAACTGGTCCACCATCGGCTGCGACAGCTCGATCCCGGACACCTCAATCCCCCTGGCGGCCAACGGAATCGCCACCCGACCCGTGCCGATCGCCAACTCCAGCGCCGGGCCGGACCCGGCCAGCCGGGCAAGAAAGTCCACGGTGGGATCAAGCACCTGTGGGGAAAACATCTCGGCTGAGTTGTCGTCGTACCGAAGCGCTGACTCCTCATCCCAAAGATCACTGCTCGTCATGGGCAGGAGTTTGCGGGCTCGGGTGCCCTCACGCCACCGATTTACCAGCAAACCACTCCGGGGGTGGCGACCAGGACTCTGGTCGCCACCCCCAGCTAGCCGATTCGCAAGCTACGGCCGGTACGCGGCGGTGATTGAAGTGAACTGCCAGTCGCTTTGCGCGATGCTGCTGCAGCTGGAGTTCACCGCCTGGCCTGGGCAGCCACGGTCGCGGTTGACGCCCCAGAATGACAGCCGGGCCAGATGGTTCTGGGCCGCGAAGTCGCGAATCTGGGTCCAGGTCGCGGGTGAGGTCAGCTCCGACTGGTCGCTCAAGCCGTTCATGCCCGAGATGCCGCTGTGCGCGTAAGCGGTGGCCTGGTTCCAGCCGAATGCGTTGCGCAGCGCGGTGTTCAGGCCGTTGGTGGCGCTGACGGTGGAGTTGAACATGTTGTTCCCGCCACCGAAGTCGAACGGCATGATGGTGAAGACGTCGATGTTGGCCTGGGTCGACGCGGCCCGGTTGACCAGCTGGGTCCCGGCGAAGCTCAGACCGTTGATGGTCGTCGGCATGGTCACGATGGTGATCAGCGACGGCCGCTGTTGCTTGACGATCTTCAGGGCATCGACCACGCGGTTGCGCGACGCGTCGTTGTCGAACTCGTTGGCCTCGATGTCGATGTCGATCGCCAGCAGGTTGAACTGGTCGACGACCCGCAGGTACTGTGCGGCCAACGCGGCCGGCGTCGTGCACTGCTCGCCCAGCTTCGAGCCGTTGAAGCCGCCGAACGACGGGACGATGTTGCCGCCCGCGGCGCGGATCGCGTTGATCGAGGTCTGGTGCTGCCCGCCGGTGAGCCCGCCTTCCCCGTCCCAAACCGCGTTACAGCCGCTGGCCAGGACGAAGGCGATGGTGAACCATCTGATCCCGGTCGCGTTGATGACGGTGGCCGGGTTGGGCAGCGGCGTGCCGAAGCCCGGGAAGTAGTAGGGCGCAGCCGCCATGCCGGCGTTGCCGCCCCCGCCGTTGGTTGTCGTGCCGGAGACCGCGGCGGAGAACCCGGATCGGTTGTTGGCCGCGTCCAAGGCCCGGACCTGGTAGGTGTGCGTGGAGTTGGCCGCCAGACCGAAGTCGGTGACCGTGGTCGTGGTCGAGGTGATGATGGTGGCACCGTCGCGCTGCACCTCGTACCCGGTGACGCCGACGTTGTCCGTCGACGCGTTCCACGCCAGGCTGATGCTGTTGCCGGTGCTGCCGGTCACGCGCAGGCCGCCCGGCACCGTCGGCGCCTGGGTGTCGGGAGGGCCGCCGCCGCACGAGGCGTTGTTGACGACGCAGTTGGCCGGGGTGGCGCTGCCACTTCCGCCGGCCACAAAGCCGAACGATGCGGTGGCTCCTACGGCTAGGTTGCCGTTCCATCCGGCGTTGTGGAACGAGTGACGGTTGCCGGTGTCGGTACGGACCGAATCCCAGCTGCTGCTGATCGTCACGCCGGCGGGCAGGTCGAACGCGACCGTCCACTCCGACAGTGCGGTGGTGCCGCCGTTGGTGATGACGTACTTGCCCTCGAATCCGGTCTCCCAGCTCGAGGTGCGGGTGAACGTGGCGGTGACGCCGGCGGCGTAGGCCGGTGCCGCTGCGGTCAGGACGCCTGCGGCGGTGAGAATTGCCGCTGCGCTGACCGCGATGAGGGTGCGTGCCGCTCGTTTCATCATGTCCACAGTCCTTCCATCGCGGACTGATCTCAATGGACGTTCGCCTATATAGACGGACTTGAGCCGACAGTACAATAAGGAATCCTAACAGTAAAGCATCCTGTCTGTGCGGCTATGCTCCGCCGGGAGGAGGGGTCATGGACGGTGTGGAAATCCCCGCGGTGCTCAGATCGCTGATCACGACGCCGGTGGCGCACGAGCTCGCCAAGACGTACACCGATCAAGTGGTCTTCCCGGAGAAGCTGGTCATCGACCGTCCGGACGATCCGCATCGGCGGTTCCCCGGCTGGCCCACAGCCGTGCTGGTGATCGCTGACGAGAATCAGGGGGTGTGCAGCTGGGGTGTGCCGCTCGGCGAACCCGAGCCACGCGTCCTGGTCGGCGGCGAACTTGAGGGCATCAACAGCACGGTCGTGTACGCACCCGACGTGGCGAGCTATCTCGCCGCCAGGCGATGGGACTACGGCAGCCTTGACCGTGAGCCGCTGCTGCAGGCGCAAGCCGATCCGCTCGACGAGGCGTCGCTGGCGCATCTGCGGGCGGGCTTTGACGAGCAGCCCCGCACCCACGGCTGGCCCGGCCACACGCAGTTCAGGTTCCAGCGCGACGGAGTCAAAATCCTTCTGTGGTCGGGGACGGACCAATGCGACTGGTGGCTGTCGGCCGTCGACGAGGCACGGCTTGCGGAGGCGGCGGCGCGGCTTGTCGACCTGTCCGACCTTCGCACCTCGTTGTGGGCCAACGACATTGCCGGCGAAGCGCTGCTCGAGCGGCTGACTAGCTGAGGAGGCGGTCGAGGTCGGCGAGGTGGGCGCGGATGTTGGGGGCATTGGTTTGGAGTTCTTCGGTGTGATCGGTGCCGAGCTTGGCGAGGATGTCCAATGCGTCCTGCCAATGCCGGCGGGCTTCGTCGGGCTGGCCGAGGGCGCGGTGGGCCTGGGCCAGGCCGTCGTGGGCACGCGCCAGATCGTCGGGCTGTTCGAGGTCGGTGGCGAGCTGTAGCGCCTGTTCGTGATGTTCGAGCGCAAGGTTGTGGTGGCCGGTGGCGTGATGCAGCCGGCCCAGGCCCTGCACCGCTTCGAACTGCCAGTTGCTGCTGTCGAGGTCGCGGGCGAGGTCCAGTGCTTGCTGGTAGAGGCCGGCCGCCTGGCTGTGGCGGCCCAGCTTCAGGTGAAGTTCGCCGAGACTGTTCAACGCGTACAGCGCCCCGACGTGGTCTCCGATGTCCTGCGCTATCCGCAAAGCGCGGGTGTAGTGGTCGTCAGCCTGTTCGCTGCGGCCCAGCGACCAGTGCACGGATCCGAGAGAGTTCAGCATTCGCAGCTCGCCGACACGGTCGCCGATATCGCGGGCGATCCGCAAGGCCCGCGCGTAGTTGTCGCCGGCCTGTTCGAAACGGCCCGCCAGGCGATGCAGGACGCCGAGACCGTCCAGCGCAATCCTTTCGCCCACGCGGTCGCCGATGTCCTGCGCGATGTGCAACGCCTGCTCGTGGTGATCGCCGGCCAGCTCGTAGTGGCCAAGCATGAAATGGGTGTAGCCGAGCCCGGTCAGCGCCTGCATTTCACCGCTGCGATCGCCGATCTCCCGGGCTATCCGCAACGCCTGCCCGTAGTGGTCCACGGCCTGCTCGTGGCGGCCCCGCATCCGATGGATGTAGCCGAGGCCGTTCAGCGCCTGCATTTCACCGGGACGGTCGCCGATGTCGCAGGCGATCCGCAACGCCTGCCCGTGGTGGTCGGCGGCGGGATCCCGGTGGCCCAGCATCCGCTCGACGAAGCCGAGGCCGTTGAGCGCATCGATCTCGGCACGGTGGTTTCCGAGCTCGCGGGCGAGGTTGAGGGTTTGCTGGTGCAGGGTTTGCATGTCGCGTACCCGGCCACGGGTGAGCAGATGCTGGTCAAGGGTGGCCGCAAGATGCCAGGCGTGTTCCGGCCAGCCGTGCTGTGCGGCGTGCTGGACGGCGGCCAGCAGATTCGGCAGCTCGGTGTCCAGCCAATGCTGTGCCCCGTTCGGGTCGTCGACGTCAGGGGCCGGGGTGTGCGCGGTCGCGACCGTTGGCCGGCGGTGCCTTTCGTAGGGGTAGGCGACGGTCATCGCCGACGCCGCCGTGTGGCGGTAGTGGTCGAGCAATCGGGTCAGCGCCGCCTGCCGTTGCGCTGGGGTTTCCCGCTCGGCGGCGAGCTCGGCGGCGTGGGCCCGGACCAGATCGTGCAACTGGAACCGGCCGGGGCTGGGCTCCTGCAGCATGTGGTCATCGACGAGCCCGTCCAGCAGACGGCTTGCCTCATCGGGGGTGCCCGCAGTGAGGGCCGCCGCGGCATACGCCTCCACATCGGGGCCGGGAGGCAACCCCAGCAAGCGATACAGCCGCTGGGCCGACGCGGAAAGGTGTTGGTAGGAAAGGTGAAGCGCGGCATGGATGCTGCGCTGCCCGTCATCGAGGGTGGCCAGCCCCGCGATCTCGCGCAAGCGGGACACCAGATCTGACACCGTCCATACCCGACGATGCTTGAGCCGTGCGGCGGCTATCCGGATCGCCAGCGGCAGCCGCCCGCACAGCTGCACCGCCTCCAGCACCTCGGGCGCATCGGCGATCAGCTCGGGCCTGTCGGCGGTACGCAGAAAGAGCGTGACCGCATCGGCTTGCGGCAACATGTCCAGCGACACCGCATGGGTGCTCTCCAGGCCGGTCAGCCGACGGCGGCTGGTCACCAGTACCAGACATCCAGAAGCGCCGGGCAGCAACGGCTGCACCTGCTCTTCGGTGGCGGCGTTGTCCAACACGACCAGCATGCGCCGACCGGCCAGCACGCTGCGCCACAACGCGGCCCGCTCCTCCAACCCGGACGGAATCCGCTCCCCGGGCACACCGACGTCGCGGAGCAGGCGATCCAGAGCCTGGGCCGGCTGCACCCGCGCCACGCCCTCGGTGAACCCGTGCAGATCGACAAACAGCTGCCCGTCCGGGAAACGCTCGGCCAGCCGATGTCCAATCTGCACCGCCAGCGCGGTTTTGCCGATGCCGGCCATCCCCGCCACCGCGGAGATCACCACCATGCCCGCTTCGGATGGCCGGTGAGCCAGCTCGGACAACGCAGCCAGCTCGGCGGCCCGGCCGACGAAATGGGGCGGCACAGCGGGCAGCTGACGCGGGACCTGCGGCAGACCACCGCCGACCGGTTCGCTCGGCGCCTCGGCGGCCTGCCCGCGACGGCGCGACTCCTCGACCCGGTCGCGTGCGGTCGCCACCGCGCCCAGCTCGGCCGCGTCGGCGCCGAGCACCCGCAGCAGAGCGTCGAGCCGATCCGTCGGGGGCAGGGTGCGGCCGGTCAGGTATTCCGCGATCGCACCGTGTGACCACCCCGTGCGCGTGGCCAGCTCGCGATAGCTCAGCTCGCTGTCGCGGCTGCGGCGGGCGTGGCGGCGGCGCAGCGCCCGCAACAGTTGCGCCAGCTCCTGTGCCGTCTGCACCCGGGCGGCGTCCTGCACCAGCGTATCCACCGCTTCTTGCCCTCGTGGATCACCGGCCGCGGTCGCCGAACCCCCGCCTGTCATAGAGCGCAAGGATAGGTCCGAAATGCCGCGATCAACAAATGTATTTCGATGTCTGGCGGCGTCTCCCGGTGGATGGAATCGGCGCGTCCAAGCCCCCTGCCCTTGCACTCTCTAACCGGCCCGCCGCCACGCGGGCAGGGAATGCGGCCGGAAGACCGTGCCGCGGAGATGGAGGATTTAGTGGCGAAACAAGGCCTGATGAGGCTGACCACCATGGTGGCGATGTTGTTTCTGACGGTGGCCGGCTCGGTCGCCGCAACCGGTGGGGCAAGCGCGAACGCTTCCACCCAGAACGAGGTGGCCGCCGTACCCAACACCGACTATCGCCAGATCCGCAACGCCGCCTGGTCGCAGTGCGTCGACGCGCCGGGCGGAGTGTTCAACGTGCACCTGAAACTCGCCACGTGTTCCACCTTCACCAGGACCCGCAACTGGCTGCTGGTGCCGACCGGGGTGCTGAACATCTTCTTCATCGTGAACCAGCAGACCGGGCTGTGCATGGAGGTCAACAACGGAACGGCCAACCCCTTCGAGCCGGTCGACGAGTTCACCTGCAACGGACAGCCGTCTGAGCTGTGGGTGCGCGAAGACCTGAGGTTGCGGCACTTCGGAACCAACCAGTGCCTGGACACGGTCGCCGGGCCGGGCAGCGAGCTCATGCAGTTCACCTGCGGCCAGGAAGCCCCGGTGGGGGTCCAATCCTGGATCATCGAGTAGCGGGGAATCAGTTCCCGCCCGGCCAGTCCTTTGGGGACTGGCCGGGCGAGGCGTTACAGCGCTGGTTTGCCGGAGGTGTAGACCCAGACCTGGAACAGGTCGTCGAGCTGTTGGCCGGACACCTTTTCGGCGAACGCGATGAAGTCCGATGTGGACACGTTGCCGTAGCGGTGCTCGGTCGCCCAGCGCCTGAGCAAGGTGTAGAAGGCGCTTTCGCCGATGCGTTGCCGCAACACGTGCAGCGTCATCGCGCCCCGGTTGTAGACCAGTGAGTTGAAGATGTTGTCCCGGCCCGGGTCCGCGACGATTCCCTGCCACACAGCCGCGTCGGGCTTCTGGGCGTAGACCCGGTCGAAGATCTGCTGCACCGTCCGGCCGCCGCTGTGCTCGCTGTAGAGCCACTCGGCGTAGGTGGCGAAGCCCTCGTTGAGCCAGATGTCTGCCCACTTCTTGGGGGTGAGGCTGTCGCCGAACCACTGATGCGCCAGCTCATGCACGATCGTCGAGGTGTCCAGCTCGGCGTCGATCTGGTCGTAGACCGGGCGGCCCTGGGTCTCCAGCGCGTAGCCCACGTCGACCTGATCAATTATTCCGCCGGTGGAGCTGAACGGGTACCGGCCGAAAATGGTCTGTTCCCAGGCCTGCACCTCGGCGGTGAGGGTGTGGAAAGGCACGCCCTGCTCGTCGTTGGGGTCCAGCGCGGTATCGATCGCGGTGATGTTGGTGGCGTCGGCGTGCACGGTGAACCGCCCGATCGCGACCATCGCTAGCTCGCTGGCCATCGGCTGAGTCATGCTCCAGGTGCTGGTGGTCCAGCCGTCCTTGGTGCGGCTCGGGCCGGGCTCGCCGTTGGCCAGCGCCACCAATCCGTTCGGGACGGTCAGCCGGTATCCGTAGGTCGCCTTGTCCAGCGGGGTGTCGTTGACGGGATAGAATGTCGCCGCGCCGAACGGCTGGTTCAGCGCCACCGCGCCGTCCTCGGTGGCCACCCATCCGGAAGTGCCCAGCTCCGGGTCATCAATTTGCTGGGGTACGCCGTGATAGCGCACCTCGACGTCGAATCGCGACCCGTTGCGCAGCCCGGAACGCGGGGTGATGACCAATTCCTGGGCGCCTTCCCGGACGTACCTGGCCGAGGCGCCGTTGACCGTCAGCGCATCGATCGTCAACGGTCCAAGGAAGTCAAGGTTGAACCGGGACAGGTTCTGTGTTGCCCGGGCAGCGATGCGCGCCTTCCCGTCCAGCACTCGGGTCGCCGGGTCATAGCGCAACTCGAGCCCGTAATGGGAGACGTCATAGCCGCCGTTGCCCATGTCCGGGAAGTAGGGGTCGCCCGCCCCGGGGGCTCCTGGGCTGAAGCCGGCATTCGCCTGAGCCGGAACAGGGCTGACCAATGCGGCCAATGCCACCACAGCCACAGTCACGATACGGGGTGTCCTCATACCGGTATGAAACACCCCGGCCGGGCAGGTGTCTATCGCAAACGCCGCGTTTCAGCCAAGCGGCACGCGACCACGGCCGTGAGGGAGCCGGGATCGCGTGCCGATTGGACTGAAAGCCACGTCAGAGGGCGAGGCCCGGATCGGTGGCCAGAGCGACCATCTGTTCGATGGTCAGCGATGGGGTGGGCCGGGTGCCACCGGCGTGGGCCCGGGAGCCCGACATCACGATGACCGCGGTGCCGTCGGCACGGGCCACGTCGACGCGGAATTGATGGGTGCCGCGCAGCATCACCACGTGGTCGCCGGCCGCCGTCGTCTGCTCGGTGCACGTGTCTTCGCCGTCGAGCACCTCGTCGTACTCGGCGCAGGAGGCGAAGATACCCAGCGGGTATCCCATCGGCGCGCGCACGCTGCACTCCCCAGCCCACGTCGTGGCCTGTGTCGTGCCCTGCCGCGCGATGGCGCCCTCGGGCAGGCAGTAGTCAGTGGCGTTCGGGTCGGCCGTTGTCCGCCCGATGAGAACGTCGACAAATCCCGTCCCCAGCTGGTCCTGCACATCGGCTTGGGCCCGCATTTGATTCCAGGGCAAGGTGGTGGGTACGGCGACCGGCCGCTCCGGATACACCACGGCCGCATCATGCCCGGCCCAGTTGGGGACCAGGGTCGCGCCGGGCAGCAACGCGCCCAGTTTCGCTTGCACCGCACCGGTCAGCCGCGCGGCGATGGCCTGTTCGGTCTCCGGCGTCGCCGCGGCGGGCAGCTCTGCCCGCTGCTGTCCCGAGTTTGGCGAAGGCTGCTGGGTATTCGCCAGCATCGGCCAGGCCAGCATCGCCCCGGCTGCGGCCAGTCCCACAGTCATTGCGGCAGCGGTGCCGCGCACTGTCCACATGCGACGGCGCATTCGGGTCATGGTGGCGTCGACATCGATCGACGTTGCGGGAGTGTGCCCGATCGTGGCGTCGAACTGTTCCTTGAGGTCCATTATTTTTCGGCTCCTACCTCGTGAAAATCGGCAGTGGCCAGTTCGCGCAGCGTCTGCAGCCCCTTCGCGGTCTGGCTTTTCACCGTGCCCTCGGTGATGCCGAGCAGGTCGGCGGTCTCCTCAACCGAGAGGTCACAGTAGAAGCGAAGGATGAGGATCACCCGTTTGCGCGGGGCCAGCCGGTCGAGCAGCTCGGAGAGCCCGAGCCGGGCCGCCACCTCGTCCGAGGCGTCCTCCTCGACGGTGGCGTCGATGTCGCGCACCTGCGACACCGTGAGCTCCCGCCGATGGGGTCGGCGTAGCTCGTCGAGCCAGGCTCGGCCGAGCATGCCCCGCACGTACGCATCGATGTCGCGTACTTCGGAGAGTTTGCGCCAGCGAAGGTAAAGCTTCTCGATGGTCTGGCCGACCAGATCGTCCGCGCGATGCCAGTCGCGGCAGATCAGATAGGCGGTGCGACGCCACGCGTCGAGTCTGGTGGTGACCAGCTCGCGGTAGGCCGCTTCCTCCGACTTGCGCACCCGTTCCCCCTTCTCTCGCTTCGCCGCACAGACGGAACTACCCGCCTGCGAGGTTGCCGGGGTTTACGGCTGTTTTCGCGCCATCCCGCTGACCAGGACCACCACCAATCCCGCAATCATCAGCAGGTCGCCGACGCTGACCACCTTGGCGATGACCGGCACCGGGACGATATCGGCAAGCCACGGCAGCAGGTGGCCCCGGTTCAGCTCGGCGTGGCCCACCACGGCCGGCCCCTGCTGGGTGAACCCGGCCAGCCGGGCCGCGCTCGCGGAGTAGGGCATGACGCCCCGGTTCAGCGCGATCGTCAGAAAGTTGAGCGTGAATCCCGTCCATAGCGTCACCAGGCCGGTCCTCATCCCGGCGTCACGGCCGGACAGGTTCAGCACGACCCAGCACGCGCCCAGGGTCCACGCGGCGCCCAGGACGGCCAGCCCGTCATAGGCGCGCGACCAATGCGGAAGCCAATCCGGATCGGTGTAACGGACGAACGCGAGCGCGGCCGCCGCCCAAAGCAAACCTATCCACCGGAACTTCAGCTCGGTCAGGCGCAGCGGATTGCGGCGCAGCAGCAGCCCGGCGATGGCTGCGAACACGAGTGGTGACAACAAGAAGGCGGTGCCGGTCAGGCTCGGCACCGCCATCACAGACCTGAAATCATTTGTGGATGATGATGGCGGGCGCGCCAAGCGAGTAGAGCGTCGTGACGAGGGCGAGGACAGTGACCACGGCACCGGTGACCTTGACCGCGCGGCGGTCCTTGAGCGACTTCTTATCCATAACCACATAGATACGGGTAACACTCGCTATCGTCAATAGCGATCCGTAGGGCGCGCAAGGCGACTATCGGTCTACATCGGACACAGCCACCGCCGCGGCCGATCCGCGCCGCCCGGGTTAGGCTCGGGCTATGCCGTTGACCGGGAACGACGTCGACCGGTTCGTGGCCGCCAGGCCGCGCCTGGAGGCCATCGCCTACCGTTTGCTCGGCTCCGCCGGAGAGGCCGAGGACGCCGTGCAGGAGACGTTCCTGCGCTGGCAGGCCGCCGACATCGACCGCATCGAGGTCCCCGAGGCCTGGCTGACGAAGGTGCTCACCAACCTGTGCCTCAACCAGCTCACCTCCGCTCGGTCGCGCCGCGAGACCTATGTGGGCCAATGGCTTCCCGAGCCGCTGCTCGCCGGGGACCCGATGCTCGGCCCCGCCGACACCGTCGAGCAGCGTGAGTCGGTCTCCTACGCCGTCCTCACCCTGATGGAGCGCCTCTCCCCCAACGAGCGCGCGGTCTACGTGCTGCGGGAGGCCTTCGACTACCCGCACCGGGAGATCGCCGAGATCCTCGACCTCACCGAGGCCGCCAGCCAGCAGATCTTCCACCGAGCCAAGAAGCACGTCGCGGACGGCAAGCCGCGGGCCGAGATCGACCAGGCCACGGCCCGGCGGATCGCGGAGGAGTTCCTGATGGCCGCCGCCAGCGGACAGACCGAGCCGCTGGTGCGCCTGCTCACCGACGACGCCATCTCGATCGGCGATGGCGGCGGAAAGGTCCCGGCCCGCGCCAAGGTGGTCGAGGGCGCCGCCGCGGTGGCGAAGTTCCTGCGGGGCTTGTTCAAGCCCGGCGAGGCCAAGCGCGCCCTCTTCGGTGACACCGCCGAATTGTTCGCCTGGACGGCCAACGGCGTCCCCGCCCTGGTCGCCGTCGTGGACGGCCGGGTCTTGGGCATCATGTGCCTGGACGTCACCACCGAAGGCATCACCGCGCTGCACGCCCAGGTCAACCCCGACAAGCTCGAGCGCGCGACCGCGCACTGGGCGATGACCAGTCACGGGGAGCCCTACCGGCACCCCTTCTGACTCTTCATGTGAGGTGCTTCACTACGCGTTCCTGTCAGGAAGTGGCGGGCTGCCCGGTTCAAGGGGCAAATCCGCGCGAGACAGGAGCAAGCAAATGCAGCACCGCATCATCGTCCTCGGAGCCGGATACTCCGGGGCCATCGCCGCCGGCCGGCTCGCCAAACGGCTGCGCCGCGAGGAAGTCGCCATCACCGTCGTCAATGCCGAGCCGGACTTCGTGGAACGCGTCCGCATGCACCAGCTGGCGACCGGTCAGAACCTGAAGCCCCGGCCGCTGCGCGAGATGTTCGCGGGCACCGGCGTCGAGCTGAGGCTGGCGAAGGTCACCGGCATCGACGTCGACCGCAGGACTGTCGCCATCACCGACGCGAACGGCGCCGCCGAACTGGCCTACGACACGCTCGTCTACGCCCTCGGCAGCGGCTGGAACGCCCAGGGCGTCCCCGGAACCGACGAGCACGCCGATCAGATCGCCAGCCGCCCCGGAGCCCTGCGCCTGCGTGAGCGCCTGGCCCGCCTCGATGCCGGGCAGAGCGTGGTCGTGGTGGGCGGCGGCCTCACCGGAATCGAGGCCGCGACGGAGATCGCCGAGGCCCGTCCGGACCTCGAGGTGGCGCTGGCCGCCCGTGCCGGATTCGGCGACTGGCTCTCCGGCAAGGGCCGCAAGCACCTGCGCAAAGTCTTCGGCAAGCTCGGGATCACCGTGTACGAGCACGCCGCCGTCACCAACGTGGAAGCCGGCCGGATCACCACCGCCGACGGCACCGCCATCCCGGCCGCGGTCACCGTGTGGACCACCGGCTTCGCCGTGCACCCGATCGCGAAGGCGACCACCCTGGAGGTGACCGGCACCGGCCAGATCGTGGTCGACGGCACCATGCGCTCGGTCTCCCATCCCGACGTGTACGCCATCGGCGACTCCGCCATGGCGATGGGCCCCGGGGACAAGCCGCTGCGGATGTCCTGTGCCTCGGGCACTCCCATGGCCTGGCAGGCCGCCGACGCGATCGCGGCTCGCCTGGCCGGAGGCAAGCTCCCGAACGCGCCGCTGCGCTACTTCAATCAGTGCATCTCGCTGGGCCGCAAGGAGGGTCTGATCCAATACGTCACCGCCGACGACCGTGCCGTCTCGGCGGTCCTGACCGGACGGCTCGCCGCGGTCTACAAGGAGCTGGTCTGCAAGGGCGCCGCCTGGGGTGTCGCCAATCCGACGCTCGGTCTGCCGACCCGCCGCCGCCCTGTCACCCAAGCGCCGGCAAGGACTCCAATGGCAGCTTAGTCCAATTAGGACATACCAACGCACAAGGTCGGCCGGGCAAGATGGTCGACCTTGTTGAATGCAGGGTTGCGCAAGAGCATTTGCACGGTGTCTCATAACGGCGGCGTTCTGCCGGACGGCGACGGCCATGGGAGGTCACGATGCTCACCCAGCTAGGCAGGCTGGCTGTCCGCGCACGCTACCTGATCATTGCGGGCTGGGCGGTGATCGCTCTGCTCGGCGGTGTGTTCGGCGGTTCGGTCTACGACCGGGCCCAGTCCGTGGACAGCCTGCGCCCGGACGCCGAATCAACCCTGCTGCAGAAGCGCCTCGACCGGATGTCCCCCGAGGGTGAGCTGGTGCTGGCCGTCATCACCGGCCGCGACTTCTTCTCCGTCGACCTCGCCGACAGCGCCAGCCGGGTCATGTTCGAGATTCGCGCCATCCCCGGCGTCGCCGAGGTCACCGACGCTTACACCAGCGGCTCGTACAAAATCTCGGCAGACCGAAAAAGCTCCCTGGTCATAGTCGAGCTGCGCCCGGAACTCAGCGAGCCCGAAGCCCTGGCCGTTGCCGACCAAGTGGCGGCAAAGCTGCACACCATCAATGCGCCTGAGGTTCTGGTCGGCGGTGAGCTGCTGGCCAAGCGCTCCTTCGGCGACCAGGCCATAAAGGACGCCGCCATCGGCGAGTCGATAGCGCTTGTCGTGCTCTGCCTCGCGCTGATCACCATCCTCGGCGGCCTGATCGCGGGCAGCCTGCCGCTGGCCGCCGCGCTGGCCACCATCGCCAGCACCCTGCTGATCCTGACCGGGCTCGCCGGCGCCATGCCGGTCAGCGAATACGCGGTCAACGTGGTCACCATCCTGGGCATCGGCCTGGCCGTCGACTACAGCCTGCTCATCGTTTCCCGCTTCCAGCAGGAACGCGCGGCCGACCAGCAGGCCGCGCTGCCGGAGCTGCTCGCCAGAACCCTGTCCACCTCCGGGCGGGCGGTGCTGGTCTCCGGTCTGGCGGTGGGCACCGCGCTCACGGGTCTGTTCGTCTTCGCCGATCCGCTGCTGTCGGCGATGGCCCTCGGCGGCGCGCTCGTGGTGTGCCTGGCCACCTTGGCGGGCCTGACTCTGGTCCCGGCGCTGATCGCGGTGGCGCACCGGCGTATCCCAGCGGGCAATCGGGTGTGGCGTTCGGCGGACCGGCGCAAGCCCGCGTTGCTGACCCGGCTGGCCACTTTCGCGCAGCGCCGCCCGGCCAAGGTGGCGCTTGCGGTGACCGCCGGGCTGCTCGTGCTGAGCGCTCCGCTGCTGAGCGCCAACCTCGCCAACTCCGATGCCCGGTCGCTGCCGGAAAGCAGCGAGGCGCGGCGCGTGCACGAAATCGTGGAAAAGGAATTCTCCGCGGGACAGGTCGAGCCGATCACGGTCGTCGTCGACGCTCAGCAAAACTCGTTGCAGCCCCTCATCCAGAAGATGCGCGCACTGCACGGCGCCACCGACGTCGACGTGGAATCCGAGCTGACCGCGGAATCCACGGTGATAGAGATAACTCCGGCAGGCACCGCTTCAGGCCAGCAAGCCCAGCAGTTGGTACGCGAGATCCGCGCGCTGGACCCCAAGGTGAAAGCCGCCGGCCCGGCCGCGGAGCTGGTTGACGCCAAGGATTCCACCGCCGACCGCCTGCCGATCGCCCTGGCCGTCATCATCCTCGCCACCGGGCTGCTGCTTTTCGCGTTGACGCGCTCGGTGGTGATACCGCTCAAGGCCCTGTGCATGAACATCCTCACCCTGCTGGCCACCCTCGGCGTGCTGGTGGCGATCTTCCAATGGGGTTGGGGCGCAAGCCTTTTCGGCTTCAAACCGTGGGGCGCGCTGGACGTCACCACACCGCTGTTGCTTTTCGTCTTCATCTTCGGGCTGTCCATGGACTACGAGGTGTTCCTGCTTGCCCGCATCAAAGAGGAATGGGACAAGCGCACCTCCGACAGCCACGAAGCCAACGACCGTGCGGTGCTGGCGGGAATCACCGCCACCGGCCCGGTCATCACCACCGCCGCGCTGGCGATCGGCATCGTCTTCCTCGGCTTCGCGCTGGGGGAACTCGTGGCGGTCAAAGAAATCGGGATAGGCATGACCATCGCGGTGCTGCTCGACGTCACCGTCGTGCGAGGGCTCCTGCTGCCGGCGGTCATGTCGTTGCTCGGCCGGGTCAACTGGTGGCGTCCCGCCTTCCGGCTCGGCCGGGCGGTGCCCCAAAAGGCGGCTCAGTAGGTGTCGATGAGGGAGCGGGTCAGGTACACCAAGGTGATAAAAGCTTGGTAGAGCCGCAGCGGCTCATCGTCGGTGAGCGAGACGGTCAGCGAGTCGAGCCGGCTCACCCCACGCACCCAGGTCGCCTGCTCGGCCATGTCGGGCGAGGTAAACCGGATCTCGATGGTGGCCGGGGAAGCGATCGCCGGCGGCGGCGCTAGGTCGCACAGCGCCGCCCGCACGCCCTCCCGGATCAGATCGCGTGCCTTGCGCGGATGCATATTTAGCGCTGAGTACCGGCTGATCGACTCTTTGACCTGGAGATGTTTGATGCCTGGGCAGAATGGCGCCGCCTCCGGCCCCACATACTGGTCGCCCGTGATCACCGCTACCGGTACCCGAAAATGTTGCGCGACAAGCGCATTGAGGCCGGCCTCACCGGTCGTGGTGCCGCACAGGCGGACATCGGCGATGGCGCGCGGGTTGTAGGTGTGGGAGAGCACGCCCGGCGTGGCGATCGCGGCGTGATAGCCGAGGAAGACCACGGCATCAAACGACGCGTCCAGCCCCTGCATCATGTAGAGCGGTTTGAACCGGCCCGACAGATAGCTCGCCTCGCCGCCGATCAGATCGGGCGGCAGGTTACGCATGAACGAATGGGCGTCGTTGACCAGAATCTCGGTCGCCCCGGCCGCCACCGCACCGCCGATGGCCGCGTTGACCTCCCCGACGAGCAGGTCGCGGCCCAGCGCGTAATCGTCGCCGGTGGCCAGGCACTGCGCCCAGTCGACGATGCCGGCCACACCCTCCATGTCCACGGAGATGAACACCTTCATCCAGCCACCCTATCCGCGGTGGGCCGACCGCGAGGCCGGCCCACCGTTGAGGTGGCGTTAGAGGGTGACAGTCCTGCCGCCGAGGGTGACGACCAGGCGGCCGTCGGAGGCGAAGGACCAAGCGAGGCCGCCGGAGAAGCTGGCGCACCGCGATCCGTTGGTGCCCGCCCAGAACTGGTTGGAGCTGTCGGAGTTGCCGATGATCCGGTCGTTGCTCCCGCTGTTGGTGAAGTGGCACGAGGTGTTGTTGCGGAACACCGAGCTGCCGCCGTCGAAGTTGAAGTTGCGGTTGCCCGAGTCGTTGTCGATGCTCAGGTTGTTGGAGATCGTCTCGGTGCCGAGGTTGCGGTTGTAGGTGAACCCGTGCTTGCCGTTGCCGAAGGCGATGTTGCGCCGGATGATGTGGTTGACCGAGATGTCCTCGCCGCCGAGCTTGAAGCCGTTACGGTCACCGCTTCCGGCCTGGCCGCCGTTGCTGAGCGTGCCGTTGTTGTAGGACAGCGAATCCTCGATGGTCACCGCGCCGATCGGGCCGGTGTCCGCCTTGGTGAACAGGTCCCAGCCGTCGTCAATGTTGTTGTGGGACACGGCATAGCGGAAGACGTTGCCGGGGCCGGAGGTGAGCTTCGCGGCGAAACCGTCGGCGTTCTCCCCGCCCGAGTCGGCGTTGTCGTGCGACTCCGCGCTGAGCACAAGGTTGTTGGCCGGCCATTGGCTTTGCGGGGTGCTCTCGGAGATCCGGGAGATCTGCAGCCCGCTGTCACGGTTGAAGCGGGTCACCGTCCGCTCGATGATGTTGTTGCTGCCGCCGACGAAGATGCCGTTGTCACCGGCCCGCTCGACAACGATGCCGAAAATGCGCCAGAAGTTGCCGTTGAGGGCGAGCCCGCGATTCGTCGTGGCCTCGGCCTGCGCCGAGAAGTTAAGGATCGGCCGCTCGCTCTGGAAGGCGGAAAGGGTCTTGCGGGCACTCGAGGTGCCGTTGTTGCCCGGCGCGATCGTCACCGTCTGCGACAGGTTGTAGGTGCCGCCACGCAGGAAGATAGTGCCACCGGCGCCGATGCGCGTGATCGCCGCGGTGATCGTCGTCGGGTCGGCCTGGGTACCGGTCCCGGCGTCACGGCCGTTGGGCGCCGCGAAAAGCGAGTTGCCCGGCGGCGGGGAGGAAGGCGGCGGCGAAGACGGCGGCGTGCTCGTCACCTCGAAGTCAAGGAAGTCGATGTTGGCCAAGCCGTTGGCGGTCGTCGGGTTGAGGCGGATGGTGTTGCTGCCCGCGTTCACCGAGGCGGTCAGGGTCAAGGTGGCCCAGGTGTTCCAGGCCCCTGTACCCGCGAACGAAGGCGTTTGGACGGTGCTGCCGTTGACGATCAGGCTGGCCGGCCGGGCCGTGGTGGTGCCGTTGGCGAACCGGAACCCCAGCGTCGCCGTCCCCGCCGCGGCGGCGTTCACCGTGAACTGGGCGAAGGCGCCGACCGCGTTGGTGGCGTTGCAGAATCCTGTCCCGGAGAACCCGGCCCAGTTGGTGTCGATGGTGCCGGTGCAGACCGCCGGCGAGTTCTCCGCCTCGAAGCGGGTGGGCGCGGCGCTCGCCGAGCCGGCCGTCAGCAGGCCTACGGTCGCCGCTGCCAGGGCAGCGGCGGCGGCGATGAGCGGTTTGACTCTCATCAGCTTCTCCAAAGGTGAGCACGGCGAAGGCATTGCCCTGTTGCCTTGCACCGCATACGGTTTCGTGTTCCGTGTCACCCTTGACCCGGCCAAGGATCGAAACATCGCGAACCCTCAGCCTAAGGAAAGCGTTTTCCTCTCCTCAAGGGCTGGCGTTTGCAGGTTTGTTGCAGAACCGCCGAGCCCCCTGCGCACCTAGAGTGTGCGCAGGTGGAAGCCGCCGTCCACATCGATAACCTGTCCCGTGCTGAAGGGGAGCAGATCGGTGGCCACCGCGACCACCGCCTTGGCCACGTCCGACGGCTGGCCCCAGCGGCGGATAGGGGTGAGCCCCTGGTTGAGGATCAGGTCGTCGTATTTCTGTTTGACCGGGCCGGTCATGTCGGTCTCGATAACGCCGGGGCGTACTTCATAGACGTTGATGCCATGCTCGGCCAGGCGGGCCGTGAACAGCTTGACCAGCATGGCGAGCCCGGCCTTGGAGACGCAGTAGTCGCCGCGGTTGGTGCTTGCGGTGTAGGCGCTTATCGAGGAAATCACGATGATTTTCGGGTCAGCGATCCGGCCGGCGGCGATCTGATCGATCATCGACCGGGCCACCAGCTGGGTCAAAAAGTACGGTCCCTTGAGGTTGATCCCGATGAGCCGGTCGAAGGACTCCTCACCGGCATCGAGGATGTCGGCCCGCACGTTGGGGGCGACGCCGGCGTTGTTGACCAACAGGTCGATCCGGCCGAAGGCGCCCAGCGTCTCCTCGACCAGGTGCTGCCGGTCTTCGGTCAGCGAGATGTCGGCCTGCACGGCCAGGCCGCGGCCGCCGAGCTCGACGACGTTGTCGCACACCGCTTTTGCCGCATCAGCGTTGCTCGCATAGTTCACCACGACGTCATAGCCCGCGCCGGCGAGCGCGACCACGATGCCCCGCCCGATACCGCGCGATCCACCGGTGACGATCGCCACCCTCCGCCCGCCACTCATGCCACACCCCCGCCTGGGTTGTTGTCTTGGATTGCGCTTTCCGAGCCTCCGGCGGGCGCGGGGCCGAAGAAGGTGTAGAGGGGTTGGTCTCGGGCGATTCGTTGCAGGTAGAGGGCCAGCTCGCGGGCGTGGTAGTCGCCCCACATGCTGGATTCGCCGTTGGGCACCCGCTGCCCGGCCGGGATGTGGTCCCAGCCGTTGGGGCGGTGGTAGACCGAATGCAGGATCAGGCCTTGGTGCTGCGCGTCGGTACTCAGATAGGGCTCGGCGAACAGCGTGTTCGCCACGGTCAGCCCGGCCTGCCAATAGCGCTGCCCCTGCTCGGGCCGGCCCTCGGCGATCAAGTAGCGCCCCAGCCGCAGCAGCCCTTGCGCACCGATCGCGGCGGCGGACGAGTCGACCGGCTCGTGGGCGTTGTATGGATCGGCCGGACGGCTCAGGTAGTCGTCGCCGAGCCGGACCAGGCCCGGTGCACCGGTGTCCCAGTAGGGGATCCCGTCGGCTGCGGTGTTTTCCAGATAGAAGTCGCAGGTGGCGGTGGCCGCCTTCAGGAGCATCGCGGTGATCTCCGCCCGGCCGCCGTAGGGCGTCAGCGCCTCATCGGGCAGCGTGGCCACGAACTCCAGCTGTTCGGCGTAACCGACCATCGCCCAGGCCAGACCGCGCGTCCAGGTGCTGAACGGCGAGTAGCCCTGTTGCGTGCTCGGGCAGCGGTACGAGCCGTCGTTGACGTTGAAGATCGACTCGTGTGCGGTGCGGCCTCGCACATCGTAGGAATCGCGCCCCTCGCCGTAGTAGACGTTCCAGCGGGCGGTGTTGCGGGTGTGCTCGATCAGCCGGCCCAGCAGACTGATCCGCTCATCGCGTTCCCCCATCAGCACGTGTCCCAGCAGATGCCCGATGGCCAGCGCCCGGCAGGAGCGGATGGTGTCGACGAACAGCGACTGCGGCCCGTTGAACGAGTAGATGTAGCCCGTTCCGTCCGCGGTGGTGCGCCAGCGCGCGGCCTGGACAGCGCCAGAGATCTTCAACGCCAGCTCGTAGAACGGAAGCTGGCCGTCCTGGACGCGGCCCTCCCGGGTCAGCCGCCATAGGTTTCCATACGTCGACACGTTGTTGAAGCCGTGGTCGTGTACCCCGATATGGCTGACATGGCTGGCCATCACCGCCACCGTCGACTGCCGGCCGAGCTCGAGGAAGCGCCGCTCACCGGTCGCGTCGAACTGCAGCAGCGCGGACCCGTACTGGAAGCCCTGGGTCCACTCGGTCCAGCCGCGCGCTGTATATAGGCCGCCGACCGTGAAGACCGGCGAAGCGGCACCCGGCGGGCAGGTCTTCTCGATCGCGTCGATCTTCTGAGCCGACAGCTCCCATAGCCGGTCGATCCCTTTTAGCAGCCCCACGGGCGTCAACGCATGGTCGATCTCTATCACGGGCACAGCATAGCCCTGACCGTCATAGGATTCACCGATGTCGCTTCCCGAACCGACCGAGCGCGAGACGATGTCCAACATGGACGAACCGGATGTTCTAGCGCAGGTGCGGCATCACCTCGTGATGACGCTGCACGCCTCATCGAACCGGTCCAGCCGCTCCCCGGCCGGTGGAAGCTCGATGCCGTAGGCGAGGTGCTCGTTGGACTGCCAGCCGGCACCCAGGCCCAGAACCACCCGCCCGCCGCTGACCCGATCCAGCGACGCCGCCATGTTGGCCAGGGACGGCCCGTGTCGATACAGATGCTCAATCTCATCCGGCCACTATGTCTTACCCGTCCGGTCTACTGACTTGCGTGACAGCGACCGTAAGGAAGGCCATCGCCGATCTGGTCCGCGGCATCGCGCCGCACGACGCCTCCGAAGAACACGACCGCCAGCTCGCTCTGGACTGGATCGACTCGGGCGCGCAGCTGCACCGCACGGCCAAACCCGATGTCCCACCGATGCATCTGGTGGCCTACTTCGCCGTCACCGATTCGACCGGCGCGATGCTGCTGGCCGATCACCTCAAGTCGGGGCTGCTGCTGCCGCCCGGAGGGCATTGCGAAGCCGGGGAACTGCCGTGGGACACGGTGCGGCGGGAGTGCCCGGAAGAGCTCGGCATCGACGCCGTCGCCGCTGCGGCGTTCGGGCCGCGTCCGCTGTTCGTGACGGTGACCCGCACCCGCGATCCGCACGGCCTGGGCGGCATCCACACCGATGTCAGCCTCTGGCACGTGGTGCGGGCAGACCGTGACTCGATCACCGGCTTCGACCGCAACGAGTTCAGCGCGGTGCATTGGCTCACCACCGGCCAGATCCAAGCGCTGCCACTGTCCGGTTTGGATCCTGCGATGCACCGATTCGCCGCCAAATACCAGCATCGCCTCGGCCAAGCCGCCCAAGACCACGGCTCATCTGTCTAGCTTTTCATTTCGCCGGCCCGTTGTGGTCGCTGTCCGCAAGCTCCCGCGCGGCAACGAATGTCCGTGCGTGGTCACCCCGGCGGCTGCGCCGCCACCGCCCAAGACCATGGCTCATCTGTCTGGCCACCCAAGACCACCGCTCACCTGTCTAGCCACCCAAGACCACCGCTCACCTGTCTAGCCGCCCAAGACGACGGCCAGGGGTGACAAACCGACCGAAGCGCCCGCCGCTGAGCCCACCCGCAGGGCACCCTTGGCCGTCGCGACCAGGGTCACGCTTTGGCGCGCAGCACCGACCGCAGCGACCAGGGTGGGGTTCGCCGGTGCCGCGGCGTCCGGCGCGTGCACGGTGACCGCACCGAGCGCGTCGCCGGTCGCGGTGATGCCGACGAACGCGCCCGCCATCCGGTCGGCCGGCACACCATCGGCCGCCAATGTCACCAGCGCCTCCTGGCCCGACTCGACGCGGACCTCGGCGACCGACGAGGGCGGCGACGGCACAACCAATCCGGTGTCCGAATCGGGCGCCGTGCCGTCGGTGACGTAGCCGACCAGGTCGGCGGTAAGCACGTTGCCGGCTTCGTAGTGGATCTGCACGCTACCGCCAGCGGTGACTGGTACCACGAGAAAACCGCCCCTGATCCGATCCTGGGCCGTGGTGGGGTTCCACAGGATCTTCTGGTCGAGCCGGTCGACCGACAGGCCCGTCTCGACGAACCCGCCGTTGACTCCCACATCCGCGGCGAACTGGAGCAGCACGGCCGCATATCCGCCGCCGCGTAGAGCCGGGACGGCCGAAAGGTCCACAGTGGCGAATTTGCCATCGGTGTGCGGCACCAACTTGACGACCTGGGTGGCCGGCACCGGAACCACCCGGCCCGAGGTCGACTTCTCCACCGGTTCGAAGGCACCGACCAGATTCACCACGAGTTTCCCGCCGCCCTCCGTGCGCACTCGCAGCACCCCGTCCGCTGCCACGCGCGCCACGACCGTCGAACTCATCTGCGCCTTCACCCGCCCGAGCCGCAGCGCCACGACCTGGCCCGCACCGGACTTGACCGTCACCGTTCCGGGCCCTGCCGCATCGGAGAGCGTCACCTCCAGCAGGACGGCGCTACTGCCCCGCGGCAGGGTCGGCAGCGGCACGGCAACCTCGGCACCGGCAGCCAGCGCGTTGCCGCCCTGCACCAGCGGCAGCGGGCCCAGCAGCACCAGCCGGGCCTGCCCCGGCACGACCCGGACCGCCGGCGCCGCGGACCCGGCCACGTTGGCACGGGCGTCCAATGTGGACGGAGGGGCCTTGACCTTCGGACCGGGCAGCAACAGCTTTCCGACAACCAGCACCCCGGCCGAGGCCAGGACCACGGTCAAGACGAGGACACCGATCCGGGCCCACAGCCGCCACGGCCGCTGCTCCCCCTCGGCGAGCACGATCCGCACCGAGCCACCATCCGAGCGCTCCGTTTTATCCATCGTCATCACTCCCTCGGACTCATCATCGTGTACCCCACGGGTCCTCGACATCCCCGATCCGCTGCAGCGCCCACCCCGCAGCCGCAACCTCCCCCACCACCCCAGCCGCAGCCGCCAGCCCCGCCCCGGACGCCCCAGCTGGCCCAGCCACGCCGGGATCGGCCGCAACCAGCCCAGTCGGCGCAGCCGCAACCGGCACAAGCGGCGCGGCCACGACAGGCGCGGCCGGCACCGGCGGCGCATAAGCAGCGAGCGGGGCCGGTCCCGGCGGCGCAAAGGCAACAGGCACGGGCGGCGCGAAAGCAGCAGGCGCGACCGGTGCAGGCGGCGCGAAAGCAGGCGCTTCCGGTGCGGGC
>NZ_BONY01000074.1 GCF_016862955.1 Rhizocola hellebori | reverse complement strand
CGCCAATATTTGCTGTGCTTTCCCGGACGATCAATGTGGTGGCCAGCTCGACGCGGGTCTCCGCAGGCTGATCACCTGCGGCGAGCGCCACCACCATGGCTGCGGCGGTCGCGCCCATGTCGGTCAGTGGCTGCCGCACCGTGGTCAGCGGCGGGCCGCACCATCTGGCGTACTCCACGTCATCGAAGCCGATCACGCTCAGGTCGTGCGGGATACGCAGGCCGGCCTGGCGAGCGGCCTCGTAGATCCCCAGCGCCTGTAGATCGTTGCCGCAGACCACGGCCGACGGCGGACGGGCGTGTCGCAGCAGCGCGCTGCCGAGCGCGACGCCGTCAACGAAGTCAAACTTTCCGGCCATCACCAGGTCGTCGTCGACCTTGACCTTGGCGGCGTCCATCGCCGCCCGGAAGCCGTCCAGGCGGGCCCGCGCGCACAGCAGCTCGGGAGGTCCACTCAGGACGGCGATGCGCCGGTGCCCGAGCTTGAGCAGGTGCTGTGTCGCGGCGACGCCGCCGCTCCAGTTGGCCGCCCCCACCGAGGGCGTCGTGTGCAGCGGCTCGCCGGTGGGATCCAGTGCCACCATGGGAATTCCGCTGGCGGCCAGCCGGGCCTGCTGGCGCGCGGTGACCTCCGAGTAGACGACGATGAGGCCGGTGGGCCGCCGGGCCAGCAGCCTGTCCACCCAACCGCGGCCGCGGCGGGTGTCGTCGCCCATCTCGCCGAACCCGACCGCGAGATCGTGCTCGCGGGCCACCGACTCCACTCCGCGCATGATCTCGATGGCGAGGTGGCTCTCCAGGGCGTGGAACAACACCTCGATGGTGGGCGCCCGGCCGACCGCCTCTGGGCGCCGGTAGCCGTGCTCACGCAGCAGCGATTCGATCTGCCGCCGGGTGTCAGAGGCCACCCCGGACCGCCCATTGAGCACTTTGGACACGGTCGGCGAAGACACGCCCGCGAGCCGGGCGATCGTGGCGACGGTCATCTCGCCGCGCCGTCGCCCGCGGGGCTGACTGTCCGAGACCTTGCCCTCCATCACCGCAGTCTATTCAAGGCGGAGACCCGGGCGTTGACAGGAAACCACGAGATACCGAAACTGGGAGCGCTTCCATCGACATTTTCAAATTCGCGTGAGGACTTGAGATGCGCACTCACAGGCTGCCCTTGCTGATCGCAGCGGTCATCGCACTGGTGCTGATGAATGCCGCGCCGGCCCTGGCCGCGGACACGACCCCGCCCACCGCCCCCGGGCTGCCGGTCGCCTCCGACATCACCGAATTCAGCGTGACCCTCACCTGGCCCGCGTCCACCGACGACGTCGGAGTCGACCACTACGAGGTGTGGAGAATTCACACCGACATCATCCAGCGGGTGGCCACCCCCACCACCAACACCGCCACCGTGACCGGCCTGAACCGGGGCTCGGTGAGCCAGTTCTATGTCGCCGCCCTGGACGCGGCCGGCAACCGGTCGCCCTCCTCCAACCTCATCACGGTGATCACGCTGCCCGGGGACCTCGAGCCACCCGGCCCGGTCTTCCTGCTCAGCGCCTCGGAGATCACCGACACCTCGGCCCGGTTGAGCTGGCAGGGCGCGCTGTGGGGCGAGGTCGCCACCTTCCGCGTCTACCGTGGCCTGCCCGGCGGCCCGCTGGCCCTGGTCGGCACCACGACCGCGGTCAACCCATCGGTACGCACCTTCGTCCACACCGGACTCACCCCGGCGACCCAATACGTGCTCGGGGTCAGCGCGGTCGATGCGGTCGGCAACGCGTCTTCGATCTCCACGCTTCTGGTCACCACCACCGGTGTCGCGGTGCCGCCCACGTGCGCGGTGAGCTACCGGGTCACCAGCCAGTGGGCTGGCGCCTTCAACGCCGAGGTGCGCATCACCAACACCGCTTCCGCGGCGGTGACCGGATGGACCCTGCGGTGGACCTTCGCCGGCAATCAGCGCATCACCAACCTGTGGAACGGCGCCCTCACCCAGACCGGTGCCGGGGTGGCGGTGGGCAACCTGAGCTACAACGCCACCATCGGCGGAAGCGGTGGCGCGCAGTCGTTCGGCTTCCAGGCCACCTTCACGGGCGCCAACGCCAGCCCCACCTCGTTCACCCTCAACGATCGGCCCTGCTCGATCGGGTGATGGCCGGTGAGAAAACGCGATGCGTACCGGTGGTGATCACCGGTACCTTCGCGGTGTGACTGAGCTCGCGGTCAACGCACAGGACCTGGTCAAATCGTTCAAGCGACAACGCGCGGTCGACCGCATCACGCTTACCGTGGCCGCCGGTGAGCGGGTCGGGCTGCTCGGCCCGAACGGGGCCGGCAAGACGACCACGCTGCTCATGCTGCTGGGCGCGGTCACCCCCGACTCGGGCACGGTGGAGATCTCGGGGCTGCGGCTGCCCCGGCATCGGTCCAAGGCCATGCTTCGGGTCGGGTTCGTCGCCGGGTACCTGCCGCTGCCGGAAAATCTGACGGTGCGTGAAAGCCTGGAGCTTTTCGCGGGCTTCGCCGGGTTGCGCCGCCGCCAGGCCAATGTGGACGCCGCGGCGGGCGCTTTCGGCCTGACCGAGCTGATGGCCAAGCGCAATCAGGAGCTGTCCAGCGGGCAGCGCACCCTGGTCAGCATCGTCAAAGCGGTGCTGCACCGGCCCGCTCTGCTCATCCTCGACGAGCCCACCGCGAGCCTCGACCCGGACATCGCCGCGCGGGTGCGCGAGGCGATGCTGGAGGCGCATCGCCGCGACGGCACCGCTCTGCTGGTGACCAGCCACAACATGCGCGAAGTGGAAACGCTTTGCGAGCGGGTGGTGCTGCTGTCGCAGGGCCGGGTGGTGGCCAATGGCTCCCCTTACGACATCGCCTCCCAGTTCGACGTCGAGGATCTCGAAAGCGCCTTTCTCGCGATTGCCCAAGCCCAGCGAGGTCCCCGATGAACGTCATCCGTGTCGCCGCCGTGATCCGCCGCCACTGGCTCGTGCTGTGGCGCGGCCCGCACCGCTGGTTCGAGATCGCCTTCTGGCCGGTGATGGACGCGATCCTGTGGGGCTCGCTGGGCCTGTACCTGTCGACAGCGGCCGGAACCCCTGACGCCACCGTGGTTGCCCTGCTGCTGGGCGGAATCACCTTGTTCTGGACGCTGACCGTGGTGCAGATGACGGTCTCGCTGTCGGTCACCGACGAGACGAACACGCGCAACCTGCTCAACGTGCTCACCACCTCGGTGACGCCCACCGAGTATCTGTTCGGGGTAGCCGCTTTCGGGCTGATGAAGCTGACCATGACTATGACCACGATCAGCGTGATGACCGCGCTCATCTATGGCTTCACGCTGAACTCGCTGGGCTGGAACGCTTTGCCCATCGTGTTGCTGCTCATCGTCAACGGCTGGGCGCTCGGTTTCATCATCCTCGGGCTGATCCTGCGCTTCGGGCCCAGCGCCGAGATTCTCACCTGGGGCCTGAACTACGTCATGCTGTCGATCTCCGGGGTCTTCTTCCCGGTGTCGGCGCTGCCGGGCGGGGTGGGCGAATACCTTGCTTACCTGCCAACGGGTTTGGCGTTCGAGGCGATGCGCACGATTCTGCGCGGCGAGCCGGCGCGGGCGAACACGCTGTGGCTGGCCGCGCTCGGCTCGCTCATCGTGCTCGTGCTGGCGCTGGCCTTCTGCAGCTGGATGCTGCGCATCTTCCGCCATCGCGGATTCGTCACGCGGTATTCATAGCCGCCGTCCTTGCCGGAATGGCGCATTTAGATGCTAAAATGCGCCGTGGCGGACGACGGCCTGGCCGAGATGCACCGGCAAGCTGAAGCCCTTTCGCACGTGCTGCAGCGGGCTGGGGCGATCTCGGTGGAAAGCGCCGAAGGCTACGACGACACCGGCGAGATCCGGGCAACCGTTGGGCCGCAAGGTCTTCCGGAGTCGGTCGAGGTTGGCTACCAGTGGCTGCGCATGATCGGATCCGGTGCGTTCGGGCAGGCGGTGACCGCCGCGTTCGCCTCCGCCGCCCAGAGCTGGGCGATCGCCTGGGCCGACGAGCTTCAGAAAAGCGGCCTGCTGCAGCAACTCGATGACCCGCCCGCCGCTTCGGCGCCGATGCCCGTCGATCAAATTCCTCATCATGTGGTACGAGACCCAGCCACCGTCGCCGGGGAGCTGCTCGACGCGCTCGACACGGTCGACGCCGCGACCGCGGCGCTGGCGCAACCGGTGCAGGGCATAGGTTCGGCCGCGATGGGAAAGCTGACGCTGACCGTTTCCCGGGAGGGCGCTGTGGCCTGCGCCGCCGACGCGGGCTGGGTTTCCGGGCAGGGCGCGGGCCAGCTCACCGCGGCGCTGCGCCAGGTCCTGGCCGAGGCGCTGGCGCAGTTGCACGCCACGACAGCCGAAACCGACCCCGCTGCCCAGCTGCGCCGCCTCGACGCGGTGCAGGCCGAGGCGATCGCGCTACTCAAGGGAGAAACCCATGTCGGCTGAACTCCTCCAGGTCGCCACCGATGCGCTGCGCGCCGACGCCGCGGCGTGGCGACGGCACGCGAGCACCATGAACACCATCGTCTCCGAGCTGGGCCAGCTGCATTTCGGCGCTTTCGAACGCACCACGCTCACACCGATGAAGACCGCGTACACAGAAATCTGGAATTTTTTCCATGACCGCTGCGCCGAAGGTGGCCCGCAGTTCGAGGTGGTCGCTGCGACGCTGGAGAGCATCGCCCGCAAATATGAGCGCGACGAAGCGGCCCGTGCCCGGCAGCTCGAAATCCTCAAGCCGAGGTAGGCGCGATGGCAGACGACTTCGAGGCGCGGCTGCAAGAGGTGCTCAGACAGCTTGAGTCGCGGTTGCAGCGCCTTAGCAGCGAGCGAAGCCGGCTCGACGGGGCCAGCTCCGAGGTGCTCAGCGCGATCGGCGACGTCGCGCCCGCTTCGATAACGACGCAGATTCGCACGACGAACGCCAGTATCGGCCAGGCGGTGGCCGAGGCGACCAAGACCGTCCAGGAGTGGATCCAGCAGGCCTTCGCGGTCTTGCTGATGCGCCGCTATGTGGAGGGCTGGCGGGAGGTCGGCGGCAAGGCCACGGTCGTCTCCCGGGAGCTGCACCCGGACATCCTTGAGTCCGACACCAAATGGGAGGGCATCGGCGCCCGCGAGTACTTCCAGACGGTGTCGCTGCAGAGCACCTCGGCGGCCCGGATAGGTGAGGTGGGCACCAAAACCGCCGACGCGCTTGAACAGAGTTCCGCCCTGATGCTCAGCTTCTACGTGGCGATCCTGCCCATGGTGGTGAAGATCATTATTGCCATCGTGCAGGCGCTGGTGGCGCTCGGCTCGGTGATCGTGGCGGCCGCCGCGGCGTTGCGGGCCGGGGTGCGCGGAGTGCTGTTGTGGCCCATCGTCGGCATGCTCGTGTGGCAGGCCCTGACCGCCCTGGGCAACGCGCTGCGCGTGACGCTGTCCAACACGGCGCAGATGCGAACGGCCGGCCTGGCGCTGCTGGCTTCCCTTGTCGCCCAATGGTCGTGGGTCGGCTCGCTGCAGGTTCAGCTGCGCACCGCGTTTCCGAACATGCGGTGGCCCGAGGCGACCACCGGCCGATTCGACGACTCCGCCGCCGGCAGCGGCTGGTCGGTCATCCCCCCGCCGCGGCGTTGATTATGTGGCGTGCCCTATCCACGGCGGCGCTCGCCGTTTGCCTGAGCGCTGCACCCGTTTCCCCGCTGGGATCCGGCGCCGCCTGGGCGTCCGCCGCGACCGGCTCACAGACGCGGTGGTCCGCGGCGACCGGCTCACAGACGCGGTGGTCCGCGGCGACCGGCTCACAGACGTGGGCGGCCGCGTGCGGGCCGGTCATCGCCGATCCGCTGGCCGAGGCGCCGTGGCCGCTGACCCGGCTGCGGCCGGATCTGGCGTGGCCGCTCAGCACCGGTGCCGGGGTGCGGGTGGCGGTCATCGACTCCGGTGTCTCCGCCGCGCATCCCGCCCTTGACGGAAAGGTGCTGCCGGGCAACGACCTGGTCACCTCGGGTCCCGGAACCTGCGACGAAAACGGCCACGGCACGCTCATCGCGGGCATCATCGCCGGGCGGCCGACGGTCAGCAACGGGTACGCCTTCCACGGCGTGGCCCCCGGCGCCCAGGTGGTACCGGTGCGGGTGCTGCGCGATCAGACCCGCTCCTTCAACGAGGACCTTCCGGCCCGCATCGCGCAAGCGATCCGATGGGCGACCGACGTGGCCGACGCGGACGTGATGAACCTGTCGCTGACCACCACGCACAGTCCCGAGCTCGAAGCCGCCATCCGCTATGCCATCGGCAGGGGCGTGGTGCTGGTGGCCGCCGCCGGCAATGAGGGCGGCGGGGCACAGCCCGGGGCCCCGTCCTATCCGGCCTCCTACGAGGGCGTGATCGCGGTGGCCAGCACGGATCGGCAGGACAAGCACGTCGGGTCCTCCACCGCGGGTTCCTATGTGGACATTGCCGCCCCCGGCGTGCAGATCGCCGGTCCCTCCCCGGCCGGCGGGGGATACCTGTTCAGCGAGCCGGGTGGCACCAGCTTCGCCGCCGCCTACGTTTCCGGAGTGGCGGCCCTGGTTCGTGCCTACAATCCAGCGCTCAGCCCGCAACAGGTGGCCGACCGTCTCATGCAGACCGCGGATCATCCCGCCGACATCTGGAATCCGGTGGTCGGTTACGGCGTGGTGAATCCGCAGCGCGCCGTCGGGGCGCTGAGTGCGCAGCGGGAAAGCGCGTCCGCCTCGATGACCCAGGTCCAGCCGCCACAGCTGCCCACCGATCCACTGCGCCAGGTGAGGGTGGTGGCGGGCTGGTCCGCCGTGGGCAGTGCCATCGTGGCCGGGCTGGCGCTGCTGCTCGCCGCCGCTGTGCGCCGGGGCCGCCGCCGCCGCTGGCGCCCCACCCGTACAGCCCCCGACTGACGGGGACGATTTACGTGCTGTCGCGGGCGGAATCGCGGATGATGCGGCTGGCCTCGGCCACCTCGTCGGGGATGGCGGCCATCAGTGCGCTTTCGTATTCGGCGCGGGCACGCCGCTGTGCCGTGCTGAGCATCTTGGCCACCAGCTCGCCCAGGGCCGCGCTGTCATAGCGGCGCAGGACGCCGTTGCGCAGGGTGATGTCGGTGATCGTGCCGGCCGCGGTGACCTTGACGATGACCCTGCCGTCCGGGCTGCGCTCTTCGACCTCCCGGGCGGCGAGCCGGGGGGCCAGCTCGGCGACGGTCTGCATGGCCGCCGCAGCGGCGCGGGAGACCTCTTCGTAGTAGTCGTCGGCCTCGGTCACTGCTGCTGCTCCCACTGTTCGGCCTGGTGTGCCAGCTTGGTGTAGGCCAGGGCCAGCTCCTGCTGGGCGGCGGTGACGGCTTTGCGGATCGCGTCGGCGACATCTTCCGGGCTGTGCCGGCCAACGGTTTGCGCCAGCTTCACCGTGCGCACCTCGCCGTCGCCGGTCACCGTCGCCACGGCCAGCTTGGCTTCATCGTGGCCTTCGTAGGTCGCTTCCCGCAGCGCTTGCATACGCCGGGTGAGGTCAGCGATGAGCGCCTCGGCGGCATCGAGGGGCAGCGACATCGATCGTCTCCAAGGCGGTCCAGGGGTGTCCGTTGACACTCTATATTCACAGGTGACGAACATCTATATTGACCTGTAACGACTCTCGGGGAGGAGGAGTGCGCCGTGGACGAACTCAACATGGACCTCACCAAAGTGGATGATGCCGCCAGCGAGATCGGCAGCAAGATCTCCGGATCGGTCCTCGATTCCTTTGCCAGCGCACCGGCGGCGGCCCAGGCCGCGGCGGGCATGAATGCCACCTATATGACCTCGGCGGCGATGGTTGCCATGTTCGCCGATATCGCGACCGCCATCAAACAGCTCAACGAGCACACCAACGAACATGCCGAGCTGCTGCGCTCCACGGCCCAGCTGCTGCGTGACCGTGACAACCGGATGGCGACGGAGACGTTCAACGCTTCGACGATCTTCCCGAACGGAGGGTAGTCATGCAATTCATGGCACAGCGCATGTCGAGTCCGATCGCCTTCCAGGCCTCGGGGGGCACGGCCCTGGCAAGCGCGGCGGCGAGTCTGCTCGCCGCCATCCAGCAGTTCAGGAAGTCTTCCGATCTCAGCGCCACCTGGACAGGGGCGTCCGCCCAGGCGCATGAGCAGCGGGCGGCGAAGCTGATCGACGCGGCAACCCGTGTCGCGCAAGCGATCGCGCGGGCGCAGACGGTCACCGCGTCCGGGGCGACCCGGATGCAGACGCTCAAGACGCAGAACGACGCGACCGTCGCCTCGGCGATCGCCGGCCGCTTCGTCGTGCTGCCCAGCGGGCAGGTGGTACCCGGCCCGGAGCACTACGCCTCGGCGGTAGGGCCGCACGCCGCTGCGATCATGAAGATGTACTGGACCATCGCCAAGCTCTACACCGGCCAGGTCAACGCCAACGTAGCAACATCGACGGCGACCGATGGTCAGGTGGCGGCGACCCTTGCCGCCATTGCCATCGAGTTCTTCGCCGATCTGCTGAAGAAGAAGGGCGGTGCAAACCCGGCCGCGCTGCAGCCGCCGACGGGCCTTCCCGGCAGCACCCCACTGGATCCGTTCACGATCCCGCCTGAGCCGCCAGCCATTCCCGACCCTGGCCCCACGGGCCCGGGCACGTCGCTGGCGGGAGCGGGTGCCCTTGGCGGCGCCGGTTCCTTCCCCGGCGGACTTGGCGGCGGCTATGGCGGCCCGGGCATGGCCGGTGGCGGCCTGGGCGGAATTGGGGGGCCCGGCGGCCTTGGCCCCGGTGGCGGCGGACTGCCCGGCGGAGCCGCGGGCGCCGGAGGTCCCGGCATGATGGGCGGCGTCCCAATCGGAGGCGGTGCAGCGGGAGCCGGCGTAGCAGGGCGCGGCGGCGGCGCGGCAGGCGGTGCCATGCTGGGCCGCGGCGGTGCCTCGGGCGGCGTCGCAGCGGGCGGCGCAGGGGTCGCCGGTGCCGGCGGTGCACGTGGCGGTGCGGCAGGCGGCGCAGCCGGAGGACGTGGCGGTGCGGCAGGAGCACGCGGCGGTGCGGGCGGCGCAGGCGGAGCGATGGGCCCCATGGGCTACGGCTCGGGCCAACACGAAGAGCACGCCGATTCCGACACCTGGCTGAGGGAAGACGGCAACCCGTGGGATCCCGACGAGGCCCCCGGTTCCGTGCTGAGCTGAGCTACCAAAGCAAGCGGCCGGGCCATTGCGGCCCGGCCGTGCAAGCTAGCGAGTGGCGCTGTGTTACCTCAGCCGCCGATGGACGCGTTGTTCCAGGTACGCGCCACGGTGTGCTCGGTGTCCAGATAGTTCTGCCGTGCCTCGCCGACCTTCATGGCGATCATGTTCAGCAGGTTGTTGAGCTCTTTGATCGCGGCGTCCCACTCGGCCTGGTGCATCCGCCATGCCTCTTCGGCCTGGCCGACCCACTTGACCTGAGTTAGTTCCTTGCGCAGCTCATCGAGCTTCGTGTCCATGACCGTCGAGATTTCCCGCATGGCGGCGACCGCCGCTTCCATATGCGGGTAGTCGGCCCGGATTGGTTGGCTCATCCCACACCCCGATCTGTCTACGAGAGGCGCTGTCCGAGCGCGCCGGAATAATCCTTGGTCTGCAACATCATCTTGCGCTGCTGATCGTCGGTCTCGGAGAACTGCGCGCCGCTGTCGTTGAGCAGCTTGGCAATCTCCTCCATGGCATTGGTGAGCCTGTTCGCGTTCCGGTCCCAGGACGACATCACCTGCGTGAATTCAGTCGATGCCGTGCCGTGCCAGCCGTGGGCCACCAGGTCGTCGATGACATTGCGCAGCTTCGACAGGTCACCCATGACATCTGAGCGGGTGCCGCGCACCCGGGTAGCACCGTGGACCAGGGATTCGCGATCGCTCTCGAACTTCTCGACGGCCATCGGTCACCTCCAAATATTTCGATGTCCCTGAATTGCCACGGTAGCCGAACGCACCGCATTGACATAAGGGCTTACGCCGGATCCAGCCAGGCGATCTGGAGAAGATTTGTGCCATCACTGCGCCGCACCAGCGTTCCCCGCCCCGGCGGTTGCGAGCTGGGTCGCGAGTTTCCGAAGAGCACGCCCTCGTCGCGGCTGCCCGACATGATCAGGCCCGGCATCTCCAGCTCTCGAAGACGTTGCAGCACAGGGTCGTACATGGCGCGGCTGGCCCCACCGCAGCGCCTGGCCACCACCACGTGCAGGCCGACATCACGGGCCTGGGGCAGCAGGTCGGCCAGGCTGGCCAGCGGGCTGCGGCCCGGCGCGGCCACCAGATCGTAGTCGTCGATGAGCAGATACAGCTCGGGTCCGGCCCACCAGGTGCGGTTGCGCAGCTGCTCCGGTGTCACGTCCGGGCCTGGCAGCCGGTTGTTCATCGCCGAAAGCACCCCGGCCACCATTTCTTCGACCACCTTGGCCGAAGGCGCGTACTCCAGCAGGTGATCGCCTTCGATCGCGCCGAGCAGGCTGCGCCGGTAGTCGACAATCATGATTCGGGCCTGGTCCGGTGTGTACCGCTGCACCAGTGAAGTGGCGATGAGCCGCAACAGGTTGGTCTTGCCACACTGCGCGTCGCCGAAAACGATCAGATGCGGCTCGCTGTCGAGGGTCAGGTTCACCGGTGCCAGCGCGGTTTCGTTGATGCCGATCGGCAGACCTGGGGCGGCCGGATCAGCGAGCCGGGAAAGCTCTTGCACGGTAAGCATTCTGGGCAGCAACCGCACGCTCGGGGCGGGCTCGCCCGGCCAGGAGTCGCGCACCTGCTGCACGAGATCGGCAACGCCGTCCAGGCGTGGCAGCGCGGCCAGGAAATGCAGCTTGTCGCGGGTCAGCCCGCGCCCCGGCGAGCGTTCGGGGACGTTGGTCGCGGCCCGCCGATCGATCTCCGAGTCGCTCGGATCGCCCAGCCGCAACTCCAGCCGGGAACCGAACAGGTCGCGCAGGTTGAACCGGATCTCCGCCCAGCGATTGGCGGTGAGCACCACGTGCACGCCGTAACCCAAGCCCTGACTGGCGATGTTGGCGATCGGGGCCTCGAGATCCTCGTATTCCTGGCGCAGCGTTCCCCAGCCGTCGATGACCAGGAAGACGTCGCCGAACGGGTCGTCCTCGACCAGACCGCCGGCGCGCCGCTGCCGGTATTCCTCGATCGATTCGACACCGAGCTTGCCGAAGCGGGCCTCCCGCTCGTCGATCAGGGTGGTCGCCTCGGCCACCGTACGGCGTACCGCCTCGGTGTCGCGCCGCCCCGCCACCCCCGAAAGGTGCGGCAGCCCCTCCAGCCCGCGCAGGGTGCCGCCACCGAAGTCGAGGCAGAAGAACTGGACCTCACGCGGGCTGTGGGTCAGCGCCAGCGAGCACAGCATCGAGCGCAGCATGGTGCTCTTGCCGGACCGGGGGCCGCCGACGATGATCACGTTTCCGCTGGCGCCCTCCAGCTCCACGACGAGCGGGTCGCGCCGCTGCTCGTAGGGGCGGTCCACGATCCCTACCGGGACAGTCATTCTGCCCGCGCCGGGCCAGCCCGCCGCGACCAGCCCGCGGGCCGGGTCCACCACCATGTCCCCGAGCAACTCCGACAGGCTCGGCGGCTCGGCCAGCGGCGGCAGCCAGACCTGATGTGCCGGGCTTCCCTTGCCCTGCAAGCGGCTGACGATCACATCGAGCATGCTCGTCTGCTTGCCGACCTCCTCCTCCCGAGCGGGCAGCGCCTGCTGCTCTTCCGCCGGCGCCGCGGGCGCGGGCAGGAAGCCCACCGCGAACGGGACTATCTGCCGTCTCACCGCCGCCTGGGAAGCGGCCGGCAGCCCCGAGCGCCGGTAGGGCCCGGACACATAGGCGGCCCGGAACCGCAGCATGGTCTGGGTATCGGACTTGAGGTAGCCATGTCCTGGGGCGTTGGGCAGCTCGTAGGCGTCGGGAACCCCGAGCACGATCCGGCTTTCCATGGCCGAGAAGGTGCGCAGGCCGATGCGATAGGACAGATGGGTGTCCAGGCCGCGCAGCCTGCCCTCCTCCAAGCGCTGACTGGCCAGCAGCAGGTGCACGCCAAGCGAACGGCCCAGCCGGCCCATCATCACGAACAGGTCGATGAAATCGGGTTTGACCGCGAGCAGCTCGCTGAACTCATCGCAGATGACCAGCAGGCTGGGCAGGGGAGTCAGCGGCTCACCGGCAACGCGCGCCTGCTCGTAGTCATAGCGCGAGACATAGTTTCCGGCCGCGCGCAACAACTCCTGGCGGCGTGTCATCTCCCCGGCGAGAGCGTCCTGCATTCTGTCCACCATGGACAGTTCCTCGGCCAGGTTGGTGATGACCGCGCTGGTGTGCGGCAGCGCGTCCAGCGAGGCGAAGGTCGCGCCGCCCTTGAAGTCCACCAGGACGAAGTTGAGCTCCTCCGAGGAGTGGTTGATGGCGAGCGAGGAAACGATCGTGCGCAGCAGCTCGCTCTTGCCCGAGCCGGTGGCCCCGATGATGAGCCCGTGCGGGCCCATCCCCTCCTGTGCCGCTTCCTTGATGTCCAGCTCGATGGTGTTGGCGTCCGGGCCGATCCCGAGCGGGATGCGCAGCCTTTCCCGGTTGGGCCGGGGCCGCCAGGTGCGCATCGGGTCCACCGCCGCCGCGTCGCCCAGCCCCAGCAGGTCCGGCAGCTCCATCACCCGCGAGGTGGGTTCCTCCTCGGTGGTCTGATGGGAGAGCCGGAACGGGGCGAGCTGGCGGGCCAAACCGTTGGCCTGGACAGCGGTCAGCCGGTCAGGGCGGCCCAGCGGCGTGACCTTGTCGCCGCGGTCGGCGGCGACCCGGTCGGCGGTCACCTCCAGGCACAGCAGCCACCGGCCGCTGTCGCGCGGCACCATGCCGGACAGGTCGAGCACTGTCGTGCCGAGCACGCCCTGCCCGTAAAGCTGGCAGGTCGAGGCCACCTCGCCGCCGTCGAGCACCACCAGCAGGTGCGGCGCCGTCGTCAGCGGCTTGGCGTCGGAGCTGTGCCGGGGCCGGGTGGAAAGGTCGGTGCCGAAGACCTCCTCCAGCGCCCACATCGAGTCGAAGATCAGCCGCTGCGGACCGGCCGCGTCGACCCGCCTCTCGTCCTGGGAGTGGGGCAGCCACTTGGTCCAATCCCAATCGGCCTCCCGCTCCGGCGGTGCCACGATGGCGATCAACGCATCGTCGGGGGAGTGCAGCGCGGCGAATTGGGCGATCGCGGCGCGGGCGAGATCCATCACCGGCGGGCGCTGGCCGCGCAGCACCACCCGGCTGAACGCACGCAGCTGGACGGCGAGCGGCAGCATCGGTACCGCGGAATGGGTCCGCACAAATCTTCGCAGCGCCACCGCGGACATCGGCTCCAGGTCCTCCACCGGCTTGGTCTCCGGCGGCACGATGCTCACCGCGAGCCGCTGCGAGCCCGCGGCTATCCGCACCTCGCCGAAGTCGTCGTCGGTGCTGCGCCTCTCCCACATCCGGCGGGCTTCGCAGATCGACCAGAGCGCTTCGGGTGCCGGGTGACGCCACTGCAGCGCGGCGTGCTGCTGGGCCGCGGCGCGCCGCGCCTGGCGGCGGGTCTGCGCGAGATAGCGCATGTAGTCGCGGCGGGCGGCGTCCACTTCGGCCTTGCGGCTGCCGCCGCTGGCACCCATCGAGCCGACGGCCATGCCGAGCATGGAGACGCCGAACAGTCCACCCACGATCCAGGTGGTGGCGCCGCCGCCGCGGCCGGCGTACATGAACGCCATCGCGCCCACGCCGCACACCATCGGCAGCACCATCAGCAGCTGGCCGAGGCTGCGCGGCAGCGGTGTGGGCAGCGGCGGTGGGGATTCCAGCAGCAGCTCGCCACGAGGCATCTGCGGCCCCGGCTGGCGCGGTGGCCGGCGGTAGAGGACCGTGCTCAAATCGCCCCTCCCCGGACGGAACATTGTAGGTAATCTATCGCGGTGGCCAGTGTAGGGGACGCCGGGCTTAGCCGGATCACGCTTGTTGCACCGCGCACGCGGATCGACCTAGCGCTGCCGTCAGACGTGCCGCTGGCCGACCTGCTGCCGACCTTGCTGCACTACGCCGGCGGCGAGGAGGCCGGCGACGGCGCGGCTGCGGGCTGGGCCTTGTCGCGTCTTGGCGGCATGGCGCTGGACAGCTCGCGCACTCCGTTCCAATTGGAGGTTCGCGACGGCGAGCTGCTCTATCTGCGCCCGCATGGGGGCGAGGCGCCGATGCTCCTGTTCGACGACGTGGTGGACGCGGTAGCGACCGCCACCAACGACCGGCCGGGCCGCTGGGTGCCGGCGATGACCCGCCTGTTCGGGCTCACGCTGGGCGCGGTCGCGTTGCTGGGCGGTGCCGCGGTGCTGCTTTTCAGCGGGCCTCCGCAGCTGCTGCCCGGCCTGATCGGGCTCGCCACCGCCTTGGTGATGCTGGTGACCGCCGTGATTCTGGCGCGTGCGGTGGGCGACAGCGGCGCCGGTGTGGTGGTCGCCGCGGTCGCGATGGTCTACGCGGCCGTCGGCGGGCTCCTGATCACCGCCGAGGATCGCTCGCTGGGTTCGCTGGCCGGCCCGCATGTGCTGCTCGCGGTGACGGCTGTGCTGCTGGTGACCGTTGTCGCGGCGATCGGGGTGGTCGATGCGGCACCCTTCTTCCTGGCCATCGGCGTGGTCACTGTCGCTTTGCAACTGACAGCCGCGGTCTGCCTGGTCTTCGGCGTCGCCGCACCGGCAGCGGCGGCGATCGTGGCCACCTTCGCCTTCGCCACCCTGCCCGCGCTGCCGATGTTCGCCTATCGCCTGGCCCGTCTGCCCATCCCGACCGTGCCGACCGAGGCCGAGGCGCTCAAGAGCGACACCGAGACCGTGGACGGCGCCCGGGTGCTGCAGCGGTCGGCCCGCGCCGAGGGTTTCCTCACCGGCATGCTGGGCGCGGTCTCGTTGATCGGGGCTGCGGCTGCTGTTTCCACCTCCACCGCGGGCACCGCCGGGGTGGCCCTGGCCGCTGTGCTCGGTCTGGTGCTGATGGCGCGCGCCCGCCTGTTTCGCAGCCGCGCCCAGCGCTTGTGCCTGCTGTGCTGCGGCGCGATCGCCCTGGGCGCAACGATTTTGGCCCTTTTCCTTTCCGCTGGGTACCAGACGCGCCTGACCGCGATTCTCGGCGTCACCATCGCGATCGCGGCCATCAGCATCGGTTTCGGCCTAGCCCGCCGCGCCAGCCGCCGCTCACCGATCTGGGGAAGGCTCCTCGACCTGCTGGAGATCGTCCTCATCCTCGGCCTGGTCCCCCTAGCCATGTGGGTATGCGGCCTCTACGCCTGGATCCGCACCATCCGGGGGTGAAATTGGAGGGTCGCTTCACGCGCTGCTTTAGCGCGCGGCTACCGCGCGCCTGGGTTATTTCCGAAGAGGCGGCGTTCTACGGAGGTGGGGGCTAGCCAGGCGTAGGTGTTCATGCCGCGGGCGCAGACCGCCACCATGTCGCTTTCCAGTGAGGTCAGCAGGGCGACCGTCGGCTCGCCGAGCCCGAGGGCGTTGGCCAGCACCACTGCCTCTTCCCATTCCATCCGCTGGGCCAGCACCACGTCGGCGCCGGCGATGGCCCAGGCGCCGGCCGCGGTTGCTTGCGGCAGCACGGTGAGCTGGGTTTGCCAGCTGCCCAGGCTCGGCTGCACCGGCGGCCCGGCCGGCCCGGTGTCGTAGAGGTGCAGCAGGAGCCGCGTCACTTCCGTTGGCTGCCAGGATAAAACGTCGCCGGGCATGGGCCAGACCCGCTGGCCGGTGGCCCCGGCGGCGGCGTCCAGCTCGGTCCACTGGGCCGTGTTGGCCAGGCCACCCGCGGCCCGCACCGCCACCTGCACGCCCAAACCCAAGCAGCGGAACAGCAGTATGCGTGCGGCCCACCACCCGCCGACGAGCGTGACCACTGTCGGCTGTGGCCGGAACAGCTGCATGGAGACCGCGGCGCCGGTCTGGTCACGGCCCAGCACCAGCGCGGCGTGCCCGGCTTCCACCGATAGCGCACCCAGCCCGGCCCGCAGGCCGTGCTCGGGCGCGGCCGTTTTCCTCATGGCGTGACTCCAAACGGGGCGCCGGTGGGGGCGGTCGCGTAGACGGCCGCGGCGTGTTCGCCGTCGAGCCGGATCAGCTTGGTGCCCAACTGATTCGCGGTGCGGTGGGCCTGGCGTGCGCATTCGGCTATCCGGTCGGCGGCGCAGGCCACCCGCAGCAGCACCCGCACCGCGGGCTGGGGCGAGCCGGTCGGGCGAAGCACGACGGCGGTGTTCACCACCGAGGCGCCCGGCACCTGGGCCAGCTGGTTGATCAATCCCGGGGGCGGGTTCGCCGGCCAGGCGCGCACGGCGAAGCCCAGGTGCACCAGGCCCCCGGAGTGCCAGCCGGTCCACTTTTCGCGAACCCCGCCGACGCGGGGCACGCCACAGGTGACCAGGAGGGTTCTGCGCAGGGTGGGCGCGTCCAGTACCCGATGAACCAAACCCGAAGCGGTAAGTGCCGTGCCGATGCGGGCGAGCACGGCGGTCATCGCCTTGTGCACGCCGGCCACCCCGCCACCGCGCCCGGCCGCGGCATCGGCCGCGTCGGAAGGCCCCAGCCGCACGGCCAGCCAGACCTCGCGGTTTACCGGCACCGGCCCGCTGCCCAGCAGCTCGCGATAGGACATCGCGCAGTGGGTGCGCTCATCGGGCGGGTGCGCGAACGGCGCCTGCCTGACCACCACCTGCAGGCTGGTGACCGGCACCGAAAAGTCGGACAGCAGCCGGGCCAGCCAGTCCAGGCGCAGCGTGACGTGACCGTCCAATCCGGTGATCGCCACCGCGCCGAACCAGCCCATCCTGTCCTGGCCGATGCCGATCGCGTTGCCCCGGTCGGTGATGGGCAGGACCGTCAGATCGGGTGCCAGCCCGGCCAGCTGGCTGGGTGGTGTCATCACCCGCCAGCGGTGCCGCAGGCGGGCGGCGGCGCTCTCATAGAACCATCGGCCCCGGGCCCGCCCCAACGCGCCGCCCAGCAGCACAGCCGCTGCGCCGCCCAGGCCAAGCGCGACCGGCGGACCGGCGACGGCCGCACCGCCCCCGGCGAGCGCGGCCAGCTCGACAGCCACCAGCTGAGCGGTGCCGAACCGGCCCGCGGTCACAGACATAGACAAAATCCTACGACGCCGTCTTAGGATTGCGCGCATGCGGACCAGGCGCGAGCAAGTGCAGGCACATCGGTTTGTCACGCGCCGCATCATCTCCGCGTTGCTGTCCGGTGAGCCCGAGGCGCCTGACCTGCCCATGCGGCGGCTGGCCATGGCGGTGTTCGGCAGTGTCATGGTGGCCGCGATCGTTCTGGCGGTGGTGGGCGTCTACGGCCTGCTCAACCCGGGCGGCCGCCGTCCCGCCGAGAACACGCTGCTCATCGAGCGCGAGACCGGTGCCAGATACCTTTATCTGCAAGGAAAACTGCACCCCGTGCTCAACTACACCTCGGCCCGGCTCATCCTGGGCCAGGCCAACCCGCCTGTGGTGCCCATGTCCGCACGCTCGCTTTTGGACATTCCACGCGGCCGGGCAGTCGGGATAGCCAACGCGCCGGACACCCTGCCGGGGCGCTCGTCCCTGCTCGGCCTGCCCTGGAGCGTGTGCAGCGCGCCGCGTTCGGCGACCTCGGTGCAGATCGCCACCCACGTGTTCGCGGGCCGGATCCCGCCCGGTGGCGCCGGGCTCGACGAGCGTGGGCTGCTGGTCAGCGGCGGCCCGGCCGGGCTCTTTCTGCTCTGGCATGATCACCGGCTGCTGGTACGGGGCAACACCACGCTGACCGCGCTGGAATGGGCTGCGGTGCGGCCGATCGCGGTGGGTGAGGCGTTCCTCAACGCCATCCCCGCCGGGCCCGACCTCGTCGCCGCGACCGTGCCCGGCTCAGGAAGCACGGCTTCGCGGCAGGTCGACGGCAAGTCGGCCAAGATCGGTCAGCTGTTCCGGGGCGGGGCACAGCATTACGTCATGCTTGCCAGCGGGCTTTCCCCGATCGGCGAGGTGATGACCCGGCTGCTGCTGGCGGGCGGAACCCCGGCCACGGACATCTCCACTCAGGAGGCCGGCCGGGCGCTGACCGAGGCCAGGCTTGAGCCGTCCGGGTTTCCTGGAGCCATACCCGCGCTGCGGGCGGGTGGTGCGCCCGCGATGGCGTGTGCCGCGTACCGGGGGCCGGGCGAGCGGGCGCAGCCGCAGATCACCGTCGAGGCCTACGCCCAGATCGCCGATGGCGTGACCGTGGACGAAGCGGCCCCGATCGCGGGTGGGCTGGGAAGCGACGGAGTGGTCACCGCCGATCGGGTCACCGTCCCGGGCGGGCACGCGGCCGTGGTGAGCACCCTGCAGGAGTCCGCCGCGGGTGCCATCTTTCTGGTCACCGATCAGGGCTTGAAGTACCCGATGCCGCGTGACAAATCCGATCAGGTGCTCACTTCGCTGGGCTATGGCGGGGTCCGCCCGGTGCCGGTACCAGCATCGATCCTCGCCCTGGTGCCCACCGCGCCCTCCCTTGATCCCGACGCGGCGACGCGTTTCGCTGGAGCACCGGCGGTTTCGCCTGTTCGGCCTAGCTCCTAGAAGTGAGGCGTATCGATTAGACTATGCGGCATGGGCGCGGAAGACTTCGTCGTCGTCGACACCCTGTCGCTCGCCGACTTCCATCGGACCCTCCAGGCACGGCTCGACGAGGCCTACGCGATGCTGGCCAGAATCGATCCGGCGGTGGTGGGCGCGACCGGTGCGTCGCCGGCCCTGGGCGGGTTCGAGGATGCCAAGCACACCGGGGAGCGGCATCAGCAGCTGCGCGAGGAATACCTTGCCCGGTTACGCCGCCTCATCGTCGCGCTGACCGCGGCGCACGCGGCCACGGCCGCCATCATCGCCGATTACCACTCGGTGGAGGCGCTCAACACCGCCAACCTGTCCGACATCCTGCGCCTGATCGGCGAAGGGCTTGAGCATGGTCGCGTCCATGGCTGACGAATTCTACGAGCGCTACAAGCACCTGAGCCATCAGGAGCTTTACCGGATGCTGCAGGCCGGGTCGTCGCCTCAGGTCGACACCGTCGCCGACACCTGGGCCTCCCTCGGCGACACCGCGGGCACCATCGCGGCCGCGTTGCGCCACGATCTGCAACGGCTGCTGCCCGCCTGGAGCAGCCAGGGCAGCCGCGAGTTCCACTACCGGCTGGAGTTGATCGCGCGTTACGCGCAGACCCTGGCCGATGAGGCCGACGCGCTGCGGACAGGCTTGTCGGTCATGGCTTCCTCGTTGCGCGAGACCCAGCACCGGGCCGAGCCGCCACCCGCGCTGGTGCCGAATTCAGCCTTCTCGGTCGGCGATCTCGTCGACGGTGTGGTCGGCAGGAGCCTGGGCCGGGTGTTGCCTTCGGTGGAAAGGGCACAGGCACACGAACGCATGGTGCGCCTCATCGCCAAGCTCGCCGCCGACTATCGCGTGGCCGATCACGGCAGGTGGCCGGTGATGGTTCCCGAGGCGCCGATGGACCTGCCCGCCTCCGGCGCGGTCGGCACGGGCCTGGCCAGCGGCGTCGGAGCAGGGGCCGGTCCGGGTGGGGCGACGCACGGCCACGGCCACAGTCGTGATCACGGCCACGGCCACAGTCGCGATCACGGCCGCGACCATGGAAGCCACCACGGGCACGGACAGCACACCTCCTCGGGCCCGGCTGCCTCATCCACCCAGTCCCATCACCTCTCGCTCGGGTCAGGAGTCCTTGGCGGCGCTTCGGGTTGGGCACAGTCCCTGCGCCCGGGCCATCTCGCTGGTCATACGCTCGGTGTCGAGGTCGCCGGTGGCGGTCAGTCCACCTCCTCCACGTCTGCCCACTCAGGTACCTCCGGCAGCTCCGGCTCCGGCGGCGGTTCTGGTGGCTCGAGCGGTTCCGGTGGTTCCGGCGGCTCGAGCGGTTCCGGCGGCTCCGGCGCGACGGGCGCCTCGGGAAGTGTCGGCGGCGCCGGCGCATCCGCGGCGGGCATGGGCGGGACAGGTGGCGCGATGCCGATGGCGCCCATGGGCGGGGTCGCCCCCGGAGCTACCGGGGCAGGCGGCATCGCCCCAGCGGGCGTCGGCGGCTCGGTGAGCTCGCCGGACCGGGCCTGGCACGCGCCCGACCCGGTGGACTGGGCCGACCCCGACGACGATGCCGCCCCATCGGTGCTCAACAGCTGAACCGGGCGGCAGAGAAACTGCCTCCAACGGGCCGCGCTGAGATCACGTGTAATGGGGTGTGGAAGACGACGACTTCGGCGAGTTCCTGCAGGCGCGGATAGCTCGCCTATCACGGATCGCCTTCCTGCTGACCGGTGACCACCACGCAGCCGAGGATCTGCTGCAGGCCTCGCTGGAAAAGGTTGCGCAGCATTGGAAGAGGATCCGCCGCTCGGGTGCGCCGGATGCCTATGTGCGCCGGGTGCTCTATCACGAGCACGTGTCCATCTGGCGCAAGACCCGGCTGGAGACGGCGACCGACAGCATTCCCGAGCCCGCGCCCAGCGCCGATGAGGCGGAGGACGTGGTGCGCCGGGTGGTGCTGCAGCGTGCCCTGTCCCGGCTGACGCCGCGGCAGCGGGCGGTGGTGGTGTTGCGCTTCTTCGAGGATCTGCCGGTATCGGATGCGGCGCAGGTTCTCGGCTGTTCCGAGGGCACCGTCAAAAGCCAGACCAGCCTTGCCCTGACCCGGCTGCGTCAGCTGGCACCGGAGCTCGACGACTTTTCACGGGAGGGTGTGCTGACATGACAGAGCTGAGGAACCTGCTCCATGAGCTGTCCGACCAGGCCATGGTCTATGACGTCGCGCAGCGTGCCAAGGACGGCGGCAGGCGTCGCCGCCGTCGCGGGCGAATGATGGCCGGTGGCGGGGCTGCCCTGTCGATCGCTTCTGTCGTTATTGGACTGTCTGTCTGGCACGATGCGCCGCCCCGGCCGATCCCGGCCTACCCGGCGTCGGTGTCCGCCACGCCGACCAAGCCGGCAGGCCCCACCGTGAGCTGTGTGGCCGGCGAGCTGCCGCAGCCGCCCGGCTATCCCCGCAAGGCCTTCGTCACCGGAGCGGACCCGTCGGGCCGCTTCATCCTGGGCCGGGCCTATCCCCAGGGAGCAGGCAAGCGGTTGCTGCTGTGGGACGGCGACACGGTCAACACGGTGGCCATGAGCGGTGACGACGCGACGCTGGAGGACATCACCACCTCAGGCGTCGCCATCGGCACCAGTTACCTTGGCGACAATCCGGTCAGCTGGACCTATCGCAACGGCAAGACGACCCGCCTGGCCGGCGACAACGCGACGGCCAGGGCGCTGAACGAAAGCCTGATCATCGTGGGCGTGGTCGGCGACTGGCCGGTCGTCTGGCGCAACCCGTCGGCTCAGCCGGAGAAGCTGGCTCTTCCGCCCGGCGAATGGGCCCGGGGTTGGGCGGTGGCGATCTCGGATGACGGCTACATAGTGGGGTCGGTGGTGGCCAAGGTAGCCAGCGGAGAGGGCGATACCGTCGGTCTGTTGTGGCGGCCCGACGGCACGGTCGAGCGATTGGCACCTCCGGCAGGATATTCCGACACCGGCGGGGTGGGGCCGACGGCGATCCGTGGCGATTGGATTATCGGGCGGTTCATGACTTCTGGCCGCTTGGTGAACGTCCGCTGGAACAGGAGCACCGGTGGCTCTGTCGTGTTTCCCGCGCCGGTCGCCTGGACGGTGAACGCCCTGGGATCGACCGGCGGCGTGGGCGAGCCCGCGCTGAGGCTGGTCTCGGGTGAGGTGATCGCGCTGCCGTCCAATATTGACGGGTACCAAGGCGTGAACCGCGGCGGAATCTTCCAGCCGGACGGGGTGATCGCCGCCATCAGCGACGACGGGCATCAGGTCGTCGGAACCCTGCACGACGAGACCTTCGCCGGGCTGGCCGTGCGCTGGAGCTGTCGCTGAACAAAAGGAAGGGTCCCTCCCAGCCTGCCGGCTGAGAGGGACCCGTTTGCGTTCACTAACGGACGTAGATGGAAATCTTGAAGTTGCTCAGCACCGACGAGCCGAAGCTCGGCGGCCACGTGCCGAAGGGCCGCGACGCCACGCTCCACGCGCCGGAACCCGCGGAGGCCGTGTCGTAGCTGAGGTTGTTGTTGCCATTGGTGTTGTACATCAACCAGTAGGACGTGTTGGGCGACAGCGTGGCGGCGATGGCCATGCTGTTCCACGAGTTGGCGGTAAGGGTGCCGCTGCCGGTGGAGGCGACCAGAGCGCCGGGTGAGCCCGACACGTCGGTGTAGATCGCTATCTGGCCCTGGTTGGCCGGGCTTGCCTGCACGGACTTCATGTACACGAACGCCTGGGTGACGCTCATCGCGGCCGAGCCGGTGGTGAACCGCGACCCGTTCATGAAGTTCATGTCGTCGCTGTCGGTCTGCGTACCGATCTGGTCGTAGCCCAGGACCTGGGAGACCACCCCGGTGGTGAACGAGAACGTGTAATCGGCAGCCAGCTTGTTGCCGGCCAGGTCACCGACCCCGGTGGCGCCGCCCTTGACCGTGACGGAGTACCCGGTGGAGGCGGTCAGGGCCGCGGCCGGCGTGATGGTGGCCCGGTTGGCCGCCGCGTCATAGCTGACGGTGCGGTTGACCAGGTTGCCGCCGGTACGCAGCTCGAGGTTGGCCGAGGTGATCGACGCTGCCGTCATCGGCTCGCTGAACTGAACCGTGATCGGTGTGGTGAGCCCGACGTTGGTCGCGCCGGCCCCCGGAACCGTCGAGGTCACCGTCGGCGCGGTGGTGTCCACACCGGCGGTGGCGTAGATGGAGAACCGGTAGGTCGACTTCACCGACGGCCCGAACGTGGCCGGCCAGGTGCCGAAGGGCTGGGCGGCGGTGCCCCAGCCACCCTGTCCGGCCGAGCCGATGGTGAACGCCATGTTGTTGTCGCCGTTGGTGTTGTACATCAGCCAGTAGGCGGTGTTGGCCGCCAGCGTGGCCGAAACCGGCCTGGTGTTCCACGAGTTCGCGGTCAGCGGGCCGGAGGCGCTCGAGGCCACCCGAGCCGCGGGCGATCCGCTGGCATCGGCGTAGATCGCCAGCTGGAACTGGTTGTTCGGCGCGGCCTGAACTCCGCGTACGTAGACCGACATGGAGTTGATCGCCAACGGGCTGGACCCGGTGACGAAGCGCGACCCATTCATGTAGTTGATGTCGCCGCTGTCGGTCTGCGACCCGATCTGCGTGTTGCCGAACGTCTCCGGAGCGCCCGGGGCGTAGGTGGCGGTGTAGGTCGCCGGTGTGGTGGGTGCGGTGATCACATGGGACTGCGCGCCTGCGTCCGACCAGGTGCTGAAGGCGTAGTTCGTCCCGGCGGAGACCTGCGGGGAGGGTGCGGAGATGGTGTTGGCCGAACCCTGGATCACGGTACGTGTGAAAGGCGTCGTCGCCGCCGTCGAGCCAACCGTCAGCTGGAGCCCGGAAGGGTTGCTGGCAAAGGTGAGCGACACCGTGAGCGGGTCGAGCCGGCGGACCACGCTGTGGGTCAGGCCCTGCGCGTCCGTGGCGACCAGCTCAAGCTCCAAATAGGACGGATACTCGTGATCCGGCGCGATGAAGGAGCCACTGGCCACCCCGGTGAAGTCCTGGATCGAGTGGACGTGGCAGCTGCCCCCATCGGAGCAGTGCTGCATGCGCAGATGCCACGCCAGCGCCGAGGCGGGCAGGGTGCCCTGCTGCGGATCGGTGGCGGTGCCCGAGAACGCGATGGTGTCGCCGACCTTCCAGGTCGTGCCCACCACCGGTGTGGTCATCACCGCGGTGGGCGCCTGGTTACCGGCGCTGATAGTCACCGTGGCCGTGTCGGTCGCGCCGAGGGTGTCGGTCACGGTCAGCCGCGCCGTGTAGGTGCCCGCGGTGGTGTAGGTGAACGACGGGGTCGCCGAGGTCGAGTCGGTCGTGCCGTCATCGGTGAAGTCCCAGGCGTAGGTGAGACTGCCGTCGTCGGCCGGATCGGCGTCGGTCGAGCCGGTCGCGTTGAAGCTGACTGCCAGCGGCGTGGGCCCCTGGGTGGGGGTGGCGTCGATGACCGCGTCCGGGGGCTGGTTGCCGGGGAAGTAGCGGATCCGCCGGATCGCCCCGCCGTTGAGGTCCGCGTAGTAGAGCTCGCCACCCGGGCCAACCTCGAGATCGACCGGGCTGGACGCGGCCGACCCGAACGTCATGACGTTCGAGGAGCTGGGCAGGCCACCAGGGGTGGTGGGCAGGGCAGCCCAGATGCAGTTGCGCGAGTAGTCGGCGAAGAACACCGCGCCCTGATACGCGGCCGGGTATGGCCCGCCGCTGGTCGGGTAGAAGGCCACCCCGGTGGAGGAGGAGCTGCCGGTCGGGCAGGCCTCGCCCGGGACGAGCTTGCTGGAGTGGTTCCACGCCACGAACGGTTGCGTGTGCGCGGCCGCGCCCTGGTTGTAGAAGCCCGTGCACAGCGCCAAACCGACGCTCTCATAACCACTGTTGCGGCCGGCGCCTTCGTAGCAGGGCCAGCCGAAGTTGGTGACCGCGCTGGTCGGATCGATGACCCGATCGACCTCTTCCCATGTGTTCCACCCCGTGTCGGAGATCCAGGCCTCGTTGGTGCCGGGGCGCATGGTCAGGCGGAACGGGTTGCGCAGGCCGTGCGCCACGATCCGGCGCGCGTCGGCGTCGGCCGAGCCGATCAGCGGGTTGCCGGGGGCAGCCGCGCCGGTGGCCGGGTCGAGCCGCAGCAGGGCGCCGTCGAGCTGGGTTTCATCGCCGGTGGTACGCAGGTCCTGCGCGCGCAGCGCGCCGCCCTCGTTGGCCGGGTCGGTACACGGGTTGGTCGGGCTGCCCGAGGGCAGGTTCCCGTAGTCGACCGCGCTGAAGCTCGCGCCGTCGCCGCCGGTGACATAGAGCATGCCGTCCGCGCCGAACGCGAGGTCACCGATCGAGTGGCTCGGGTACTGCTGGCACCAGTCCCGGATGAGCACCTGTTCGGTTCCGGTCATCACGTTGCCGTTGGCCTGCAACCGGGACAGCTGGCCGGTGACCACACATAGTCCGTTGTTGGCGTTGGGGCACGCGTCGTTCCACACCGGCGCGGTCTGCCCGGGCGGCGCGTCGTACGTGTACAGGACGTACACCCAGGGGTTGGCCGGGAAGTTGGGCGCCAGCGCCATGCCGAGCAGGCCACGGTCCCACACGTTGTGCACATTGGTGGAAAGGTCGGCGAAAAGGGTCGGAGTGGTGTCGGCAAGGTCGTCGAAAACCTTGATGCGGCCGCCCTTCTCCGCCACGAACACCCGCCCGTCCGGGGAGAACTCTATATTGGTCGGCTGGGTCAGCCCCGAATACACGACCTGTTCTTGAAAGCCACTGGGCAGAGCGATCGCCTCAGCGGGCGCCACCTGCAATGGGCTGATCGCGGCGGCTACCAGGGCCACCGCTAACAACCCGCGCATACTTCGTTTGCGCAACATTTGTCTCCCCAATTCGTTTCCACCGCACGATTTGGGTCACGCTATACATTCTTTCGGGCTTTTGGTGGTGTCGGTTTCCAGACGATGCGCAGGTCATCTCCCCCCGATCCGTCCACAACGGACAATTTGCGGATCGGTCTTTCGGTCTGTATTCGCAGTCGATTCAGACTGTGAGTGAAGTCGCCTAGGTGACTTCACCTCGGGCGAAGCGCAACGATCCCCAGCGCGGCGAGCGCCGAGACGACGGAAACCGACAGCCGTGGGGCATCGGAATCGATGGGCTGCAACGCAATCATGGTGGCCGGCCGCATGGCGTCGGCCGCGAGGATCAAAGTCACCAGGCCGAGCGACAGCGCGGTCATCGGCTCGGCGATGGTGCCCAGAAGACTCACCAGCCCGCTGCCAAAGGCAAAGGCGACACCCCCGGCGATGAGCAACACGGTCAGGGCCGCCGACGGCGGGCCACTGCGCTGGGCCACCGAGCTCAACACCATGCCCAGGGCCGCCGCGCCGATGCCGATCAGTTCCCAGGGCAGGTCGCTTACGACATAGTGGGCGAGCAGCCCGCCCGCCGTGGCGGCGACGGCGGCCACCGCGACCATCGCCATCCCCGTTCCGTAGCGGCCGTACTGGAAACCGATCACGCTCAGCGTGGCCGGCCCGGCCAGGGCCAGGCACACCAGGAGCCAGCGGGCCAGCTGTGCTTTGCCGACGCGGTATCCGTACCAGACAAGGATGAGAGCGACCAACAGGGCAAGGCCGACCGCGGAGTACTCGGCGGACAAGCCCCGTCTGCTGGAGAATCCGTCCACAATAGACGGACGCAGCGGGTTTCCGACCAGGACGATCACGTAGAGCGCGGCCGCCAGGATCATCGGCATGAGCAGCCCGCGGCGTTGCGCGGAAGGCTCGGCGGGCCGAGGCGACAGCGAGGCCGCGACGACCACCCACGCCGCGACCAAGGCAACCGGCAGCGTCGCATACAGGGGCAGGTTCGAGCCGAGCCGAACCTCGGGGGTGATCAGGCGGATCGAGGCCGCACCGGTGGCCAGGCCGAAGGCCACGCCGATCGCGACGGCAACCCGCTCGCGCGAGCCACCGGCCGCCGCGGCGGCGAGAACGCCGCCCAGCGCTATCCCGTAGCCGATGGTGAGCGGGACCTGACCGGTCTCGGCCAGCTCGGGCTGATAGGTGAACAGCCAGATGCAGCCGAGCACCACAGCCAGGCCGGCGAGAGGCACCAGCCAGCCGCCTGCGCGGCGAAGCGAGCGGAAGGCGAAAACCGCCGCGATCGTCATCACGGCCGCCAGCGCGAGGATCGCGGAGAGATGGCGCTGCACCGAGGTCAGGCTCTCGCCGAGGAACATCGGCGCGTACCCGAAAAGGCGTTCGGCGGTCAAAGCCGCCACCCCGGCACCAGCCAAAGCTGCCGCTACGGCCCGGAGAATGTGAGTGGGAGCAGCTGCGGCCATGAAGCGAAGGATGACAGATCTCCGCAACTTCGGCCGAATTCACAGTCCTATTAGGACAGAAACCCGCCGGCCCAGGTAGGACCGGCGGGTGCGATTGGCGCAAGCAATCAGGCGTGCACGAGCACAACCTCGTATTGGTCCGCGGTAGGCGGGAAGCCGGTGTCGAACTTGGCGTTGACGACCGCGAGGACGTTGCCGAACAGCGCAGCCGCGGTCGGGGTCTGGAACAGCTCGCTGGTGATGACCTTGGTGATGACCCCGCTGGTCAGATCGGCGCTCAGCTTGATCCGCGACACCTGGTTGGAGAAGTTCTGCACGGCCCACAGCCGCCGCCCCTCCAGCTCGATGCCGTCGACGTTGGGCACGCTGACCCCCGCGATCAGCGCGCTCGTGCCGGTCTGCGAGTCGACGGTGTAAAGCTCGCCGTTGCCGCTGTGGGCAACGATCAGGGTCTTGCCGTCCGGGGTGGCGCGGATGCCGTTGAGGTTGAACTCGTCGCCGGTGTCGGCGGCCGGGCCGGTCAGCGGGAGCGTGCTGAACTCGCCCAGCTCGCCGTAGGCGTCGATCGGGATGAAGTAGAGCTGGGCGAGGTGGCTGTCGGTGAACCAGGCGCCCTGCTTGGTGATCGTGACATCGTTGATGAGCGAGGTGTCCGCTTCGCCGAGCTGGTAGGTGGCGACGGTGACCCCGGTGTCGGTGTTGTAGACGTAGGCCTGGCCGGTCGAGGCGCCGGCGACGAACAGCAGATCGTGCCGTTTGCTCACCGCCATGCCCGCGGCCTGGCGGCCGTCCGGCACCTCGATGAACAGCTCGGCCGTGCCCTTCGCGATGTCGCCGCGAAAGATGTCACCGGTCAGCAGGTCGCCGGCGTAGAACGTGGTTCCCTCGCCCGCGGCGATGCCCTCGGCGGAGGTGGCGCCCGGCAGCACGATCGTCGATGGCACGACGATCGACGGTTCCGCCTGAGCCGGGGCCGCCAGAGTGTGTGCGGAGGCGAGCATGAGCAGCGGGAGGACTGCCCACCGGGACCGGGCCAGCCACGGGCGGGTGTTTGACACGCTTTGCATCAGTGTTACTCCAGTTGGGTGCGAAAGGTCTTGCCTTTCGCCTAACGCCACCGATCCCCAGCTGGTCGCGGCCTATTTGATCTCGCTTCGCACGGCCTCGTCGAGCGACGTCTCGCGAGGGCCCCAATGGGTCGGATCCTGACCGGTGACCACATCGATGAGCGCCTTGACCGTCGCGCCCTGCTCCCGCACCAGGGCGCGTTTCCAGCTCGCGCGGTAGACGGCGACGGAGTCGTCGCCGACGCCTATCGCGTCGATGCCCGCGTCGCGGCAGAGCGCGACCGCCCGCCGGACGTGGAAGCTCTGGGTCAGCACAATCAGTGACGTGGCCCCGAAAATCCGGTGCGCCCGCTGACAGGAGTCGGAGGTGTCGAAGCCCGCGTAGTCGGCCACCACCTTCGCCGACGGCACGCCCTCGGCGATCAGCCAGGCGCGCATGGCATCGGGCTCGTTGTAGCCGAAGTTCATGTTGTCCCCGGACACCAGCACGGCACGCACCTTGCCCGCCCGGTAGAGGTCGCGGGCCATCGCCAGCCGTGCCTGCAAGAACGGAGATGGGGTGCCGTCGGCGAAGACCTGCGCCCCCAGCACCAGCGCCACCGGGCGGGCCGGGACATCGTCCAGGGTGTATATGCGACCGGCTGAAGCTGCCCGCACCCAGATCAAGCTGGCAGCCACGGTCGCCACCAAAACCAAAATCATTGCCGCTGTGGTACGGCGCAGCCGCCGCCACCACACCCGGCGGCCGTTGCCGCCCACGGGCGGAGCGACGGCGCTCATGACCACCATGATGCCTTACCCGGGCACAAATCCGCCGAGATTGGCGCCCATCCTCACGTGCCGGGCCGGCGGCCGAACAGCTTCACCGTGGTGCCCACGGTGATGGTGTCCCAGTAGGCGACGGCGTCGACGTGCAGCAGGTTGACGCAGCCGTGCGAGCCGAGCGACATGTCATGGATGTAGCTGGTCGTCTCATGGAATCCGTTGTCGTCCATGATTCGCTGCCAGTAGGGCAGGTACACCTTGAAGGTCTCGGTCCAGTTGTTGCGCTGCCGCTCGATGATCTTGTAGGTCCCCGACGGGGTGGGCGCCCCGTGGCCGTCCGGGTGGTTGAACCCTGTCCGGGTCACGGTCGGGCCGTGGATTACCTTGCCGTCCTTCATGAGCCAGGTGGTCTGATGGGTCAGGTCGATACAAGCGGTCAGCGCTGTTCCGGCTTCACATAGGCTCGGATCGCTGGCCTTCAGCCGCTTCGCCACATCATGGGTCGCCGTGCCGGGGTTGCCGTCCACCGGCCGCAGGCCGAACCGGCTCTGGAACTTCTTGATGGCAGCACAGTCGCTGTCGGACTGCTCACCATCGGCCTTTACCGTGCCGAACCCGCCCATAGCAACCAGGATCTGCTCGACCTCGAGCTGATATTTCCCCTTGGTGCACACGGGCTTGGCCGGTGCCGTGGTCGCCGGGGTGGTCGGCGAAGGCGCGGCGGTGGTGGGTGCCGGGGCCGGGGTTTCGCTCGGTGAAGCGGTCGGCGACGGGGCGCTCGACGTCGGCCCGCCCGCGTCCCAGACCGGACTGGCCGACGTGGGCTGACAGGCCGCAGCCCCCACCGCCAACCCGACAGCGGCCAGCCCCAGCACGAATCGCTTCATTCTTTCCTCCCCATTGCACCCAGCTCGATCACTAGACGTTTCGTGGCTGTGGTCAGTTGCAAGCTGTGGCCGATCAGACGTGCCGGTCTGCCCACTCAGTCACGAGCGATCGCGAACCCGAGGATCCCTGCGACCATCTGCATGCGAGGCATCTAACCAGTAGCGTGCAGCGGGCGCTGCCCCAGGCGGCGGCACCAGGTGCTATGCACCGTTCTGGAACCATTTGTGGATCTGGGTTTCGGCTCAGCGGTAGGCGGCGGCTATCGCGCGCAGCCGGGCATGGGTGTCGTCCATCGCCGGCGTGCGGGGCAGCCATTCCTTGCGCATCTTGGCCAGCGCGGTGTAGTTGGGGTCGACGACGTTCGCCAGTGGCGCCTCAACCCCTTGCGACACAAGCTGATAGGCGTCCAGCATGGCCAGCCCGTAGTCGGCCTGCAGCCATTGGATCAAATCCACCTGGGCGATGCGGAAGGCGTCCTCCAGCGGGCGGGCCGATCCGGTGCTCATGATGTGCGTATCGGACTCCAGCCGGGGCCACGGACACGGCCGCCCCTTGACCACGTCGACGATGACCACCGTGTTCATGGCGCATTCCACGGCGACCCCGCAGGTCTCGCCCTCGCCCTGGCGGGCATGGCCGTCGCCGAGGGAGAACAGCGCGCCAGGCACGTTGACGCCCAGGTAGCAGGTGACCCCGGCGCGCATCTCGGGGGTGTCCATGTTGCCGCCGTGCGCGTCGGGCACCAGCGAGGAACGCGCCTCCAGGTTCGCCGGGGCGACCCCGACCGTGCCGTGCATCGGGTCCATCGGCAGATCGACCGTGTAGTCCCCGAAGCGCGACTCGAAGCGGCACAAGCGGTTTGCCTTGTCGAACTGGTAGATCCAGACCACTTCCGGCAGGGGATCCTGAAGCGTGGCGGTGGTGTGGGTGGAGGTCAGCGCACCGAACAGCGGCACCGTGGTCGACGCGCCCCAGTCACGGGCCGGCTCGATCGACACGAAATGCACCGCGAGCGTGTCGCCGGGCTCGGCGCCGTCGATGTAGAACGGGCCGGTCTGCGGGTTGACGTAGGGGAATTCGACCACCCGGGACACCAGATCGTCGACGCCACGGACCCGTCCGGCGAAGCAGTCCTCGGTGAACACCTCCAGCACGGTGCCCGGGGCCACCCGCGCCACGGGGGCGGCCCCGCCGAAGGTCCAGGCGAACTCGCTGGCCGAAGGGCGGTAGGTGAAGACCTGGACGCTACTCATCGAGATGCACCCTGGCCACGTCGGCCACCCGCTGCGGGTGGCGCACGTACAACCAAATCATGACAAGCAAACCGAGCACCATCCACACCGCCACGGCCGGGCCGGCGTAGGAGATGGGCGGGGTCAGGTGGGGGACGAAGGAGAACACCGGCAGACCGGCGGCGGTCAGCCAGGCCGGCACGAATGCGGCGATGCCCAGTACCGGGATGATGATATGCAGGAAGACGTTGAGCTCCTCCCGCCTGCGCCGGGTGAAATAGCCAAGGCAGGCCGCGTTCGCGACGATGTAGTTGGCCACCAGCAGGATGACGATGCCGGTGCCGACCATCGCGAAGGCGGTCACCGGGTCGTAGCTGAAGCCCAGACCCAGCGCGACCACAATCGTCGCCGCGGTCACGATGAGGATCGCCACGTGCGGCGAGCGATGCTTGGTTCCGATGCGCGCCAAGGCATACGGGAAGGCGCCGATGCGGCCCATCGCGTAGGCGGTGCGGCTGGAGACGTTCACCCCCGCGTTGGCGTTGGCGATGGTGGAGTTGACGATAGCGAGGAAGACCAGCACCCAGAAAACGCCGTAAAGGCTGCGCGCCAAGCCTTCCCACGAGTCCGGGCCGGAGCTGGTGAAGGTGAGGAAGCTGTCCGGCCCGAAAGCCACATCGACGGCGTAGGTGGTGAAGATGTAGAGGGCGCCGATTATCAGCGTCGCGCCCAGCACGGCGCGGCGGATGGTGCGGCGGGGATCGCGCGCCTCCTCGGCCAGCGGGGCCGCGCCCTCGAATCCGCCGAAGGCGAGAATGGTGAAGACCGAACCGGCGATGACCCCGGTCAGCCCGTGATACTCCCCGTTGGGGGTGTGCGCGGTGGTGAAGACGGACAGCGTGTTGTCGCTGCCCGCGTGCAGCACGAGCAACACGCCGAGGACGGCGAAGACGCCGATTTCGAAGATTCCCAATATGGTACCGAGTCTGGTGGAGGTCCGGATCCCATAGAGCCCGGCGACCATGACAATGAGCGCGCCGAGCACCGTCCACGGCCACCACAGATCGGCCGGATAGCCGGGGAACTCGGAACTCAGCGTAGCGGCGGTGGTGAATCCGAGCTGCAGCAGGACAAGCGGCGGGATGAGCACCCCGACCAGGGTGTAGGCCCACGCCACCAAAAACCCGATCCCGTTGTGCAGACCGCGCGCCGCGTAGGTGGCCAGCGATCCGGCCGCCGGCAGATGCTTGGCGAGCTCGGAGATGCATACAGCGCAAAACAGGCAGGCGATGAGGGCGAAGACCACGGAAAGCGGCAGCGAGCCACCGGCGAAAGCAGCGCCGGCCGGGATGGAAGCCGCGATGGCCGCGGCGGGGGCCATGTCCGTGATGCTTTGAAAGAGCACTTCCCTGAGCCCGATGGCATCCTTGCGCAGGGTGGCCGGGGCCGGAGCAGTCTGATCGGTCATCTGGACCTCGCAGCTACTAGTGATCAATATATCCAGATCACTCTATATCGTCCTATCCGGAACGTCCACCTTGGAGAATCGCGGAGAGCACGACCTGGCCGCGGGGGGAGAGGCGGTAGCCGATGTCGAGGCTCTCGGTGAGGCCGAGCTCCTTGAGCCGTCGCACATAGCGCTTGAAGACCAAGGTTTCCCAGCCGACCGACTCGGCCAGATCGGGTGCCCTCACCGCGGGCCGCTCGGCGATCAGCCGCAGGAACCGCGACGTCCACGGATCCTTGCCGGAAGACCGGTCCATCGCGGCCAGCCGGTCGACGATGGCAGCGATCTCCACATCGGACAGATCATCGTCGGCGCGCAGCGCGATTCGCGGGTCGGCGCCGGCCGGGCGCAGCTCGATGCGGAAGATTGTGCCCTGCGGCTTGCGGTTGAGGAAGTCGTGCAGCGCCTGACGGGAGCCGAACCCGGCGAGCTTCGCCTGCCCGGCAGTGACCGAGCTGAGCTTCACCGACTCCACCGAGGTCACCTCGACCAGCCCGATCGCCGTGCGCAGCTGGGTCCCGGCCTTCACCCTGGCCCTGTCCCAGCGGCGGAAGGCCAGCGTGACCTCTCCGGCCGCGATCGCGGTGAGAGTCGGCATCGGGATCAGCATGGTGCGAAATCGTAGTCACGGCACCATGGCCTCGATCAGGTGGGGACCCGGCTCCGCGAGCACGCCGGCCAGCTGCGCGGCGAGATCGTCGGCGGTGGCGGCCCGGGTGGCGGGCACCCCCATCCCCCTGGCCAGGTGGACGAAATCGAGGCCCGGCAGGTCGAGCAGGGCCCTGCTGCGCTCGCCGCCCGCCGCGCCGACCCGGCGCAGCTCCATGCCGAGGATCGCGTAACTGGCGTTGTGGAAGATGACCGTGGTGACGTTCAGCCCTTCCCGGGCCTGGGTCCAGAGTGCTTGCAGCGTATACATCGCGCTGCCGTCGGCTTGCAGATTGAGCACCGGCCGGTCCGGGCAGGCGATCGCCGCTCCCGTCGCCACCGGCATCCCCTGCCCGATGGCGCCGCCGGTCAGGCTGAGCCAGTCGTGCCGCGGGCTGCCGGCGGTCGCGGCGGCCAGGAACCGGCCCGACGTGATCGCTTCGTCGACCACAATCGCGTGCCGCGGCAACAGCGCGGCGAGGACCGCGGCAGCGGTCTGGGCGGTCAGCTCCCCGCTGGGTAACCCGGCCTGGTTGTCAACGGCAGCAACGGGTTTCGCCCGTGGTGCCACCAGCTCGGCGAGCTGGGCCAGGGTGGCGGCATTGCCCAGATCGTGCACCGTACACCCGGCGGGCACCAGGTCGCTGGGGCTGTCCGGGTAGGCGAAGAAGGTCACCGGTGCGCGGGCGCCGGCCAGGATGAGGTGCTGCGTGCCGGCGAGCTGGGCCGCGGCGGCCTGGCCGAGGTAAGCGAGCCGGTCGAGGTGCGGGATCCCAGCGCCGCGCTCGTGGCGGGCCGGGGCGTGCTCGGCCAGCAGCCGCGCCCCGGTTGCCTGGGCCACCCGGCTCGCTGCGGTCAGGCCCGGCGCGAGCAGCGCGTCACCGCCCAGCAGCAGCAGGCAATTCTGCTGCGTGCCCAGCAGCTTGGCGACCGCCTCGGCCCGGTCGGGGTCGGCTGAAGCGGGCGACGCCGGGGTGACCGCGCCCGGCGAGGCCCCCGGTGACCAGCACACGTCGGCGGGCAGGATCAGCGTGGCGATCCGGCTTCCAGCCGGGTCCCCGGCGGCCGGCCCGAGGCTGCACCCGACAGCTTCGGCGGTGAGCGCGCCGGCCTGCGCCGCGGTCAGCGCCCGACCGACCCATTTGGACACTGTGCCGGCCATGGCCGCGATGTCCGACTGCAGCGGCGCGTCGAAGCGCTCATGGTAGGTGGCATGGTCGCCGATGATGTTCACCATCGGGGTGCCCGCCCTGCGGGCGTTGTGCAGGTTGGCCAGCCCGTTGCCCAGCCCCGGGCCCAGATGCAGCAGGGTGCTGGCCGGGCGCTGCGCCATGCGCGCGTAGCCGTCCGCCGCCCCGGTCGCGACCCCTTCGAACAGGCACAGCACGCCTCGCATGGCCGGCACCGAGTCCATTTCGGCGACCAGATGCATCTCGGAGGTCCCCGGGTTGGTGAAGCAGACCTCCACCCCGCCCGCCACCAATGTCCGCAGGATCGCCTGTGCGCCGTTCATGGCTCGACCATACGAGAAATTCGGGTTGCCCCGACGTGTCGAAATCGCGCTCGCGGCTCCGTCCTAAGGTAGAGGCCGGTGAGACGGGAGCTGAGATGACCAAGTATCTGCTGACGGTGAACTATGACGGCGGCGCCATCGACACGCCGATGGACCAGTGGGAGCCCGAAGAGGTCAAGGCGCACATGGACTACTACCGTGCGCTGCTCAAGGAGCTGGCCGACAGCGGTGAGCTGGTGGACGACCAGGCGCTGACCGGGCCTGAGCTGGCCAAGATCGTGACCAGCGACGGGATGACCGCGCCGGTCATCACCGACGGCCCGTTCGTGGAGTTCAAGGAGCTGCTTGCCGGGTACCAGCTGGTCGATGTGGAATCACAGCAACGCGCCATCGAGATCGCCGCGAGGATCTCCAGCGTGCCGGGGCCCAAAGGGGTGCCGCTGCAGCAGCCGATCGGTGTGCGGCGGGTGATGACAGCCTGCGACTTTCAGGTGCTGACCCCGGAGCCGTGACCCCGGAGCCGGCCTTCGACAACCTGCTGCGCGACCTGGCGCCGCAGGTTCTTGGCGTGCTCGTGCGGCGGTTCGGCGACTTCGACGCTGCCGAGGACGCGGTCGGCGAGGCCCTGCTTTCGGCGGTCACCCACTGGCCACGCGACGGTATCCCGGGCAACCCGCGGGGCTGGCTGATCCAGACCGCTTCCCGCAAGCTGCTCGACCACATCCGCAGCGAACAGGCCCGCCGTCGCCGCGAAGACCTCGCCGCCGTGCAGGACTCGGCGATCGCGCAAGCCGAGCCGTCGGGCCGGGACGACACGCTGATCCTGCTGTTCATGTGCTGCCATCCGGCCTTGACCCCGGCCTCGGCGATCGCGCTGACCCTACGGGCGGTCGGCGGCATGACCACCACCGAGATCGCCAGCGCGTTCCTGGTGCCGGAAACCACGATGGCGCAACGGATCAGCCGGGCCAAGCAGCGCGTCAAGGCCTCCGGGGAGCCGTTTCAGATGCCCGACAGCGCACAGCTGCCGGAGCGCCTGCGATCCGTCCTGCACGTCCTCTATCTGATTTTCAACGAGGGGTACGCGGCCAGCGCCGGCGAGAACCTGCACCGCACCGAGCTTTCCGGCGAGGCTATCCGGCTGACCCGGATGGTGCACCGGATGCTGCCGGGCCACGGTGAGGTCGCGGGTCTGCTCGCGCTGATGCTGCTCACCGATGCGCGGCGGCAGGCCCGGACAGGTGCCGGCGGAACCCTGATCCCGCTTGACGAACAGGACCGCACGCTGTGGGACAGGGCGCTCATCGAGGAGGGGACCGCCCTGATCAATGCCACCATCGCCGATGGCCCGATCGGCGAGTACCAGCTGCAGGCCGCCATCGCCGCGGTGCACGCCCGAGCCGAGGGCTACCAGGACACCGACTGGCCGCAGATCCTTGCCCTGTATGCGGTTCTGGACTCGATGACCGGCAACCCGGTGGTCGCCCTCAACCGTGCGATCGCCGCGGCCATGGTGCACGGCCCGGCCGAGGGGCTCAGGCTGCTCGACGCTCTCGACGAGCGGCTGGCCGCACATCATCGGCTCGACGCGGTGCGCGCGCACTTCTTCGAGATGGCCGGCGACCTGGAAGCGGCGATCAGGCACTACCGCGCCGCGGCCGCCCGCACGGCCAGCGCCCCCGAACAGCACTACCTGCTGGCCAAGGCCGCGCGGCTCGCCGCCAATTCGGTCGACGCCGATTAGCTGGCCGCTCTAGGGTGTCCGCATGCCGGATGCGATCTTCGAGGAGCCTCGGCTGGCTCAGGTCTACGATCCGCTCGACCCGGACCGCAGCGATCTTGAGGGGTATGCCGCGATCGCGGCCGAGTTCGGGGCCGGCAGCGTGCTCGACATCGGTTGTGGGACAGGCACTTTCGCCTGTCTGCTGGCCAACCGCGGGTTGACCGTGACCGGAGTCGATCCAGCACGGGCCTCGCTCGACGTGGCGCGGGCCAAGCCCGGTGCGCAGAAGGTGACCTGGATCCACGGCTACGCCACCGACGTGCCGCCCATACAGGTGGATCTGGTGACGATGACGGCGAACGTGGCGCAGGTGTTCCTCACCGACGAGGCTTGGCTCGCCACGCTGCGCGCGGCGCATGCGGCGTTGCGTCCGGGTGGGCGGCTCGTCTTCGAAACCCGCGATCCTGCCGCGCAGGCGTGGCTGACCTGGACTCGTGAGGACTCCTACGGGTACACCGACATTCCCGGCATCGGCGGGGTGCACAGCTGGGTCGAGCTGCTCGAGGTCAGCGGCGATCTGGTGACCTTCCGCGGGATCTGCCAATTCGACTCGGACGGCGCTGAGCTGGTCTCCGATTCCACGCTGCGCTTCCGCGGCCGCGATGAGGTGACCGCCTCGCTGGCGGCTTGCGGCTTCGCGGTGGAAGAGATACGTGACGCGCCGGATAGGCCCGGCCGGGAAATGGTCTTTGTGGCGGGGCGGGTCACACCCTGAGGCGCTCAATTCCAGCGCGTGGCGGAGTGGTCACGCGCTGGAAGGTTAGGGCAGGTCCGCCCGCTTGACCGATCCGACGGTGATCTGGGGTGCCTACCATCCAAACGATGGAAGACGACGGCTTTTGGCTTTACATTGAGCACCTGCGGGCACGGGCCGAAGGCGTCATTCCCCTGATGCGCGTCCTGTTGCGGCGCCATGTGGTGGAAATGGGTGACCGCGAGCTGGCGGGCTTCGCCGACTCGTACACGGCGATGCGGGATCAGGCGAATTGCTGGCCGCTGGTGGAAGCGGTCACCGTGGCGTTCGGCTACTGCAGCGACGACACCTTCTCCGACGTGCAGGACTGGCTGATCTGCCAGGGCGAGCAGGTCTACCAACGCGTGGTGGCCAACCCTGACCTCCTTGTGGAGTTCGTCGATCCGGCCCGCGAGAACGCGTTCGGCGAAGCCGAGCTCTTCGGATGGCCCATTCAGGAGGAGCTGGGCAACCGGCCGGAAGCCGCCAAACTGGTCGAATACCAAGGCAACCGGGCACTGCCCTACGGCGTGCGAAGCGACCTCGGCGACGCCGAGTCGGTGCAGGCGAGGTATCCGCGTTGCGCGGCCGCGCGGGAGCAGTACCTCAACAGCCACCTGCCTTCCATCGCGTTGCCCGAACCCGAGCACAGCCTGGCGAACCCGACCCGAAAACTGACCCTGGGAGCGACCTGGCACTCGCGCCGGCAGTAGCAGCGAACTACTTGTCGGGATCCGGGTTGCCACCGACCAGGTCGCGCAGCTTCTCCTGCCGCGCCGAGTAGCGCTCACCGAAGCGGTGCTTGGCCCGTTCCAGCTTGTGGCCCGAGTAGCGGCGGCGCGCCCACACCGAATTCGGTTTGGCGAGCCTGATGGCGCCGACCGTGGCCACGAAAGGGACCACGATGCCGATCATCCCGGTGGCGAGTTTGCCTTTCAGGAAACTGATGGCGGCCGTGCAGAGGTGCAGCGCAAGCACGGCGATGTAGACGCCGAGGGTCTCCGAGCCGCGTTCCGACCCGATCGCCGAGCCCTGGATGAGCAGCACCGAACCCAGCGCCGCGCCGATGAGGATGGCATCGATGGACTTCTGGCCCTCCCGGCTCCAGTAGACGTCGTCGAGATGAAACCAGAGCGCGAACTCGTCGAGAGTCAGCGCTGCGCCCGCACCGAACAGCGCGCCGAGCACCTCGCCCCACGGCGATTCAGGGTTGAAACGGAACTCCAGCAGCCCCGTGATCAGCACGAGCAGGATGCCCCACACCTGATGGTGGATGTGGACACCACCGATGTAGACGTTCTTGAGCCCGCCCGCTTCGGTCGGCGCCGCATCGGCCTGTGCCGCTTCGGCGGCCTTCTTGCCACGGATGCGCCGGGTGATGCCGCGGGTGACGATGAAGGTGACCAGGAAGCCGAGCAACAGCCAGAGCGCGGCGGCGCGGCCGGTGTCGACCAGAACCCTTTGGTACCAATCAATGATGTCGCTCATCCGGCGGGCCTCACCCTGGCGTCGGTGACTTCGCCGAAGCCGGCCAGGCCGACAGCACCGGCCACGGCGAGCAGGAATCCGGCCACGGCCACCGGGGCGAGGCCCGGGCGGGTCCCGTCGCCGAGCAGCCAGACGCCGAGCACCGCCGGGATGGCGGTCTCGGTGACGACAACGGCCGCGGTGACGGTGGTGACGGCGGCCTGTTGCAGACCGGCCGCGAAGCATAGGAAGGCGACGCCGCCGGCGATGGCCGCCGCGTAGGTGGCCGGGTTGGCCAGCAGCGCCATCGGATGCAGGTCGGGTAGGCAGCGCACGCCCAGGGCGAGCACGGCGAAGCCCAGGCCCGCGGTCAGGCCGAGCAGCGGCCCGCGCAGCCGTTCAGGGGCGCGGGTGGCCAGCACCCCGGCCAGGCCCAGCAGCACGGCGATGACAAGCAAACCCACCCGCCAGGAGAATCTGACCGTGGCCGTGGACTCCCTCCCGGCCGAGATGCCCAGCAGCGCCAGCCCGGCACAGACCGCGGTGACCGCCGACCATTGCAGCGTGCTCAATCGCAGCCCCAGCACCGGGATCGCCACCACGGCGGTGACAGCGAGGTTGGCGGCCAGCGCCGCCTGCACCAGGTACAGCGGAAGAACGCGCAAAGCGTAGAACTGACAAGCGAATCCGAGGAGGTCCAAAACGATGCCGACCAGAAACGGGCCCTGCGCCAGCACCCGGACCAGGCGGCGCGGATCGACCGGGCCGCCGTGCGCGGTGCGCCGGGCGGCGACAGCCTGAAGCACCGAGGCCACGCCATAACAAACCGCCGACGCGAAGGCGGCGATGAGCGGCAGGGCCATATTTTGACGGTACGCGGCCAATCGCCCAGATAATCGCTAAACGCCCTGTTCAGCGATCTCGAGTTGGCGCGCGATGAAGCCCTCGAGACGCATGCGCAGCGACGCCGGCTCGGGGCTGTCCAATGCCGCGGCGGCTCTGCGCGCGGCCAGCGCCGCGAGGCGGCGGGAGAACAGGGGCAGCAGCGTCTCGTCGTCGAAAGCCCGCACCTCGCGATAGCCCGCGAGGAAAGCCTCATAGCTGGCATGGTGTTCCGGCGTAGGCCGGCCGGTGCCGCCGGTCAGGTCGCGCAGTGCGAAAGCGATGTCGGCCGCGAACCACGACAGGCCCGCATCGTCGAAGTCGTAAATGGTGGGTTCGCCGCCTTCCCAGGCGATGTTGTCCAGCTCGAAGTCGCCATGGGTGAGACCGAACTGGCCGGTATCCCGCGGCAGGTGGGCCAGCGCCGGATCCGAGACGAGCTCGGCGCCGGCCAGCGGCACCGGCGGGGGTGTGGCATGAAGCCGGGCGAGGGTGGCACCCCATCGCCCGGCCAGCACCGGGGTCAGCTCCTCGCTGTCGATCGGGGCGCCGGGCGCCCGCCGCAGCAGCGCCGCGTTCATCACACCGAGCCGGGTGGGCACCGCGGCGGCAAGCTCACCCGAAGCACAGGCAACCGGCGCGGCCACCGGCAGCCCGAGCGCGGCAATCGCGGCGACGAGCCCGGCGACCCGGCGGGTGTCGGCCGCCGAACGGCACGACTCGGGCGCGAAGCGCAGATAGCCCAGGGAAGTGGCGAAGACGTGGCTCGCGCTGGAACGCCACCAGCGGGCCGCGCCGGGTGGCAGCGCCCACGCGGCGGCGACGGCATCGGCCACCGGCGAACACCATTGCTCGTCAACGGTGCGCTGCAGAGCGTCTATCTCGGACAGCGGGAGCATCGAAGGCAGCGTGCCCGCAGACGTGGGGGCGGCGCAACCGAATTCGGTTACGCCGCCCGTTTTCCAATGGGCCGGCTAGCCGCCGGTGATGGTGAACTGCGTTCCCGGCTGAAGCAGGATGTTGCCGTCGGCCGAGTTGGTGATGGTGACGTTGGTCAGGTTTGCGCTGCCGCGCGCGCCCGACATCGCCAGAATCCCAGCACCGTTGTTCGACTTGTCGATGCGGACATTGGTGATCGCGACGCCGGGCATGCTGCCGCCGCCGGTCTTGAACTGGATGCCGTCATAGGTGGAGTCGAAGATGTCGGTATCGCGGATGGTGACACCCGTGATGTCCCGGCCCGACGCGAAAAGCGTGATGGCGCCGAACTCCTGCGCTTCGTTCCAGAAGACGCCGCCACAACGGAAGAGCGCGTTGTTGGCCACCAGCGTCGTGCCGGAGAACGGCAGCGGGGAGTGATCGGTGGCCAGCATGATGCCGGGATAGTTCATCGTGTCGTAAATGAGGTTGTTCTCGATGGTGTTGCCGTAGCCGCCGTAGATGGCCACGCCGTTGGCGCGCCACGGAAGCTGGATCGTGTTGTTGCGGAAGTGGTTGTCGTGCCCGATGTCGACCGCCTGATCCTTGACGAAGGTGCTCGCCCACACCGCCAGCGCGTCATCGCCGTTGGTGCGGAAGGAAGAGTTGAAGACGGTCGAGTTGCGCGTGCCGTTGGAGAAGTTGATGCCGTCGGCGTAGGTGTCGCGGATGCGCACGCCGGTGAACTCGAGCCCGTCGCCCGGGTTCCAGTAGGCGGGGGTGTCCGAGTAATCCCGGCCGACCCACGCGCCGACGTTGGTGTGCTCGATCCACACGTTGGTGATCTTCGTGTTGCGGCCGAGCCGGCCGTTGATGCCGTGGCCGCGGTTGGCCCGGTTGGTGGTCATCCCGAAGATGGCCAGATCGGAAATCTGCGTGTTGTCGTCGATATCGAAGCCGACATTGCCCTCGTGCGGGTGGTTGATGTTGCCGACCACGTTCTGCGGCTCGGTGTTGGTGTAGAGCTTCGTGTGCCACATTCCCGCGCCGCGGATGACGACGTTTCGCAGACCCTTTTGGTTGTACTGGCCGCGAGTCGGATCAGGGGAGAGGATCTTCTGTTCCTGCCGCCACTGCCCGGCCGGGATCCAGACGCAGCTGATGACACCGTTCTCGTCATCGGTCACGGCGCGCTGGATCGCTGCGGTGTCATCGATTCCGTCGTTGGCGACGGCGCCGTAGGACGTGATCGAGGTGCACCCGGCCGGCTGGCTCAACGGCCCGGCCACCTGCTCGAGATCGATCATATCGATGATGTAGAAGGAAGCGGTGTCGCCCGAATCGCGCTGGAGCTTGAACCGCGTACCCGCCGGATAGCTTGTCGAAAGCAACGCCTGTGACTCGTCGAACAACCGGCGGGCGTTGGCCTGAGGCGAATTCGACAGCCCTTCGGTGTCATCGGTGGTGCCGTAGAGCCAGCTGTTGCGCGACGAAAGCGTGATCTTGCGATCGAAGGTTCCGTTGATGTACAAGGAAATCGTGGCCTCGATGCCGCCGCCGGAAGCCGAGTCGGGGATCGAGTTGCGCACCACGATGGAGTTGGCCTGATTCACCGAGGTGAACTCGACGAACTGGCCGGAGCTGTTCAGCCGCACCGACTGGCGACCCGAGGACTCGGTGGCGAAGTTGGTGTGCCCGAAGGTGCGCAGCGGGTCGGTGGTCAGCAGGGTGCCGTTGTGGCTGGCCGCCTCGGCCTCGTAGGAGACATAAGGCAGCGCCGCCCCACGACCGACCACAATGGACTGAGCGAACGAGTTGTTGCTCTCGTTGGTCTCGGCCACCACGTTCGTGGCGTCGGCGGTGGCGGTTATCGTGGCCCCGCCGGCCGTGGCCGTCCAGCTGCCGGCGATGGCCACGTTGACGGTGGCGCCCGCCGAGATCGAGGTGGTGCTGGTGTTCAAAGTGGTGCTGCCCACGGTCACCCGGGTCGTGGTGGAAACCCCGGAGGGCTGGGTGCCGCGGTTGTTCACCGCCACGATGAAGGTGACCGCCTGACCGGCGGCCGGGTTGGGCGGGTTGGCGGTGATGCTCAGCACCTGCAGATCCGGCCCGGGCGCCTGCGCCACCAGCATGACTCCGCTTGCGGTGAAGGCGTTGTTGGCGTCGTTCTGCTCGATGACGGTGTTGGTCGGGTCGACCACCGAGGAGACGGTGTAGCTGCCCATCGGCCTGGTTCCGGCGTTGAACGAGACGTTGGCCGAGGCGCCGGCGGCCAGCGCGCCGACGTTCGCGGTGCCTACCACCGCGCCACCGAGGTTGAAGTTGACCGTCGTCGCCGTGGAGGCCGCTGTTCCGATGTTCTGCACGGTGGCGGAAAGGGTGATCGCGCTGGTCTCGTTCGGCGAGGCGGGTGCCCACGTCGTCGAGGTGATCACCAGATCCGGGTTGGGCGCCGGGGTGCCGCAGACCTCGATCTCGGCCACCTGTGCCCCGGGCGCTCCGGTGTTGGAGTTGAAGCGCAGCCGCACCTCGGCCGTGGCCGCGGTGACCGGAACGTTCACCACATTGGTGCCCTGGACGAACTGGTAGCTGGCCGCCGCCACCAGGCTGGTGAAGGTGCTCGACGCCTGGTCCCGGCCGAGGATCTGGAAGTTCTGGGTGCGCGTGCCCCAGGCTGGATCCGGGTTGAGCTTCACATTGACCGCGGTGACGTTGTAGTTCGCGCCCAGCGTGACGGTCAGGTCCTGCGGGTAGACCGCGGAACCCTCCCAATAGGTGGTCAGCGAGCCGTCGACGGCGTTGGCCGGGACGAACGTGAACGTCGAGCCGGTGGCCGTCACGGGTTTGCCTTGCGCCACATTGGTACAGCCCGGTGGCTGGGATCCTTGGCGGGTCACCGTGTTGCTGTTGCCCGACAGGTTGCCCGCGCCGTCACGCGCCCGCACGAAGTAGGAGACGGTCGCCGTGGGCGGCTGAGTGTCCTGATAGGACAGCACGGTGCCCAGGGTCGCGATCAGGCTCCCGCCCCGGTACACGTTGTACCCGGCCAGCCCGCTGCCGCCGGTGTCGGTCGAAGCGCCCCAGGTGAGGGTGATGGTGTTGCCCGAGGTGCTCTGGGACAGCGTGCCCGGCACCGTGGGCGCGGTGCCGTCGCCACCTGTCCGGGTCACCGTGTTGCTATTGCCCGAGACGTTGTTGGCGTTGTCGCGCGCCCGCACAAAATAGGACACCGTCGCCGTCACCGGCTGGGTGTCGTTCCAGGTCGTCACATTGCCCGTGGTCTGGACGAAAGCGCCGTCGCGGAAGATGTCGTAGCCCTGAATCCCGCTGCCGCCCGCGTTGTCGGTGGAGGCGCCCCAGGTGAGCGTGATGGTGGTCCCCGAAACGGTGTAGGACAGGGTGCCCGGCACGCTCGGCGGCGTGGTGTCCGGCGCGCCCGGACGGTTCACCGTGTTGCTGTTGCCGGAAACGTTCCCGGCGTTGTCGCGGGCCCGGACGAAGTAGTTCACCGTCGCGGTCAGCGGCTGCGTGTCGGCCCACGTGGTGACCAGCCCGACGGTCGCGGCGAGGGTGCCGTTGCGGAAGATGTCGTAACCGGCCAGGCCACTGCCGCCCGCGCCATCGGTCGACGCGCCCCAGTTGAGCGTGATGGTGGTTCCGGCCTGCATGAACGACAGCGTGCCCGGGATGCTCGGCGGCGTGACATCCGAGCCGGTGCCCGGACCGTAGATTTCGACCTCTGACAGCTGCCCGGCCGGCCATACGCTGTTGGCGGTGATGTTGACCCGCACGTAGCGGGTGGAGGTCTGGCCGAAGGTGATGGTCACCGAGTTCGCGTTCACGGCCGGGTTGAAGGTATAGGTCGCCGACGCGACGATGTCGGTGAAGGTCGACCCGTTCGTGCTGCCTTGCAGGCTAAGGGTTTGGGTACGGGTACCCCAGCCGGAGCTGGGCAGCTTGAGCACGACCCGGCTGATCGTGGTCGGCGCGCCGAGATCCACGGTGAGCCACTCCGGGAACGAGTTGTTGGCGCTCTCCCAATAGGTGCCGGCGTTGCCGTCGACCGCTCGTGCCGAGTCGTAGACGTCGGCGTGGCCGCTTTCGGTGGTGGGCCGGCCCTGGGCGAGGTTGGTGGTCGAGCTGGTGACGCCGTAGATCTCCAATTCGGACAGCTGCGCGGCCGACCAGCCGGTGTTCGCGCTGATGCTGACCCGCACGAAGCGGGTGGAGGTGGCCGGGAAGTTGATGGTCACCGCATTGCTGGTGGCCGGGTTGAAGGTGTACGCGGCCGAGGCGACGATGGCGGTGAACGCGCCGCCGTCCGGGCTGCCCTGCACGGCGAGGGTCTGCTGGCGAGAACCCCAGCCGGCCGGCAGCTTGAGCACCACCTGGTCGATGCTGGTGCTGGCGCCGAGGTCGATCTGGGCCCACTGCGGGAAGGCGTTGTTGGCGCTCTCCCAGTAGCTGCCCTGGTTGCCGTCGTTGAGGTTACCGGCCCCGAAGGCGCCGTTGACGGTGCTCGCGGAGGCCGGCTTGCCGGGCGCGAGATTGGGGCCACCGGCCGCGTTCGCGACGGGCGCCCACCCTACGGTGGCGATCACACAGGCCGCGACCGCGGTCGCGGCCATCGCCTTGATCAGATTTGTTCGTCTCATCACTGTCCTTGTCGCTGAGGGACGTCGCCACGCATCTGCCAGGGAGCTGGTGCGGATGCGGGCGCGGGGAACGGCGAAACGGGCAGGTGAGCGGCCCTGCAGAGTACTTGCGCGAGTTAACGACAAAAATCAACGTTGCTTTGTCGAAAACTTGCACTACTTTGGCCAGACGTTACCGACGTGCTACGGGCGCGTCAACACTTCGACCACCGTGATTAGGTAACTTGTCCGCCCACTGGTACGTCAGGCCTAGTGACGCGGCCACCATCGACGCCGTAGCGTGTCGCTGTGCTGACGGGGAGGTAAGGTCCGTCAGCACAGCAGCTTGCGATCGTTTGGAGGAGGGCGCATGTCCCAAGCCAAGGAGCAGCCCGCATCGCGCGACGACATCGCGCGGCCGGGCTTCGAGGGCGCCCTGCGCGGTTATGACAAACGACAGGTGGACGAATACGTCAGCCAGGTCGAAGGTCAGCTCGCCGCCATGATCGAGGAGCGCAAGCGCGGCTTCGTCCAGATTCAGGAGCTGGCGCGGCAGCTGCAGAAGCTTCAGTCCGAGCTCGCCGAAATGCGCCAGCGCCCAGCGCAGGTCGAAAAGGCGTCCTTCCGCCACCTCGGCCCGATGGTGGACCAGATTCTGGCCCTGAGCGAGAAGCAGGCCGAAGCCATCACCGCGAGCGCGGTGGAACAGGCGGCGCACCGTCAGGCCAAGGCGGACAAGGCGCTCGTCGAGGCGCGGGAGCAGGCCGACGAGTTGCGCGCCGCGGGCGAGGCCGCCCGGGAACAGGCGGAGCAGGAAGCGGCTCGGATCGGCGAGCAGAACACGCAACAGGTAGAGAAGGCGCGCGCCGACGCCGAGACCCTCATGGAGAACGCGCGTAAGCAGCTACAGCAGGAGATCGAAGCCGCCCGGACGCAGACCCAGGAAGAGCTGGCCCAGTGGAAGGCCGCCGCCGAGCAGGAGATCGCCGAGCTGCGTAATCAGGTCAACCAGAAGAACTCGGCGCTGGCGGCCGAGGCGCAGCATTACGCCTCCGATCTGCGCCGGCGCGCGGAAGAGGCGGCTGCCGCCCACCAGCAGCAGCTCACCGTCGTGCAGCAGGAGATCCAGGCCCGGCGACAGGTCGCCACCCAGCTGCACAGCGAGCTCAACGCGGCCCAGCAGCGGCTGATGCAGGCCCGGCAGGAGGGCTCGGCGGCCGGTCAGGAGCTGCACCAGTTGCAGGAGCGACTCGGACTTGTCAACCAGGAGCTGACCAGTCAGCTCAACCGGCTTGAGGACGCCAAGCGTCACGCCGACGCCGCCGAACGGCACGCCAAGGAGGTCAGGGCCCGAGTGCAGCGCGAGGCGGAACGCGTCGCGAACCTGGCCGCCGCCGCGGTCATGGCCGCCGCCGCCCGCGGCGCCGAGACCGGCGAGTACCCGCAGGTGATCATGGCCCAGAACGTTCCCGGCCAGCCCCTCGGAGCCCAGCCCACCCCCGGCCAAACCGAGCAAACCCCCACCGCCGCAGATACTCCGGCCGACCCGGCCCACCAAGCAGAGCAAGCAAACGCCGGCCACTCCCACTCCGGACAGGCGCACGCCGGGCACCAGGCCGAGCAGACCCGCCAGGCCGAGCAGACCCGCCAGGCCGAGCAGACCCGCCAGGCCGAGCAAGCCCGCCAGGCCGAGCAAGCCCGCCAGGCCGAGCACGGGCACCAGCTTGATCAGGCTCGCCAGGCCGAGCATGCGCACCAA
>NZ_BONY01000073.1 GCF_016862955.1 Rhizocola hellebori | reverse complement strand
GACACCGGCGCGGCGCTGCGATTCTCTTATCTCCGACGGCCCAAGGGCTCCTGGGCGGGGCGGGTGGCTAGGGGTTCGACCCATTGGCGCAGGATGTCGACGCTCATCGGCTCGCCCAGGGCCGGACCCTGGGCGCCGGTGCAACCCGTTGCGGCGACGGCGTTGTAGAGCTCGAGCGAGTCCACTCCGTCGACGACGGTGACGATGTTGAGCGACCGCGCCAATTCCACGGTTGAACGCAGCACGGCCGCGTCCTGCGGGCTGTTGAGCATGGCCCGGGCAAAGCTCGGGTCGAGCTTGAGCTCGTCGACCGGCATCGAGCGCAGGCGGGTCAGCGACGGGGCCGACCGGCCGTAGTGGTCCAGCGCCAGGCGGATTCCGAAGTGACGGAACTGGTTGAGCGCGGCCGCCGTGCGCCGGGGATCGATCTGCAGCACGTCCTCGGCGATCTCTAGCGTCACTGCGCTGGGCGGCAGCCCGACCTTGTTGATCAGCTTCGCCAGGTCGTAAGGCAGCTGGGCGTCGAGAATGTCCGAGGCGGCCACGTCCACCGCCACCCCGAGCGCGACCCCCTGGGAGTACCAGGCCGCGCACCTGTGCAAGGCCGAGTCGAGCAGGCCACGGGTCAGCTGGCGGGTCATGCCCATCCGCGCGGCAAGCGGGTGCACCGAATCGGCCTCGATGACGCCGCGCACCGGGTGGTGCCAGCGCAGAATTCCTTCCAGCGCCACCGGCCTCCCGCTGGCGATGTCGAACTTGGGCTGGTAGCAGGTGACGAACTCGCCCCTGGATTCCGCCCGCAGCAGGTCCGGCGCAAGCCGCAGATCGACCTGGCTGCCCGCGTGCTGGTTCGGGTCGTAGATCTCCACTTCGGACCGGTTCGTCTTGGCCAGCTGCAAGGCATCCGACGCGCAGCGGATCAGGTCGGACGGCATGGTGGCGTGCACCGGCGCGACGGCCACACCCGCGCTGAGCTCGATCTGGATCACGGTCTCGGCCATCGGCACCGGGGCCGCCAGGATGCCAAGCAGCGCACGGGTGTCGCGGTCGACCGCCTTGGGATCGGCCCCGCGAACCATCTGCAGAATGGCGATCTCGACCCCGCCCAGCCGCGCGGCCACGGCCTCGGGGGGAAGCGCCTCCAGCAGTCGCTTGCCGACGGTGTGCACGACGGTGTCGCCGGCGCTGTAGCCGAGCACGCTGTTGATCTCGGACACGTGGTCCACCGACACGATCGTGATGATCAGCTGTTGTCCGATGCCGAGGCTGCCCAGCATGTTCGGCAGGTTCTCGTCGAGCAGACGCCGGTTGCCCAGACCGCTCAGGTCATCGGTCTTGGCCTGCACCTGTGTTCGTGCCAGCTCTCGGGTTTGCTCGAAGGTCAGGCCCGTGCGCACACCGGCCGCCACCAGACATCCACTCGCCATGATGATCGTGATCGGATGCATCTCGACGAAGGTGCCGACGATGAGCACGACCAGGGCGGCGAGCGAGAACAGGATCGGCACCAGCAGCGCCACGAAACCACGTACGTCCTCGGCGGGCTGGCGACGGCTGATCGAACCGGCCGAGGCCATGAAGGTCAAGCCGAGCATCCACAGCCCGTCGATCCAGGAACCGTCGACATAGGTCTCGTTGGCCAGCCCGAAAAGGTAGGCGGTGTCGGCGGCGGCGAACACCGCCGCACCCAGGCCCAGCAGCCACCAGACCGGATCGGAACGCCACCGCACCATCGCCAGCACAGCGACGCTGACCACCATCAGGACCAGGTCACCGATGGGATAGCTGAGGTTGGTCATGGTCTCGGCGAAGGCGTCGCCGCCGGCCGCCGCGAGCACATCGGTCAGCGCCAATGCGGAGAAGACCGCGCCCGCGGCCAGTGAGGTGACGATGCCGTCCAGCCAGACCGAGGCCGGGAGCTGCTTGGCCGCCGCGCGGGCGAGCAGAATGAACCCGGCGTAGGCCAGCGGGTACATGCCCACGTAGAAGACGTCTGCCAGCGAGGGGACAGGGATCTCCTCGGCGTCGGAGAACACCGCCGACCAGTAGATGTCACCCACACACCACGACGTCACCGCCAGCGCGACGAACGACCAGGCGAGCCGGTTGCGCCGGACCAGGATCGGCCGTGCTAGCGCGAGCATGCACGTGACGACGAGCACCGCCGAATAGAACCAGGTGTCGAGCAGTGCCGGTCTCTCCGCGAACGGAACGATCGTGCTCAGGGCATATGCGATCCCGAGCCCGACGACGAGCACCCTGGCCATCCGATAGACAGGCGATCCGAGAACATAGTTGTCACGGTCCGCGCTGGCACGCGTGGCTGCCGAAGTCACCTTGCTACCTCCCCTGGTAGTGCGCCTAAGAACTTACACAGCAAGTCTTGTGGCGACTACGCAGAGACGCCGGTTGATACTAACAGCAGCCGGGTTAACTACGTGTGTCCAAAATGGCGATTGACAGTGCCCGTTGTAAAAGATCTAGCTGTCGAGCCAGATCTGGTAGGCGTCGAAGGTGCTCTCCCGGCCCAGGAAGTCGCGCACGAGCTGGGCCGCTGGAGCAGATCCGCCCGCTTCCAGCACCTTTTTCCGGTACCGGGAAGAAGCCTCCCCGGCAAGCAGGTCAGCTTGATCGAAAGCGGTGAAGAGGTCCTTGGCGATGACCAGCGACCACATGTAGGTGTAGTAGATCGCCGAGTACCCCTCGAGGTGCCCAAAGGACAGGTGCATGTACACACCGTCCACATTGGAGTAAGGCAGATGCCGCGCCCGGGTCTCCCGCTCCAGCGCAAGCGGGTCGACCTCGGCCGGGTCCCGGCTGTAGAGCGACAGGCTCAGGTCGGCATAGGCCATCTGCTGGCGCACGAAGATGCCCTTGCCGAATTCGTCGGCCGCCCGCATCCGCGCCACCATCTCGGCCGGCAGCACCTCGCCGGTCTCGTGATGCACCGCGAACCGGGCCAGCGTCGCCGCGTCGCGGGTCCACTCCTCGAGCAGCTGCGACGGCGCCTCGGCGAAGTCCCACTCGGTCTTGACCCCCGCTATGCCCGTCCAGCGCTGGGCACCGGCGAAGACGTGGTGCAGCAGGTGACCGAATTCGTGGAAGAACGTGGTCACCTCGCCGGTCTGCATCAGCCCTCCGGCGCGCGGGAAGTTGCACAGCAGCACGCACTGCGGCAACCGCCGGCCGCCCTTGCCCTGCTGCAGGCTGAACATGGCGGCGTGGCTGAACTTGTCCGCCCGCGGATGCATGTCGAGGAAGATCTGCCCAAGCGGCTCGCCGTCCTGGAGCACGTCGAAGACGTCGACCTCGTCATGCCACACCGGCACGTCGGGCCGCGGCGAGAACGAGACGCCGAACAGCTTCGCGGCGACATCCATCAGCCCGGCCTTGACCCGGGAGTACTCGAAATAGGGGCGCATCGCGAGCGAGTCGAAGGCGAACTGCTCGGTCTGCACGCGCTCCAGAAGATAGGTCAGCTCCCACGGCCGCACCTCGGTCGCTTCCGGCTCATCGCGCTGCTTGCGCTCCAGCAGCGTGGCGTAGTCGGCATGCATCCTGTTCTGGGCGGCGGCCGAAATCTTCGCGATGAAGTCGGCGGCGTTGCGCGGGTTGCCGATCATCTTGTCGTCGGTCGCCAGATGCGCCCACGACTCGAACCCCAGCAGGGTCGCCAGCTCAAAACGGCGCTCCAGCATGCGCCGCAGAGTGTCCATGTTGGACGGATAGGCGCGCTGAAGGAAGCTGCGCCACAGTTGCTCACGCGCGTCGGTGCTGCGCGAGTAGGACATGAAGGGGAGATAGTCGGAGTAGTCGGTGGTGATCCGGACCAGGCCGTCCTCACCGGCCGGGTGCGCGGCGACGTAATCGGCGGGCAACCCCTCAAGCGCGCTCGGCGGCACCGCGATCGAGCGGGTGTCCGAGTTGATGTTGCGCATGAACTCCTGGGCGATGCCGACCAGCTCATCGCGAAGCTCCTGAGCCCTGGACCGCACCTCGAAAGACCGGTCGACACCGGCACGGCGGAACTCGCTCAGCACCTTGCCGACCCAGTGCTGGGTCGCGCTGTCCATCGCCGACACGTCCACCGAGGTGAGCTTGCGGTAGATGCTCTCGTCGAGGGAAAGCTCGGTCATCACCTTGTCGAGCGCCTGCTCGGCCGCAGTCGCGGACAGCCGCATCGGCGCCTGCGGATGCATCTGGGTGATGACCTTCGACAGCCGCCGGGCGTCGTCAAGTCGGGCGATCACCTCGTCATACAGGTCAAGGGCGGCTTCACCCTCGGCTTCGCGCAGCAGCACCAGATCGGCGCGGGTCTTGGCGATCACCTCGTCGGCGTGGGCGGTGATCTCATCGGGGGTCGACGTGGCGAGCGCAGCTGCAGACATTACGGCCTCTCAGATCCGGTGCCTGGCTCCCAGGCGCAAGGACTGCCAGGAACCGTCGGCGGCCCAGCCACCGTCGACCGAAAGGGCCGTCCCGTTGACGAAGCCGCTCCGCCTGGCATCGGCCAAGAATGCCACAGCTTGGGCCACATCATCGGGCGCCGCGAACCGGCCCAGCGGTACGTGATCGGTGATGTCGTCATCGCCGTAAGCGCCCTCGTCCTGCGAGGCATCGTCCATCGGCGTCTTCACCCAGCCGGGACAGACCGCGTTGACCCGCACGCCGCGGCCACCCCATTCGGCGGCCAGGGTTCGGGTCAGCCCGATCAGTCCATGCTTGCTGGCGTTGTAGGCCGCGCGGTCGGCGACGCCGAACAGCCCGGCCACCGAGGCGATGTTCACGATCGAGCCCTGGCCTGCCGCGAGCATCTGCCTTCCCAGCGCCTGGCTCAGCAGGAACGGCCCGGTCAGGTTGACGTCGATGACCTGTCGCCACAGGGTGAGCGGAGTCTCCTCGGCCGGGCTGATGCACGCGATGCCGGCGTTGTTCACCAGAACGTCGATGCGCCCATATCTCTCGGAGATGGCGCCGGCGAACGCGGCGACGTCGGTCTCGCTGGTGACATCACCGGTGAAGGTGAGCCCCTCCTGCTCTTTCATGGGCTGGCGATCGAAGAGCGCGAGCTCGAAGCCCTCCTCGCGGAGCACCTCGGCGATACGCTCGCCGATTCCTTGAGCCGCACCGGTTATAGCCGCAACGCGAACATCGGTCATGCGCGAGAGCTTAGCGCCCTACAGCCGGGCGGCCGCCCGAGCGCGAGAAGCTTCGCGCTTCTCCTCGAAGCGGGAGGCGTTTCTGTCCAATTCAGACATAAATGCGGCCAGCTTCTCCCGATCGGCTTCCCCTTCGGGGCCAAGGTCTGTACGCGTCATCACGTTGAGCTGACGCAGGATCGGCGTGACCACCTCGTCGTGGTGGATGCGCAGATCGTAGACACCGGCCATGGCCATCTGCACCGACTTGCGGCCGAAGTTCTCGATGGTGTGGCCCGGCATCTGGAAGTCGGTGATGACCTCGCGGACCGCCTGCATCGCCATATCGGGGGCCATGTCGAAGGCCGCGCCGAGCAGGTTGCGGTAGAAGAGCATGTGCAGGTTCTCATCGGCCGCGATCTTGGCCAGCAGCTGGTCGCAGATCGGGTCGCCGCTGATGCGGCCGGTGTTGCGGTGCGACACCCGGGTGGCGAGCTCCTGGAACGAGACATAGGCGATGGAATTCACCACGTTGCCGGTGTGGTGGCTGATGTATCCGCCACCCATGTGCAACATGCGGGCCCGCTCCAGCGCGATCGGGTCGACGGCGCGGGTCGCCAGCAGGTAGTCGCGGATGGCGACGCCGTGCCGGCCCTCTTCGGCCGTCCAGCGGTGCACCCAGGTGCCCCAGGCCCCGTCCCGGCCGAACATGTGGGCGATTTCGTGGTGGTAGCTGGGCAGATTGTCCTCGGTGAGCAGATTGACGATCAGCGAGGTGCGGGCGACGTCGGAAAGCTTCGACTGATCGGGCGCCCACGCTTCACCGCCCAGGATTCCGTCGAAGTCGCGGCCCTGGCTCCACGGCACGTACTCGTGCGGGAACCATTCCTTGGCCGTCGCGATATGGCGGTTGAGGTTGGTCTCCACCACGGGTTCGAGGTCGTACAGCAATGAGGTCACAAACCGACGGTACCGTAACCTACGGTCCCGTAGCTACTGTCCGGGGGTGGGAGCTGTGCCACCGAGATGGGCCGGCAGCCACCACAGGTCCTCGGGCTCGGAAGGTTTGTCCGGGTACTCCTGCTGTGCGCGATCCAGCAGCTCAGACATCCTTCGCCGGAGTTCGGCCGCGTTGTCGCCTTTCTTCGGCGGCATCGGCTCGCCCACATAGATCGATACGGGCAGATGGCGCTGGAAGAGGTTGCGGGGCCTGCCTTTGGTCCAGAGGCGTTGGGTTCCCCATAGCGCCATGGGAATCAGCGGGACCTTGGCCGCGCTCGCCATCCGCTCCGCCCCGCTCTTGATGTCCTTGACGGTGAACGACTGGCTGATGGTCGCCTCCGGGAAGATGCCGACCACCTCGCCGGACTTCAACGCGGCCAGCGCCGCCTTGTAGGAGCCGAGACCGGCGTCACGGTCGACCGGAATGTGGTGCATTCCTCGCATCAACGGCCCGGCTAAGCGATTTGCGAAGATTTCCTGCTTGGCCATGAAACGAACAAGCCGCTTGGCGGGTACGGCAGCGAATCCCGCAAAGATGAAGTCGAGATAGCTAACGTGATTGCTCGCGAGCACCGCGCCCCCCTCGCGCGGGATGTGCTCCCCACCGTGCACCGTGATCCGCAGGTCGAGGAGGCGGAAAACGGTCTTGGCCAGCGCGACGACCGGCGGGTAAACGAGATCTGACATTGCGCAAGAGTAGTGCAACCAATGCCCGGCGGATCGCGTGTGTCGTGACATGGCGGGTGCGACCACAACGGCGATCGATTTCGACGGCTTCTACCTAGCTCACTACGGCGAGACGGTAGCCATGGCCTACGGCTTCACCGCCGACCTCGCCGAGTCGCAGGACATCGCCCAGGAGGCGTTCTCGCGAGCCTGGCAGCGATGGAAGGTGATATCCCACTATGAGCAGCCGGTCAGCTGGGTAAGGCGAGTCGCCACGAACCTCGCCCACTCCCGTTGGCGCAAGCTGAAATTGGCGTCGGCCTATCTCATGCGGCAGCGCGCCGAGGACCTGCCCGACCTGAGCCCCGATCACGTTGACCTGGTCGTTGCGTTGCGCACGCTGCCCCCGGTGCAACGCAAAGCCGTTGTGCTGCATTACCTCGTGGACCTGCCGGTGGGCCAGATCGCCGAGGAGCTCGGCGTCTCCGACGGCACCGTCAAGTCGTGGCTGCATCGGGGCCGCCATGCGCTCGCGGCCGAGCTCGGCGACGAGGTGAGAAGGACGGTGAGCCCACCGGCGCCTACTGAGCTGCGGCTCAGCAGCGACAAGCGCCGAGTCGCCCGCCGCGCGACGGTCTCCGTGGTGGCGGCCTTTGTCGCCGTTCTCCTTCTGGTGACCGGCGCACAGCTGCTGAGCCACGCCAAGGGCAGCCCGCCGCTGGTGCCGGCCAGCCCGGACCCTTCCGCGGTCGTCAGCCCGTCGCCAAAGCTGGCTCCGGCCAAGCCCGCGCCCGCCGCACCGGCCTCCTGCACGGTGGAAAAGCTTCCCCATCCGTCCGGCGACGGTATGGCGAGCTACTTCGCCGGTGGCGATCCGACCGGACACCTCCTGCTGGGCAGCTCCAACGATGTCAACGCCTACCTCTGGCGCGATGGAAACCTCGACAAGCGGCTGGTACTCGGCGGTCTCGACGACTCGGCGCTGCACGACATCAACAGCTCGGGCACCGCGATCGGCGTCGTCTTGACCCAGACCGCCATAGAGGGTTACGTCTACCGCAACGGCGAGCTGGTCCGCATGGAAGAGGGCGCGATCCCTAGAGCCATCAACGAAAGCAACGTGATCATTGGTGCGATGAACGACCGCCCGGCCATCTGGCGCACACCCACCTCCCCGCCGGAACTGCTGAACGTGCCGCCGGACATGGACGAGGTCCGCCTGCAAGACCTCAGCGAGGAAGGTCTGATCGTGGGTGTCGCGACCAAATACGTCTCGCGCGGCGTCTCCCGCACCGAAAGCTACCTCTGGTATCCGGACGGGACCTACGCCCAGCTGGAGTACCCGTACGACATCCAGCCGCGTGAAGGCGGCGTCATCCAGGTCCGGGGGGAATGGGCGATCGGCAACCTCTATGTGGGCGGCAGTATCACCGCGCTGCGGTGGAACCTGCGCACCGGCAAGGTCGAGGTGTTGCCGGGAATGGAAGCGGTCGAATCGCTCAACGAACACGGCTGGGTCGGCTACCGCAACGGGGACAAGATTGGCGTGCGCACCCGCGACGGTCAGGACATCACCCTTCCCTCCCTGCCCGGGGCCTCCAGTGACAACGGGATCGCGTCGGCGCGCCTCGTCAGCGATGACGGCCGGATCGTCGGCGGAGAGATGCTGGTCGGCAAGGGCGCGAGCGCCGAGATGGTGGCCGTGCGCTGGGTCTGCAAATAGTTGTAACCATTGCGCCAGGGACGGCGTGTGTCGTGACATGGCTAGCATGACCGCACACGCGACGGACTTTGACGGCTTCTATCAACGGCATTACGGTGCCACCGTCGCGATGACTTACGGCTTCACCGCCGACCTCGCCGAGTCCCAGGACATCGCTCAGGAGGCCTTCTGCCGGGCTTGGCAACGCTGGAAGGTGATCTCCCGCTATGAGCAACCGGCGAGCTGGGTGCGCCGGGTCGCCACCAATCTGGCGTTGTCACGCTGGCGCAAGCTGCGGGTGGCCTCGGCGTACCTGGCTCGCCAGCACCAGGCAGACCTGCCTGAGCTCACCCCCGACCATGTCGACCTGATGGCGGCGTTGCGCCTGCTGCCCGTCGCGCAACGCAAAGCCTTGGTGCTGCATTACCTTGTCGACCTGCCGATAGCCGAAGTCGCCGCCGAGCTGGGGGTTTCCGACGGGACGGTCAAAGGGTGGCTGCACCGGGGCCGCCACACCCTGGCTGCCGAGCTCGGCGATGAGGTGCGCCGCGCGGCCAGCCCGCCGCCGGCTCCTGAGTTGCGGGTCAGGGCCGACCGACGCCGGCTCCGGCGGAGCATAGTCACCGCGGCCGCCGCTTTCCTCGCGGTCGTCATCGTGGTCACCGGGTTCCAGTTGCTGGGCCGGGCCGGCGGGCAGCCGATGCCTCCGGCGAGCCCCAATCCTTCCGTATCAGTCGATCCCTCACCGAGCCCCAGCCGGATCGTCGCCCCGGCCAAGCCCGCACCGCTCGCGCCCACCTCATGCCGCGTAGAGCAATTGCCGCTTCCCAAAGGGCACGGGCCTGCGAGCCATCTCTCCGGCGGCGACCCCACCGGCCGGTTCCTGCTTGGTAGCTCGAACGACACCAACATCTACATCTGGGACAACGGGAAGCTCGTCGCCACCCCGACCCTCGAAGGCATCGACGACTCCCAGCTCACGGACATCAACTCGGCCGGGGTTGCGGTCGGCTATTCGCTTGACCAGAACAGCGCCACGATCCCGTGGCTGTACCGGGATGGCAAGTTCGTGCGGCTGCCAGGCGGGTACGCCGAACCGACCGCCATCAACGAGCAGAACGTCATCGTCGGCACGACGGGGAACCTGCCGGTGATCTGGCGGACGCCCGAGTCCCAGCCCGAGTTGCTGTCCCTGCCCGAGAAGTACTTCAGTGCCGCGCACGTCGAGATAAGCGAAGAAGGCCTGGTCGTCGTCACGGCAGAATCCGCCAGCCGGTCGCGCGGCCCCAACCGCGCCTTCGTCTACTACCCGGACGGCACCCATATCGAACTGGCCCAGCCACCGCTCACCGCCGACTACGTCGAGTGGGCAGCCACCCGTATTCGCGGCGACTGGGTCGCCGGTGGGGCGTTTCTGAACGGCAAACACGTGACGCTGCGGTGGAATCTGCGCACCGGCAAGAGCGATGCGTTTCCAGAGCTGGGTGGATCCGTCGTTGTCAACGAGCACGGGTGGCTGGCAGCCGCGCAGCCGCGCCCGGTCATCCGCACCGACAAGGGCGAGCAGATCCCGCTTCCCACCAACATCCCGAACGTCAGCGAAGACGGGAATTACGAAGCGGTTTACGTATTCGGCGACGACGGCCGGTCGGCGGCAGGCGAGCTGGCCATCCGCTCGGGTGACAACGTGGCCGTGCGCTGGGTCTGCCAATAGCTAAGCGGTGGGGGCTCGCATGCTCGCCCCCACCGCTTCTCCCCATTCAGTGGAGGTTCAGTGCGCGCCTGCGCCAGTCAGTGCACGGACCTCCATCTCGGCGTACTTGGCCTCATCGGCCTTGTCGCGCGACAGCATCGTGCCGAGCCAGCCGAAGAAGAAGCCCGCCGGGATTGAGATGATGCCCGGGTTGGAAAGCGGGAACCACGCCCAGTCATGCGGCAACTTGAAAATCGCGGTTGCGGTGCCTGACACCACCGGCGAGAAGAACACCAGCACCACCGCGGTTCCGAGACCGCCATAGATCGCCCAGGTCGCACCCCGGGTCGTGAAGCGCTTCCAGAACAGGCTGTAGAGGATCGCGGGCAGGTTGCCCGACGCGGCCACCGCGAACGCCAGCGCCACCAGGAAGGCGACGTTGAGGTCCTTGGCGAGGATGCCGAGCACGATCGAGATGGCACCGATGACGAGAGCGGAAATCCTCGCCACGACCACCTCCTGGCGCTCGGTGGCTTGGCCCTTCTTCACCACGTTGGCGTAGAAGTCGTGCGCCAGCGAGGAAGACGAGGCCAGGGTGAGACCGGCGACCACGGCGAGGATGGTCGCGAAGGCGACCGCCGCGATCACGGCCAGGAACGCTGTCCCGCCGAATTCGCCGCCGAAGAACCTGTCTCCGAGTGCCTGTGCCAGCTGTGGCGCAGCCGTGTTGCCGCCCGGGTTCTGGGCCCGGATCGCCGCGCCGCCAACGAGTGCCGCCGCGCCGAAGCCGAGCGCGAGGGTCATCAGGTAGAAGGAGCCGATGATGCCGATGGCCCAGAGCACACTCTTGCGAGCCGTCTTCGCCGTTGGCACGGTGTAGAACCGGATCAGGATGTGCGGGAGGCCGGCGGTGCCCAGTACCAAGGCGATGCCGAGGGAAATCAGATCCATCTTGTTGTAGAAGGTCTGCAGGGCATTGCCCGCGACTTCCTTGCCGTAGACCGAGCCGGGGTTGAGGAACGCCTCACCCTTCCCGCTCTTCGTCGCGGCGTCGCCGAGCAGCTCGGAAAGGTTGAAGTGGAAGGCGGCGAACACGAGGATCGTCATGATGGCCGCGCCGACCATCAGCATGAAGGCCTTGACGATCTGCACGTAGGTGGTGCCCTTCATGCCGCCGACCACCACATAGGTGATCATCAGGGCGCCGATCATAATGATCGTCACGACCTTCGCGGTGTCGGCGTCCATGCCGAGGAACGTGGCGCCAGGCTTGATTCCCAGCAGCAGGGCCACAAGCGCGCCAGCACCCACCATCTGCGCGAGCAGATAGAAAATCGAAACCGTGACCGTCGAGACCGCGGCCGCCGTGCGCACCGGAACCTGCCGCATCCGGAACGCCAGCACATCCGCCATCGTGTAGCGGCCCGCATTTCGCAAAAGCTCGGCTACCAACAGAAGTGCTACCAACCAGGCGACCAGGAACCCGATCGAATAGAGGAAGCCGTCGTAGCCGTTGAGCGCGATGATGCCTGCGATTCCGAGGAAGCTCGCCGCCGACATGTAGTCGCCGCCGATCGCCATTCCGTTCTGGAAAGCGGAGAACTTCCTGCCTCCGGCGTAGAAATCCGCCGCGCTGCGGGTCTGCCGGCTCGCCCACACCGTGATCGCGAGCGTGGCGATCACGAAGAGCAGGAACAGCGTGATGGTCAAAGTTCTGCTGTTCATCGCGGGCCTCCATTCTCGACACGGGCCTTAAGCGCTTCGCCCTGCGGATCGAGCGTCTTGCCCGCAAAGCGCGAGTACCACCACGCGATGAGGAACGTGGTGACAAACTGCAGCAGCCCGAAGATCAGCGCCACGTTGATGTTGCCGAACACCTTGACGTCCATGAAGTCTCGGGCGTAGGCCGACAGCACCACGTAGAGCAGGTACCAGAGGAAGAACGCCGCGGTCATGGGAAACACGAAGCCGCGCAATGCTTTGCGCAGCGCCTGGAACTCGGGAGACCGCTGAACCTCCAGGAAGGTCTCGTCCGAGCCGGTCCGGTCGCGACTACCCTGATCAGTCGTCATCTTGATCACCACCTTGCATAGGGATGTTGCGCGCACGTTAAGCAGGAGCAACGTGGCCGAGAAAGACCTCCTGCGCACCCTGCGCTGAATGGCTCTCCCCCTGCGCTCAGTGGCATACCTCACACCGCTCACCGTTCGTAGTCCACTATTTACTAAAAGCTTTATTGCGCCGCTTCATTGTGGTTTAGCGCCGTATCTCCCGGCGGCAACGCCACGTCCGTGCCCACTCACCCCCGGCGGCTCCGCCGCCGACCCACCCCTCACGCGAGGCCTCGCCCCCGGCGATGATCACCCCATGTCAAGGGTGGTTGTTTTCGGTAAGCGATCAGATCGCCGCCGAGGGGCGGCATGGTGTTGGCGAGCACCTCCATCTCTGCATCACCTGCCGGGTGCAGAGATGGAGGTACTCGCGAAGAGGGGTCGTGCCTGGGAGAGCTTGGGGGTGATCTAGCGCTGGCGGGGTCGGCGGCGCAGCCGTCGGGCGGCCAAGCACGGAGGTGGCGTTGCCGCCGGGAGATAAGGCGAGGGACCACGACGTAGCGGCGCAGAAAGGAAGGCGCCCGAGGGGCTAGAGGAGCAGAGCGTCGGGGGCGACGTAGCGGCGCAGAAAGGGAGGTGCCTGAGGGGTTAGAGGCGCAGAGCGTCGGGGGCGTGCAGGCGGAGCATGGTGGAGCCGAGGGTGGCCGGAAGGCGGTGGCGGGTGGCCAGCGAGACGGCGATCATCACGGCGAACGCCAGTGGGACAGTCCACGCGGCCGGCTGTCCCACCAGGACCGACATCCAGCCGGTCAGCGGTGGGCCGAGCACGGTGACCAGGACGGCGCAGATCGCGGCCCCGCCACCGGCGACGATCCCGGCGGCCGCGCCGATGTCGGTGAGGCCCCGCCACCAGATGCCGAGCACAAGCAGCGGGCAGAAGCTGGAGGCCGCCACGGCGAAGGCGAGCCCGACCACCTGGGAGACATCGAGCCCGGACACGTTGAACGCCAGCACCATCGGCACCGCCCCGGCGACCATGGCCGAGATGCGGAAGTCGCGCACCGAGCCGCGTCCGAGAACGTCGGTGGACAGCACCCCGGCGACACTCGTGAGCAGGCCCGAGGAGGAGGACAGGAAGGCGGCGAAGGCGCCGGCGGCGACGAGGGCACCGAGGAGCTGGCCGAGCAGGCCCCCGCCCAGGGCCGCCCCGGGCAGGAGGAGGACCACGGCATCCGTGCGGCCCGTCGTCAGCAGCTGTGGCGTGTAAACCCTTCCGAGCACCCCGTAGAGAGTCGGGAACAGATAGAACATGCCCACCAAGGCGAGCACCACCAGCGTGGTGCGCCGAGCGGCGGAGCCATCGGGGTTGGTGTAGAAGCGAACCAGCACATGCGGCAGCCCCATGGTGCCCAGAAACGTTGCCAGGATTAGGGAATAGGTGGCAAACAGGCCCTGATCGCCGGGCAGAAGCCAGTCAAGCCCGTCGTTGGCCCGGCCGGCCTCCAGCCGTGGCACCGGCTGCCCGGCCTCGAAGGTCAGCTGCGTCCCCGCGGCGACCGCGCTTTTCGAGCCGTCGCCGAAGACCAGCACCGCCGGGTCCTCCATGACCACGGTGGTGCGCTGAGGGAAGGTCAGCCCCTCCGCGGGCGTGATGGGTTTACGGCCGTCGGCCTGCCAGTGCAGGGCGAGGAACAGGATGGGCACGGCGAGCGCGGTCAGCTTCAGCCAGTACTGAAAGGCCTGCACGAAGGTGATCGATCGCATCCCGCCGAGCGCCACGCTGAGCGTGACCACGACACCGATCAATAGCACGCCCAGCGCGTAGGAACCCCCGGTGACGGTGCGCAGTGTCAATCCGGCGCCTTGCATCTGTGGTACCAGATAAAGCCACCCGATAAAGACCACAAACGCGGTCGCGAGCTTGCGCAGCCGCCGAGACCGCAGCCGAAGCTCGCAAAAGTCGGGCAGAGTGAAAGCACCCGACCGGCGCAGCGGCGCCGCGACGAACAGCAGCAGGGCCAGGTACCCAGCGGCAAAACCGACCGGATACCACAAAACATCCGCGCCGTATTTGAGCACCAGCCCGGCCACGCCCAAAAACGAGGCAGCGGAAAGGTATTCGCCCCCGATCGCGGCCGCGTTCCAGCGCGGGCTCACGGTGCGCGAGGCGACGAGAAAGTCCGAAGTGGTGCGCGCCAGCCGTAGCCCGTAGGCGCCGATGATTACGGTGGCCAGGGTGACCGCGATGATGGCCGGCACGGTGAACGGGCTGGTCATCAACGATCCCGCTTCATCAAAGCGGTGAAGTCCCTTTCGTTCTGCTCGGCCAGGCGCACATACGCGTAGCCGACCAGGAAGAGGAACGGATAGGCGGCCACGCCGAGCAGGAGCCAGGGCAGGTTCACACCCCAGAGCGTGGTGTGGCCGATCGGCGGAGCGAAGTGGAACAGCAGCGGCAGCCCGCCCAGGCCGATGAGCACCACCACGGCCAGCCGCAGCGCGAGCGCGAGCTGGGCCCGCATCAGCCCTTTGAGCAGGGCATCGCCGACCTGGGTCTGCTCGGTGAGGTGCTGGGTGACCGAGCGCTGCCGGGCCAGCTCGCCCAGCACGACCCGGGTCCGCGGCTTTGGCGGGGGCGGCGCGGTCATCGGGTCCAGTCCTGCTTGGCGGCGCGTACGAGGCGGTCCTTAAGGTCGCGGGTGTGCCGCCGCGACACGGGAAGCTCGGTTTCCCCAAGCACCACAACGTAACCGGAGTTCGCCATGCGCAGCTCGTCGATCAGTCGCAGTTGGACAAGATAGGAGCGGTGGATCCGGACGAAGCCGGAGTCGGACCAGCGCTCGGCGAGCGTCGCGAGCGGGACTCGAACCAGGTGCGACCCGTCCGCGGTGTGCAGTCGAGCGTAATCCCCCTGCGCCTCCACCCACCGTACAGCCGATCTTGGGAGCATTCTGGTGGTGCCGGCAAGCTCGACAGGGATAGCGTGATCCTCCTCCTCGTGTCGCGCCTCTGCCGGTACCGCGAGCGCGGCGGCCAGCCGCCGCAGCGCCTCCGCCAGCCGCGACGGCTGGATCGGTTTGCGCACATAGTCCACCGCCCCCAGGTCGAAGGCATCCGCGGCGGCGTTGTCGTAAGCGGTGACGAAGACGATCGCGGGCGGCTTGGCGAAGCGGCGCAGCACCCGCGCGAGTTCCATCCCGTCCAGGCCGGGCATGCGGATGTCGAGGAAGACCACGTCCACGTCGAGATCGCGCAGCGCGCGCAGGGCTTCGGTCGCGTCGCCGGCCGTGAAGACCTTGTTCACCCGCGGGTCGGCGCGCAGCAGAAAGGCCAGCTCGTCGAGAGCTGGTGCTTCGTCGTCGACCGCCAGGATCTTCATGAGGCACGCGCTTTCGGATGAAATTTGGGGACTCGCATGCTTACCCGTGTTCCCGCGCCTATGCCCGTCTCTACCACGAGTCCAAACCCATCACCAAACACGGCTCGCAGCCGATCGTCCACATTGGATAGCCCGACGTGCTGACCGTCCTCGGCGTGGTGCGAGTCCTCCAGGACGATGGGATCCATGCCCACCCCGTCATCCTCGACCGTGATGTGGCATTCCGCCCCGGCGTCGCTGGCCTCGATGCTGACCATGCCCACCCCCGGCTTGCGGGACAGGCCGTGCCGCACCGCGTTTTCCACCAGCGGTTGCACGCTCAGGAAGGGGAGCACCACCGGCAGCACCTCCGGCGCTATCCGCAGCCTGACCTTGAGCCGTTCGCCGAAGCGGGCCCGTTCCAGGGTGAGATAGCGGTCGATCGAGCGCAGCTCCTCGGCCAGCGTGGTGAACTCGCCGTGGGAGCGGAACGAGTACCGGGTGAACTCGGCGAACTCCATGATGAGCTCGCGGGCTCGTTCCGGGTCGGTGCGCACGAACGAGGCGATGGCGCCCAGCGCGTTGTAGATGAAGTGCGGGCTGATCTGGGCGCGCAATGCCCTCAGCTCCGCCTGGGCGAGGCGGGCCCGGGAGGAGTCCAGCTCGTGCCACGCGAGCTGAGTGCTCACCCAGCGCGCCGTTTCCAGCGTCGCCTGCACCAACCCGGGCGCGGGCGGGGAGTCGGAGATCGCGGCCAGCGCGGCGTCGGCGCCGTTCAGCGGCTCGATGACCGCTCCCCTGATCACACAATCGACCCGATCGCACGGCAGCTCGGCCAGCCCGAGCACCAGAGAACGCTTGGACTGCAACGATTTGCGGGCGGCCGCGATCAGCTGTTCCTGATGGTGGTGGCCGTCGCCGTCCAAGGCGAGCACCTCGTTGCCGGTCAGCAGGGCCAGCCCGCTCGCGCCGACCAGGGTGCGCAGGTGCCGGACGGCCTTGGCCGCGGTGGCCGGGTCGAGCCCGGCCCGCAGCGGCTCGGTGGCCAATCCAGCTGTGTGAAGCACGTCGTAGGTGGCCCGTTGCACCGGCGTGGCGATGCCACGGCGTCCACGCAGTCGCAGCACGGCGAAGACCGCGGCAACCAAGCCGCAGACCAGCGCTAGCACGGCGAGTGCGGACGACATGGGGTGGATAGTGCCATGCACTGCGTGACGAGCGCTATACAGAATAAGTTTTGCATAACTTCTTCTGCATAAGCTAGCCTGACCGGCATGGAGGAAACCAAACAGGTAAGCGGCGTGGAGGAGATGAAGGCGGTCGCCCATCCGCTGCGCGTACGCCTGCTCGGCTCGCTGCGCGAGCACGGTCCAGCCACCGCCACCGAGCTGGCCAAGCGCTTCCAGACCGACACCGGCTCGACCAGCTACCACCTTCGCAAGCTCGCCCAATTCGGCTTTGTGGAGGAGATCGCCGATCCCTCCGGGCACCATCGGGCCCGGCGCTGGCAGGCCGCCCACAAGACCACCTCGTGGAGCAACACCCAGCTCGCCGCGACGGCCGAGGGGCGCGAGGTGGTCGGCTTCATCCACCGGCGCCAGGTACAGACGCTCACCGAAAATCTGGAGCGTTTCCATTCTTCTATGGCGGAGCTGCCTGAGCCCTGGGTGGAGGCCTTCGGCAACGGCGACCTGATCACCTCGCTCACCCACGAGTCGCTCAACGCGCTGTGGGACAACTTCTACGCCGACCTCGACCGATTGTCCAAACAGGACAGCGACAGCGCTGAGGCCCGCCCGATCGCCATCTTCGTCTCCGGGTTGCCCCGATGAAACCGTTGCCGCGCTATGTCGCGGTGAGCTTTCTGACCTGGCTGCCGACCGGGCTCTACATCCCGGCCTCGGTGCTGCTGATGCTCGATCGCGGTCTGTCGCTTCCGATGATCGCCGCCATCAGCACCGTGTACTCGATCTGCGTGGCCACCCTCGAGCTGCCCACCGGCGGGCTGGCCGATGTGATCGGCCGCCGCCCGATCCTGATCACGGCCGCCCTCACCAGCCTGATCAGCCTGGTGATCCTCGGCTTCGCCACCACCGCGTGGGTGTTCGTGATCGCCGCGCTGCTGCGGGGCGCGGCCCGCGCGCTGGGCACCGGCCCGGCCGAGGCTTGGTATGTCGACACCGTGCACGCCACCGACGGCCCGGACGCGGAGCTTGGCCCCGGCCTGGCCCGCGGCTCCGTGGCGAGCTCGATCGCGCTGACCGTCGGCACCCTGGCCGGCGGGCTCCTCCCGCTCGCCCTCGCCGATCGGGTGGCGTTTCCGCTCGCGGTGCCAATCCTGCTCGCGGCCGGGGTCGAGGGCGTGCGGCTGGTGCTGACCGTGGTGGCCCTGCCCGAGCCGCGGCATGCTCGGCCTGCGTTGATCGAGGTGCTCAAAGGGGTACCCAAAAATGTGGGTGAAGGTTTGAAGCTCGGCCGTCGCGACGGCTTGATCGCCCGGCTGCTGCTGGTCTGGGGTGGAATCGGGGTGGCCCTTGCCACCGTGGAGCTGCTCACCCCGGCCTGGCTGGCAACGGTGACCGGCACCTTTGAGACCGCGAGCGTCGCCTATGCGGTGGTCGCCGCGCTCGGTTTCGCGGCCAGCAGCCTGGGCTCGGCGCTCAGCATGCGGGTGGCCCGGCTGACCGGCAGCCCGGGGCGGGCCACCATGGCCGGGCTGCTGGTGATGGCCACGGCTCTGCTCGGGCTGGCCGCGACCACCGTCGCGAGTGGACTGATCGCGGTGATCGCCGCCGCGGTGGCCTATTTCGTCATCTTCGTCGGGCTCGGCGCCGCGACCCCACAGATGGCGACGTTGCAACACCAGCGCACCGAGTCCGGGCAGCGCGCCACCGTGATCTCGATGCAGTCGCTTTCCCTGCAGATCAGCGGAGCGTTCGGCGCGCTCGCCTTCGCCGCGGTGGCCGCACGCACCAGCCCAGCCTGGGCGTTCATCGCCTCCGGCGCGGTCATCGTGGCAGCGGGCCTGCTCATGCGAAAGCGCGAATCCGCCACTGTGCCCGCTTTCTCCGCCGCCCAATGACGAAGATCCGCGCGGGAACTCGCGCGGATCATCAAAGGGGTAGTGGGGACGGTCAGTCGTCGCCCTTGCGGCGGCGACGCGCCCGCGGCATCGCCATGACCAGGCCCGTGGTGTAGCGGCGGCCGTAGTACTTGCGGCGGGGTCCGGCCAGCGCGTAGACCACCGCGGTCGCCACCCCGAAGAGGGTGTAGATGCCAAGGGCGAAGATGCCGCCGCTGTCCTTGATGCTCAGCAGACCACCGTCGCCGCGGATCGGCAGCACGAGCATGGCCAGCACGACCCAGCAGGCCATGCCGAAGACCAGGCCCACGCCGACCGCCGGGATGATCTGACCGGTGATGAACCGCCCGACGAAGCTGCCGAAGATGGCACCGACCGCTCCGGCCACGACAAGCAGCATGACCCAGGCGGTGGACAGCGTGGCATCCCCGACCAGCTGGCCGTAGAGCTCTACGTATTTCCTGTCGTCGAAGAACCCCAGCGCCGTGAGCAGGATGCCCAGCAGCAGTCCACCCGCGACCCCGCCGACGACGCCGGCGCCCATCCGGCTGATCATATTGACCCGGGGAACGTACTCCTCACTCATGGTGGCGCACACTAGCACGCCCCGGACTTGCGCTGGACGCTAAACTAATGGCAGCCTTTTCGCAGGGCAGCCGTGGGGCACACGACGTGATTCTTCACATCCGTCGTGAAAGGACCCGTCATGCGCAAGACCCTCGCAGGCGCGATCGCAGCGGCGCTAACCGCTGGAACGCTTGCTGTGCTTAGCACTCAGGTCGCCAGCGCGGCCCCCTCCGAGCCTTACAACTTCCGCAACGCCCGTATCGATGGTGGCGGCTTCGTCTCCGGCATTATCTTCAACCCGACAGAGCAAAACCTCATTTACGCCCGTACCGACATAGGTGGCGCCTATCGCTGGAACCAGTCCACAAGCTCCTGGACACCGCTGATGGACTGGGTCGGTTGGAACAACTGGGGCTGGAACGGCGTCCTGAGCATGGCCACCGACCCGGTGCAGACCAACCGGGTCTACGCCGCGACCGGGATGTACCTCAACAGCTGGGACCCCAACAACGGGGCTATCCAGCGCTCCACGGACAAGGGGGCCACCTGGACGTCGACCACGCTGCCGTTCAAGGTCGGCGGCAACTTCCCCGGCCGCGGCATGGGGGAGCGGCTCGCGGTAGACCCGAACAACAACGCGAACGTCTACTTTGGAGCCGAGGACGGCAACGGCCTGTGGCGCAGCACCAACTTCGGCCAGACCTGGGCCAAGGTCACCAACTTCCCGAACGTAGGTAACTACGTACAGGATCCCGCCGACGCCAACGGCTACCTGAGCCACAACCAGGGCGTCGTCTGGGTCTCCTTCGACAAGGCCGTCAGCGGCGCGATCTACGTCGGCGTCGCCGACCTGCAGAACACCGTCTACCGCAGCCTGAACAACGGGACCAGCTGGGAGCGGATAGCCGGCCAGCCGACCGGGTTCATGGCCCACCAGGGCCAGATCTCCAACGGCGTCCTCTACATCACCACCTCCGACAAGGGCGGCCCCTACGACGGCGGCCACGGTGACGTGTGGAAGTACCAGATCTCCACCGGCGCCTGGACCCAGATCAGCCCGGTCCCCTCCTCCGACACCAACAACAACTACTTCGGTTACGCGGGTCTGTCGGTGGTCGGCAACACGATCATGGTCACCGGTTACAGCTCCTGGTACCCGGACACCTTCATCTGGCGGAGCACCGACGGTGGCACGACCTGGCGCTCCTTCTACGACTACGCCTGGCCCAACCGCACCAACAAATACACCCTGAACATCAGCTCGGTGCCCTGGCTGACCTTCGCCGATCAGAAGTCACTTCCCGAACAGACCCCGAAACTCGGCTGGATGACCGAGGCCTTGGAGATCGACCCCTTCAACCCGAACCGGATGATGTTCGGCACCGGCGCGACCCTCTTCGGCACCACCAACCTCACCGCACTCGACACCGGCGGCACGGTCACGTTGAGTCCCATGGTGAAGGGGCTGGAGGAGACCGCCATCCTTGACCTGGTGAGCCCGCCCAGCGGTGGCGCGAACCTGTTCTCCGGCATGCTCGACCTCGGCGGCTTCCGGCACACCAACCTCGACGCGGTTCCGCCCCTGATGTACAACCAGCCCTACCACGGCGCTGTCACCAGCATCGACTACGCGGAAGCCAACCCGATGTGGATGGTCCGGGTCGGGCGCACCGACCGCACCGGCGCGACCACATTGGGCCTTTCCACCGACGGTGGAGCGAACTGGTTCCAGGCTAACGTTCCGGCCGCCGCGGCTGGTGGCACGGTTGCGTTGTCCCCCAACAACCAGCGGATCGTGTGGAGCACCGAGTCCACCGGAGTCTGGTTCGCCACCTCGTTCGGCGGCAGCTTCGCCCAGGCGTCCGGCCTTCCGGCGACCGCGAAGGTCGAGTCCGACCGGGTGAACTCCAACAAGTTCTACGGTTACTACAACGGCACCTTCTACGTGAGCACCAACGGCGGCCAGTCGTTCACCGCCACGGCCGCGTCCGGGCTGCCGACCGATGGCCGGTTCAAGCCGATGCTCGGGATAGAGGGCGATATCTGGGTCTCCGGATCGACCGGCCTCTACCACTCGACCAACTCGGGCACGTCCTTCACCAAGATCTCCACGGTGACGTCGGGCCGCAACATCGGCTTCGGCCGCGCCGCACCCAACTCCAACTACATGGCGCTCTACATGACCGGCGTGATCGACGGCGTCGACGGCCTCTACCGGTCGAACAACGCGGGCGGCTCCTGGGTGCGCATCAACGACAACCAGCACCAGTACGGCAACGCCGGTGAAGCGCTCACCGGTGACCCTCGCGTCTATGGCCGGGTTTATCTGGGTACCAACGGCCGCGGCATCATCGTCGGCGACTCCACCACGACCCCGCCGACCGGCTCGCCATCGCCCAGCCCGTCGAACTCGGCGTCGCCGTCACCTTCTCCTTCTCCGTCGGTCTCTCCGTCGCCGTCTCCCTCGCCCTCGGTTTCGCCTTCACCCGGCGGGCCGCGGTCGTGTTCGGCGACCTACACGATCCTCAACCAGTGGCCCGGCGGCTACGGGGCCGAGGTCCGCGTAACCAACACCGGCACCACAGCGATCACCGGCTGGCGCCTGAACTGGACCTTCGGTGCAGGCCAGGTCATCGGTGAGCGCTGGAGTGCCACGGTCACCCAGACCGGAAGCGCGGTCGTGGCCACCAACGTCTCCTACAACGGCAACCTCGCACCGAACGCCTCCACCGCCTGGGGCTTCAACGGCTCCTGGAACGGCACCTCCAACCCCATCCCCGCAATAACCTGCACCCCCCTGTAAATCGCAGCGCCGGCATTACAGCTGAAAGCTGACAGTTGGAATCGGCCGTGCCGGGCCCTTCCGGGGTGGCTCCCATGCCACCCTGGAGGGGTGGGAAGTCGGACAAATCATGTCATTGTGGTGGGCGCGGGTTTGAGTGGTCTTGCCTGCGCGATCTATCTGACCGCCAGCGGGCGCGAAGTGACCCTGCTTGATAGGCGCACCTCCGTCGGCGGACGGCACAGCGCGCTTGATATAGACGGATACCGGTTCGACACCGGCCCGGTCACGCCCCTGTCGCCCGCTCAGATCGCCGCCCCCTTCCACGCCGCCGGCGAACGCCTCCAGGACTGGCTTGAGCTATTGCCGCTCGACACGGTCTGCCGCGCCCACTATCCCGACGGCACCACGCTCGACGTGTCCACCGACCACCATCGCACCGCGGCTGCCATCCGCGCGCTGTGCGGCGGATCCGAGGCGCGCGCCTTCATGCGTTATCTAAAGGCGAGGCCTTTGCGGGTACCCGGCGAAGTCTTCTTTAACAACGCACGAACCCAGCGTTTGTTTGGCAGTTCGTCATTTTTCGGGTTTAACGTGCTCGGCATGGGCTGGCATCCGCGCGGTGGAACGGAGGCGATCCCGCGCGCGCTCGGCTCGCTGGCCGAGAAGCTGGGCGTCAACATCCGCATGAACACGGCCATGCGGCGATGGGAGATCAACTCTGGCCGGGCCGTTGCCCTGCACACCAACGAGGATGAGCGGCTCACCGCCGACGCGTTCGTCTTCCCGCCCGAGGGCACGCCCAAGGCCAACGGCCCCTCGCATCTGGTCATCCACCTCGGCACCAGCGCCAGCTACACCCGCATCGCGCACCACAACGTGCACTTCGGCAAGGCCTGGCAGCGCAGCAAACACGAGATCTCCCGGCGTGGCGAGCTGATGTCCGACCCGACCGTCCTGGTCAGCGCGCCGGGCGTCACCGACGGCTCGGCCGGGCAGGGCCACTACCGTGTCGTCGTCCCGGTGCCCAACCTGCGCAGCGCCCCCCTTGACTGGCAAGGCCCGGCGACCCGCACCTACGCCGGCGAGATCGTCGCCACCCTGGAAGCGCGCGGCTATCTCGACCTCGGGGTCGGGCTCACCACGTCCTATGTGGTCACCCCCGGCGATTGGGCCAAACAGGGCTTGCCATATGGGATCCCGCGCAGCCCGTCCGGGCGCGCGACTAGGATACATCCATCCCTGTCGAACGTAGTGATCGCAGGGTCCGGATTGAGCGCGGGCAGGACTGCCGCAGAAAAAGTGGTCGCACTATGACATCGACGCGGGAGTCCCAGCTGGTGGAGCTGGTCGATGCGGAAGGAGTCGCCTGCGGGCAGGCCACCGTCGCCGACGCCCACAGCGCCCCCGGGATACGCCACCGAGCCTTCTCCGTCCTCCTGATCGACGCGCGCGGACGGATGCTGCTGCAACAGCGCGCCGCCGCCAAAACCCGGTTCGCGCTGCGCTGGGCCAACGCCACCTGCGGCCACCCCGCGCCCGGCGAGCCGGTCGTGGAGGCGGCGCGCCGCCGCCTGGCCGAGGAGATCGGCCTCAAGTCGGTAGACCTCACCGAGGTCGGCGTCTACGCCTACCGCGCCTCGGATCCAGCCAGCGGCCGGGTAGAAGACGAGTACGACCACGTGCTGCTCGGCATCCTCGACACCGACCACGACCCGGCCCGCCCCGACCCGAGCGAGGTCGCCGCGCTGCGCTGGGTCCCGCCCACCGAGCTGCTGCGCGAGATGCGCCGCAAGCCCGACGACTTCGCACCCTGGCTCGCCGGTGTGACCGACCTCGCATTAGGCGGCACGCTGTAACTCCGGCGCGTGCAAAGCAACGCGCGGCAGCGCCGCTGGAAAGCCGATGTCTTCCCTCGGGATCATGAAGCCAAGGAGAGCGGCTTCATGATCGCTCAGTCCAGACACCGGCGCGGCGCTGCAAATCAGATTTGGATTACGGCCGGTGGTCACATATGCTTTCCGAGCCTCCGGCGGGGCCGGATGGGAGCACAACCATCAAAGCGGCCGCAATGGGTATGCAATGATGGTCCAGCCGCCCTCATCGTCTAGCGGCCTAGGACGCCGCCCTTTCAAGGCGGTAGCACGGGTTCGAATCCCGTTGGGGGCACGGCGGAGCCAGGCTGATAGAGTCTGGATCCGAGCAAAGAGCAAGGTCCTGTGGAGCAGTTGGAGTGCTCGCCGCCCTGTCAAGGCGGAGGTCGCGGGTTCAAGTCCCGTCAGGACCGCTTAGGCCATGTAGCTCAGTTGGTACGAGCGTCCGACTGAAAATCGGAAGGTCGGCGGTTCGACCCCGCCCGTGGCCACAAAGCCTCTTCGCCGGGGCTGTCGCCCCGACCAACCGAAACGTTGGTGCGGGGCATTTTCTATCTCCCCCTCTCCCCCTTTCCCGACACAGGCGGTCTTGAGGGCCGGTCGGAGCTAAATCGTGTCGCACAGACCCGACCAGCGCCGACCTTATAGCTGAGGCCGTCGACCTGCTAGCCGAACAAGGACCAGCCTTGGGAAGGCCGCTTGTGGACCGAGTGCACGCGAGCAAATTTCACCACATGAAGGAGTTGAGACCCGGTTCGTCCGGCGCGACCGAGGTCAGGATGCTGTTCGCGTTCGACCCACAACGGGAGGCCATCCTTCTGATCGCGGGAGACAAGTCCGGCCAGTGGAAGACCTGGTACGAGAAATCAATCCCGATCGCTGACCAACGCTTTGAAGACCACCTCACGAGCCTGAAGGAGGAACAGTAATGAGCAGCAACAAGCCTTCTAGCTGGCGCGATGTAAAAGCCCAGGCTCGCACTCTAGATCCGTCCTGGGACACTCAAGAACGCACGGAGCGTCGTGCGCGGATGCGTGAGGAAATGCTGGCCTCTATCAGCGGCGCTCAGCTGGCCGAAATCCGAAAGCAGCTCGGCCTGACCCAAGTTGAACTCGCCGAGGCTGCTGGCCTGACTCAAGCCCGCATCAGCCAGATCGAGAATGGCAATGCCACGAGCTTGGATACGCTGCGCGCCTACATCGCCGGACTCGGCGGGCACCTCGACATCGTTGCGCGCATTGGCAATGTTCATCTCAATATCGCTTGAGTCGGCTTGACGCACGAGATGTCGCACGACGGTGGGTTGCTGAGCGACCACCTGTGGAAATGCTGGTGACTGAAAATCGGAAGGTCGGCGGTTCGACCCCGCCCGTGGCCACAAAGCCTCTTCGCCGGGGCTGTCGCCCCGACCAACCGAAACGTTGGTGCGGGGCATTTTCTTGATCCCTGGTTGGATACACTCCCCGCCGTGCTCCAGCTCGCGAAGCTTGAGGATTTACCCCCCGCCACCGAAGCTCCGCGAAAGCTGTCGGGCTGGTCGCCGTCCCTGCTCGCCGGACTGTGGACCTGGCTTGCCGGATTGGTTGCCTACGCTGCGGTGACCTACCTCGTCTGGATTCCGTTCTACAAGATCGAAAGCAAGGCTGGGCCGAGGCCCGGCAGCTTCACCGAGGTGCTCAGCCTCTGGCAACGCTGGGACACCAACTGGTACACGATCATCGCGACCAGGGGCTACGGCTACGACGCCGCGCATACGACGGCGTTCTTTCCGCTCTATCCCGCCAGCGTCCGGGCCGCCAACCTGGTGCTTCCCGGTGGGGCTCTGGTCGCCGGGCTCGTCGTCTCGGGGGTGTGCGCCTACGCCGCGCTGGTGCTGCTGCACCGGCTCGCCCTCGACGTGCTCGGCGATGAGGCGGGCGCGCGCCGTGCCGCCTTCTACGTCCTGGCGTTTCCGGCCGGCTTCTTCCTCATGGCGGCCTACAACGAGTCGATGTTCATCGCGCTGGCGACGGCGTCGCTCTACGGCATGCGGCGTGGACATTGGTGGGCCGCGGGAGGGCTCGCTGCGCTCGCCTCCGCGACCCGGTCGACGGGCGTACTGCTGGCAGCCGCTTTCGCCTACGAGTACCTGCGGCGGTGGCAGCCCCGGCGGCTACGGTGGGACGCGGCGGCCATTCTCCTTGTCCCGCTGGGGATCCTCGCCTACGCCGGCTACTGCTGGCACAGGTTCGGCGACCCGCTCATCTTCCTGTCCGCGCAGGAAAACTGGCACCGCACGGAAACGGTGCCGCCCTGGGAAACCTTGGCGAACGCAGGCGACCTTCTTATCCGGCAGAGCACGATCTTCACCCATGACAGCGTGCACGGCATCATGAACCTCGCGGCCGCGCTCGGCACGATAACTGTCCTGGTGCTCGCGCTGGTCGGGCCATGGAAGCTCGGCAAGGAGAACGCCTACCTGGTCGTCTACGCATTCCCGAGCGCTCTTGTGCCGTTGCTCGTTCCGCTGCAGACCACCTATCCGCTGGGCTCCATGCTCCGGTTCGTGATCGAGTACGTGCCGGTATTCCTGGTGCTGGCGAAGATGGGGCGCAACGCCAACTTCGATCGCCTGTTCGTGATCACCGCCGTGGCTGTGCAGTCCGTCCTGCTCGTGGCGTTTCTGCACAATCAGTTCGTCGCCTAGCCGCTATGCCCGAACCACTTGGACAGCGCTTCAAGCAGATCCTGCTGATCGTCATCGACCCAAGTCACATAGCCGTCCGGGCGCAGTAGCACGGCGGGCACATCCAGTTCCTCACTGATGTCCTGGACGTGGTCGACCCGATCCGCCCAGCCCGCGACCGAAAGCCGCCCGGTCTGGTCGAGCAGCAGCCCGCGGCCGGTGTGCATCAGGCTGTAGAGGCGGCCCCGCTTCAGCTCGACATCCCGCAGGCGCCGGCCGAGCAGGTCGTGTCCTTCGCCGAAGTTGTAGCGAATGCTGATCGCAGTGATCTTTTCTATCAGGTACCGGTTCACCTCCTCGATGTCCAGCAGTTCGGTCATCAGCCGCCGCACCGCCTGCGGGCCGGGCTCGGTGGACACCAGCTCGGCCGCAGCGCGAGTGTTGTTGAGCACGTCGGCGGCCACCGGGTGGCGTTCGGTGAAGTAGGTGTCCAGCAGCCCTTCCGGTGCCCAGCCGGCGATCTCGGCGGCAAGTTTCCAGCCGAGGTTGAACGCGTCCTGTACGCCGAGGTTGAGCCCCTGCCCGCCCATCGGCGGATGGATGTGCGCCGCATCGCCGGCCAGCAGCACCCGGCCCACCCGATAGCGGTCGGCCAGCCGGGTGGCGTCGCCGAAGCGGGACAGCCAGCGGGGCGAGTGCACCCCGAAATCCGTGCCGGCGACCGCCTGCAGCTGTTGCTTGAACTCGGCGAGGGTGGGTGGGGCCGAACGGTCCTCGGCCACCCCTTGCGCGGGCACGACCACGCGGTACACCTCTTCCCCACCAAGCTTTCCCAGGCCGAACCGCTTCTGGGTCTCGCGGACCTTCGCCACCACGGCGGCCACCGTCTCCGGTGACGCGGTCACCTCCATTTCGCCCAGCAGCGTGTCGGCCTGGGACGGCTCACCGGGGAAGCCGACGCCGAGCAGCCTGCGCACGGTGCTGCGGCCGCCGTCGCAGCCGACGAGGTAGCGGGAGTGGAGCTGCTCGCCGTCGGCCAGCTCCACGGTCACCCCCTGCTCGTCCTGGCTCAGCCCGACCAGCTCGCAGCCGCGCCGGATCTCAGCGCCCAGCTCCAGGGCGCGTTCGGCCAGCAGGCGATCGGTGACGGTCTGCGGGATGCCCAGAACGTAGGGGTGGGCGGTGTCCAGCCGGTCGGGCGCGGGCTTGATGATCCCGGCGAAGAAACTGCCGAGCGGGTGCTTTTGGCCGTGCGCGAGGAACCGGTCGAGCAGACCGCGCTGGTCCATCACCTCGATGCTGCGCACGTGCAGGCCGAGCGAGCGGACGTATGACGTTGGCGCCAGCTCGCGCTCCAGCACGAGCACCTGCACGCCATGCAGCCGCAACTCGCTGGCCAGCATCAAGCCTGTCGGCCCGCCCCCGGCAATGATCACGTCCATCAGGACTCTCCATTCCACAAAGGTGGCATTTCCGCAGATTCTGGCTTCGCCTGACGATTCTCCCGCACCGCCCCGGATCGCGCAGCAAGGCCCCCATGCCCGAGAGCGCTCTCTTGACAGCGGCGCGCGCAGAGACCACCCTCTATTGGAGAGCGCTCTCCCAAGAGTCTCTCCTCGGCGGCAGCAACAGGTATCCCTATGTCCGCTTAACCGTGAGGAAGCAGGACTCATGTCCAGATCCGTCCCTAGGGCAAAGCTCGCCGCAGCCGTCTCAGCGCTCGCCACCCTGGCGGCCGCGGCCATCATCAGCCTGGCCCACCCGGCCAGCGCCGACCCGGTCCTGCTCAGCCAGGGCAAACCGGCGACCGCCTCATCCACCGAAAACGCGGGGACACCGGCGTCCGCCGCCGTCGATGGAAACGCCGGTACCAGATGGTCCAGCGCCTTCAGCGATCCACAGTGGATTCAGGTGGACCTCGGCGACACCGCCGCGATCACCCAGGTGGTGCTCCAGTGGGAGGGCGCCTTCGCACGCTCCTTCCAGGTACAGGTCTCCAGCAACGCGACCACGTGGACCAACATCTACTCGACCACCACTGGAACCGGTGGGGTGCAGACCCTCAACGTCACCGGAAGCGGGCGCTACGTGCGCGTCTACGGCACGATCCGGGCCACCGGATACGGCTACTCGCTGTGGGAGTTCCAGGTGATCGGCACCATCGGCACCGGCAGCGGCTGCGGCACAAGCAATGCCGCGCTCGGCAGACCGGCCAGCGCCTCCTCGGTCGAGAACGCCGGCACCCCAGCATCGGCCGGTAACGACGGCAACGCCAACACCCGCTGGTCGAGCGCGTTCTCCGACCCGCAGTGGTGGATGGTGGATCTCGGCTCAACGCAACAGATCTGCCAGATCGTCATCACGTGGGAGCCCGCCTACGCGACCGCGTTCCAGATCCAGGTCTCCACCAACACCACGGTCTGGACCACCGTCTACTCGACAACAACCGGGACAGGTGGCACCCAGACCATCAACGTGACGGCCACCGGCCGCTACGTCCGGCTTTACGCGACCCAGCGGGCCACCCAGTACGGCTACTCGCTCTTCGAGTTCGTGGTGCGCACCGGATTCGGGCCGACCCCGCCCCCGACCACGTCGCCGACCGCCTCACCCACGGCGTCGCCGACCCCGTCGCCCACGCCAAGCAACCCGCCCGGCGATGTTCTGTTGTCCTACAACAAGCCCGGTGTCGCGTCGACGTTCCAGAACGAGGGTGCGTGCGTCGGCTGCACCGCGGCCAAGGCATTCGACATGCATCCGGCGACCCGCTGGGCGACCAGCAGCGTCAACGGATGGGTCGATCCGGGTTGGATCTACGTCGACCTCGGCGCCACCGCGAACATCCATCGCGTTGTCCTGCAATGGGATCCAGCCTTCGCCACCGCCTATCAGATCCAGGTGTCGGCCAATGCCAGCACGTGGACAACCATCTACTCGACCACCACCGGGCGCGGCTTCCGGGAAAATCTGGTCGTCAACGGGACCGGCCGCTACGTGCGGATGTACGGCACGGCCCGCTCCAACGGCTACGGCTACTCGCTTTGGGAGTTCCAGGTATACGGCACGGGTGGGGCACCTACTGCGCCACCACCGCTTCCGCCGAACCCGGCCGTGCCGGGACGGCTGGTGTTCAGCGATGAGTTCAACACTGCTGCGGGTACCAAGCCCGACGCGGCCAAGTGGCGGCCGGAGACCGGCTCCGGCCAGAACAACGAGCTGCAGTACTACACGAACAACAACAACGCGAACATGGACGGCGCGGGCAACCTGGTGATCGAGGCGCGTCGCGAGGTCACACCCGGATCGGCTTGCCCGGGCGGGCCGTGCCAGTACACCTCCGGCCGGCTCAATACCGCCGCGACCTACACCTTCACCTACGGACATGTCGAAGCAAGGATCAAGGTTTCTGGTACCCAGGGGCTGTGGCCCGCTTTCTGGCTGCTGGGAGCGGATTTCCCGTCGATCGGCTGGCCGTCCTGCGGCGAGATCGACATCATGGAGCACGTCGGCAAGGAGCCCCAGAACACCTACGGCACCCTGCACGCGCCGGCCTACTTCGGTGGCGGCGGAGCGGGCGGTCCCTACACCATCGCCGGCGATTTCATGAACGACTTCCACGTGTTCGCCATCGACTGGAACTCCGACCGCATCGCGTTCTCGGTGGACGGCAACGTCTTCCTGACCCAGAACAAGGCCACCATCGAGACCACGCGTGGACCATGGGTCTACGACCACCCGTTCTTCATCATTCTCAACAACGCGGTCGGCGGTGACTGGCCGGGCGCCCCGAACGGCAGCACCGTTCTGCCGCAACGAATGATGATCGACTACGTCCGCGTGTATCAGTAGATCTACCAGTGGAGGAGGACGTGGCCCCGTCCTCCTCCACTATTCTGCGTCGGTGACCAAAGTCGAAGCACTGCTTGCCCAGATCGGCGATCCGGAAGATGACAGCACGCCCGCCTACGACCTGGTGGCCGAGCTGAGCGAAGCCGACCAGGCGCTGGTGCCCGAGCTCAAGATGGCGCTGTGGAACTTTCTCAAGACTCAGAACTTCTACGGTCGTGACATCCTGGCCGACGCGCTGGCCGCCGTTCAGGGCATCGAGGCGCTGCCGGCCCTGCTGAAGGTCTCCACCTACGACCTCGGCGATGACCAGGACACCCTGCAGTCCACGATCATCGACGTGATGTCGCTGGACACCGACCGCGCCCGGGTCATCCTCGACGAGCTCGACGCGAGCGATGACGCGAAGCTGCGCGAGGTGTCGAAGTGGGCGCGCGAGATGGCCGACAGCTTTTTGGACAATGAGTAAGCAGACCTAGCGGTCGCGGTGACGCAGCGTGGCCGCGGTGGAACCAGCGAGTGTCATCAGGCACTCGGGGAGCTTCCCGTCGGCGATCGCCGCGCCGAAAAGCGCTTCACCGGTCGGTTCATCGTGGTTGACATAAGCACTGACGAATCGAGCCACCCAGCGCGTGTCATAACCCGCTTCGTCGATGTCCGGAAAGTCGAGGCTCCATCCGCCAACCGGGAGACCGTCGCCCGCCATGGCCCCGGCCAAGCAGATGGCAACCTGGTAGGCACCCTCGCCACCTGCACGTTTCACGACAGAGTCGAGGGTGTGCGCGACCGCAGCACTGTCACCGGCGAGTGCTTGATCTAGCACTAGCGCCGCGTCTTCGAATGCCTGGTCGGGTTCTGATGCCACGTTCGGAGCCTATCCGGCGCGCACAACAATTCCCTCAATCCGCCCTTCGGCGCTAAGGTGCCTCTTGCACGCCTGGCCACGGAGGCACCCCTATGCGAATTTCGCGCGCTGTCGCGCTCGTAAGCTGCGTCTTTCTACTCACGGCAGTCACTGGATGTGGTGAACCCACTACAGATGAATCTCAAGGTAACTATCCCGGCGCTTATCTCTATGGCGCCGACGGAAACATGAGCAACCCCTTCGGGGCCTTGTTCGAAAAGCAACCTGGGCTGCTGGCTGGGATGAAGGGCACTCGCCCGATGACCCCGATCAGCGACGACTTCAAAGCGAAGCTGCAAGCCAGCGAGGGCAGGCAGATGCCCGACTTCAACTACGCCGGTGAGGCGTATGACGCTGTCATGATTGCGGCACTCGCGGCGCAGGTCGCCGGGACAACCGATCCAAAATCGATCGCCGCCCAGATGGTGGGCGTCACCATCGGCAACGACCCGTGCACCAGCATCGCCGCCTGCATGGACAAGGCCCGAACCGGCCAGGACGTGGCCTACCGCGGGATCACCGTCCGGTCTGGATTCACCCAGGCCGGTGAGCCGTCGACGACGAGCTACGGCACGGTCCACTTCGGACCGACCAATCAGCTCGATCAGGGCAAGACCGAGTACCTTCGCGCGGGCAGCGAGTCCAATGTCGCCACCCAGGAGCCGGCTAGGGGGACTCCTGGCTCAAAGACGGGCGCGCCCCTGGTCTTCGGTCTGCTCATGACTGCCCCGACCGCCACCTCGGTCACCAGCCAGGCCCGCTTCGCCGGGGCCCGGCTCGCGTTCAAGGACATCAACTCCCTGGCCGGCGGCGTGCTCGGCCAGCCGGTGAAGTGGTTCGAAGGCTCCGACGGCGCGGCGGCGGCAACTGCGAAGGCGCAGATCGCCACCCACAAATCTCAGGGCGTTCACGTGCTGATCGGCACGAGTGGCTCCGGGGTGAGCACGGCCGTGATGGGTGACGTGATCAACGCAGGAATGGTCATGATCTCCCCATCTGCCACGGCGGCCTCGCTGAGCACCATCGACGACAAGGGCCTCTATTTCCGGACGGCCCCGTCCGACGTTCTACAAGCCAGAGCCCTTGCCGACATGATCATGCGGGACGGGGTGCGCAAGGTAACGTTGATCGGCAAGAACGACGCCTACGGCACTGGCCTCGTCGAAGGCGTCCAGAAGGAGCTGCTGGCCGCGGGCATGAACGCCGCCTCGATCACGACGGTGAAGTTCGACATCGAGGGCGACAAGGTGAAAGATCCCAACCAGCTGTCCACGATCGCCACGCAGGTGGTGGCCAACAAGCCGGACGGGGTCCTGATCGTCGGCACCTCCGAGTCTGCCGAGATGATTAAGGCTCTGGCAGCGGGGCAACTACAGATCCGACACTAACCAAGGAGACGCGATGGGCGAGAACGTGGAGACCCGCGGTGACGAGCGCACCGACCTGATCGTGGGCGACACCAACCGCGACGGCAAAGCCGACCTCTGGGTTTCCGACACGGACGGGGACGGCAAAGCCGACCTGTTCCAGTTCGACACCGACGGCGACGGCAAGGTTGACGTGACCATGGTCGACCTCGACCAGGACGGCAACCCCGACGAGGTCGTCAGCGGCGACGGCGGCCACGCCCCCAACTGAAAACCCTTGTCCCACCACAGCCGCTCCGCCCCCAGGCGGGGCGGCTGTAACTTGTTCAAGCTGCGTTCATCGATGAGATGCCGAACCAGATGAGGCCGCATAGGAAAAGGGCGGCGCCGATTCCCAGCACTACCACTCGTGGCACGGCTGGGCGTAGCGGTGAGGCGATGGCCTCGGTGAGGCCGAGTTTGAGCATCCGTGAGCGCCGGATCAGCACATCGTCTCGGGCGTGTAGGAGCACGGCGTCACCTGCGGTCAGCCCAAACGGGGCCCGGCTTAGCTCGACGGCCAGGTGGGCCTGGGCCATCTGCAGGCCGCGGACAGCCTTCTTGCCGGGTTTGCCCGCCCTGTCCTTGGCGTACCGGCGCGCGTCGGCGCGCAGGTGGCCGTGGCCGAGTGTGTGCAGCTCGCGCTCGGTGGCGACCTTCGGATCTCGCAGCTGTACCAGATAGGAAATGTAGTAATTCGCCTCGCGGTGGCGGGCCACCCAGAGCAGGGCCATCACCATGGCCAGCGCCGGGATCCCCTTGAGCAGCAGACCGGTCAGCACACCCCAGCCGCCCCGGCCCAGCCCGTCCGCGAGCAGGGGCGAGTTCCAGATGAAGTGGACCGCCCAGGCGAGGAAGAGCCCGACCGCGAGCCCGAGTGATCGGATCAGCAAGGACTTTTCCGTCCGCACGATGAACCAGGCGATGCCGGCCCCGGCGACGGCGCTGAACAGGGTGTGGCTCCAGAGCCCGGCCAGGAAGCCGCGCAGGAAGAAGGTGGCGACCACCGGGCCGACCTTGTCGCCGGAGTTGGCCATCTCCACCGCGTTGAGCGCGTAGAAGACGTTCTCCACCACCTGGAAGCCGAGGCCGATCAGGGCGCCGTAGACCATGCCGTCGAGCACGCTGTTGATCTGTTTGCGGGCCACCAGGACGATCATCACCAGGCCGAGCGCCTTGAGCAGCTCCTCGATGATCGGGCTGACCACGGCCGGCCCCCAGGCCACGGCATAGTCCGGTGACACCGTCTTGGCCAACAGCGCCAGCATGGCCCGGTTGCCGGGCATCGCGGTCGTGGTGGCCACCAGCGCGCCCCAGGCGAAGGCGGTGGCCATCAGCAGGGGCGGCTCGCGTTCCAGGAAGTCCATCGAGGCGATGAACAACCAGAACGGCACGGCGTAGAGCGCGAACAGGATGATCGCCGTGGTGGTGGCCGCGGGAAAGCGGGCAAACGGCGAGCTGAGCAAGTCAAGCAGGCGCATGCCGCTGAAGAAGAGGATCCCGGCAAGGATCCAGAAGGCGGGCAGCTGAAGAGAGCTGAGCGCCCGGGTGGCCCGTGGTGTGGGCCGCACGGAAAAGCGCCATGGCCGGCCCCCGGCCGGAGCTGAGGTGGTCACGGCTAATTCCCGTAGGCGATGGTCGCGATGCTTTCATCGATCCGCAGCAGCGCCTGCGCGAGATCGGCTTCCGAACCGGTCACGGTCACCTCGATGGCCAGGCCGGGGGCGAGAAACACGGCGAAGCGGCCGGTGCGCCCCGGAGCGGTGAAGCTTGCGGTCAGCCCGTGCAGGCCGCTCTTGGTGACGATCCGCGCCTCGTCGGCGGTCACCTGGTACCCCCGCATGCTTTGAATCTTGGTCTTCAACCCGCTGTAAGCGGTGGGCAGATCGCCCTTGAAGGGCGCCACCGCCATGACAAAGCGCGCCGGGCCGATCAGGAACAGGATCGACCCCTCACGCGGTCCGGATCTCGACGTCTTCGCGATGAGCGCGCCGGAGGGCGGCACCACGGTGACGCCGCCCGCGACCTCGCGCCGTTGCGCGGCCGCCGCGTCAGGGTTGACCGGGACCGCCCGATCGAGCGCGGGCAGTCCAAACACGACGATCAACAGGGCGCCCAGCACCGACAACGCGCCGGCCAGGTTCCGCCACCATCGATGGACCACCATGCTTGAAACGGTAGCGGGACATAGTCGGCCATTACTGGCATATCGACAAGGCCCTACGGTTGCCCAGCAGGCGTCGTCACCAAATCGTGATCAAATGATGCCAACCAGACGGGTGGGCAAAACGCTCTTCCGGACATGCTCGTTTGGCGGCGCGCCAATAGCGCACGGAGTCTTCTAGCGGCGGCCGCGGCCGCCGCTTTGATTGCCACCGTGTTGCTGGCCGGACTCACCGATTACAACCGCTCGGTGATCGTGGCCGGGGGGCAGTCAGCGGTCGCGGCGGCCCCGCCCCAGGAACGAGCCGTGCTCATGCAGGGGCCGGCCGCCGACGTCAACGGCTTCAAGAATGCCGACTCGGCGCTGCGCCGGCAGTTCACCGACGGAATGGGCGGGGCGCGGGTCGAGGTGTCCAGCGCCGGCTACGCCAGCGGCCGCCAGCTCGTGGGGCCGACCGGTGCCGCGATCGGCGACTCGAATGGCCTCGTCTTCGCCAGCGCCATGTTCCTCGAAGGCTTGCCGGAGAAGGCGCGCCTGGTTTCGGGCGCTTGGGCGACGCCGGGAGCCAGCCCCACCCAGGTCGTGATCGCCGAGCCGGTCTCGAAGATCCTCGGGTTGGCCAGCGGCAGCGTGGTACCGATCCTCGACCGCCGAACCGAAAAGGTCGCCCAGGTCGTGGTCAGCGGCGTCTTCGTCCCGCAGAGCCTCGATGACCCGTACTGGCTGCTGACCCCCGAGGTGAGCCGGGGACTGATCCCGGGCGGGGCGACCTACGGCCCCTTCGTCTTCGACCAAGCCGATTTCTTCAGCGCCGGGTGGGCGAGCAACGGGAGCGCCGGCTGGGTCATCGAGCCGCAGCTGGCCGGCGGCGATCTGGCCAAGCTGCTCTCGGTCGGCGCCGCCGCCAAGACCATGCCCGCCAAGCTCTCGCAGGCGCTGCAGATGGGCTCCAGCGGGCAGGCGGTGACCTCCCTGGACCAGCTGACAGACAGGCTCAAGCGTGCCGATCTGGTGGGCCGCTCAGCCCTGCTGACACCGCTGCTGCTCATCGTGGTGCTCGGCGGATACGCGCTGCTGCTGCTGGCCGGTCTGCTGACCGAACAGAGGCGCCCGGAGACGGCCCTGCTGCGGGCCCGCGGTGCGGCTCGTGGTCAGCTCGCCGGGCTCGCCGCGCGCGAGGCGATGCTCATCGCCGTCCCCGCCGCGGTCCTTGCCCCGCTTCTGGTCTCCCAGTTACTCAGCCGCAGCGACCGGCTTTCCGTACTGGCCGACGCCAACCTGCACCCCCAGGGCTCGCTGGACGCGGTGACATGGGCGGTGGCGGCCGCGGCGGGAGTCGGGTGCGTGCTGGCCATGCTCGCCCCCGCGCTGCGCGGGGGAGCGACCTACGTGGAAGACCTCGCCGCCCGCTCCCGGCCCAGCCGGGCCACCGCGGTTCAGCGCGCCGGTGTCGACCTGGCCCTCATCGCTTTCGCGGTGCTCGCCTGGTTCCAGCTGCGCCAGTACTCGTCGCCGCTGGCCGGGGTCGGCGGCCAGCTCGGGATAGATCCGCTGCTCGCGGCGGCCGCGCCGATCGGTGTGCTCGCGGGATCCGTTCTGGCGCTTCGCCTGCTGCCGCCGCTGACCCGGCTCGCCGAAAAGGTCATCGATCGCCGTTCGTGGTTCGCCACCATGCTCGGGATGTGGCAGGCGGGCAGGCGGCCACACGCGGGGCCGGTCCTGCTGCTCGCGCTCTCGGTGGCCGTGAGCACCCTGGCTTGGGCGCTGGCCGGGACGGCCGAACGCTCGCTGGTGGATCAGGCCGACCACGCCGCCGGCGCTGACATCCGCCTCACCGAGACCTCCGGCTTCGCGCCCAACAGCAGAGCCAAGGCGATCGCCGAGATTGCCGGGATACAAACGGTTCTCCCGGCCTGGCGGACCTCGCTGGCGCTGGGCGAGCGGTCGACCCGGACCACGGTCATGGCTTTTGACGCGCAGCAGGCGGTCGACCTGGTGAAGCTGCGTCCAGACCTCGGTGACTCCGGCCGGCTGCTCAACGACATGGCGGCCAAGCGGGTCAGCGCACCGAGCATCGCCCTGCCGCAGGGCGTGACCGAACTGCGCGGCACCATCCGCGTCACCTTGCATCGTGCCAATGAAGCGAACCCGCGGATGAGTTCAGTGAGCACAAACGCCATCTTCATGGACTCGGGCGGCGGGCAGTACAGGCAACGGCTTTCCGACGTCCAGCCGTTTGGGAACCCGTCCGACTTCCAGGTGAAGCTGGACATGCTGCCGGCTAACCTGTCGCTTGCCGGATTCGTGGTGGACGGGGCCGCTTTCCCCACCGAGCAGATCACCTGGGAGTTGCTCAAGCTCACCGCGGTGTCGCCGGCCGGGGAGCAGCCGGTCGCGCTGAACACCGAGTGGCGCACGGTCACCGGTGGCGACGACGAGCAACGCGACCCCCAGGCCGTCGGCGGCGGGCTGGTGGCGCTCTACCGCCAATCCCCGGACCGCGGGGCGTTCTTCCGCGGCGACGCGCCGCGCTTCCAGTTCGCGGTGGGACGTCCGATCGACGCCACCGCACCGGTTCCGGTGATCGCCAGCGCCAAGGCGCTCGAGGCGTTGCACAAGTCGGTGGGCGACACCGCCCGCCTGGGACTGGGCGCAGCCGACGTCCCGGTGCTGTTCGTGGGAAGCGCCCCAACGCTTCCGGGCACCGATGGCGAAGCCGCGCTGCTGCTCGATCTGCCCTCGTTGAGCAACGTCTACCTGCACCGTCACAGCCAGGTGCAGAGCGTTCAGGAATGGTGGATCGCGATCGATCCCGCTCAGCACGATGCGGTTGCCGCAGCGGTCAACGTATTGCCCAACGTCGAGGTGCACGACCGCTATGAGCTGGCGAACCGGGCGGGCAACGATCCCTACGGAATCGGGGCCCGGCTGGCGCTGTTCATCGCCGCGCTGGGCGCGATAGCGCTGGCGTTGGTGGGCATCGCGGTCGACGTCCGGGCCACCGCCCGCAGGCGCACCGGCGAGTTCGCCGTGTTGCACACGCTGGGCGCATCGCCGCGGCTGCTCGCCCGCGCGCTCGTGATCGAGCAGGGATTCCTCGCCGGTCTCGGGGTGCTGGTGGGTCTCGCGGTCGGGATAGGCGTCGCCGCCACCATGGCGCCGCTGGTGATCCTCACTCCCACCGCCGCCCGGCCGATCCCGGAGCCGATCCTGCATTTGCAGTGGACGCCGGTGGTCGGCACCGCATTGCTGTTGCTCTTTCTCGCCATGGCCATGGCGGCCGTGGTGGCCCTGACGATGCGGCAACGCCTTGCCGCGGCCCAGCTCCGGATAGGCATGGACCGATGACACGTTCTCTGCTGGCCCGGCTGAGGGCTTCGGCCGGACAGCTGGCATTGCTCGCCGCGCTGACGGTCGTGGCCGGGGTGCTGCTGACCGGCGCTCCGCGGGTGGCCAACGACCTAACCGATCAGGCATTGCGTCAGCGGATCGAAAGCCTTCCGTACCAAGTGAAGGATCTCACCTATTCGGCAGACAACCTGGCCGGCGGCTTCCTGCCCCATCACGCCGCCGATCGGCTGCGCCAGCAACGGGATAGGCTCGGGCCCGCCCTCACCAGCCGGATAGACAGCTCTCTTTACACGGTGACCGCGCCCGCGCAGACCACCCTCGCCCTGGACCACGGCCTGACCGGGCGGGCCCGGTTCGGGGTGCGCACCGGCAACGAGTACCAGCAGCGGACCCGGCTCGTCGACGGCCGATGGCCACAGAACGGGCCCGGCCTGCCCCGCATCGAAGTGGTCGTCTCCGAGCTGAGTGCCCAAATCCTTAATTTCAAGGTGGGTACCGATTACGCCATCACCAGTTCCGAACGCCCGCTGCCCCCGCTGAAGATGCGGGTCGTCGGCATTTTCGCGGCGCAGGATCCACAGGACGCGATCTGGGACACCGAGCCATATCTGCTCAACAGCTACATACCCCAGGACGACAACGAGTCCTACCTCAACGTGATGCTGACCGACGTGGCGGGCATGGATCTCGTGGCGCAGCACAACATCCGGGTCGACTACGCGTGGCGATACCATCTCGGCCTGTCCACTTTGGACATGGTGACCGCGCCGGACGTCATCAAGGCCGTCCTGGAGTCCCGCAAGCTCGGAGTGGGCGGAACATCGGCGGTCACCGGCCTGGACACGGCGCTGGCCCGGTTCGCCGACGGGGCCCGATCGGCGCAGGCGCTGTTCGCCGTGGTGCAGGCGGGAACCCTTGCCACGCTTGGTGGTCTGGTGCTGCTCGCCTCCCGGCTGGGCGCCATCCGCCGCCGGCCCGAATTCGTGCTGTTGCGGGCGCGCGGGGCTTCCCTACGCGCGATCGGCGGTCAGACCATCGCCGAAACCCTGTGTGTGGTGCCGTTCGCGATAGTCGCCGGCTACTACCTGGGCCGGATGGCACCGGGCCGGCCCGCCGCGACCGAGCTGATCCTGGCCGGGTTCGCGTTTGTCGCGCTGCTCGCCCTGCCGGTGATGGCGATGGGCACCCTGCGCACCATGTCCTTCAGCGAGGAGCGCGACGACCTCGCCAGTGCCCGGATCGGGCTCAAGCGGCGCACCGCCGAGCTGAGCCTGCTGGCGGTGGCGGCGCTTGGTGTCGTGCTGTTGCGGCGGCGAGGGTTGTCCGCGGGCATCGACTTCTACCTGATCACTGTTCCTGTGCTGCTGGCCACCGGTGCCGCAATCCTTACCCTGCGCGTGGTTCCGGCACCGCTGGGCTGGGTCAGCCGCCTCGCTTCGCGGGCGCGCGGCGCGGTCGGCTTCCTCGGCTTCGCGCGGGCCGGGCGATCCGCACCGGCCACGGTCGGGCCGATCGCCGTACTCGTGGTGGCTGTCTGTACCACCGTTTTCAGCCTCGCCATCGCGGGCACCGTCGACGCCGGGCGCGACCGGGCCGCCGACCACGACCTGCCCGCGGACACGGTGGTGCAGGGCTACTTCTTCGCCGACGACACCGCCGACGAGCTGAGCCGCGTGCCCGGGGTCACCGCGGTCGCCCGCTTCGCGGGCCTTCCCACGACGCATGTGCGCACCTCCGCGGACCTGGACGCCAAGGACGTGGGCCAGGTCTTCCTCCTGCTCGTCGATGGCCCGCGCTTCGCCGAGGTGGCCCGCGCTTCCGGCCGGGTGGCCGACCTGAGCGACACCATCGTCAACGCGCAGCGCTCCGAGACCCCTCCCGCGCTGATCTCGTCCGGGCTGGCGGAACGCTTGGGGGGCAAGCAAAGCGCCGCACTCGACCTGCAGGGCCGCACCTTCAGCTTCCAGGTGGCCGGGGTGGTGGACACCTACCCGGTCATCGCCCGCACGGCGAACCAGTTCGTGGTCCTGCCGTGGCAGGCGCTGCCGCTGGTGAGCGGGGTCGGTGGCGCCATCCATCCGACCGGGTTCCTTGTCGCCGGTGACGCCGACTCCGCCCAGCTCCAGGCCGCCGGTGACGCCGGTCAGCTGCGCTGGATCTCCTCCATCGCGGATCCACGGCCCGGCTACAAGCCCACCACCAAGGTGGTCGCCTGGGCGGATCGGCGCGCGCAGCTGGAAAGCACCGGGGTCAACAGCGTGCTCACCTTCGCTTTCAGCATCGGCGCCATCGGCGGCGTGCTCATGGCTCTGCTCGCGGTCGGCTTCGCCGTCCTGGCCGGGGCCCGTACCCGCGGCAAGATCCTCTCCCGGCTGCGCACTATGGGCCTGACCCGAAGACAGGGCCGGCGGCTGCTCATCCTCGAGCTGGGCCCGGTGGTCACCGTCGCCGTGCTCACCGGGGGTGTGGTCGGGCTGGCGTTGCCCCGCTTGATCGCCCCGGCCCTGAACCTCACCAGCTTCACCGATGGCTACGACGCCGGCCTGCAGCTGGACCCGGCGGTGATCGGCGGTTCACTCGGCCTGATCATCGCGGGACTGGGGACGGCGCTACTGGTTGAGACCATCTTCAATCGTCGACTGCGCCTCGGTGAGGTGCTGCGGCTCGGATCCGCGGAATAGGAGTGCGGGGAATGTCCACAGTGGAATTGAACCCACCGGACCTCGCCACGTTGCAGGCTCGGGCGGCACAGCGCGCCGCCGATCGGGCCGGTGGTGCGGATAGGTTGCGCGGGCATCTGGTCTGCGATGGCCTGGTTCGCATCTACAAAACCGAAGGCGTCGAAGTGGTGGCCCTGCAAGGCCTGGACCTGGTGGTGGACCGCGGTGAGCTGCTCGCCATCGTCGGCGCCTCCGGCTCCGGCAAGTCGACGTTGCTCAATATTCTCTCCGGGCTCGACGTCCCGACCGCCGGCATCGCCCGCGTCGGCGACTACGACCTGCTGACCATGTCGGCCCGCAGGCGGCTCAAGTACCGCCGCCACATGGTGGGCTTCGTGTGGCAGCAGACCGGCCGCAACCTGTTGCCCTATCTGACCGCTCAGGAAAATGTCGCCATCCCGATGCGCCTGGCCGGGACCCGTTCCGGCCGCGCCGCCAGACGTCGCGCGCGCGAGCTGCTCGACATGGTCGGGGTCGGCTACTGCGCCGGCCGCCGGCCCGACCAGATGTCCGGTGGCGAGCAGCAGCGGTGCGCTGTCGCGCTCGCCGTCGCCAACGACCCCGAGGTGCTCTTCGCCGACGAGCCCACCGGCGAGCTGGACGAGTCCACGGCGACCGAGGTCTTCGGGGCGCTGCGCACCATCAACGCGGAGCTCGGCGTGACCGTGGTCGTGGTGACCCACGACCACAACGTCTCCGGACAGGTGCGCCGGACGGTCGCCATGCGCGATGGACGCCTGGCCACCGAGGTGCGGCGCACCGCACGGCAGACCCTCGACGGCGGCACCGAGCTGGTGGCCGAGGAGTACGCGGTGCTCGACCGCTCCGGCCGGATGCAGCTGCCCGCCCCGTTTGTGGAGGCGCTGGAGCTCAAGGACCGCGTCAAGCTCAACCTGGAACCAGATCATGTGGAGGTACGCCGTGGGTGAGCTCATCCGCGTGGAGCACGTCTCGCGCGACTTCGGCAAGGGCACGAACGTGGTTCACGCCGTGCGGGACGTCTCCTTCATGGCCAGCCAGGGTGAGCTTGTCGCCGTACGGGGCCGCTCGGGCGCGGGCAAGACCACCCTGCTCAACATCGTCGGCGGTCTGGACAAACCCACCTCGGGCAAGGTTTTCGTCGATGGAGTCGATGTCAGTCACGCGGGCGAGTCGGAGCTGGTGACTTTGCGCCGGCGCTCGATCGGTTTCGTGTTCCAGTCCTTCGGCCTGGTCCCGATCCTGTCGGCCGCCGAGAACGTCGGCGTCCCACTTCGCTTGGCCAAAGTCGGCGCGGCCGAACGCGAGCAGCAGGTCGCTGTCCTGTTGGAGCTGGTCGGCCTAGGGGCCCACGCCAAGCAGCGCCCCTACGAGCTTTCCGGCGGGCAGCAGCAGCGGGTCGCGGTGGCCCGCGCCTTGGCCAACGACCCGAAGCTGCTGATCGCCGACGAGCCCACCGGCCAACTCGACTCCGAGACCGGCCGCTCCATCATGGATCTGTTGCGCGCCATCGTGCACGCCCGAGGCATGACCGCCCTGGTCGCCACCCACGACGCCGCCCTGATCGACCTCGCCGACCGAGTCCTGGTCCTGCGCGACGGCGCCCTCGTTGAGCCATAAGGGAATTCGCCAAAATTACATCATATAAATATCTGCATACAAAGAGGAGGCCTCTGGGGGGAGGCCTCCTCTTTGATGCTTGCTGCTATTAGTCGCCCTGGCGTTGGTGCGGGATCTGACCCTGAAGCAGAGCACGCACCTCCGACTCCCGGTAGCGACGGTGGCCGCCCAGCGTCCGAATGGCGCTGAGTTTTCCCGCCTTTGCCCACCGAGTGACAGTCTTCGGGTCGACGCGGAACATCGACGCGACCTCTGCCGGGGTGAGCAGCGGCTCTGGTTCGTGCGTACGCGACGCCATGGTCACTCCTCCACAAGTACCTTACAAACGAAGGCCGGGGTCCCGCCGGCCGACGCGTTACCCATAGTCCGGCTAGTCCCCGATGTCCGACATGGGCCGAACGGGTGGAGGTCCGTGGATGGACGGATGACGAAAGAACGACATGTCGCTTTTTTGGCTTTACACCATGCCTTTTGCCGACTTCAGGTTACCCAACGTAGTTAGCTAGTTACTACGTTCCAGCAGCTGAATTTCGCGCCAACGCTGAACCAAACGCTCATAAGCAGCGGTTGCGCCGGCTCCATCGTCTTGCGACAGTCCCAGTAGCCCTTCGGCGACCAACTCCACTGAGTCATCGTCCTTGAGTGCTTCATCCGACAACAACGCCGTGAGACCGCCGTAGTCCAACTCAACCACCGAACCGGGATGAAAAAGCTCCAGCCATCGGGCTGTTTCCCGAAGCGATTCGGTGATTGGCACATCCCCGAGCGCGCGCCTCAGGACGCGAAGCCCCTTGTGGGCGCGTTGGCGAGCCTTGCCGATCTCGGTACGGAACATCAGCACACGCCGTGCGTCGAGCTCGAGCTGGCGATCGGCGGCCGCGAAGAGCACGAACCAGCGAAGGGGCACCCCCCACGTGGCCACCTGTTCGTGTACGCGTTCCTCGCCCCGGGTCTCGTCCACCACCGTTTGCGCCAGGCCGACCAGGGTCGGCGGGACGAACGCGTCCGCGAGCACCTGGGGAACCCCGTCGCGGGCCTGCAGCGCCGCCTCCGCGACCCGTTTACGCAGGTTCCAGGGACACACGAGGACCGCCTCCTCGACACCCAGCACGTAGGCCTCATCGGGCAGATCGGGCAGCTTCGACCAGGCGGGGCCGAGCGCTTCCAGCACCACTGTGCGCTGCCGCCCCGGCCCGTCGTAGGAACCGATGGCACGCCCCTCCGCCACGTACTTTCGCCAGAATCGCTGCCGCTCCGGCGCAAACGCGGTCAGCGGCTCGTACACGCGAAGATAAGCGGCGAACTGTGTCGGCACTTCGCGATCCTCGCACGATTAGGCCGACCGTAACACCGGCACCACGTCCAAGGCGGCGTGGTTAATGAGCACGAAGTCCCGATTACCCTCTATACGGGAGCCGCCCGCCACCGCGGTGCGTCTCGCGTCCAGGACTGGGAGAATGGCCCCACAAGGGCCGACAACGAAGTTGGAGCCACAAAGTGGGCGTATTCAGTGAAGGCAGCCACGAGCAAATCGTCTTCTGCCAAGACAGGGCCAGCGGCCTAAAAGCGATCATCGGGATCTACTCGACCGCACTGGGGCCCGCACTGGGCGGCACGCGTTTCTACCCCTACGCCTCCGAAGAGGAGGCTCTGCACGATGTTCTGGAGCTGTCCCGCGGGATGGCCTACAAGAACGCGCTGGCCGGGCTGGACCTGGGCGGCGGCAAGGCGGTCATCTGGGGTGACCCGGAGCAGATCAAGAGCGAGCAGCTGCTGCGCGCCTACGGTCGCTTCGTGCAGTCCCTCAACGGCCGTTACTACACCGCCTGCGATGTGGGCACCTACACCTGGGACATGGACTTCGTAGCCCGCGAGACGCGTTTTGTGACCGGCCGCAGCGTCGAGCATGGCGGCGCCGGCGACTCGTCGATTCTGACCGCCTGGGGCGTCTTCCAGGGCATGCGCGCCGCCGCCGAGCACCGCTGGGGCACGCCGTCGCTGAGCGGACGCCGAGTCGGCATCTCGGGTCTGGGCAAGGTTGGGAAATATCTCACCGGCCACCTGATCGAAGACGGTGCCGAGGTGGTCGCCAGTGACGTAAGTCCCAAGGCGCTGCAGTGGGCCGCCAAGACCTACCCCCAGGTTTCCTTGGTACCGGACAATGCTGCCCTAATAACAAGCGACATCGACATTTACGCGCCGTGTGCGCTGGGTTTCGCGCTCAACGACGAAACCGTTCCCGCGCTCAAGGCTCAGGTCATCGCCGGCGCGGCGAACAACCAGCTGGCCCATCCCGGGGTGGAGAAACTGCTGATGGACCGGGGGATCCTCTACGCCCCCGACTACTGCGTGAACTCCGGCGGGGTCATCCAGGTGGCCGACGAAATCGAGGGCTTCAACTTCGATCGGGCCAAGTTGCGCGCGACCAAGATCTACGACACCACGAAGCGTATTCTTGAGCTTGCCGATGCCGAGGGCATTTCCCCTGCCACGGCGGCAGACAGGCTAGCCGAGCAGCGCATGTCCGAGGTGGGAAGGCTCCGCACGATCCGGTTGTGAACGGTGCGAGGTTGGGTGCGGAATCGGTCACGACCGCGTCTGGCATCCAACCCTTACTGCCGCAAATCCGACAGTCGCTCGCCACACCCGGTAACCCGGGATGCCGAACCGGCCCTGGGGCATGTACCGTATGACCCACGAGAGATGTCTGAGTCAATCGGGGCCCGCCTTCGGGCAGCCCCGTCATTCATGTGCGAGGGGGTCGGCCATGGGGCGCGGCCGAGCTAAGGCCAAGCAGACGAAGGTTGCCCGGGAGTTGAAGTACCACTCCCCGAACACCGACCTTGATGCCTTGCAGCGAGAGCTTGGAGGCAGTGGCAACTCGGTGACTCCCGATGAGGAGATCGACGAGGTGTACGACAAGTACGCGAGCTACTCCTCCGATGATGACGACGACGACGCTTCCTGGGCGCAGCGCAAGTAATTCGGCGCTGGGCAACGACAGCCGACCTCTTACCGGGGCCGGTTGTTCCAGTTGAAGAACGTCGGGATGTTCTCGAAGTGGTTCCAGGCGCAGACGGCTGTGTTGTCTGCGCTTGGCGCTTCGGCTCGTCCTGCTCGCGCTGTGCGGGCTTCGTCAAGGAGAGCGGTGAGTTCTACGCGTGCGCTGCGAATGCGCACGGTCACACGGTCAAGCTCTTCGGGCATGGTCGAGCACTCCCTCCAATAGGCTTATTTTGCTGTTGCGGCAGTGCTCCGTCTCTGTCCCGTCGAACCGGCCGTGCTCAAAGAAGCGGTTGGCGGCGTGCCCACCCCCACAGAACCCGAAGTAGGGACAGCGGGATCGGCACGCCTCCACGCCTTGCACGAACTCGGCCACCCAGGGCGTGCCCAGCGGGTCGGTCAGGAGCCGCGACAGCGGCGCGTGCAGGACATTGCCGCTGCTGAAGTCGCCGTAGCCGGGGGCGGTGAAGCCGGCCAGCTCGGGCGAGAGCAGCAGCACCGATCCGTCATGTCCCACCGTCGGGATCGGATCGAGCTGTCGCGGCAGCAGCTCGCCCTCCTGCCCGTCGAGGACCGCCTGCACGTAGCGCAGGGTCCACTCGATCTCGCGAAGGTGAATCTGCGGCGCTTTCCGCCACACCTCGGTCAGCTCCTGCCAGAAGGCGCGCACATCGGCCGAGCGATAGCTGTTTTCCCGGTCGTTGACCCCCTCCTTCTCCTCGATGTTGATGCCGAGCACGTCGCAGCCCAGGTCGACGAAGAAGTGGTAGAGGCCGGCGGCCTGTCCCGCCTTGGGATCTGTCACCACGCACAGCGCGGCGAAAGGCAACCCGTGCCGTTTCAGCGCTGAGATCCCCTTCATTATTTTCGGGTACCCAGCCCGCCCGGCCCGGTCGACCCGGTCGCCGTTGCGCTCCGGTGGCCCGTCGACGCTCACGCTCACGCGGATCTGACGCTCGGCGAAGAAGTCGCACCATCGGTCGTCGATGAGCGTGGCGTTGGTCTGAACATGGTGCTCCACGTCGGCCGAGAAGGGCGCCATAAGCGCGCCCAGATGCTCGCGGCCGGCCGCCATCGGCTCGCCCCCATGCCACACCACGGAGAAGCGGCCCAGCGCGGCCCAGCGGTTCACATCGGCGGCCACGGCCTGCGCCACCTCGACCGGCATCCGCCGATCTTCAGCCCGAAATGGGAGGTAGCAGTAGCGACAGTCCAGATTGCACAGTGTCGTCGGCTGCATGACAACGTAAGAGGGCATGTGGGAAATCCCCCTCATGCCCTCTATGGTGGTCACTCGACCATTGTCTGGTCAGTCGTCCAGCCAGTCCAGCCTTCGATCGCCACGATTGCGCCGGTCGTCATAGCCCGGTTGCTGCGGCTGGCCGCCATATGGATCTTGACCGTAGCCCTGCTGGCCGCCGTAGGCATCGCCGTAGCCGTCTGCCTGGGCGTAGCCGCCCTGGGGTGGCGCGTAGCCGTTCTGGTCGTAGCCGCCGCCCTGCCCATAGCTGGACTGGCCATAGGCCGCCTGCTGACCGTAGCCACCCGAGCCCGACGTCGGCCCCGCGTAGTGGGTCGTCTCGTCGTACTGTCCGCCGCCGTAACCAGGCTGGCCGTAGCCGCCACCGGACTGCGGCGGGCCGCCATATCCGCCTTGGTCGTAACCGGGCTGACCATAACCGGGCTGGCCGTAGCCGCCGCCGGATTGCGGCGGGCCGCCGTATCCGCCGCCCTGCGGCGGG